>NZ_OY775906.1:682757-1325514 GCF_963675065.1 uncultured Draconibacterium sp. | reverse complement strand
ACCGAATATGGACTACCCGAAAGGATTACACCTTTTACACTCTCATCAATTTCCGGAAAGTGGTTGTAAGGATGAATTTCGCAATAAACATTTAGTTCGCGGACCTTGCGTCCAATCAATTGCGTGTATTGAGAACCAAAATCAAGGATTAAAATCTTTTCCTGCATGAAAAACTTCTTTAGTTAATGAAAACACAAAAGTACTAATAACGCTTCAAAATCTTTTCAAATGTGAATGAAATTAAGGTTCGTGTTAATATTAGGTCGTGGTTTGTATGGTGTTTGCCTAAAATATGTAAAATTAATTTCGAAACTATGCGTTAAGATTTAAGTGTTCTTTCAGAATTACTAAATTTGAGCGAATTTTTAAATCCAGTTTTAATGAGAAGTCTTTTGCTGCTATGCATGGCATTTTTACTGTTGTTACCAACCGAACAGGTTTTTGGGCAGAACTTTGCTCAAAACGAGGTTGTTGTTGTTCAAGGCAAAAAGTTTGTTATGCACCAGGTGCGCACAGGCGAAACAGTTTATTCGTTAAGTAAGAAGTTTGGTGTCGCACAATCGGAACTTGAGAAAAACAATCCGGGAATTGATAAGGGGCTAACGATAGGGCAGGTGCTAAAAATTCCATATGTTGAAGGCATCGAACTGCCGAATTCTTCAGATGACCAAAAGGGAGATCCTTCAGGATTTACCAAATATAAAATCAAGTCGAGAAAAGAAACAGCTTATTCTATTGCCAAGAAGTATGGAATTACGGTCGAGGAACTTTATGCGTACAACCCAGCTGTTAGGAAATTTAAAAAGCGAACAGTACTAAATATTCCATACTGGGAAAAAGAGACAACAGCAGAGACCGAAGATTTAGCTAAAAAAACCGGAACGGGTGTACAAACAATATTACATCAGGTGGTTTCGGGGGAAACTTTGTATTCGCTTGCCCGAAAGTACGGAACAACTGAGCAGGAAATTCTGGCACAAAATCCCGAGGCAAAGCAGCTAAAAACAGGAATGACCTTGGTTCTAAAAATCAGTTCTTCGGAGGAAGATATAAATAAACCCCAGCCAATTGAATATGTCGGTAACCGAAATTACCTCGAACACATCATTGAGTCGGGTGAAACCATGTGGGGAATAACGCGAAAATACAATGTTTCGGAAGAGGAGCTTAAAGTGATAAACCCGATTTTAAATACCGGATTTCCGGCCGGAGCAGTAATTAAAATTCCGGTTGCTGAAGCCAGCGAGCCAATGGCAAAACCGGTAAACGAAGAAGCTTTCGAGCAGCATTTGGTGGAAAGGGGCGAAACGTTATATGGCTTGTCGAAACAATACAATGTTAGTATTCCCGACATTATTAAATATAATCCGATACTCGATCGTCGAAATTTGGCTTATGGCGAAACCATTTTAATTCCTAAAAAACCGGAGGAAGTTTTTGCCAAACCCGAAAGTGACAATATCGTAATTGAAGACATTGATTCGGCTAAAATGCTGGAAGAATTTTATGCGGTAGAAATGCCGGTTGAAATTCCTGAATCGTGTGTGCCTGATTTATCCGGATCATTTTCAGGGAAAACATACAATGTAGCCTTGTTTTTGCCTTTTTATTACGAAGCAAATGATACGCTGAACCGCGAAGATTTAGTGATCGATTCAACAGCAATTTTTACAAGGGAAGAAACAGAAATTGCACAGGATACTACGATTGAACTTGAGGAGCGGAAAGAGTTGTTTAAACAATTTTATCGAGGGAGTGAAAACTTTGTACAGTTTTACGAAGGTGTACTTTTAGCTGTCGATTCCTTACAGAATATAGGTTTTGATGTTCAGCTAAATGTTTTCGATACACAACACAATAAAGATTCTATTCGTCAGTATTTTCAGAATAACGAATTTTTTCAGACTGATTTAATCATTGGACCGATTTTCCCGAAAGTGCAACAGGAAATTGCTGCTTACGCGGCGAAGAATAGGATTCCGATTGTTTCACCACTGGCTTCGCAGACCACGATCACACGATCGAATTCCAGTTACTTCCAGGTGAATCCAACGCGCGATTACCTGATTCGCCAAACGGCAGAAATGGTGGCCGAAGAGCATTTTAATAGTAACTTTATTATTGTAAAAACCTCGAATTATTCGGGTACTCCCGAAGGTCAATTGGTAGAACTTTTGCGTGAGAAATTTTTTAATTCAGGAATGTTGAGCAGTAACGATGGTGTTAACTTTACAATCTACGATTTTGAGAATGAAGGTAGCTTCGGTTTACGTCGAATAATGTCGAAGTCCAAAGAAAATGTGGTTTATATTCCATCGGAAAACGAAGGCGAGTTAAGTGTGGCTATTTCCAATTTAAACAACCTTTCGGAAGAGTATTCGATAACGCTGATTGGGTCAAACCGTTATCCAAACTATTCAAGTATTCAGTTGGAGCAGTTTCATAATCTGAAGCTCAAATACATTACACCTTACTACACCGATTATACATATACACAAACCATTAATTTTGTTGAGAAATACAAAAATAATTTTGGTACAGAACCTGATAATTTCAGTTTTCAGGGCTACGATGTAACGCTGTATTTTTTAACGGCATCAATAACTTACGGTAATGATTTTGCCAGTTGCCTGCCTTATATGCATACATTCCAGATGCAGGGAAATTATCATTTCGGGCAACTTACGCAGTTTGGAGGTTATATGAATGAAGGAGTTTCTGTAATTTCGTATACGCGTGATTACGAGGTGAAGCGTAAACGTGTGAAGGGACAGCCACGTTTGATTATGGCCTCCGACAATTAAAAGTTGGTGGCATTTCTCATAAACTGATACCTGAAAATATTTTATCTTAACCAATCAATAAATTAAACTGAAATGGAAAATTTAACTGTTGGAACTAGGGTTGAACATCCGCGGTACGGAGAAGGAATAATTAGTAAAGACAACCTTACTGCCTACGAGATATTTTTTGAGCGAGGTGGTAAAATGGAAATTACAAAGCGAAATACTGATCTTACAGTTTTGGAGGCGAATGAAACTGCGCCAAAATCCCGGCTCTCAATTGGTGAAATTGAAAAGGTGTTAAGTTATGTGCTTGATAAACATGCTGCGCTGAATGAGGTAGTTCCCTTAGGTGAAAAATGGGAAGGTGGAACCATGTTGTTACAGCCTGCCGATCCAGAGCTAAAACCAAAAGAAATTCCTGTTGAAACATTTTTTCATAAGATTGTAATGCTTCGCGACAGGTTGCGTGTTCTGGAGCAAAATATCAACAGCAGCAAATCGCTTACCGACGAAGAAAAAGTAAATATCCAGCAATACATAACACGTGCCTATGGTTCGCTAACGACTTTTAATGTATTGTTTGCCGAAAAGGAACATTATTTTGTTGGAGCAAAAACTAAATAATTATGAAACGAACATGAACTTTTTAAATCATCGATTCACAAATTAGCATGATTAAAAAAGTTTATGTGAGAGCGGAGCGGTTACATCCGTTCTCAAATTTTAAAGTAATTTATTGGAAACTTGAAAATTTTAAACGGATGAAACGAACATGAATTTTTATTCTTCAAATTCACAAACCTGCCTAACGCTGGCAGACAAGAAGAATTAATATTCATCGGGAGTTCAGTCGAATACAAATGAACTAAACTATTTTAATGAGATGAAACGAATCAACCTAATCCTACTATTTTCATTACTAACCGTAATTGTTATCGCACAAAATAGAACATTAAAAGTGTGGCCAAACGGAGCACCAAACGACAACGGCATGACCGAGCCTGAAGAGATATACGACGGAGTGCGCGTTCGAAAAGTATCGGAAGCGGAAATGTATGTTTTCTCGCCTGAAGCTGAAAATAACACCGGTGCGGCAGTGGTAATTTGTCCTGGTGGTGGTTACTGGATTGAAGCGATGGACCACGAAGGATATGATATCGCACGTTTTCTGCAAACCAAAGGAATTACCGGAATTGTATTAAAATACCGCCTACCTTACGGAAACCACGAAGTTCCATCGAGTGATACACGGCAAGCCATTCGCATAGTGCGTGCAAATGCCGAAGAGTGGGGTATCAATCCTGAAAAGATTGGAATCGCAGGCTCTTCAGCCGGTGGCCACCTGGCCTCAACAGCCGGAACGGTATTCGATTATGGTAATAAAGAAAGCGCGGATAAGCTTGAACAGCAAAGTTGCCGGCCTGATTTTATGTTATTGCTGTATCCGGTAATTACCATGGATGAAGAATTCACTCATTTGGGATCGAGGGAGAATTTGATCGGCAAAGGGCATGATAAAGAGTTGATCCGAAAATATTCGAACGAGTTAAATGTGAGTGCTGAAACGCCACCAACATTTCTGGTTTTGGCCGACGACGATACAGCTGTTTTACCAAAAAATTCAATCAGTTTTTACTCAAAATTGAAAGAATTTGACGTACCCGCCGAATTGCATATTTTTCAAAAAGGTGGTCACGGTTTTGGCCTTCGTAATAACGGAATTCCGGCTGATAACTGGCCAAATTTATTTGTCGACTGGCTGAAAGCAAGAGAAATAATTGAATGATGCATGTAATTTGATAAGAGAAATCAGTAATCTTCATTCGTTAATCAAAATTCGCAAATCAAATTAAATGGATACTCATCCTTTGAAAGTTTTAAAATATTGTCCGAAGTGTGGTTCTGCGGAGTTTAATAAATCCGGCGAACGTTCATTAAAATGTGCTGCCTGTGGTTTTCATTTCTTTATAAATTCATCGGCTGCCGTAGCAGCTTTGGTGACTGACGATTCAGGAAAACTGATGCTGGTTACACGTGGCGTTGAACCCCACTATGGAAAACTCGATCTGCCCGGCGGATTTATCGATCCGATGGAATCGGCAGAAGATGCAGTGAAACGCGAACTAAAAGAGGAGTTGGGATTGAAAGTAAAGGCCTTAAAATACCTGGGCTCAGCGCCAAACGAATATGTTTTTTCTGCGTACACCGTATTTACACTTGATATGGCATTTCAGGTTACCGCAGAATCGATTGATGACCTGAAACCGATGGACGATATTCTAGATTATAAATTCTACTCAGAAAAAGATCTGAATTACGATGATATTCCTGCACCTTCGATAAAGAAATTTGTTAAAGACTATTTTAAGAGCACAAAGGCATAAACAATGAAGACAGAAATAAAACAACGACTAGCTGCATTACGCACCGAAATGAAAAAGCTCGATATTGATGCGTGGTACATTTCAGGTACCGATCCGCATTCGAGCGAATATTTACCTAAACGATGGGAAACACGCGAGTACATTTCGGGATTTACAGGCTCGTATGGTTTGGTTGCGGTAACGCTTGACAAAGCAGCTTTGTGGACCGATTCACGTTATTTTTTGCAGGCAACCGAAGAGCTGGATGAAACCGGAATTGAAATGCAGAAGTTGCGCGTTACGGATGCTGTATCGCCAGATAGTTGGTTGAGCCGGAATTTGCCAGCCGGGAGTAAAGTGGGGCTCGATGCGCAATCATTAACTGTTGATGCTTTCAGGAGTTTGCAGAAAGGCTTTTTGAAAAAGGACATTGAACTGGTGGAGACACCCGATTTGTTTGAAGCCATTTGGGAAGACCGCCCGGCTGTTCCCAACGATAAAGTTTTTGAGTTAGACGTAAAATATGCCGGAGTTGCACGACCTGAAAAGCAACAAAAAATTGCTGATGAGTTAGCATCATTTGGTGCCGATATTCACGTAGTGTCCATGTTAGACGAACTGGCGTGGCTGTCCAATTTACGTGGATCGGATGTGCCATACAATCCGGTTTTTACTGCATTTGCCGTAATTGGGAAAGAGGAAAACCTTCTTTTTGTTGATCCCGGCAAAGTTGATCCCGAACTCAGATCGAAACTAGAAGCCGATGGTGTTGAGCTAAAAGATTATAACTGTTTCTACAACTACCTGTCAGAAGTTAGTGGTAACACGATTTTCATCGATCCGTCAACTTTAAATTTTGCTGCTTACAGTGCGCTTTCCGGTAAAAATGAGATTATTGAAGGAACTTCATTAGTGGCCATTCAAAAGGCTATTAAAAATAGAACGGAGCTGGAAGGTTTTAGAAATGCGATGAAAAAAGACGGTGTTGCACTGGTAGAGTGTTTGCACTGGCTTAAAGAGACGATTGGAAAAGAAACGTTAACAGATTACGAATTTGGAAAAAAGCTGACTGAATTCAGGGCCAGACAAAAGGATTTTAAAGGCGAAAGTTTTCCACCGATTGTAGGCTACAAAAGTCGCGGTGCAATTGTTCACCTGCACATTGGAGCCGATGATGGTTTGCCTTTGGAAGCTGACGGTGTAGTGCTTTTTGATTCGGGTGGTCAGTATATCGATGGAACTACAGACATCACCCGAACAGTAGCACTAGGAGCAGTTTCTGACCAGTTCAAAACGGATTTTACGCTAACACTGAAAGGAATGATCGGTTTAACTCAAGCCAAATTTCCATACGGCATAAAAGGCTGTCACCTTGATATTCTGGCAAGGCAGGCGCTGTGGGAAAACGGTATGAATTACGGACATGGTACCGGTCATGGTGTTGGCCATTTTCTGAATGTGCACGAAGGACCAATGGCAATTCGTTTGGAATACAACGAAAACCTGTTGCTGCCGGGGCAGGTGCTTTCGAACGAACCTGCATTTTACCGTGAAGGACAATACGGACTTCGTACCGAAAACATGATGGTTTGTGTAGAACGCGAAACCACTGAGTTCGGACTTTTTCTTGGTTTTGATACACTTACACTTTGCCCGATCGATACTTCGTTGATAAAAGTTGATCTGCTTACCGAAAAGGAACGCAAATGGTTAAATGATTACCATATGTGTGTGAACAATGAGTTAAAGCCACTTATTGAGGATAAATATCACAAATTTCTGAATGAATTAACAGCCGAAATTTAATGCGCTACCGGTAGGGTAAAACAGAAGGAACTGCCTTCATTTTCTTTACTGGTAACCGATATTTCTCCACCGTTTTTTTCCACGAACTCTTTACATAGAAGAAGACCTAATCCTGTTCCGCTTTCATTGGATGTACCAGTACGCTGAGTTTTGCTGTTAAGGTTGAAAAGGTTATTCCTGGTCTTTTCTTCCATACCTATACCATCGTCTGTAACACAAAATTCATGATGTTCGTTTTTCGTGCAGCCTGTAATCATTATATTTCCCTGCGGATTGGTAAACTTAATGGCATTGGAAATAAGATTACGGAAAACCGTTGAGATCATATTTTTGTCGGCGTGGCAAAGAACTTCATTATTAACCTTATTGGTAATTGAGATCTGTTTCGATTCGGCATGTTGTTTTAATACTTCAAGATTTTCATGAACCAATTCTACCGGGGTAAATACCACGGGATTAACTTTTACACTGCCAATCTGCGAACGCGACCATTCCAATAGGTTTTGTAACAAAGCATAGGTGTTTTTTGAGGCACTATGGATATCCTGAACAAACTCCAGCTTGTTTTCATCTTCAAATACCTCCCAGTTTTCGAGCATGGCATCCGATAATCCTAACAGGGCATTAAAAGGGCTTTTTAAATCGTGGGCAATGATGGAAAAGAATTTGTCTTTAGCGGCATTGGCCTCTCTTAATTCCTCGGTACGCTGTGCAACCTGTTCTTCCAACGATGCATTTAGTTCGAGTAGTTCTTTATTTTGTTTGCGGATTTTAATTTCCTGAATAAAACTTTTTACCGCTTCTTTTACGGTTAATACCAGATCGTCTTTATCCCATGGCTTTGCAATGTAACGATAAAGTTTTGCATTGTTTATAGCATTGCTAATTCCTTCGATGCTGGCCTGACCTGTAAGCAGTATTTTTAACGACTCTGGCGAAAGTTTGTGTATTTCTTTTAAAAGTTCATCGCCTTTCATGCCCGGCATAATATAATCCGAAATAATTACCGGAACTTGCTGACCTTCATCAATTAGCTCCTTGAAAAACTCCAGCGCATCTTCTCCGCTATCTGAAGTTTCAATATTATATTCTTCCCCAAATGTCGACTGAAGTTGTTCCTGTATTGCCTCCAGGATTATTTCTTCATCGTCAACACAAATGATTGTTTGTTTTTTCATTTACCCCTTATTTTTAATTTTTGACAATCCTGTTTTTATTACCCGCTCTAAATCCTGAGATGACCATGGCTTTGAAATGTAAGCATGTAATTCTGCATTTTTAATAGCATTGCTTATGGCCAGCTCGTCTGCTTGTCCGGTTAGCATTACCTTTACTATTTTTGGAAATTTCTTATGAACTTCGACTAAAAACTCGTCTCCTTTTTTACCCGGCATTAACCAGTCTGAAACAATAATCAGCACATCAACATCTTCTTGCGTCAATTCTTCAATAACTTCAAGTCCTTCCTCTGCATTTTCTGCCGATTCGTACAAATATTCATCTCCGAAAATGTTTTTTATTTGTTCGCCCAAACTATCAAGAATTATACTTTCATCATCAACACAAACTATTGCCTTTTTCTTCATAACTGAATTATTTAACCGGTAAAGTAACAATAAATGTTGTTCCTTCGCCTACCTTACTTTTAAAATCTAAGTTACCCTGATGCTTTTCAATAATCTTTAGTACAAGTTCAAGCCCGATACCTGTTCCTTCACCCGCTTTTTTGGTTGTAAAGAATGGTTCAAATATTTTCTCACGTATCTTATCAGGAATTCCGCAGCCTGTATCTGAAATCGAAACCTGTATACGTTCACCCATGTTTATAATGGTAATGGTTAACTGCCCGATATTGTCCATTGCTTGTATGGCATTGGAAATCAGATTTGTCCACACCTGCACCAATTCGTCAGGGTAACAATTGATAAGAGGAATATCATCGTCATAATTCTGAATAACCTCAATTCCTTGTTTTATACGGTTATGGTGCAGAGTAAGCACCATATCTATATTTTCTCTGAGGTTACTTAATTCCTTGTCCATCCCCTGATCTTTGTGGGTAAACTTCTTAAGTGCGTATACCACTTTCGATGCTTTGTCAACAGCCAGTTTAATGTTCTCCGAATTTTTTCGAACAGAATAGATATCGCGAATAGATTTTAAAATGAATCCGGGATTATCAACTTTCAGTAGAGGTATAATTTGATCAACAACTTCGTATAGGTTCAGGTAAATTACATGATCTGTCATGGTATAAGTATCATCAAAACCTGCATTGTCAAGTTTCTCTTTTACCAGTTTTTTATAATATCGTTTTTCTTTTGAAACCAAGGCCGGCTTCGATCGGTCAATAAGTTTCATTATTTTAAGAAAAACAACCAACTCTTTTTCGGATAAACGGGTGAAGAGGGTATACAGGTTTTGCATTGATTCATCAAGAGAGCGGGATATATTATCAACCGAGGCGTTTATAGCACCAATTGGTGTATTAATTTCGTGGGCAACACCAGCTATCAGGTTTCCGAGGGCACGCATTTTTTCCGACTGTACCAATTGCGACTGAGTTTGTTTCAGATCGGCAATGGTCGCTTCCAGTTCCTCGGTTTGTTGTTTTAGTTTTTCGTTTTGTTCTCTGATGGTTTTTTCGCGCTCAATACGCCGCGTAATATCATGTGCAACGCCTTCAATCGAAAGAAGCTCTCCATTTTCATTGTACAATGGCGATTCTGTTATTTCAATAACCTTAATTGCACCATTTTTTGCAAACAATTCAAATTGAAATGTTTTTTGCCTTTTGCCAGTGGCGCTTTTACGTAGTACTTCAATGGTTTTTTTATTTATATCGCTATCGGTCATGTGTTTTACAAGACCTTCTTTTGCTTCCTCAACGTTGTAACCCAAAATGGTTTCAACAGAGGGGCTCATATAGAGATAATCACCATCAATATTATGTGAATAAAAGAAATAATCGTTTTCCAGGCTTTCAATAAGCTGCTTGTATTTCATAGTCCCTCTTGTTTAGTCTAGTATCGTTCAATTGTCGAATGTCCCCTTCCGACTGTTTTAAACAATAGTTTCGTTTCGTAACGAACGAATTGTTTAAGCGCGACAAAATAAAAACAATTGAAAGAAGATTGAATATGAATTAGCAAATTCAGATCAAATTGTGAAGAATTTAAAATCTGCTAAACTTTGAAATCTGTTGATCGTTCAGAGGTGTTTTTTGAATTACGTCCGATAAACAGGAAAAGGCTGTTTACAAAATAACTTAGAATGATAACGCCGTTTCCTATACTTTGATAATCAAATAAGGTTAGCAGTTTGCCAGCCAAAGCTGTTATTCCACCAAAGACAATTGCCCAAATTACGTTTTTATTGTTCACTTTAAAGCTTAGCAATCCGCATAATACAGGAACCACAAATGCACCAGAGAAAAAACTGAGTGCCAAGAGTAAAGCCTGAATTACCGAGGTGATATACAATGCAATCAGCAAACTAAAAAAACCGATTACCACAACCAGCCAACGGGTGAGAGGAAGGGCTTGTTTCTTTTCAAGGTTTCCACTAAATAGTTCACTTAATATCATACTTGAAGTAAGCAAAGTGGTATCAGCCGAAGACATTACTGCTGAAAGCAATGCCGCTATAAACAAACCATAAGCCCAGTTGGGAAGCAGGTGCCCGGCAAATGCCATAATTCCTTCGTTTTCTTTGCCGGAATACACACCCAAATAGGTAAGGGCAAATGAAACAGGGATTAATATTGATGCTACGATAATTATACTTCTTCGTGCTGTTTTCTCACTTCCGGCACAAAACAGGCGGGAGTAAATATCCGGGCCAACAATAAATGTTACCGAATAAGTCATTATCAGAACGATCAGATCGACAACTGAAAATCTGGAATTGAACAATGCGGTAAATTTTAAAGGCTCAACCTGCAAATGTTCGGGTGACTGAATGGCAAAAAACAGCAGAGCCGCCAACCCGCTGATAATTAAAATGGCCTGTAATGAATCAGTTTTCAGAATACTTAACTGGCCGCCCAACAAGGTATAGGCAATAAAAACCAGCCCGGATAAAATGGCCGCATTCTGGTACGAAATAAAGCCAAGTCCCTGAAGGATTTGGGCTGCTGCAATAATTTGAGCGGCCACAATTCCTAACCATGCCAATGGAATAATTACGGTAGAAAATCGTTCTGCCTTGCGTCCAAAGAACTTTCCCAATAATTCGGGAAGTGTGTAATTTCCGTATCTACTAACATATTTTGAGATAGGTGCCAGAACAAACAAACCTATTGCTGCGGAAAACAAGAACCATAAAGCTGCCCAACCTCTGCTTTGGCTTAATTCAATAGTTCCCATTAATGCGGAACCGCCAAGAATGGTTGCCAGTAAACTACCTGATACAGGCAGTAAGCCGGCTTTCTTTCCGGCAACATAATAATCTGATGGATTTTTGATTCGAAAGGCCGAATAAACGCCAATTCCAACAATAAAAACAAAATAAATAAGTATGGTTATTTCCGTTTGCATAATTAGTTGACAAATATCGGAATTAATGTTTCAATATTGTATTTTTGCTTGTCAATAAAATAGGAAAGTGTATTCATTTTATTGATCCCGAAAATAAGTTATAGCGTTTGATGCTATAAAAAACTTAACGGGGTTGAAGTGTTAATTAGGTTTCAATTAATTTTGATTTATAACGCAATAAATGGATTTGAATATCAGAAAGTCACAACCCGGTGATTTTTATTTCCTTGAAAAGTTGGAAAACGAATCTTTTCCACTGTTTCAACAGAGTTCCCGCAAAAGTATAAAACACAGCCTGGATAGTGCGTTTCAGGAAGTTTTAATTGTAGAATCGAAAGCATGCAAAAAAGTAACTTCTGTCGGGGCGCTCACTTTGTTTAAATATAAACGTGCATTACGAATTTATTCGATTGCCGTTGTGGCAGAATACCGAAATGCCGGGTTGGGAACCTTCATGTTGAATTATGTGAAAAAAGAGGCAATCGAGAATCATTATCAAAAAATTTTGATTGAGGTTCAGTCGAAAAATAACGAGCTGATCGAGTGGTACAAAAAGAAGGGATTTAAGGAATCGCATACGATTGCTGATTATTACGCGAGTGGGGAAGATGCTGTTAAGATGGAATTGAGTTTGGAAACCGAAGAAGTACGGAAAAAGACCACGAATATTATCGTTATCAACCAACCACATAAATGGACTTTTGCCGATGTGAATGCTAAAGTTATCTCGGTAAAAGAGTACATCAGTAACCCGGTTTACCAGAACAGTGCCGATATGCGTGTTTTTAATCTCTGTAGTTCGTACAAATATCAAAGCTATGGTTATTATGTGTCGTTGCTGGCGGCAGCTCGTGGCCACCGTGTAATTCCAAGCTCGGTTACACTGCGCGATTTTAAAATGCTTAATGTAATCCATTCCGCCTCGTACGATATTGATGAGCTGATAAACAAAGCACTGCAAAAAGTAAAAGACGACAAATTTCAGCTTAAAATCTATTTCGGACAGACGGCTACAAAAGGATTTAACGCAATTGCCAACCGGCTTTACCAGCTGTTTGAAACACCGCTTTTCGAGATTGAATTTGTAAAACAGGAGAAATGGATCATTAAGGGAATAAAAGTTTTAACCTTAAATAAATTACCCGAAAGCGAAATTGAGGTTATTTACGAGTTTGCACGTAAATATTTCAGTAAACGGCGTTTTAATAAAACCACGCTTATCAATTATAAATACGACATTGCTATTCTTATCGATCCTGAGGAAGAAACTCCGCCATCGTGCAAACAGGCGTTACAAAAGTTTAAAACGGCGGCCAACAGGAAAGGTTTGTATGCTGAGTTTATCACAAAAAACGACTTTGATAAAATAAACGAGTTCGATGCGCTTTTTATCCGCGAAACCACAAATGTAAACAACCATACCTACGAATTTTCGCGAATGGCGTATGCCGAAGGTTTGGTGGTAATTGATGATCCATGGTCGATATTGCGTTGCTCCAATAAGATATTTCAGAACGAGATATTCAGAAAACACAAAATACTTACTCCGCAAACGGTTGTTTTTACCAAGAATATATTTGAAAGGAAAGACCTTGATGATATGAACTTTCCGCTGGTGTTAAAGCAACCCGACAGTGCATTTTCGCTGGGAATAACAAAAGTGGAGAACAAGGAAGAAGCTTTTGATGCAATAAACCAGCTGTTTAAAAAATCGGATATGATTGTTTGCCAGGAGTTTCTCTATTCCGAATTTGATTGGAGAATCGGGGTACTCGATAACCGGCCACTTTTTGCATGCAAATATTACATGTCGAAAGGACACTGGCAAATTTACAACTGGGCCGGTGAGGCCGAGGAGTATTCCGGCGATTCGGAAACAGTGAATATTGAAGATGTGCCGGAAGAAGTGGTTAAAACAGCCTTAAAAGCGTCGGCTTTAATTGGCGACGGTTTGTATGGTGTTGACCTGAAACTGGTAAACGATAAAGTTTATGTGGTTGAAGTGAATGATAATCCGAACATCGATGTAGATATTGAGGATTACATTTTAAAGGATAATTTGTACGACCAGGTTATTGAATCAATTTATAACCGGATTGAAATTTCGAAAAATATCCAGAAGATAAATTTCAGAAATAAGTAAAACACCTTTCCATGGATTTAAGATGGAACTTTCATTTTGAAAGCTGATTGATAAAACGTAATTTCAAAACTTCCTGAAAAAAATATTAAGAATTTCACCTAATTACCAAAAGCATGAAGAAGTTAATTTATTTGAGTTTTATTTGGGGACTATTTTTAGTGGCATGTACTTCGAAAGTGAAGATGGAGCCACCTATTGCAAAAAAGATGATGAAAGAACTTACGATACATGGTCATACGCGCGTTGACAATTATTACTGGATGAATGAGCGCGAAAACCCTGAAGTGATCGCACATCTCGAAGCTGAGAACGCTTACAAAGATGTTGTGATGAAACACACTGAACCGCTTCAGAAAAAATTATTTGAGGAAATAAAGTCGAAAATCAAGCCGGAAAATAAGTCGGTACCCTACAAAAAGAATGGTTACTACTATTACTACAAACAATTACCCGGTAAAGAGTACGATGTAAACTGCCGAAAAAAGGGGAGTCTCGATGCCGAAGAAGAAGTGATACTCGATGAAAATGTGCTCGCAGAAGGTCAGGATTTTTTTATGCTTGGCGGATTATCGGTAAGCCCGGATAACAGACTTATCGCCTACGGCGTTGATACAGTTAGTCGCAGAAAATACACTATTCATTTTAAGAATCTGGAAACCGGCGAAGTTTTACCCGATGCCATTCCTTTAACAACCGGGAGTGCCGTTTGGGCCAATGATAATAAAACGGTTTATTATACTTTGAAAGACGATGTCACGCTTCGTTCAGAAAAAATTATGAAGCACGTAATAGGCACTCCGGTTGAAGACGATGTAGAAGTGTTTTATGAAGACGATGAAACATTCTCAGTGTCTATTTTTAAAACAAAATCTCAAAAATATCTGATCATAGGAAGTGAAAGTACACTTACTTCTGAATATCAGTTTCTTGATGCCAACAATCCGGAGGGTGATTTTAAAATCATTCAGCCTCGTGTAAGAGGATTAGAATATTCGGTGGATCATTTTGGTAATGACTTTTATATTCGTACCAACCTCGATGCATTAAACTTCCGTTTAATGAAAACTCCGGTAACAGCTACTGAAAAAGAAAACTGGACGGAAGTGATTCCACACCGCAGTGATGTTTTCTTTGATAATTTTGAAATTTTAAAAGATTACCTGGTTGTTAACGAACGTATAGAGGGAATAAACCAGCTTCGTGTAATACCGTGGAAAGGCGAGGAGTATTATATCGATTTTGATGAAGAAGTGTACACGGTTAGTCCGAATGTAAACCTCGACTTTGATACCGATATTTTCCGTTTTAGCTACACTTCGATGACCACTCCTAATTCGATTTACGATTACAACCTGAAAACAAAAGAGCACAAGTTACTGAAGCAACAGGAAGTGCTCGGAGGTTTTAACAAGGATGATTACGAAACCAAACGTATTTATGCAACTGCCGGCGACGGAACAAAAATTCCTATATCGATTGTGTATAAAAAAGGAATGGAAAAGAATGGCGATAATCCAGCGTTGTTATATGGATATGGTTCGTATGGAATTACGAACAATCCAAGCTTTTCTTTAGCTCGTTTGCCTTTGCTCGATCGGGGATTTGTGTATGCAATTGCACATATTCGCGGAAGTCAAATCAACGGCCGCCAGTGGTACGAAGACGGTAAGTTGTTGAAAAAGATGAACACCTTTACCGATTTTAACGATTGTGCCCAATTCCTTATCGACGACGGATACACCAACCCCGATAAATTATTTGCTATGGGCGGAAGTGCAGGTGGACTTTTAATGGGAGCCTGTATAAACCTACGTCCTGATTTGTATAAAGGTGTTATTGCTGCAGTTCCATTTGTTGATGTGGTAACTACCATGCTCGACGAAACTATTCCGCTTACCACAAGCGAATTCGATGAATGGGGAAATCCCAAAATCGAAAAGTATTACTACTATATGCTTTCTTATTCGCCATACGATAATGTGGAAGCTAAAGATTATCCGGCTTTGCTGGTTACAACCGGACTGCATGATTCGCAGGTACAGTATTGGGAGCCGGCCAAATGGGTCGCCAAATTGCGAGAATTGAAAACTGATGATAATCCGCTGTTATTCCACATTAATATGGAATACGGACATGGAGGGGCCTCCGGGCGTTATGAATGGATAAAAGAAACGGCACTGGAATATGCGTTCATTTTCGACCAGATCGGAATTACAGAATAATAGATTTAAAGGCTGCTTTTAAGTAGCCTTTTTTATTATCAAATAGTGGTACAATAAAAATTTCCCTGTATTTATAAGAAGAGATTGGCAAGCTCCAAATTATGGTTATATTTGTGTGTCGTGTTCGTTCACGGTAAGTTTAAACCAACATAAAATCTAATAAATGTAACAAAGTGGCATCATGATCAATTTACATTTGTTCATTCTGGTTATTAACAGTGCAATTTATTAGATCAACAGTGATATCCGGATGAGCGTGTCTTGATCGGAAACGAGTATTTAATTTATAGTATTTTAAGACAAATAGAACTACTACTTATGACTAACAGAAGAGATTTTTTAAAAAAGGTGTCGGCTGGTGCAGCCGGTGTTGCAGTTGGAGGAACTGCGATGGGAATGTCGGCAAAAAGTTACAGTAAAATTTTAGGTGCAAACGATAAACTGAATGTCGCCATTATGGGGCTGGGCCGCCGTTTGGGGGCTTATTCCGAACCAATTGCCCAAAAAGAAAGCAATGTTGAGCTAAAATACCTGTGCGATGTGATGGAGCATCAGCGTAAGCGTGCTGCCGAGAGGTTTGCGAAGGTTATTGATTACAAACCAAAACTGGAGAATGATTTCAGGAAAATTCTTGACGATAAGGATGTGGATTGTATTATTAATGCCACTCCTGACCACTGGCATACTCCGGGATCGGTAATGGCTATGCAGGCCGGGAAACATGTCTATGTAGAGAAACCCTGCAGCCACAACATGGCCGAAAATGAGATGATCGTTAAAGCAGCCGAGAAATACAATAAGGTTGTCCAGATGGGTAATCAGCAACGTTCGTCGGATCATACGAATGAGATTATAAAAGAAATTCATAACGGAATTATTGGTGTGCCATATAGGGCAGTAGCTTTTTACATCAACCAAAGAGGAGAGGTGCCTGTGCAGAAAAAAGCCGCTGTACCAAACGGACTTGATTGGGAAATCTGGCAGGGTCCGGCAATTCACCGCGATTACACCGAAGAAACCTGGGATTATAACTGGCACTGGTATGGCTGGAATTACGGAACAGGAGAAACCGGAAATAATGCTACCCACGAGCTGGATGTAGCACGTTGGGCACTGCAGGTAGGTTTACCAAACAATGTGCATGTTGAAGCTGGCAAGCGTCATTTTTTCGATGATGGCTGGGAAATGTACGATACCATGGATGCAACTTTCCTTTTCGAAGGTGACAAAGTGATTAAATGGGATGGCCGTAGCCGCTCTGGTCAGGATACCTATGGTTTAGGAGGCCGCGGAACGATTATTTACGGAAGCGAAGGAACTGTGTTTGTCGACCGTGGTAAATATATTTTGTACGATCGTAACGGAAAAATTATTAAAGACAGCGTAGCTAATTCGCAGGAAGCCGGTACTGCTCTTGGTGGTGGTGGCGACACGTCAACCGCGCACGTTCAAAACTGGTTTAACGGAATCCGGGGTGTTGGAAAACTGAATTCACACATTATGGAAGGCGCAATTAGCCAGACAATGGTGCATTACTCAAATGTTGCCTATCGTGTTGGACACGGATTTGACATTTGCGATAAAACCGGAATTATGTACGACCGTGATGCCATGAAATTATGGGGCAGGGAGTACGATCCAAATTGGGAACCAAAACTATAGAAATAGATAAGGATTGAAAAGGCGGGGATTTCCCCTGCCTTTTTTTGTTTCCGTTTATTAACCTGATTAATTCATCAAAATGAATTAATCACCTGCAGGGATGACGAAATAATTGTTTTCAATTATTTGTCAGGGTTAACCTTGACATTGAAAATCATTAGGCTGCTTTAATAAAAACTGTATCATCCAGATTTTCAATCGTCAACACTTTGTGTGAAAAATTTTATTAATTTTTCAGGTTAAAAAGAAGGAGTATAAATTAATTCTGGCTTTGTATTTGTAAGCATGAAGGCCTGAAAATACCGCGTACTTTTTTAATTTAGTGCTTTACTGAAACAATAAAACTAAGAGAATGACGCAATCTACTATTTTTAGTGATACTTTTTTGGCCTTTGGCAGTCATTGCGATGTAGTGCTGCCAAACCTTGAGGCCGGTACCGCAAAAAATATATTTCAACAGATAAAAGCCGATATTGAACAGCTGGAAAGTACGATCAGCCGCTTCAGTTTATTGTCTGATATTCACGAGCTCAATCAAACCGGAAAAGACGTTTGGATAGAAGTTCCAGCCGATTTGTGGGAAATTCTAACTATTACAAACGATTTTAACCAAATGAGTCAGGGAGCTTTTGATGTAACCATGTTCCCGGTTCAATCGCTTTGGGTTGAAAAGGAAGATGTTGATGAAAATGAACTGGAGGAAGCGCGACAAAAATGTGGGTTTGATAAAATAGAACTCGATCTTGATAATAAACGACTTCGTTTTAAAGAAGACGGAGTAGAGTTGGATTTTGGCGCAATAGAAAAAGGATTTGCTCTTGATCTGGTTAAGCCACTATTACTCGATCTGGGGGTAAAAAATGCCATTATCAGTTTTGAGGAAGATGTGGTGTTGGCACTTGGAAACCATCCGGCCGGGACAGACTGGCCTCTGGGAATCCGGAATCAGCAGCAACCAAACGAATTCACACATGTTTTTGAGGTATCGGGGCAAAGCGTTTATACAACCGGAACCGTTTATATTCGCGATGATGGCGAAGGAATGAAAACCCGAAAGATTATCAGTCCGGCCACTGGTCTTCCTGTTGAAGGAAAACGAACCGTTTCGGTAAAGGCCGACTCTGCAACAATGGGGGCTTTTATTGCAAATATTTGGCTAATCCTACCGGAGAACGATAAAACCATCATCTCGAACCAACTGAGTAATGTTGAAATTCTGGAAGTTGAATATACCGAAGATGATGTAAAAACAAAGACAACGATAATAGAAAAGGGGGAGCAGTAATGAAAAGATCTTTTGTAATAGCGCTACTCCTGGTTCTGCTTACCAACGGATTGGTTTGGGGACAATTGACTATGAAAAAGCAGCAGGATGGAATTAAAATAGTTGATGGTTCTTCAAACGTTTTGTTTTACCGGATGCATCCGTTGAATAAAGATGGTGCCTACGAGCGGTGCAATTATATTCACCCGCTTTGGGGACTTAACGGCAAGGTCCTTACTGAAGATTTTCCTGCTGATCATTTACACCACCGAGGTATTTTTTGGGCATGGCATCAGGTTTGGATTGGCGATGAACGTATTGGCGATCCGTGGGAGATAAAGGATTTTGACCAGGAAGTTACGGAGATCGAATTTGTGAAAGAGCCCGATCAAACGGTGTGGCTAAAAAGTGAGGTGCTTTGGTTGTCTGACAAGTGGAAAAAGAATGGAAAACCCAAGCCGTATATTCAGGAGAATGTTTCCATTCATATATACAAAAGTTCGTTGAAATACCGTAGAATCGATTTTGAAATCAGCCTGCTGGCACTGGAAGAGAATTTGCGAATTGGAGGCTCCGAAGATGAAAAAGGTTATGGAGGTTTTTCTGTTCGAATGATTTTACCCGACGATGTTCAGTTTTCCGGAAAAAACGGAAGCATTAAACCTTTGGAAACTGCAGTGGAGTCGCAGGGATATGTTAACATTTCAGGATCGCTGGGAAAAGGAAATTCGAAGGCCGGTATTGTAATCCTTGATAATAAGGAAAATCCCGATTATCCGCAGAATCTGATCTTACGCGAAAAAAACAGCATGCAAAATATGGCCTGGCCGGGTGCTAAACCGGTTGCACTTTCAACCACCGAACCATTGGTTTTAAAGTATTCGCTTATTGTTTATTCGGGTAAAATGAATGCGAAAAAAATTGCAAAAGTGGTGCATGAATAAAACGATTACAACAACCGAAAACATTAGATTTTAATACAACAATGACTGATAGAAGAAAATTTATTAAACAATCGGCTATCGCCACAGCAGCAGTTGGTGTTGCTCCGGGACTTTTAAATGCCTGTGCATCGCCTGCCGAGCAGGTTAATGTGGCGCTTATCGGTTGTCGTTCGATGGGATTTAACAACCTCCGTAGTTTTTTGCGCAAGGAAAACAATGTATCCTGTGTGGCACTTTGCGATGTTGACAGCAACGTGTTGGAGAAAAGAGCTGCCGAAGTTGAAAAAATGACGGGTAAACGACCGCTTACCTACGCCGATTTCAGAGATGTATTGGATAACAAAGACGTACATGCGGTAATTATCGGTACTCCCGACCACTGGCATGCCATAATGATGATGATGGCTCTGGATGCCGGAAAACACGTATATGTGGAAAAACCGATGGGGCACAGTATTGAAGAATGTAACGCAATGGTGGCTGCCCAGGCCAAACATCCCGAATTATATTGCCAGGTAGGTATGTGGCAACGTAGCTCGAAACATTGGTTCGAGGCTTCGGAGATTGTGAAATCAGGATTACTTGGCGATGTTCATTTGGTAAAAGCATGGATTTACAAAGGTTACGATACGGCGTATCCGGTAATGGAAGATTCCATTGCACCGGATTATGTTGATTATGATATGTGGCTGGGACCCGCACCCAAACGTCCGTTTAATATGAATCGGTTTCATTATAATTTCCGCTGGTGGTGGGATTATGCCGGTGGAGCAATGACCGATTGGGGCGTTCACCTTCTTGATTTTGCTTTGTACGCCATGGATGCCGATATGCCTGAGTCCATTTCTCCGGGCGGCGGTATTTTTTACCACCAGCCGGGAGCCATTGAAACACCCGATATCCAGCAGGCCATTTATCAATATCCAAAACATACCATGATTTGGGAATGTGGTTTAAATCCGGGCATAGGGCCCTACCAAAAAGCGCACGGTATTGCTTTTGTTGGGCAAAAAGGAACTTTGGTAGTTACGCGTAGTGGTTACGAGATTTTACCCGATCACAGCAGTGAGTTGAAAGGGCCGTTTTTTCAAGCTAAAGCCCGGAAAGAATATGGCGATGGTTTGGATGAGCACGTGCAAAACCTGCTTTCGTGTATACGAAAAGGCGGCACTTTAAATGCACCTGTTGAAGTAGGCGCAAAAACAGCTATCGTTTCAGAGATGGGAAATATGGCTTATCGTGTTGGCCAGCGCATTCACTGGAATAATGCGTCGCAGTCGTTTAACGAGGCTATAGCCAACGATTTGATGAAACTGAATTACAATAAAGACTGGCAATTGCCGAAGGTATAGCAAGTGATAAAAATTATGGATGTTGAAACGGGAAGTTAATTATAGCTTCCCGTTTTTTATTAACAGCCAGCTGCTTTGGAAATATTCTTATTTTAGGGAAATGAAGAAGATCGTAATTGCACCCGATAAATTTAAAGGATCGTTAACAGGCATTGAATTTTGCGATGCCGTTGAACGTGGCATTAAAAAATACATCGAAAATGTGTTGATTGTAAAATTGCCACTTGCCGATGGTGGCGACGGAACGGTTGACGCCCTGAAATTTTATACAGGTGGTAAGCTGATTTCTGCAGAGGTTCACGATCCTTTGTTACGCCTCATTCGAGCTAACTATTTGTATGCCGAAAAAGAAAAGCTGGCTTTTATCGAAATGGCCGAAGCATCAGGAATTCGTTTACTGAAAAACGAAGAACTGAATCCGTTGGAAACTTCAACTTTCGGAACGGGCGAATTAATTTTGGATGCTTTAAAACGCGGGGCCAAACACATTCTTTTGGGAATTGGCGGAAGCTCAACCAACGATGCCGGAATGGGAATGGCAAGTGCGCTTGGTTTTCGTTTTTTTGATACTGAAAACAATTTGTTGGAGGGGAGAGGAAAGGATTTAAACCGTCTGGCAACCATCGACACTGAATTGGTAAATAAAGAACTGAGGAACATTAAATTTGAAGTGGCCTGCGATGTGGATAATCCCTTATACGGGCCAAATGGTGCAGCACATATTTACGCGCCGCAAAAAGGAGCATCACAGCGGGTAGTGGAAGAGCTGGATGCCGGCCTGAGTAATTTTAACGAAAAAGTAGAAATACAATTTGGGAAAAGCCTGCAAAATATAGCCGGTGCCGGTGCTGCCGGAGGACTGGGAGCAGGCTGTGTTTTGTTTCTGAACGCGAAATTAAAATCTGGTACACAACTGATAAAATCAATTGCTGATTTTGACCGCGAAGTAAAAGACGCCGACTGGATCGTTACCGGCGAAGGCAAGTTCGATGAGCAAACATTTTCAGGGAAAGTGATTAAAGGTGTGCTCGATTCAAGAACCAACCAGAAACTGGCAGTTTTTTGTGGGTTGAGTGAGTTAAGCGAACAACAAATAAAAGCGCATAAAATCGATTACCTGGCTGAAATGATTCAACAGGCTACCAATGTTGAAGATTCTATTAAAAATGCAGGAAAATACCTGGAAGAAGCTGCCGCACAGTTTGCTGTAACCATTGCATCAGGGAAATAAACTTTGGTGTATTGGCGAGAATGGTAAATTACATGAGTAGTAGCAGATTGCGTAGTCGTTTTCTGTCAAAGCGCTACTAAGTTTGAGCGGGCTAATAAACCTTGATGTTTAGTGCTTCTCCTGCCATTGCTTATACAAATTGTTAGGCTTTGTTTTTCTTAAATAATTTACCCAAAATACTCAGAAAAGTAATCTTCTTTTTCAAAATAGTCTTTTGGTGTTATTCCCGATAATGCTTTAAAATCAATAGTTGGAGAGTGTTTGTGTCCGGCAGGAGCTGACGGTGTTGCGACAATCCGCACACATACTTCGCCCCGCTCTGAAATGTGTACATTTTATAGCGCATTGCATTTATATTATCTTAAAGTTTACAGATTTTTATGTGTGTGCAAAATCAAGTTTTTAGTATGATTAAAATATTGGTTTAATATTTTACCAGCTTAAAAACCAATCAACTTATATGGTTTATTTATTAGTATACAATTTGAAAATCTTTTTTTAATCTCATTACAATTCTGTGCATTTTTATTGAATGCTTAGATCTATTATTTTAATTACTTGACATATACACTTGTACCAATAATATTGTATCCAGGTATGCATGAGCTAGCACCAATATCCAAAGGTTCTTTTTAAATTTCAAATAACATATTCCCATAGCCAAACCAAAAAGTCCGGTTGAGACCATACCCGTCGGTCCCCATGTATAATGCACTAATCCAAAAATTACAGCGCTAATGATAACTGTTGCCATCTTTCCATATTTAGAATCAAAACCTAATTCGCTTATGCGGTTAATTAAAAATGCCCGGTAAACCACTTCTTCACCAAATGAGGATATTATATAAACGCCAATAAGAGTTATTACCAGCATGAATATATTGTTATATAAATATTCATAAACACTCATATCGGCACTTTCGGGCATGCCTGAAATATTGGCCATAACAAGAGTTCCAAGCATAAATCCTGCAGCCCCAAGAGTACAAGCCAGTAGAGAAAGAAGGAATATCCTAATACTTTTTTTTAAGCTGATGCGTCCGAATGTTAACCCGAAATCACTCCATTTTTGTCCACGGAGTTTGATTCCCAACAAAACAAGACCTATCATTAAAATATTGGCACTCCAGATAATTCCCATTAGTAGTAATTGGTTATCTCCGGCATAAGGTGTCAATAATTTAATCAAAGCAAAGGCTAAAATAAATACTAAAAGAATCTCACTAATCTTAACTATTTTATTCGTGTTCAACAGGTATCCAATTTTTGTTTCGACATTGTTTCTTTTCATCTCATTTTAATTTAAGGTTTTAAATGACACAACAAGTATCGTAACTATTTTAACCACGGTCGACCGAAATCAGGATATCGAACGCATTTGTTAAATTGTTTTTCGGAATTCTGTTGGTGTTTGTCCTGTTTCTTTTTTAAAGGCTGTATTAAAAGAAGATTTAGAATTGAATCCTGCCTCGTACATTGCCTCGAGAACAGTCATTTTATCGTCTCTGGATTCTTTCAGGATTCGTTGAACTTCCTGAATTCTGAAGGTGTTTATAAAATCGAAAAAACTTTTATTAAACGACTGATTGATCACTTGGGACAGGTGTTTTGTAGATATGGATAGTTTTTCAGATAAATCGGCAAGACTAACTTGAGGGTTCAGGAAAGGTTTTTCGGTATTGAACAAATCCAATAACTGTTTCTTATATTCCTCAATTTGATCTGGGGTCAAATTCGATCCCATGTATTTGCTTGTTTCATTTTGTGCAATGCCTGCAAAAATTTCGGGTTGTCGAAGTGCTTTCAAAATAACCTTATTCACAAAATAAAAGACAAAAATGAGCAGAAGTACTAAGGTGATTATAAACAAAGACCTATTTTCTGCCAAGGCTATGAAATTTTGAATCAATGATACAAAGGTGAGTAGTAAAAAGGTGTTAATAGAGAAACTAAGCCAATCTAAATTGATTTGATCTATTTGAGAATATTTGTTTTTAATTATTTTACGATACTTCCAAAGGGATTTGTAGGTTAGTCCGAGATAAACAAAGACATGGATATACATTATCGAACTTATCAGGTAGAACTGCCAGGGCAAATCGTTCTTTATAATTTCTTCCAATGTGTCCGGTGCAAAGTTCCCTAATGACAGGAGTAAAATAGTAAGCAGTAAGTAGGGAATCAGATGCAGCAGGTTTCTCCGGGATAATTTGAAATCTTTATAAATGACACCCTGAGTGTACAAGTAAATTATGGGACCATAAAGAAGAAAAAAGCCGTCATCTATATATTGCAGGAATTCCCATTCGAGTACGACACCATTCATTTGCAGTGTAAGGTTTCCTATGTTCCAGGCGATCAAAATAAACAGAGTACTTAGCAGAATGTTATTGCGTCGGTTTCCTTTTTTATGTGTAATCAGAAAGATGCCAACAAATAGAAGCTGGAAGGTGATAAGAAAAGATAGAAGTGAAATTAAACCGAGATCCATCCTTTAAAAGTAGTTAGTTAAACTATAATGGTAAATAAATTTAAAGCTAAGATAAAATAAATATTAGTATGGAAATTCGGTTCTTCGGTATGCGCTATTACGGTAAATTGTATGAGTAGTGGCAGATTGCGGGCTTCTTTCCTGTCAAACCGCTAAGCAGTTTGAGCGGGCAACAAACCTTAATATTTACCACATCGCCTGCCATTACTTATACAAAATGTTATGCCCTGCTGTGTGTCCTGCGTAACTCAAGGATGCAATTTATAAATAATTGAGTTACATAACTGTAGATTAGATGAAGAAATATTATGTTTTACATACTATGGGCTTCGGCTAAGCCGATTAGGCGGATTGGTCAAACCACCCAAAGGTGCTGTTCTTTCACGGAATGGTATTGAGCGTTTGGGAAACGGTATCGAAAAGAAGTAATTCTGAACGGTATCAGGTGTGGGTTTGTAGAGATGAATGCAAATGAACCCTTATTGAGGTCTCGATAATAACGTATGTTGTGTCAAAATCGAGGGGACAGCTGCCCCGAGAGACAGAATCTGACGAACACCTAAGTTTTGGTCAGGTGGCACACGGGATAAAGAGGGCATGACTCAAACCCGGGCTAATCTACGGAACAGGAGAAGCTATTTTAAAGCTGTCAAGGGAGAATGACGAAAAGCCTATTTTGGTAAGTCAGCAGAGTACCGATACTTTAAAATAGTGGCGGATTGCCCCGTAGTAGCGGACTACGCATCCACGAAACGGTTATGGAAACATAGCTTTAGCGAAGGGGGCAACGGAGTTAGATTGAATAAATCTTACAACTTAAAATTATTTTGAGGATGATTAGTTTATTACAATCAAGGACTCAACCGATAGAGAAAGAAGCGGTATGGGCAGCCTTTAAGAAAGTAAAATCCAACGGGGGGAGTGCCGGTGTTGACGGAGTAACCATTGAAATGGTTGAATCCAATGCCCGGAAGTATTTGTACCCTGTATGGAACCGTCTTTCGTCTGGCAGCTATTATCCGCAACCCGTTAAACAAGTACCCATTCCCAAGCTGGACGGCACAGACCGCCTGTTGGGGATACCCACGGTATGCGACCGAGTAGCTCAAATGGTAATACGGGAAGAACTTGAACCTATAGTTGAACCTACGTTTCATAGGAACAGCTTTGGCTACCGTCCGAGACGGAGTGCCAGGCAAGCTGTTCAACAATGCAAAGAGAATTGCATGAAGTACGACTGGGTCATCGATTTGGACATCAAGGGATTCTTCGATAATATCGACCATGAGCTGCTTATGAAAGCAGTACGTCATCATACGCAGGAGAAACATATTTTGCTGTATGTTGAACGTTTTCTGAAAGCCGATGTGCAGTTGCCCGAAGGTAGTATTCAGAAGAATACTCAGAAAGGGACACCACAAGGCGGGGTAATCAGCCCGTTGTTGGCAAATATTTTTATGGATATTGTGTTCGATAAATGGATGGATAAATATTATCCTGAAAATCCGTTCGAACGCTATGCCGATGACGTGATAATCCATTGCCAGAACTTCAAAGAGGCACTCCGTTTATTGGAGAACCTGAAACGAAGATTAAAGCAATGTAAGCTGGAAGCCCACAAAGAGAAAACGAAGATTGTTTACTGCAAGCGCAACCAGAAGAAGCACCCACCCTTTGAAGTGAAGTGCCGCACGTTTGATTTTTTAGGGTTTACCTTTAAAACGAGGCGTACACGGGGCAAATGGGGGCATCTTCAGTTGGTATTTACGCCAAGTATGAGCAGGAAAGCTATCAAGCGGGTAGGGGAACGATTAAGGGAGTTGAAGATTCATCGCATGGTACAGTTTAATATCCAGAAAATTGCCGAAATGCTGGCACCGTATTTACGGGGTTGGATAAATTACTTTGGTCATTTTAATGTAACTGGATTAAAACGGGCTATGCGGCTTTTGAACCGGAGGCTCATCAAATGGGTAACAAACAAGTATCGTCGGTACAGGCGAAAACCACGTAAACTTGCATGGAACTGGTTAACGAACATCTATAAATGTTATCCGAACCTGTTTGTGCATTGGACGTATGGTTTTCATCCGTAGAGTTCACTTCGAAGAGCCGTATGATGGGAGACTATCACGTACGGTTCTGTGAGAGGTTTAGGGGTGAAATTCCCCTTTACCTACTCGACTTTAATCTTTTTCAAGATGAAATCTCCTTTAACCTTATTAAATCTTCTTTTTATAAATCTCTCATATTCATCAGGATACTTACCTTCTCCTGTTGTGAGAATCACTTGATAATCCTTGATTTCGTCTTCATCATTATTTTTTGATAATTCTAATGCCTCATCAAGTAATTTAATATTAAGTTTAAGATTGCTTTCATCAATTCCTTCACCTTGTGGTGTATCAATTAAAAGAAACCTTGGATGCTTTACTGATTCCCTTTTCATCCCAAGGCTTAAAAAAGTAAAATAATACATTAAACGAATAGGTACTACAGCACTTTTTTCTTTATATATACCATAATCAATATAAGGCATATAGTCGTCATTTATTTCTGCATGGTTACTTTTGCATGAAGATTTAGACAGTAAAATGGAATATATTTCATTAAACTCATTAATAGTATCTGTATTGTTTTTGTTGAAAACCTCCGAAATTTTCTTAAAAGCTTTATCCTTTTCTTTAAAAGTCTCATTTTTGTCATTGAAACGCTTCTGAAGTTGATTTCTTCTGTTTAATAGTTCAATAACTTTTTCTTGTTTTAATATATCTTCTTTTACTTCTAATATTTTATCATTTAACCTGTCAATTATCTGTGAATTACCTGAAAATTCAATAGCATTTATTGATAATCGTAACTCTTCTTTTAATTTGTTAGATTTTAAAATATTTGATGAAATTGTTTTTTCAATTTCCAGCAACTCTGAACGATATGAATCAAAAGCAGTCTTTATCGTTTTGATACTTTTCTTTTTATGGTCTAAAATTTCTTTGTATTCGCTTGATTTATATACAAACTTTTCATAATCATCATCTTTGATTTCATGTCCGCAAATGCACTTGCCATTTTGGGGTTCAACCTTCCCCATACAAAATGGACAAATTTCCAAAGAGAATAAATTTAATTTATCATGAGTGAAAATTATTTTTTCTATTTGGGATATCTCATCATACTTTTTTGCTAAAAGCTTCTCAATTTTACTAACCTCGATAGTGTAGGTTTGTTTTTTAACTTTATATTCTGACGTTTGTAAATCAATCTCAATTAGTTCGTTTTGGATTTGAGATAGTTGTTCTGTTTTCTCGTCGCTATTTGTATTTTGCTTTTGATATGATTCTCTACTTTGAATTAATTTGCCTAGTTGCTCCTCAAATTCTTCTAATTTTTTTTCCTCCGCTTCCAATTCGTTATCTACTACGTGATTGTTTTCTAAAAAATCATCATATATTATTTTAGCGTCATTCTTTTCTTTTTGAGCTTTTTTGAATTCGTTATATTTAATATTGTACTCCTCTGAGTTTATGCCAATCAAAGTTTCAAAAATTGATTTTCTGATTATCGAAGAATCTGCAATGTAATTATCAGCACTTGCAGCTTTAAATATTTTCCTTGAATCTGTATCTTGGTCATAGTTCAATAGTCTAAAAAGGTCTTTGAATCCGATTAACCAAGAAGAAGTTCCAAGCGATAATTCAAATACGTTTATTTCAAGTTTTTCTAATAACCAATCTGAAAAAGTACGAGGAGCATAATCAGCATTCCTATTTATAGGTAATTTTCCAATAACACCATTTTCTTCAAAAAAGATATCATTTGTACCAATAAACCTTTTTAAACTATATGGTTTGCTATTTATTAGAATGTCTAATTGAACAAAATTATTTTCATCCTCTCTAATCTGCTCGTATTTACTATTATTTAGCTTTTTCTCTTCTTCTTTTTCTTTTTTAAAGGCTTCAATACTTCCACCTAACCCAAACTCGATAAAATATGAAAATGTACTTTTCCCTGAACCATTATCACCGACGATGATGTTAATACCTGTCCCGAATTCAGGAGATTCAAATGAATATTTTTCTCCAGAATATTTGACTTGTTTAATTACTAAATTTCCCATGTCATTATATTCTTTGAGGTAAAAAGTTTATCTACCATAGTTTTTATAGTTGAGCTATGTAATGCTCTTACATTGTTTTTAACTTGAACTATATTCTCCTTTTCTTGTTGAAATAATTCTTCATCAAAAAAATCGTTGGAAATATTCTCTTTTTCTATCCAAATGTCGAATGTTTGCCTAGTTCTATTTAGAGTAACACCAATCATTTTTTGGTTTTTAAGTACAATTAAAATATGCGATAATAATTTCTTTTTTAATTGTGCTTTTGAGTAAATACTTGCAAGGTCATTTTGAGTAAATTCATCAAGATTTTTACTCGAACTAATAATATCAACTAAGTATGCAATCTTCCTAAAATCAATAAATTGTTTTGATTCATTTGTACATTCCAAAGTGTCCAAAAGCAACAATGTGTTGTATACCAAAAAGTTGTAATCTTCCTTTTGGATAAACATCATTCTCTTTTTTGCAGAGTTTTTAGTTTTCATAAATCCCTTCTTCATCAAATGATAAATAGCAATCGTTGATAAGTGCAAGTACAATCTTTCTAAGAGTATCCTTGTTTTTTATCGGATAATTATAGTCTACCGACCTTTCTTCTATGATTTTAACAGCACGATTTGTATACTTTTCAATAAGCTCATTTATTTCATCAATATTTAACTGTACTGAACTTTTCTTTTCTGTAAAATCAATTAATTCATCTTGACAAACATCAAAGATTCTATATTTCATTGAGCTAACCTCTCTTTCAGAGAAACTATCTAGTTCAACCTCTCCACTTGCGATATCTCGACAATATTTTCGTAATCTAACTTCTCTAATTTCAGGATATACATTTTTTACTTTGTCTGTAAAATCACGAAAGTCTGTTGGTATTGTTTTATCCCATCCATCACAAGCAGTTAAATCTGTCAGATTTAGAGTACTTGGTATTTTTATGAATATATCCCGATATAAAAGGTTGGATATTTTTTGAAGTCTGTTTAGCTCAGTCCAAGGCATTTTACCTAATAAGTCCGTTAAATCCCATTCTTCAAGCTTAAATTCACCATTTACTTCATTACTGAAATCCTTACTTCTGGTTGGCTTTGTATTAACACAATACAACATAACTACTGTTTTGAACTCTTTATTTGCTTTATACTTTTCAATAGTCTCTTTTACTTTTAATCTTGAAGTTGTTGAAGTCACTTGAAACGCAATTTCGCCAATACTATCACCTAAATCTATTGCAGCATAGCTTCCTTCAGCGTCAACATTCAAATTTCTAAATGTCCTATCTTGATACAGGTTATTCAATAGTTCACAAAAAGTATCTTCAATTGTAATATTAATATCCTGTAAATTCATTGAACTATTATACTTAACCTTCCTTTCTAAATGGCTAAATGTTTCAATGATATTCTGTCTGTATTGTGCTCTTTCTGACATTTGGAATTAAAATTTACATTTCAATATTTCTGGTACAGTGTTTTTGCATTGCCGATAACGGTTGGTATATGGGCCGTATCCCGAAGGGTATGGCTTATATACATTGTTAGCCTTTCGTTATTTTTTATTTAAAGCTTCAATTCTTTCTTTATAGTAATCGTCACCACTCATTTCATAGGCCTTATTTAAGTATTTTAAGGCATTTTCTTTATCGTTTTGAGATTCATAATACTCAGCCATCGAATCATAAGCATTTGCACTTGATGGATTATACTTAATATTCATTTCAAAAAACATGAACGCTTTCTTAGGTTGTCCCATTTGCAAATTCATATAGCCATAGCCATTTAACATTTCGTCTATCATTGGTGCAGTGGGAACACCAAAATGTTCGGTATAGATTTGTTCCTGCTCCTTCAATAGCGAAACCAATTCTTCTAAAGTGGTTTCTGGATTATTATATTTTTGCGGAGATTTAAACTGATACCATTCAAAAAGAAAAATCAGCCCATCTCTTATTGATGGTAACGGAACTGTACCATGTAAATCTTCATTATAGACCTTCCATGAAAAATTTAATCCATTTTGTTTTTGAGATTTAGTATAATTCGAAAACTCAATGATTGAACGTGCAAACAAAGTAAATTCTGAAGAGTCATCCATAATATTCTCCATGGTTATTTCTTCATTCCACATATGTAGCTGCTCTGCTGCTAAAGACACATAAAGAGATTTGCCTTCATAACTTTCTGTTTTCAGCTTTTGTTTTGCCTCCTTCAATAATTTTTGGTCGTCCCAATCCAAACTTGGATCTATGGCTATATAATTTTGAAAGAGATGTTTGTGATTAACCAACATATTTAGAGTAAACAAACCGCCATAAGAATGGCCAATTAAGGTACGATAAGCCATGGTTGGATACTTACTATCAATATATGGGATGAGTTCCTCTTCCATAAATTTAGTAAATGTTTCTGCACCTCCAGTTTCACTATCAAATGCACTACCGCGTCTCATTTTTATCTGTGAAGTAGTTAAATCTCTTGTTCTATTCTCGCGATTAGAAATCCCAACAAGTATCATATGTGGTAAGTAGTGTCCCCAATAATTTCCATAAACAGCTTCCAAAGTGCTTTCGAGTGAAAATCCATCCATTAGATAAATCACGGCATATTTTTCATCATTATCTGGCTGAAAATTATCTGGTAATCTCACCCAAAAGTCTCGGCTTTCACTTAAAGTTTTAGAGAATATGGAATCCACTATTCTTTTTTGAACTTGCTCTGCTTGAGGCTCGATCGTTTGTGCAATTGCATTTTGATTTATCATTAAAAACGTTCCGATAAATACTAATAAGAAGGTGTAATATTTCATAAATTTCTTTTTGAATTTAAATAGAATTAAATATACAGTTTAAAGCTAAGAAAATATTGTTTAATAGTTGTTCCTAATGAAGGCTAACGGTCACTTGTATGTGGTCGGGCGGGATTTCGAAGAGAAATCCTGTCAGACCCGCAGGAAAGTGGGCGAAAGGTCTGACTTGTCAGACCGCTGAAACCCCCGCCTGCCATATTACAATTTGTTACCAACCGTATTTAATTTCTTTTTTATCTCAATAGCTTTTTTATTCATTGTTTTCCATTCCTCTGTCTCAATAAATTCATCAATCAAAGGAAGATTTTTAGGTGTTATATCTGCAATTGCATTTAGAGTTTCATCAAATTCCGATAACAATTTCAATTCAGTAGGATTAAATATTTGTATAAAATCATCTGACGCTGGAAAATAATAATCTTCCCATTGACAGAATAATTCATCAGAGACTTGCGCTATTGGAACGTTTCTTTGATACTCCAATTGGCTTTCTTTTGATGCCCACAAGTCAATCACTCCGAACACGTTATTTCTTGTCAAGTCGATGAATTCCTCCTCGCTTATACTTTTTCCTTTAGTTTCAGTTCCTTCAATAGGTTTATTGATTTTATTTCTCAACGGTCTTTTTTTTATTTTTACTCGATAGTAATAAATTGGTGCATACAATGCGTTGAAAAAGAAAAGAGGAAATATTGATTTTGAATACCTGTCATACTTAAACAGAAACCATAAGCAATACCCCCAAAAAAAGAAGACTATTAAATTTAAGGGTGTCGCAACCATATTAAAGATTGTCCGGTCTTTGCTGAATAGAATTTTGTCTATTGTTTCAGGGAATATAATTGCAATAAAAGGCAGTAGAATTACTGAAATTAGGAATATCAGATTTATTAGAAATGAGACAAATACTATTTTATCGAGTAGTTTCATTTGGTCTTTTCAATATGGTTGGTAACGGTTTGTGTATGTGGAGTGCGGGATTGAAAGTGATGAACTTTCAATTCTGCACGGAGCCAATTCGTTTAATCAGTATTTCAAATTTTCCGTCAATCGTCAACGACGAATTGGCGGTGTTGCAACAACGAGCCGCAGTATAAAAAACCGCTGAAACCCGCATTACATATGACACTTTGTTAGGTGCTGAGTTTTTCACTTTTTTTGTGCTAAAGTCAGAAACATTACAGGATGAATCTTATTACTGGTTTTTGAATTTGCTTTCCATTCTTCTCCAACCAATTTTTTCCAATATATAGTCTCATCTTTTTTTGATGTTATACCTAAAGTTGGTCCATATCCTTTCAGTTCAAAAGAATTGTCTTTCCCATTTTTGCTTTTTCGTTTCATTACTTTTGTATAGTAGTAACTATCGTTATCATACAGCCACTCAATGCCAATAAACAAACCATTCTCTGGAAAAATAATTTGATGACTACTTAAATCAACAGCAACAAATTCTCCTCCTTTTGAATTTCGTATAATCACATTTCCTTTCAACAAATCTTCATCGGGGATAATTCTATTTTTTTGTACGGAATAAATTCGAACTCTTAAAGGGGCGGCTGGAAAACCAACTGTGTCGATAAAGACATTTAAATGAGAAATTAAGCACTTCTCTTTTTTATTGTTTGGTATATAAATTGCTCGCTGTAATCCTGGCATTCCATAATTCCACCAACCTTTTTTGTTCGGTTTTGTAATCCCAAATTTCGATAGTTTATACTTCTGTGGTGTTACTTTGATTTCAGTAAGCGAATAAGTCTTGGGTTGAAGATTTACAATTAATATTTCCTCAAGGTTTTGTTCATTTATTAGCATTGAATCATTGAAGAAACCCAAAGCTGAAATATAAATTTTACAGTTTAGGTCTTTTTCATTAATTATTAATTTAAAGATCCCTAAACTATCTGAAATTGTTCCTTTACTATTTTTTGGAATTGCAATTGTGGCATAAGGAATTATTTCATTGGTTTTCGAATTAATTATTTTTCCTGATAATTCTATATTCCCCGCAACAATATTTTGTGAATAAATTAAACTCAGTAATAAAGCAATTGCAAATACGATATTCACTTTTCTTAAATTATTCATATTCTATTATATCTCATTTGATTGATTGATGTCTTTTCAAACTTTGCACCTAACGGTCACTTGTAAGTTGTCGTTGCGGATTTCGGAGCTCGTTCCTGTCCGGCAGGACGGAACAATGTTGCGAGAATCCAGCGTACGACACACCACGAACCCCGCAATGCAATTTACAAATTGTTAACGCCAGTTATTTCTATTTCATATATTTTTTGTCCTCTTATATCATTAAACTCAAAGTCAGGTATGAGATAATGATAGTCTTTATATTTGTCATTTGAATTTAATTTCTCAACGACTTGTTTTAGTCTGCTTTGTATGGTTTCAGTTTTCCTTAAAATTGCCCTTTTAAAATAATACTTCTCCCTATCCAAATTTGAATACTTATCAAACTCCATCCAGTCAATTTCCTTTGCGGTGAAGATTGAGATTTGCTCGGATAATATTTCAAAAAGGATTTTAGTTTCTTGGCTTTTTACTTCATGTTTCAAAATCTGAAAATAGATTTCTTCAGGCATTGCGTAAGACCAGTTTTGTTCTGTACTGTCAATGTTTCTGTGCCAGGTGTATTGTAACTCGTTTCGATTATGAATTATAATTTTTTCAAGAATTAAAGTCTCTAACGGAACTTTGGAATTTGTTTTAAAAGCTGCTTTTAATTTGGCAACAAGATTTGTTGTTCTTTCCGCATACTTTTTTTGTAAAATGAGTTTTGTTGAGTCCGAAATGTTAATCCCTATTTGTTTTGCTTTATTTATCTCATTGTCAATAAATTCAATTCGGTCTTTATTTCTTGTGTTATAAATTTGGTTTAATTTATTTCTGTCTATACTTGTTGTTTTATACAAAAGCATTGTATTTAAAAGGAATAAAATTACGGAGATAAGCACCCAATTTTTTGTTTTAAATAGAAGTCGAATTGAGTTCCAATTTGCAAAAAAGATATAAACTGGAATTAGAATTAGTAACAACCAAAAGTCTTTCAAAATATCCAAGTGGTTATCGTATCCATAAAGATTGTAAACTATCAACGAAAGGACAGAACCAAATCTGGCAACAATTGCCAAAGCTAAAAAGGTTATGAAAAAGGAAGTTGAAGCTACAAACGTTGTCAGATATTTTTTCCCTTTGTTTTTGTTTGATACATAAAACCAACAAATTACTGTAAATCCAAATCCAAGACTTGAAGAAAATCCAGCAAAGAATAAATCATATAACCTAAATTCTCTGATGGTTAAAATATAAGCATCCCTCTCGAAAGTTGTTAATCTTAATGCTTCTCTTGAATAATTTAAAAGAAGATTTATTAGGAAAGCAGAAAAAAGTCCAAAAACCAATCCAAACCAAAATTGGTTTTCCCCAATTTTAGTAATTGTCAAGTTTGGTTTTAAAAATCCTTTTTTTAGCATTAGTTATCTTGGTTTTATAATTGGCGTTAACGGTCACTTGTAAGTTGTCGTTGCGGATTTCGGAGCTCGTTCCTGTCCGCGAGGACGGAACGATGTTGCGAGAATCCAGCGTACGACACTGCACGAACCCCGCAATGCAATTTACAATTTGTTATGCCCAGTTATTATTTCTTCAATATTTTCAAATTTTCCTTTTCCATCAAATAATCTAATTGTTGGTTTCTCTTTGTCATTTATTTCAGGCAATATTTCATCAATCATTTTCGATAACTTGTTTAAGAATTCATTATTTGCCTGAGATTCTATATGAGAATATAATTCTTCTAAATATTCATCTTTATTGAAAAAATACGCCGTTAAGATTATCAAGGGTAAAATTTCAATTTCTGCTTTTGGGTTTAAAGAAGAAATAGTTGCATTTTTCCACGCTTCAATATCGTAATTATTCACTAATGCAGAAGTTGTAAAACACATTGTAGCTTGGTGAAATTCATTTCTTTGGCTGTGTAAAATACCAAGATTATACCAGGCAATATCTGAAAGCAAATCCAACTCTAAAGCTTTTTCTAACTTATCCTTTACTTCTTTAGAATTTAAGTTCGAAATAATTGACAATGCTCTCGCTTCTTTGATTCTTCTTGTTTGTCGTTTTATTTTGAATTTATTCAGAAGTTGCGATAATATAATGTGTTTTAATACAAACTCTTCATGAGGTTTTTCTTCATTATCTAAGTATTCTTTGAATTTTTTTGTTGCTTCCGCATACTCTCCTGCAAGCATGAGACTATCGGCGTATAAAGCTATCGTCTTATTATCGTTTTTGATGGAAAGAGACTTTAAATAAAGTTTTGAAGCACATTTGTATTTTCCACTTCGAAAGAAAACACTTGCCATCTCAGAACAGAAATAATATTGATTCCAATATATCGGTGCATATTTTCTAGCTTGGTTTAAATGATGAATCGCTTCCAGAAACATGTTTCTGGAATTATAGTGATTTGCCAGATTGTAATTTGCTATCCCAATTTGTTGTCTATCTATTTCTTTCGCTTTTCTAATTGCTCTTTTAAAAAAGTTCTCTATTTCAGTATTTTTCTCTGGATTATTTGCATTCGAAGCAAGGAGTATATGGAAGTGTGAAACAATATTCAATTCAATATTTTTCTCGTCTTCTAAGAGTTTTTCGAAGATTAAAATAGTCTCTTTAAAAAATGAACTATAGAATAATGGAATTATTAGATGCGCAATTAATTCAGGTTTTTCAATTAATCTTGTTTCTAGTTTATTTTCAAAAATTATTCTACCGCAATATTCGACTTGTCCAAGTTGAATCATACTTACAGCTACTCCCAACAAAATATCTTTTACTAAAAATTCAGAAAAATTGTCTTTGTCTCGTGATTTAATACTGTGAAAAGTGCATCCTGCGAGATTCGAAATATCAATTTTTAGTTCTTCATTGTCAAGTGTTACCGTAATTATTGAATTGCTTGGTTTGGAATTAACCAAAATGAAGTCTGAATACTTTTTTAGTTCCTTTCTTATCTGAGCAGATAATATACTTTTTGAAAAAGCATTTATTTTGTCTTTGACAATTGATAGTTCCATTGTTAATGGAAATCTAAATTTACCAGATTTTAGTTTTTTTATTTGCTTTAAATAGTTTTCTATTTTGATAGGTGATTGCTCATCAAACTTATCGCTATCATCAAATTTGAGCCTGAATGTTTTGGCATCTTTTTTAGAAAAATATAAGTCAATATTGTCTACCCATTTTATGTAAATTGAATTTTCGTAAGCAGAATACCTCACTAATAGGACGGGAATTTCTAATGACTTATAATATTTTAAAGTATCAATCTCTAAATCAATATTTAGTATCGATGATTTTTCTTTAGACTCAGTTGCTTTGAGTTGAACCCAAAAAACTAAACCTTGTGCATTTTCATCATTATCAAATAATTCAACTTCAGCGTCAATCCCATAATCCTTATCTTTGTCTCTATACACCCACATTTCAGGTAAGACTTCCTGAAATCTTATTCTTGAATTATCTTCTAATCTATGTTGCTTTGGTCTTTTAGGCATGTGTCTTTTTTATAATTGGGCATAACGTTGAGTATATGGCAAGTAAGGCAATTCGGAGAACAAACCTATCAAGTTTGCACTGAGCCGAAGCTTTTGTTTTGGCACCGCTGAAATATTTTTTAAAAGTAGCCGAAGCAAAAGCTTCGGCGAGGTTTCAACGAAGAACTGCCGTACAATAACCTACTGTCTGCCTTATTTGCTATATACATTGTTGCCAGTACGTGCTTTTACTCTTCGTCATCGTCAAGCATTGCAGGTTTAAAGCATCCTGATTCTAACTTATTGCTTTCATTAAACCATTGACAATACACGTCACCATCCACATATCCACCCATTTTCAAACCAGTCTCAACTGTTTTGCTTATTGGGTTATTTGCATCACCTATTATCCCATTAATTGTCATTTCTGGACCTCCTGATTTTAATTGAACTACAGTTCCTGTTGCTAATGCCATAATTTTTATTTTTTAAGTTAAAGTTTAAAATATACTGATTTATCAAGTTGCCTGTATAAAAATGAAATTAAACTTAGAATATCCAAGCAATCTTGTTTGTTAATAGGCCATGTAATCGCAGGTTCATGAGCAGTCGGATTTCTAATGGCACTCATAAGACCTCCTGAAAGAAATTTTATTCCATCTTGGTAATCTTTATCCGTTTGAGAAGTACATTGTGTAATTTTCAACACGCCATTATCGCATCCCCAGACATTCAACATTAAAGGTTGTCCATCCTTGTCACTTTGGGATTTTTCTTTAACATCCTTATTGAAAGCCTTAGCACTTTCAAAAACCGCATGAAAATAATTTCCTTGAATAAATAATTTTTGAGAATGTTTAATCACCTCAGAATGAAAATTTCTCTTTAAAAATTCATCAAGTGAATCTTTATGTAAGAGATTATAAGGACAGTTATTCTTTTCTAAGAACTCAATTGTTTTTGATTTATCTTCTTCAGGTGTAAGTTCCAAACAAAAGTTGATTAATCTCTTAATTCGTTCACTACTTTCCAATTTCGCCTTTGCAAGAGAAAGAATCCAATCATAAATAGATTGAGCACGTACTGATGTAATCGAATCATTGTGAAATTGTTCTTTACTTACCTTTAAAATTGATTGTCCAATCCTATCAATCTCATTAACGGATGTCGAATATTTTAAGGAATCTCCTACTTGAGTAGCAATATGTCTAAAATTAATTTCACTCATAGTTATTTAAGTTGTACTCGGTTTCTTAGCATTACTGGCAACGGTAAATTGTATGAGTAGTGGCAGATTGCGTGGCACTTTCCTGTCAAACCGCTGCGCAGTTTGAGCGGGCTATAAACTTTGATATTTAGCACTTTCCCTGCCATTACTTATACAAAATGTTAGGTGCTTTTTTTATTCTCTTCTTTAATTGAAAGGTAAAAATCAACTGCTCTCTCGTTATAAATAGAAGAATAAACCTTTCTATTTTCGTTGTAGCTTATTGGATTCTTACTCATTAAATTTTCTATTGATTCTCTATATTCCTCTTTTACTAAACGTAACACATACAAAGAAAAGCTTTGAGCTGTCTGATAGGATTTTCTCACAACCTCAATTGATGGGTTATAATATGTTTGTAGTGCAGATTCAATTGCTGGAGTAAACTTGGTTACTTCCATTAAAGGAAAATCATCATCGTAAAATACTTCACCAATTTTGTTATGCCTAGAAGATTCGTCAAAATGAACATATTTGTTTCGTATGGTCATAAGTTCTTGTGAATCTTTTATTTCTTTATTTTCTATATCTATATCCTGATTAAATAATACTGAATAGAATTTTAAATTCTTGAGTTTATCAGAAAAAGAAGATTTCAAGTGTTTATTTAGCACATCTGGATACTTTTTTAAATCCTCAGTTACTCCAATTCTGATTATCAGATTTAAGAATGATTCAATTTGGAATGCAGCATTCAAAAGCATTGACTTTCCAAGTGTATGAAATTTCACACTCTCACCTATAAATCTTTGTGCATTATCTGTATAAGCTTCTATTTCAGATTGGTTCATTACGTGAATCCTAGGGCATTTGGGTATTTCTAGATTTAATTTTTTGATTTCACTCCATAAGTAATTGACACATTCTTTATAGCTTCGATAATGATTAATGTAAACAGTATGTTTGTCATAACTGTTTTTTGCCTCTTCTATTTCTTTTCCATATTTCGCAATGTTTATTTGAAGGAATTTATTTAAATCAAACTCTGGAATTGTTACTGAATGCATTGCTTCAACAATTGAAGAAGTTCTCCAAATATGAATAAATCCAAGTTCCGATTCTAAAACAAAATCCCACCAAATCATATTATCCAAAGGTTGTCCTTGTTGTAACTTGGTATAAAGTCCATTTGGATGTTTTGATACCATTTGTTTGAGTAGTGAATAAATCTTAACAGCATTTATGGTGATGGGTGAGATTCTAGTTGTTGATTTTTTAGATTTGTTCTTATCAATATAGAATTCATAAAACTTTAGTGGTTTATTAGTCCATTCCTTTATGTCATAATAGTTATTCACTTCTTAAAATTATTTGAGTTCGTTGTTCTCTCTTAAAATTGCACCTAACGGTCACTTGTATGTGGTCGGGCGATCCCGATGCAATCGGGAGTGTCAGACCCGCAGTAAAGTGGGCGCAAGGTCTGACTTGTCAGACCGCTAAAACCCCCGCCTGACATATACAATTTGTTATGGGCTGGTTGTGTGTCCTGCGTAACTCAAGGATGCAATTTATAAATAATTGAGTTACATAACTGTAGATTAGATGAAGAAATATTATGTTTTACATACTATGGGCTTCGGCTAAGCCGATTAGGCGGATTGGTCAAACCACCCAAAGGTGCTGTTCTTTCACGGAATGGTATTGAGCGTTTGGGAAACGGTATCGAAAAGAAGTAATTCTGAACGGTATCAGGTGTGGGTTTGTAGAGATGAATGCAAATGAACCCTTATTGAGGTCTCGATAATAACGTATGTTGTGTCAAAATCGAGGGGACAGCTGCCCCGAGAGACAGAATCTGACGAACACCTAAGTTTTGGTCAGGTGGCACACGGGATAAAGAGGGCATGACTCAAACCCGGGCTAATCTACGGAACAGGAGAAGCTATTTTAAAGCTGTCAAGGGAGAATGACGAAAAGCCTATTTTGGTAAGTCAGCAGAGTACCGATACTTTAAAATAGTGGCGGATTGCCCCGTAGTAGCGGACTACGCATCCACGAAACGGTTATGGAAACATAGCTTTAGCGAAGGGGGCAACGGAGTTAGATTGAATAAATCTTACAACTTAAAATTATTTTGAGGATGATTAGTTTATTACAATCAAGGACTCAACCGATAGAGAAAGAAGCGGTATGGGCAGCCTTTAAGAAAGTAAAATCCAACGGGGGGAGTGCCGGTGTTGACGGAGTAACCATTGAAATGGTTGAATCCAATGCCCGGAAGTATTTGTACCCTGTATGGAACCGTCTTTCGTCTGGCAGCTATTATCCGCAACCCGTTAAACAAGTACCCATTCCCAAGCTGGACGGCACAGACCGCCTGTTGGGGATACCCACGGTATGCGACCGAGTAGCTCAAATGGTAATACGGGAAGAACTTGAACCTATAGTTGAACCTACGTTTCATAGGAACAGCTTTGGCTACCGTCCGAGACGGAGTGCCAGGCAAGCTGTTCAACAATGCAAAGAGAATTGCATGAAGTACGACTGGGTCATCGATTTGGACATCAAGGGATTCTTCGATAATATCGACCATGAGCTGCTTATGAAAGCAGTACGTCATCATACGCAGGAGAAACATATTTTGCTGTATGTTGAACGTTTTCTGAAAGCCGATGTGCAGTTGCCCGAAGGTAGTATTCAGAAGAATACTCAGAAAGGGACACCACAAGGCGGGGTAATCAGCCCGTTGTTGGCAAATATTTTTATGGATATTGTGTTCGATAAATGGATGGATAAATATTATCCTGAAAATCCGTTCGAACGCTATGCCGATGACGTGATAATCCATTGCCAGAACTTCAAAGAGGCACTCCGTTTATTGGAGAACCTGAAACGAAGATTAAAGCAATGTAAGCTGGAAGCCCACAAAGAGAAAACGAAGATTGTTTACTGCAAGCGCAACCAGAAGAAGCACCCACCCTTTGAAGTGAAGTGCCGCACGTTTGATTTTTTAGGGTTTACCTTTAAAACGAGGCGTACACGGGGCAAATGGGGGCATCTTCAGTTGGTATTTACGCCAAGTATGAGCAGGAAAGCTATCAAGCGGGTAGGGGAACGATTAAGGGAGTTGAAGATTCATCGCATGGTACAGTTTAATATCCAGAAAATTGCCGAAATGCTGGCACCGTATTTACGGGGTTGGATAAATTACTTTGGTCATTTTAATGTAACTGGATTAAAACGGGCTATGCGGCTTTTGAACCGGAGGCTCATCAAATGGGTAACAAACAAGTATCGTCGGTACAGGCGAAAACCACGTAAACTTGCATGGAACTGGTTAACGAACATCTATAAATGTTATCCGAACCTGTTTGTGCATTGGACGTATGGTTTTCATCCGTAGAGTTCACTTCGAAGAGCCGTATGATGGGAGACTATCACGTACGGTTCTGTGAGAGGTTTAGGGGTGAAATTCCCCTTTACCTACTCGACTTTTCATTTATTGGATTTATATCTTCTAATTTATCAGGAACACCTCTATTGTTAAACTGATCGAATGGCTTAAACTGATAACATTTACTTGATAATTTCCAACGAGCTTCAATTCCAATTGAAATGCAAGCCAGCACATTTTTAGTTAAATCGTCATCTGTCTTTTGAGAAATTTCATCTCTTAAATCTTTTCTACTATTTAAATCGATAATTGATGCAGAAAGATGAGTTCTTTCATCTAATTCTTCTAAACTGTATTTCTTAAATTCCTCTTCCGTTATTTTGTTAAAGTTCAATTTGGGTAAGTCGGTTTTCCTTACCACTACTATGGAATATCTAACAGTATCATTTACATAAGTATCAAGACTAATTATCCTATTATCACGAAAATAAAAAGATTCACCTTTTTTAGATAAATAGGGAACTTTCAGATTTTCAATTAAAAACGGAAGATAAACGCCAAATGATATGATACAGTATTCTTGAAGATTGACTCCTAATCTGTCAATTGCTTTAAAAATATCTTCTCTGTTTAATACGTACCTTTTAGTTATGAAGAAGGAAAAAGTACTAGTTATTTTGAAATGAAAATTGGAAGCAACACTTTCGGCAACGAATGTATCTGAATTGAGATAAGACACATCTTGGTCATCTGCAAATCCTGCTTTTTCCATTAACTGATATACCCCATTAATATGAAATGGCTTAAAATTAGATTCAATTTTTTCTGCATTTTCAATCTCAGAATAGGTATCAATCGCCTTTAAAACAATTTCTTTAGTGTGTTCTTTGAATTCAGCTTCTTTTGTTTTTGATACAGGCTGTTCCTGCTTAGTACTTTCATATTTTTCTTTAGTATTCTTTATTAAAGTATCGATTAGTTCTGAAGGCTTTTGTTTTTCATTTTCATCAAACCAATTATTTGTTAGATACCCCAATCCAACGTCATTTAATAATTCTTTTTCTTCAAGTAATTCTTCGATAAACCGTTTTAGACTTTCAAGTTTATCTTTCCAACTATTTAATTCACGTAATGAATTAGGAACATTAGGCAAATCAAGGGCTGTTTTTCCATAGTAATAATCATGTAAAGTATATTGCCTTAAAAATAGTAGTGCACAATATTTTCGAATCCACATCCTGATAATTCCACCTTTATTTATTCCAGAAATGTCTGGGAAACTATATCTACTTTCAAATAGAAAGGGATTGTGAATAGGTTCTTCGATGCTCATGTACTTGTTTAGTACTTCAATCATTGTGTCTGGGACCAGCACATATTTGGGCGGTGTCTGATTTGTATGAGCCATAATTCTTTTTAGCAAGCTCATTTTGCCTAAGTACATTATTAGCCCACCAAGTGCATAATGAAATTCAAGAAATCTTTCTCTCTCCAATTCTCTTCTATCTATTGCATCCTGATTAATTATTTCAAATTTTTCATTCCATTCAATTTGAATTTTTGGCATGAACATGCTCAAATGCTGATGTGCATTTTCCCAATGAGCTACAATAATATCTTCTCTACCATAATTTAACGCTTGTCTTAGGCATATCCAGAGAGCTTTGTATGTTTCCTCACTCAAAATAGTTTTTTGGTAACTGTCAATAAAAAGGTTTACTAAAGTACTGTCATTATAATATGAAATAGTCTTCTTTTTCCTTAAGCAAAGCTGTTCGTTTGCTTCAAAGATTGTATCGTAATATTCTGGAGGATATATAATTACTTTATTTTCTTTGTTTTTTCTTTCAGAAATAAATATATGACTAAAGAATTCCAGAAGTCTTCTTGCAATTTTTTCATTAGGATTTTGAATCGAAAAATATAAAAGGTCGGATATTGAAATAAAATATGTGGATTTTTCATTTTCATTTTTTGATTCTTCAAGTTTCTCTATTAAATAATCCAATAATTTACTAGGACTATAAAATTTGTATATGAGATAAACTAAAGAAAATAAGTTTAGAACGAGAAAAATTGTACTTAATGCAATTATAATAAAGGATGAGTTTTCAATTAACTTGTTAAACATGCCAAAATCCCAGATTCGAGGAGGAGCAAAAAACCATATTGGAATTGCAATAATAGATACCACTAGAGAAAGCAAGTATGATTTGCAAATTTTGTCCTTATAAAACACTTTAACCAGATTAGTAGATGAATATTTATCATCAATTCTACTGACTGTTTGTAACAGCAACGGAAAAGCAATTGCAGTCAACGCAATTATGAGTGGAATACATGCTCCGCTAACTATTTCAATATAATTAACTTGATAATTCATTATTTGTAATTTGTCTTTTTTTCAAACTTGCCCATAACGGTTTGGCTATGTGGAGTGCGGGACTTTGAAATGCTTCACAGTCAAGCTGCCACTGAGCCAATTCGTATATTCATATTTTCATTTCTTCCGTCAAATCGTCAAAGACGAATTGGCTGTGTTGCAACGAAGAACTGCGGTTGAATTACCCGCTGAACCCCGCATTACATATAGCTTTTGTTAGCAGCTGGGCTTTTGTCTCTTATCTGTCTCAAACTTAATTAAAAATTATTATGTAAGACATAGTTTGAGTTTATTTTCTGTGATAACTCCTCGTATTGAAATCTTAATTTAAATGAAAAAGTATAGAAGAAATGAACCAAACACTTGTTATATACGTATTAATGAATTAATATTGCATCTTAACCTATAAGTTAAGTTTGGAGAATTATTATCTTATATATGAATGTGAACTCCCTTGTTTTAGGGTGTACTTAAATCAAAGTAATTCTGATTTGGTTAAGAAATTTAATCAAATAAATAGGAGTAATAAACAAACAGAGAAGTTTGTACTTATTATAGAAGCAGTAAGAATGGAAGTTGCAAACAAAACTCAGTATAATAAGGAATCCACATGCGACTATGGGACAATTTATGCAATTAAAATAGACGAACATCGGTTTTACACAATTGAATCCCATGAAAATGGATGTAAGGAATTGTATATTAGCCGGTATGGTAGGAAGCAGACACAGACAAACGATAAGAAATTGACAAATATTATTGATTCAATTTCTAAAATTGAAATAACTAAAGTATTTAAATAGCCATAATATGAATATAGAAAAAATTAATACAAAAAGAATGTCAAATTATCTTGACAAAAATCGAGATAAAATAGACGAGACTATTGTGAGCTTAAGGATATTAAAAGAAATTGATTCTTTCCTTGAATCAAAAAGTGTAAAGAGATTTGAATTGGCTGAAAAAGTTAAATCATCAGAATCATATATTAGTCAATTGATGTCTGGGACAAAAAAAATAAATACTAGTTTCATAAATAGGTTTGAAAAAGCGTATAATGTAACTTTCAAATATGTTATACAAGAGAATGAAAAGGTCTATGATTATTATAAAAGTATTCACTCATCAAATGAAGTGTCTTTACATTTTAAAAAGGCTGATTTATATAAAATTGAACAGGATAATTTAGCTACAAGTTTTGTTTCAATTAAATACAATGAACTTAATGAAAAATAATAAGAAAATAACTATTAGGATTTTAAATATTAAGGTTCAAAAGTTTAATCAATCAGAAATAACTTTAGATTTTAATAGGGAAAAGACACCATTAGTTGAGTTTCAAACAAATTTCTCTTTTAAGTATAGTATTGAGACTGAACAAATAATGTGTATAACCAATATAAAGGTTATAATTATAGAAACTAAAGAAATGTTTGCAGAACTAGATGTTCATACTGAATTTGCAATAAAATCTTTATCCGATTTCATTACAATGGTTGATGGAAAAGAAAAAATAGATAATGTCTTATTATTTAATGTTTGTTCTGTTTCTGTTTCAACAATCCGAGGAATTTTGTTTGAAAAATTAAAAGGGTCAGAGTTACAAAATGAGATTTATCCGTTAGTTGATTTAAGTTCGCTTTTCCCAATTCAGTAGAGGAAAAGATTCTGTTTTCAGCCTTGCTGCTAACGGTTGGTGTATGAAGCGTTGGGCATTTCGAAGCACTTTCCTGTCAAATCGCCACTGCTTTTATTAAGTGTAACACCCTTGAAATTAGCACTATCCGCCCAATGATTTATACACATTGTTACCGCCTGGTGTTCATTCATTTCAATCATATGTCCTTTCAATTTGCTACACTTTTTCTGCCAGATGTGCGTTGAAAAGACATGCTCTTTAAGCAAATTTGGTCGTGTGTCAGATATGTGCGTTTGCTTAATGTGCATGGCTTAGTGCGCTGGGTATAATAATTTTATTCCTTCTCTTTTTAAATCAGGGAAAGCAATTATTGGCATTAATAATTTTTCCGCTTTTATATATGTCGTTGGTATAACTTCAGATGTCAACATATATGAAACTACTTCAATCTGCTCATTGATTTTCAAGAAAGCACATATTTTATCCTTATTGTCGGTTAACCAGTTATGTCTATCAATGTGTTTTTTTATCATTCCTTTACCGCCTTCACGACCAAGATAATTATCCATCTCTTTTTTCATTTCATGGATATTTTTAGCCTTATTAGTGTCTTTACATTCAAGACTCCAAACAATGTTCGATTTGGTATCGTGAACTAAAATATCAACATCACCATACTTTTTATCTGCTTTTAAATGACCATTAGGAGAAATATCTACCTCATAATCTATTACATTAAGATTTTTATTCTGTTTAAGCCAGTCTTTTGCTTTATTGCGATATTCTTTACCTTTTCTTTCTCGAAAAGTTCCCAGTAATTTTTCAATTTTTTTCCCACCGTTATTCAGTTTTCCCGCATGCAATAAGTAACCTAGTTGTTTTTGTGCAGAAATAGCGTTCCTGAAACCCCATGTCAATATTACTTCACCCTTCTCATTTTCATGTTTGATAATGAATCTTCTAGCAAAACTGAATTCACGATTATATTTCCAAGGAAAAACTTCATTATCATTATAACCATCAGGGGCTTTTAAAAAATGAGCTCTTTTAAATATTGTGAAACGTTCAATACCTGCAATCACCTCACCTTCTGGGAGTTTAAATTCATCTACTAACTTTTTAATTAATTCATTTTCTACCATTGAAATTGCTGAGCTTGCACCTTCAATACATAATATAAAACAAGAAAAACAAAATTTATAAATGTTTAGATATCCAATTCCCCAATCTGAAAGAAATGCATTATCAATTCTTGCTAGCTCCTTATCTTCATCCGATTTTTCGTCTTTACTTCCCTCGGAATAATTTGAGATTTCAAATCTATTTTCAAAACTTTCAATATACCCATCAACTTCTTCCTTTGTGTGGGCTTCGGAAAATGGCTTTAGTTTTTCGTCAAAGAATTCTCTAGAAATACCAATTCTACCCGATTTCAATTTCCCGATTGTAGGATTGGCAAGTTTAAAGTGAACAGCATCGCTTAAAAAACCATAATTGGCTATTTCATGCATTAATACTAATAGTCTATCGACATCATCAAAACTTGCTTTTGCCGAACCTTTAGGAGGCTGGGCAGCAATATATTCGATTAAGCACCTTGTTGCTAATGATGTTTGTACAAGTTTATTCTCATCCTCTTGAATTTCTTTTAATTTGCCCTCCAAATCACCAAAGCATAATATTTGTGCGGGGATAATTGTTTTATTATGCTCCCTTTTCCATACTAAAGATTCATGCAGTTTAACTAGAGAGTCTAGTAAAAACTCAAATTCAAAAACTTTAATTTCTTCGGCAAGTGTTCTTAATAATATTTGAGTTGCAGTATTGAAAAGTTCTTTTTTATCTTCTTCATTTTCAATTGTAACAGGTATTTTTTTTGTCTTTTCAATTAGTGAGGGAATTTCATCTAATATTCTTTCTATCTCTGAATTGCTTATATAAAAAGGTTTCACCAACCATCTATTGTCAATCAGTGGGTCATTTTGACTGTCCGATAATAGAATCATTTTTGCATTACCTAAAGGTATAGAGATATCAATACTCTGATTTATGTATTCAGTAGAAAAATTGATGCCGTTTACAAGATTAAATGCTGATAACAAAGCTCTTATCAATTCCCTTTCTCCAGAATTTGAGTTGCCAATAAATGTTTTAATCATAGAAAATGGGATATTAATCTCTAAACTATTCCCACTTAAATTAAAACTATATTGTTTATCCTCTGAATTTTCTACTATGTCTTTTGTTTGTTTATCTTCAAAAAGTGCTTTTTCAAGTATGATGTTAATTTCAAAATAATCTGAAATGTTAGAATTAAATGTAGCTGATATTTGTGGACTAAGTTTGTAAAGCCAGAATGCTATTGCCTCTGCAAAATTTCGAACTTGACTTGCCATTTTCTTATTTTCGACTTGGCGATTAACTATCCATATTGGAAAATTAAAAGCCTTTAAACAAATTGAATAGTGTTCAAAACTGTACAATGGTTTGTATAAAGGAGCATAATCAGCATATCTTTCAGAAGGAATATATGCTTTTCTACCATCAACCTCAGCTAAAATACCATGATTGTCTTTCTCTATTTTTGAGTCTTTTATTAACCTACTTCCATCACCAGGAACAACTGTTAAAAAATTCGGTCTAGCATCATCCCCAAAATAGAAGCTGTCATCTTTTGATTTATATATGGAATATAAGTCTAAAGTATCTGTTAAAGTAGTTTGCGTAATTTTTGAGAATATTTCATAAGACTTAGCATATTTCCATAGACTTAAATTGTGCCATTCTTCCGATGCACATAATAAGATAAATTGATGAATTGGAATGGTTATGCGTAGTTCGTTATCTTGAGGTCCTTCAAGCATTAAGAACATTGTTCGCCCCATATTTTCATAAGTAATTAATGAGAAAAACTTGTAATCCTTAAATGTTGGGTCTTTTTTAAGTTCCGAAATAACGTCTCTAGTTCTCTGATTTATGTCAAAGTCAATACCCATTGAAGGGCTTGCATGAAATTTATCCTCAATACTATCATTATGCAAATAACAAGCATAAGCTATTCTATTTGTATCAAATTGGAGAATTCTTTCCTTTAGAATACTTGGATGGGGATTTTCTGGAATCTTAATATCAGTTAATTGCCATCCCATTTTATCACAAGCCCCCCAATGCTCATGCCAGAGCCTAGAATGATAACGTTCAACTAATTCTTTGTTGCATTTATACTCATTACTCAATCGAATAATAAACTCATTCAAAGCATTTATTTGATTGGAAACTAAAACAAAGTAGAACTTATTTTCAAAAAGAACGATTGGAGAATATAATAAAGGATTTAAATCTGGGTCATCAATTGAAAATCTTTTATCATTTGGTGAAATTATAAAGTCTTTAATTATCTCAGGGTCAATTTTATGTTTTAAACATATTCTATAAATATCATCGTAACTGAAAGATGTATCTAGTACATCAAAAGAATAATCAAACTTTGAATCACCTTCTGCGCCTTGGATGAACCCTTCGACATTATATTTTTTTGATAGTATTTCACCTAACTCTAGGATGAGCGTTATTCCGCTATAAACATGATTTTTAAATTTATCTGGAAAGTTGTTTTTTTGAGTAAAAACAGTCTCAGTCAGGTTTTTAAACATCTCAACAGCATAGCCATAAATACCAGAGAAAACAGTATAATTTCCACCGTAAAAAACTATATTTTCACAAAAAAGATTTTCAGGTAAATCCTCCATTGGGTTATAATCATACTCTGCATCAAGATGCTTCTTAAATGATTTTAACTCACAATTTGTTTTGTTATTTAAGTTTGTAACAATCTGTGTTGCCAATTCTTCAATTCGTATATTTTTTCCATGATTGTTGGGCTGTAACTGAAGACCAATTATAAAATTTAATAATGGGGCAGAATTATTTGATTTAATGAATTCAAGTGTATTATTTTTCTTCTCACTCGACGCAGGTGTAAAATCAAAATCATTATTTGAATTAATACAACACTTCTTATATTTTTTCCCACTACCACAAGGGCAAGGGTCATTTCTTCCAATTTTATTTGTCATAATGTGAAGATAATCTGTGAGCGTGGGCAAGAAAACAGCTCTTTTGCAAACTTTGGTTTGCGGGTCGGCTTGTGCGGTTTGCAAATGTGCTGTTTTGTGCGTTGGCTGTTCATTATTTCGTTTTTCTTTTTCTGTCCTTATGTCGCAAATTGTCTACTGTGCTGTCTTTTTACACTTGGCGGTAACGTTTTGAATATGGGGCGTTTGGTATTTTGAAATACCAACCTATCAAAATGTTATATATTTTATTAAATGTTAACATGCTCAAATTTAGCACAATCCGCCAAATGACCTATATTTTTTGTTGTGGCGTCGTTATTTACTGTCCAAATAATCTAATTATTTCTTTTATTCCTAATAATAAGGATATAATTGAACTAATTATGGCTAAAATCCCCAAAAATGGATGAGATAAATAATCTGTAATCAATGCCAATCTGTTTCTATTTGAAGTTTTTAATTTCCTGTAATATATATCCCAAATAACATGAGAAAAGAAATTTACTTTACATAAAGTTGAGTTATGCAATTTTACAAATTCCTTTTTTTTAAATAATTCAGGTTCATCTTTACCAGAAACAAAATGTTTATGTAATTCACCATTCTGATTAGTTTTCATTAGGTTTTCCATTTTAGGATGGTTTTCAAATTTTCCACCATAAATTGCCCAAAGTATGCCTGAAATATTGATTTTTTTACTGTCTGAGATAGTAGGTATATCATTCCCTCCAAGAACCTGATATCTATGTTCAAGGGTCTGGAATCCAAAATTGATATTTACCATATTCCAGTGGAACCAATAATATTCTGAATGGTTTGCAACAAATCCGAAGAATGACTCTAGCATTTTAAATTCAAGCTTATCATATTGTTCCTCAATCTTATCTCTTTCAACCTTCTCTATTTCTGCAATTAAATGAATTGAAAAACTGTGTGTTGTATTACCAAGTGTTCTGACAGCTATTGAAGTAATTCTTGGACTGAAACCTTCATTATTATCGCTCAGGTTTTGACAAGAGTAATGAACGACTAAAGTATTATCAGGATTATTACAACATAAGTTTACCTTATTAATTGCCTTTTTCCGTCTCCGTATTTTTTTAAGCATAGAAAAGCATTTTATTCCTTAATCAATTTTTTACGATTATTATCCCAATACCATTTGAAATATTCCAAATGAGAATAATCAGGTATCTCACTCTCCTGATTCTCAATATTATCAAATCGGGATTTATCAAACGTTTTGTTAATCGAAACAACGATATATTTTGATTTTTCCAATTCAGAGCAATTTAGAAATTCCAAATATTCATCTATGATATCCTCGTCAATCATTACTTTTCCAGAACCAGCCCAATGTCTATCCAATCCGTTTTTCTTAATTCCCGAAATCCAATATTCTTCTCCTGACTCAATGTCAAAATGATTTGCTCCTAAACCAGGCGTCTTCAATTTCTTTAATGCCATGTCATTGAAATAAATCGTTTGCCCAGATTTGGAAGTCTCAATTTTGCTTATCCAAGCTGGTCCATTGTCTGAGAATCCCGTTTTTAATTCTATGTATGTTAATTTAGTTTCCATTTTGCAGGGTGTTCGTCATAATGCGCCACAACGGTGAGTATAAGAAACGTAAGTGATTTCGAAGCTCTTACCTGTCAAGTTGCACATAGCCAAATTTGCGTTTTGACACAAATTTAAAATATTAAACAAACCCGTCAAATCGCAGATTTGGCGGAGCTGATTAAATGCTCGAAAGCTTCGTAAACCACTGAACCACTTATGTTTTTTATACATTGTTGTGTGGCGTATTTTTTTAATATTTAGAATAATAAATCTTTTCCATACAGGTATAGTATAATCTAAAATCCGTTTGTTCATAAAATCCTTTCAAGTCATTCTTATACTTTTCTTCGATAAATATTCTACCAGGCAGCCAGTAAAACTCAAATTTTGTGTCAGATATATCTTTTATCCCATCATATGAACTTGTTGAGATTTCCATATGCCCGAATTGATTTAATTCTTCAGAAACATTCCAGTAATCACTTACTTTCGTTAGTTTTTGAGAAATGTTAATAATTGAGAAATCAGAACTATTAAATTCAATAAAAATAGAGTGAACTGTATTTGGGTCAAAGGGTAGATTTTTCCATAAAAAGGGAATAATTTGTTTTGCAATACTTTTTCTAATTCCTAAAAAGCTATCCAACAATCCATCATTTCTAAGTTTGTTCAACTGTTCAAGATGGTTGTGACATACCCTTTCAAATTCTTCATTGTACAAATCATCTGGTAATTGCAATTGCATATTACGATTACACTCATACTCGATATCTTGCGCGAACTCAAAAGCTTTTAAAGGATTCGTTTCTTCTGTTATTGATTTTAATTTATAAAATATTTCTTCAACTTTTATCATTGCTGAATATGCTGAATCTTTAATTCCTTTAAACTCCTTGGGAATGTCGCCCCACCAGTTGTCTAAAGGTTCCTTAAAGTCTGGTAAAATTGCCGATGTATCAATTTGCGTACTTGGCAATCTCCAAGAGAGAAATTGTCTGTTTTTTGCGAAATCAGCATGAATAAGTTGATTTTCTATTCTATCAAGCGAGTTCTTTTTATTTTGTATTAGGAATTTATTATCAAGGATTATATTCTTGCCATATAACCTAAACTTATTAGCGCCCTTAATTTCAGAAAGAGCAAAATTTTCTTTTATCATTTTTGCTGTTAAAAAAAACATCTTTGAGTTGTCTTCTCCTCCGCTAAAACCAAGAAGAAAAAATTCGTCTCTCGGTTCTTTTTTATCATCTAAGACGTACTCCTCTGGTATATAATGTGTCGTTTTTTCAGAATCATAAAATTTAACCTGAACAACACCAAATCTTGGAGGATTTCTGTCTAAAATATTATTCTTAGTTATTCTCCTTTGAATAATAAAATCAGCTCCGTCAATATCAACAGACCTTTCAAGTATCCAAAATCTATCAAGAAGAAATGCTTTTGCTCGTGCCTCCCCAATAGTTCCATTTTGCATTACTTTAAGCCAAGTCGGATATTCTTCCATAGTTTGTATTTTTTTGCAGTATCGCCGATTTTTATGCCACACAACGGTCACTTGTATGTGGTCGGGCGATCCCGATGCAATCGGGAGTGTCAGACCCGCAGTAAAGTGGGCGCAAGGTCTGACTTGTCAGACCGCTAAAACCCCCGCCTGACATATACAATTTGTTATGGGCTGGTTTTTTCATTTATTGGATTTATATCTTCTAATTTATCAGGAACACCTCTATTGTTAAACTGATCGAATGGCTTAAACTGATAACATTTACTTGATAATTTCCAACGAGCTTCAATTCCAATTGAAATGCAAGCCAGCACATTTTTAGTTAAATCGTCATCTGTCTTTTGAGAAATTTCATCTCTTAAATCTTTTCTACTATTTAAATCGATAATTGATGCAGAAAGATGAGTTCTTTCATCTAATTCTTCTAAACTGTATTTCTTAAATTCCTCTTCCGTTATTTTGTTAAAGTTCAATTTGGGTAAGTCGGTTTTCCTTACCACTACTATGGAATATCTAACAGTATCATTTACATAAGTATCAAGACTAATTATCCTATTATCACGAAAATAAAAAGATTCACCTTTTTTAGATAAATAGGGAACTTTCAGATTTTCAATTAAAAACGGAAGATAAACGCCAAATGATATGATACAGTATTCTTGAAGATTGACTCCTAATCTGTCAATTGCTTTAAAAATATCTTCTCTGTTTAATACGTACCTTTTAGTTATGAAGAAGGAAAAAGTACTAGTTATTTTGAAATGAAAATTGGAAGCAACACTTTCGGCAACGAATGTATCTGAATTGAGATAAGACACATCTTGGTCATCTGCAAATCCTGCTTTTTCCATTAACTGATATACCCCATTAATATGAAATGGCTTAAAATTAGATTCAATTTTTTCTGCATTTTCAATCTCAGAATAGGTATCAATCGCCTTTAAAACAATTTCTTTAGTGTGTTCTTTGAATTCAGCTTCTTTTGTTTTTGATACAGGCTGTTCCTGCTTAGTACTTTCATATTTTTCTTTAGTATTCTTTATTAAAGTATCGATTAGTTCTGAAGGCTTTTGTTTTTCATTTTCATCAAACCAATTATTTGTTAGATACCCCAATCCAACGTCATTTAATAATTCTTTTTCTTCAAGTAATTCTTCGATAAACCGTTTTAGACTTTCAAGTTTATCTTTCCAACTATTTAATTCACGTAATGAATTAGGAACATTAGGCAAATCAAGGGCTGTTTTTCCATAGTAATAATCATGTAAAGTATATTGCCTTAAAAATAGTAGTGCACAATATTTTCGAATCCACATCCTGATAATTCCACCTTTATTTATTCCAGAAATGTCTGGGAAACTATATCTACTTTCAAATAGAAAGGGATTGTGAATAGGTTCTTCGATGCTCATGTACTTGTTTAGTACTTCAATCATTGTGTCTGGGACCAGCACATATTTGGGCGGTGTCTGATTTGTATGAGCCATAATTCTTTTTAGCAAGCTCATTTTGCCTAAGTACATTATTAGCCCACCAAGTGCATAATGAAATTCAAGAAATCTTTCTCTCTCCAATTCTCTTCTATCTATTGCATCCTGATTAATTATTTCAAATTTTTCATTCCATTCAATTTGAATTTTTGGCATGAACATGCTCAAATGCTGATGTGCATTTTCCCAATGAGCTACAATAATATCTTCTCTACCATAATTTAACGCTTGTCTTAGGCATATCCAGAGAGCTTTGTATGTTTCCTCACTCAAAATAGTTTTTTGGTAACTGTCAATAAAAAGGTTTACTAAAGTACTGTCATTATAATATGAAATAGTCTTCTTTTTCCTTAAGCAAAGCTGTTCGTTTGCTTCAAAGATTGTATCGTAATATTCTGGAGGATATATAATTACTTTATTTTCTTTGTTTTTTCTTTCAGAAATAAATATATGACTAAAGAATTCCAGAAGTCTTCTTGCAATTTTTTCATTAGGATTTTGAATCGAAAAATATAAAAGGTCGGATATTGAAATAAAATATGTGGATTTTTCATTTTCATTTTTTGATTCTTCAAGTTTCTCTATTAAATAATCCAATAATTTACTAGGACTATAAAATTTGTATATGAGATAAACTAAAGAAAATAAGTTTAGAACGAGAAAAATTGTACTTAATGCAATTATAATAAAGGATGAGTTTTCAATTAACTTGTTAAACATGCCAAAATCCCAGATTCGAGGAGGAGCAAAAAACCATATTGGAATTGCAATAATAGATACCACTAGAGAAAGCAAGTATGATTTGCAAATTTTGTCCTTATAAAACACTTTAACCAGATTAGTAGATGAATATTTATCATCAATTCTACTGACTGTTTGTAACAGCAACGGAAAAGCAATTGCAGTCAACGCAATTATGAGTGGAATACATGCTCCGCTAACTATTTCAATATAATTAACTTGATAATTCATTATTTGTAATTTGTCTTTTTTTCAAACTTGCCCATAACGGAAAATTGTTTGTTGTCGTTGTGGATTGCGAGAGCTTTCCTGTCCGCGTACCACTAAATGTATTACGAATAACTGAAGTTGGCAAACCGACTGAGCCACAATGCAATAAACAAAATGTTAGCCACTGGCAGTGTGTCCTGCGTAACTCAAGGATGCAATTTATAAATAATTGAGTTACATAACTGTAGATTAGATGAAGAAATATTATGTTTTACATACTATGGGCTTCGGCTAAGCCGATTAGGCGGATTGGTCAAACCACCCAAAGGTGCTGTTCTTTCACGGAATGGTATTGAGCGTTTGGGAAACGGTATCGAAAAGAAGTAATTCTGAACGGTATCAGGTGTGGGTTTGTAGAGATGAATGCAAATGAACCCTTATTGAGGTCTCGATAATAACGTATGTTGTGTCAAAATCGAGGGGACAGCTGCCCCGAGAGACAGAATCTGACGAACACCTAAGTTTTGGTCAGGTGGCACACGGGATAAAGAGGGCATGACTCAAACCCGGGCTAATCTACGGAACAGGAGAAGCTATTTTAAAGCTGTCAAGGGAGAATGACGAAAAGCCTATTTTGGTAAGTCAGCAGAGTACCGATACTTTAAAATAGTGGCGGATTGCCCCGTAGTAGCGGACTACGCATCCACGAAACGGTTATGGAAACATAGCTTTAGCGAAGGGGGCAACGGAGTTAGATTGAATAAATCTTACAACTTAAAATTATTTTGAGGATGATTAGTTTATTACAATCAAGGACTCAACCGATAGAGAAAGAAGCGGTATGGGCAGCCTTTAAGAAAGTAAAATCCAACGGGGGGAGTGCCGGTGTTGACGGAGTAACCATTGAAATGGTTGAATCCAATGCCCGGAAGTATTTGTACCCTGTATGGAACCGTCTTTCGTCTGGCAGCTATTATCCGCAACCCGTTAAACAAGTACCCATTCCCAAGCTGGACGGCACAGACCGCCTGTTGGGGATACCCACGGTATGCGACCGAGTAGCTCAAATGGTAATACGGGAAGAACTTGAACCTATAGTTGAACCTACGTTTCATAGGAACAGCTTTGGCTACCGTCCGAGACGGAGTGCCAGGCAAGCTGTTCAACAATGCAAAGAGAATTGCATGAAGTACGACTGGGTCATCGATTTGGACATCAAGGGATTCTTCGATAATATCGACCATGAGCTGCTTATGAAAGCAGTACGTCATCATACGCAGGAGAAACATATTTTGCTGTATGTTGAACGTTTTCTGAAAGCCGATGTGCAGTTGCCCGAAGGTAGTATTCAGAAGAATACTCAGAAAGGGACACCACAAGGCGGGGTAATCAGCCCGTTGTTGGCAAATATTTTTATGGATATTGTGTTCGATAAATGGATGGATAAATATTATCCTGAAAATCCGTTCGAACGCTATGCCGATGACGTGATAATCCATTGCCAGAACTTCAAAGAGGCACTCCGTTTATTGGAGAACCTGAAACGAAGATTAAAGCAATGTAAGCTGGAAGCCCACAAAGAGAAAACGAAGATTGTTTACTGCAAGCGCAACCAGAAGAAGCACCCACCCTTTGAAGTGAAGTGCCGCACGTTTGATTTTTTAGGGTTTACCTTTAAAACGAGGCGTACACGGGGCAAATGGGGGCATCTTCAGTTGGTATTTACGCCAAGTATGAGCAGGAAAGCTATCAAGCGGGTAGGGGAACGATTAAGGGAGTTGAAGATTCATCGCATGGTACAGTTTAATATCCAGAAAATTGCCGAAATGCTGGCACCGTATTTACGGGGTTGGATAAATTACTTTGGTCATTTTAATGTAACTGGATTAAAACGGGCTATGCGGCTTTTGAACCGGAGGCTCATCAAATGGGTAACAAACAAGTATCGTCGGTACAGGCGAAAACCACGTAAACTTGCATGGAACTGGTTAACGAACATCTATAAATGTTATCCGAACCTGTTTGTGCATTGGACGTATGGTTTTCATCCGTAGAGTTCACTTCGAAGAGCCGTATGATGGGAGACTATCACGTACGGTTCTGTGAGAGGTTTAGGGGTGAAATTCCCCTTTACCTACTCGACTTTTAATTAAGATCTCCATTCTGCAATTTTTATTATCAATAATTTATTCTTATCAATTAGCTCTAATTTATATTGAATACCAAATCCTGCTAATGGTGCAAATCTACACCCCAACTCTAAAAAACATTTCCTATTGTTTTGAAGAATAAATTCCCAACATTTGTCTTCTTCGAATCCTTTTATGATTTTTTGCAATTCTGGTTCTTTGCTGAAATCAAGTTCATTAATTGAATTATAATTTACATTTAGATTTACCATAATCGAATCATACTCTCCATAATGCTCCTTAAACCGAAAGATATCTTTATCTCTCTCATACGGTCGAAGTTTAGATTTATGGTAATGGTATTTCTGGGAATCAAAGTAATCACTTTTAAGTTCTCCTAAAAGTCTCATGATTTTATAGCAATTCTTTTGACTTGCGTTATAATCTTCGACTATTAATGGAGTTTTACCTGTAAACGCATTTGGTATTCTTTGAAAGAAATTTGGAAACTCTTTCTTTTGACAATTAGATAATGAATCACAGAAGTTATAACATGAAATCAATTGATGCTCAATTTTAACTTTCTGTTTAATTATACTTATAATCAATTTGTCATCTAAAATAATGAGTCTGTTATATTTATTGCGTTTTTTTGATTTAATTTCATTTAGTTGGAGCAATGCTAAATTTTGAGTTTTGAATTTCACTTTCTCATTTGTCCAAGCATGAGCCATTTTATTAAAGAAATATTCTGAAGGAGTATATCTTGTATATGTTATCATCTTATCTAACAAATCCAAGGCAGTAATACTGTCGATTCGATAAATAGGAAATCCGCCAGATAAGTGCAATGCAGAATCAAGTCCGAATTCATTTGATACTGAAATCAAGTCTTTCGTATTTATTTTTTGAATCTCTTGTGAATTAACACTTAGAGTCAAAAAAATCAAAATACTTATTGTTTGTAGTGTCTTCATTTTGCTTGTGGCTAACGGTTGGTACATGTTGTCGGGGCGGATTTCGGAGAGCGTTCCTGTCCGAAGGACACGGAACTGCGATGCGAGAATCCGCAGTTGGCGTACCACCAAACCCCGCCCTGCAATATGTACCGTGTTATAACCCGTTTTTTTTATTTATTATTATCATTATTGTCAAAATAACAGGGATTGCAAGTCCAGCTGTAATAAGTACAAGTTTTACAATTCCAATTATTGCATAAAATCCCATCGCCCAATTTGTCATAACTCTATCTGTTTTTTCTAAAAAATTTGTTAGCTTTTCTGAGTTGTCTAAAAGCCAAAAAGCAAATAACATTAGAGCACTAAGCACATAAAATCCGATAATTTTTAATCTTTTATTTTTCATTCAACAATCACATTTTCAGGATTCCTCATTGAATGTTTTATTTTTATTGTATCTCCATTATTTAATTTATGTCCAATTTTATTTTTGAATTCCTGCAAGTCTATTTCCAAGGTCTTTGAATAATTAATCCCGTTAAATTGGTAATCAAGTCCTATCTGATGAAACGAAATTGTTTGTTTTGATTTTTCGTTGTCAAGGAAAGTAACGTGTTTGTATGACTTTACAATTGCAATGTTTTCAACGCCGTTGGATATTAATTCCTTGTTTTTATTTTTTTCATGTATCAAAAGGATTAAAGACAGAACAAATACCAATCCTATTACTTTTAGTAATGGATTTTTCATATTAATTTTTCTTTTCTTAATCTCTTTATTCCCCATTTTTATTTAATCTGTTTTATTGGCTCGTCATTTTTGTATAAGAATATCATCATCGTGTCTTTTGAAAATGGCTCGAACCAAACTTCTCTTCCATTTTTCAAATTATTTTCGAACTCACTTGTTTTATTCAAATCCCAGAAAAAAGGCTTCGAGCGAATGCTTGCAATGTATTCCTTCCATAAACCATCTTTTTTCCCATTTTTATAATTTCCTTCAAGTCTGATAATTTTGGGCTCAAATATTTTAGAATTTGGGTTTTGTACTTTTATATTATCATCCGAGTCAATTATTGTAGTATCGATTGGAAATTCTTTCCAAAATCCAATTTTTTCATTTTGTGCATTAAACATTCCGCTGTCTTTAAGAATTTTCCATGGGGTTAAATCTGCTTTATAAAAATGAGTTTTTGATTTTGATATTTCAAATTTTGAAATAGTATCAATATTTGATTCAGACTTTAAAATGATAAATGCACTATCAATTTGGCAGAATAAATTCTGAAAACTTAAAGTCAGGATTAATATCGTAAAAGCTAATTTCATTTTTTCAAAATGGGTTATAACGGTTGGTACATGTTGTCGGGGCGGATTTCGAAGAGCGTTCCTGTCCGAAGGACACGGAACTGCGATGCGAGAATCCGCAGTTGGCGTACCACCAAACCCCGCCCTGAAATATGTACTGTGTTGTGCGTTCGTTTTTTATTTTATTATTCATCATGTCCAGTTTTATTTAAATGACATTGCTTTGTCAATGAAATATTTCTTTACAGATTCATTTAAAACCCAATTGTCATTTTCTATTAATTTTTGCATTAATAGTTGGTCTGCCTTTTCTAATGGGTCTGAATTTTGGTCACTTAATCTTTCATTTGAATAATTGTCTTGAGCAAAAACAATGATTTCTACCAATTTTCTTTTTCTGTCATTGTCGGGATTGTACCGTTGGATTGATTGCTTTATTGTGTCAAATAGTTTGTGCTTAAAAAGATAACAATAGCCTTCTGCTTCATAAATTTCTTTGAAAAGGAGATAAATTGTCAACAATGCGTTTTCTTCCAATTCATCTTTTTCATTTCTATTAATTTGTCCGCCTACGAATAGATATTCCCAATAAGGTAAATTTAGGTGAATGTCAAAAAGTAGTTGGCTTGCATATAAATAGTCATAATTTGAAAGCTCATGTTTAATAAAGCAAAAGTCTTTAATTGCTTTTTCAATTTCAATATAGTCAATATGGCGCTTTGAGCCGTTATTTAAATCAATCCATAATGACGATTCAAACTCTGAATTTTTACTTTGTTGTCGATGATTAATCTCCATGTTTTAGGTTTTTCAAAATGACGCACAACGGTCACTTGTAAGTTGTCGTTGCGGATTTCGGAGCTCGTTCCTGTCCGCGAGGACGGAACGATGTTGCGAGAATCCAGCGAACGACACACCACGAACCCAGCAATGCAATTTACAATTTGTTAGCAACTGGCTTTTACTAAAAATCATTATGCAATTGGTCAGCTGTAAGAATAAGTAATTTCCCTTCAGCAATAGCATTCGTTACCTTTTCAGTCGTAAACCTATCGTACAATAATTCTAATATTTCATGTCGTTGTTTGTCTTTTGTAACTGTTATGTACCTCAAATCCGATATTTGTTCGATTTTTAATATTTTTTTAGGGAAATGGGGTTTCTTCATCTTATCCTTTTCCATGTAATCATTGAATTCGGGGTCTGTATTCTGAATGATTTTTTTATCATCTTCCAAGACTGGGATGTATCTCCACTCTCTCTCATGATATGTAATTATATCATTCCCTTTATGTTTTGTTTTCCAATTTTTCAGAAATTGAACTACTTGTACAGTCATGTTCTTGAAATCAGGATTTATGTTAAATTTATTGAAATTTGAAAACATATGATAAAATTCCCTGAATGGAGTTTGGTCATGAATATAAATTACTGGTGAAATATTATTTCTAACAGCCCATTCCATGCTCATTCCAATACCATACTTTCCGTAACGCATGTAATTATCAACGTCTTTTAATGGAATATTACAAAAACTAATCATTGGAATAAAAAATTCCGAATCGCTTATCCTCTCATAACAGTATGAAGGGGCGAATCCTGTTTTAAGAATCTTTTGTAACCAATCGTATCTCTTTGTGTAGTGAAAAACATGATTAATTTTCTTTTGCTTAAATTTTATTTCAATTTCCTTATCCATTTTTAGTGTGTTATATAGTCTGGAATTTATTTTATTATAAAAGGTCCTGTTTTAAATGTATCATCTCTCCTTAATTCAAAAAAGCTCTGAATGATTCTTGAATTTGGTTTAAATAGGGACTCAGAGCCCAAAATGAAAATTGGGAAATTAACATCTTCAGTCCTCAACCTTTCCATCAATTCATTGATTTCTTTACTTTCAAGATTATTTAGACAAGAAAATGCAATGAAGTCACATTTAAATTTTTTCCCTAATTCAACAAGTTCAATTGCCTGGTTTAGGTTAAATCCTCCTGTCGATTTGCATTCGCATAAACCAATCTTTTTCCCTATTCTAATTAATAAATCGACATCAGTAAGAAGCTTGTCTGATGAGTATATTTCGATATTGGATAAATAATTGAAAGCCCTATATTTTTGAATGTAAAAAAAGTTTAATAGCAAAAGTGTAGCTAGTTGCCCTTGGTCAATTGCCCTGACAAATAATTGATTAAGTCTATAATGGTCACTGCTTTGTTTATTGTTTAAATAAACAGGAAGTTTCACTTCATTATTACATTCAACACAGTAGTTTTGCCTTGCTACATCATCTATTTGAATCCATAAATTACTTTCACATTTTGGACACTTAAAAAATTTCCCCCTTAAAAAAATACCTAGATTATAGAGCTCTTGTAAATAAGGTAAGAGCTGTTTTTTTGAATTCCCATTTAGAGAGGATTTTCCTAGAATTTCTTCAATCGTATAGGTAACAGAAGGGAAATTAACACCTCCATTCTCTCTTATTTCTCCTAATATTCCAAGAACGTCATCAGGGTTTACTGTTAATTCAATTTCTTTTAAGAGCTTCTTTACCGCTTTTTCAGTCCTTACATTTGGTGTTAATGAAACAAGTAGTTCAAAGATTTCTTGTTTTGAAATCAATTCGAGATTATTCAAACTTCCCAACAAGTTCACTGATTGTTCAAGGATTGATGATTTTTGCGTTCTCTTTAAATTGTAACCAATATCCTTAAATAAATGATCTATTGCTTCTGAAAAACTGGGCAGTCTAATAGTTTCAACTACATCTTTTGTTGATAGTGGGTGAAACTCAACCACATATTTTGATAGACCATTTTCACTAATTCGTAAAAATCGTTCCTCAAATAAATTATGTTCGTAATGTTTTGGGAAAAATAGTTCGCCAAGGTTTCTTCTTTTGGGATAGACAAATTCTTCTAAACCTATAATCTCTAACACAAAAGCGCAACCCAATCCTATATCTGAAAAACTCTTGCCGACTGGGTGTTGTATTATTAATTCTTCATCATTAATATTAATTGTCCTATCATGCTCATAAAATTTCCACCTTTCATTTCTATTCCGAAAATGCAATCTTGATGGTTGAATTATTTTAGTTGAGCTATAATTTTTTTCAATAGACTCTAATGACTCCTTATCAAAGCACACAAAAGTTGAGTCTTCTTCAACAAGTTGACCAATTTGGCCTAACAAAGTTATTGGCACCCAAGCAATATTAGAATTAGTATAATAAGAACGAATATTCCAGAAGTATGTAATTGTTTCAAAATCATCTTTGGCAGATACTATGAAATATTTCTTTGAATCTGAGAAGTAGCCTTCTGAATTATAGTCTATTTCATAGATACTCGTTCCATCACGAGAACCTCCAAATCCTCCAATTTGATTTGTCAATTGACAAAATTTCTTATTTTTTTCAAAAAGATTATCAATCAAATCAATATTGGTGCTTAATCTTCTAGGAGTTAATTCTTTAAATATCGAAAATTCCAGATGTTCTTGAATTTCCTCAGGAAACAATCCATAATTAATACAAGCAAATAATGAAACATCAACATTTTCTAATCTATTTGCGGACAATATGTCTTTGTTAATTTCATTCTCACTAAAAAATTTATTTAATGTGTCTGGTAAATGTGTAAAACAATCTATTGTAGTTCCAAACCTCCCAATTTTGAAGTTTTCTGAAATTGGTTTTACTGAAGAAACTCCAAAGAAATCAGAAAGTCTATCGTCGTCTAAACTTGATAAATTTAGGATTATATCTGGGTCACTTCTTTTTACAAAATCTTTACTTACTACTGAGAACAGTTTCTCGTTATTAACAAAAATCAGATTATTAATGGAATCAATTTCATTTTGTATTTCAAGAAAGATTTTGGCAAATGAACTGTAGTCGCCAGGCTCAATGACAAAGAGCTTTTTAAATGGTCTTACTTTCGTTCGAATATATTCTGTTCTCATTAGATTATTATTTATTGCACTACTTTCTTTTTAAGCTTGTTGCTAACGTATCAGTAACAAATCATTTATGCACATTATATTTTTCATATCTGTAACAAAAAGTGTCATTTCTAATACTATATGCTTGTAAATGGTACTTTTCATGTGTTGTTTATTATCTCATCAATTGGATTTACAACCTTCGTTAACTCTAAATTCGATACATGGGTGTAAATCTCGGTGGTTTGAATGCTCTCATGCCCCAGCAAGTTTTGTATTACCCTTAGGTTAGTACCCTGTTCCAGCAAGTGGGTGGCAAACGAGTGACGGAGCATATGCAGATGAACCCTTTTTTTAATCCCTGCTTTCTTGGCCGAACTCTTTAAAACCCGTGTAATACTTGTACTTGAATACTGGCTTCCGTTCAGGCCTTCAAATAACCAATATTTTGGTTTATACGCTATAAAATACTGCTTCAAATGGGTTAATACACTTTTAGATAAAAGCGAATACCTGTCCTTTCGACCTTTGCCTCCGCATATCTTAACCAACAACCTTTCCGAATCAATGTCCTTTAACTTCATTTGCAAAATCTCGTTCCTGCGTAATCCTGCCGAGTATATCAATTCAAGCATACATTTGTGTTTAATATTTGCTGTATTATCCAAAATAAGCCGAATTTCGTTTTTACTCAGCGTATCGGGCAATGCTTTTTCTTTGCGTGGTCGTTCAATATTTATCAATTGTTTCTCTCTTCGCAGAACCTTTTCATAGTAAAATTTAATCGAATTGATGCGCTGATTTTGTTCGCTTCCTGAAATATTAGCCGACTGGATTAAAGCCAGGATATAATTATTTATTTCATGCAATTCAACCAGAGATAAATCCCTGCCTTCAAAATAGTGCATGAAATCCTTGAAATATCCCGAGTAAGTCTTTATCGTATTTTCGCTGTAACGTTTTTGTTGAAGTAATTCCATGTACCCATTCGGCAGCTTTATGTTTTTACGGTAATCGTAATTTCGTTTCAGCGGGGTGGTATAAACAGCCCGGTTATTTAAGTTTAATGAAGAATCGTCGATATCAGCCAAAACCTTAAATTCTTGCATAAACCGACTGTAGTCGAAATCATGTTTCAATACATACCAGCTTCGCAGTTGCTTGCTCCATAACACCGGAAATGTTTGCTTTAATTTTTCCTTTAAAGAAAAGTTAAAGGGAAATCGGATCAGGAGAACGTCCTGCTGGGCGTGTTTCGCATATTCAAGCTTTATTTGCGGGCGCGTATTCAACGGGAATAGTTTTTGATTTTGCCCTTAAAATAAACATAATTTTCGCTAAAAAGCAAATAAATGATAAAGTATGTAAGTTGTTGATTAAGAGTGTTTCCGTGCACAAGGGTAATAAAGTCCGGCGGCCCGGAAATGATCCCGCACATGAGAAAATATAAGCGTATAAAATCGATCACCTGGCTAAAATGATGGAGCAAGCGACAGATGTTGAGGATTCAATAAAAAATGTAGAAAAGTATCTTGAACAGGCTGCAGAAGAGTTTGCAACCGCATCAACCCGGATAAATAAAATTAGTATATTGAAGAATCAAAAATCATTATTCATGTTTCGTTTCACCATACTTATAGCCCTGTTTTTATTCCTCGGATGTTCCGATGATACAGTTGTCGACAATCCAAAAGAGGCAGAAATATACTTTCCTCCAACAGATTCGGAAACCTGGGAAAATACGTCCGTTTCAGAACTTGGATGGAACGAAGGAGTATTAAACGAGCTTTACGATTTTTTGAAGACCAATAATACAAGAGCTTTTTTGATTCTGGAAAATGGACGCATAGTTGTTGAAGAATATTGGGGAAAAGATATTCTGAATATTTCTTCGTTCGATAAAAACTCGAAATGGTATTGGGCATCCGCAGGAAAGTCGCTGACAGCAGTTTTGGTAGGAATTGCACAACAAGAAGGTATGCTGTCTATTGATGATAAAACCTCAGATTATCTCGGAAATGGATGGACTAATATGGACTTAGAAAAGGAAAACCTGATAACCATTAAACACCAGCTAAGCATGACCAGCGGATTAAACCACCAGGTTGGCGACCTGGATTGCACTTTGCCTGAGTGTTTAACTTACGGAGTTGATGCCGGAGAGGAATGGTTTTATCATAACGCACCATACACTTTACTTGAGGAAGTTGTTGCTACGGCAGCTGATTTAGATTATAACCGGTTTACTGCCGAATATTTGGGCCAAAAGACAGGGATAAACGGGAACTGGATTAAAAGTGGCTACAATAATATTTATTGGAGTACTGCGCGTGATGCCGCTCGTTTTGGTTTGCTCATTCAAAACGAAGGTGAATGGAATGGCAAAGAAGTAGTAAGCGATAAAAGTTATTTTAATGCAATGGTGAACACCTCACAAAACTTGAATCTTTCATACGGGTATTTATGGTGGTTAAACGGGAAAGGCTCGGTTGTATTGCCCGGTTTTACAGCTCCGCTAAATAGCAGCATGAGTCCGCATGCGCCGGATGAACTTATTGCGGCTATGGGTAAAAATGGTCAGTTTATTGAGGTCTTACCAAGTGAAAGTATTGTGGTGGTTCGAATGGGTGAGGCGCCCGGTAATTCGCTGTTGCCGGTGTTATTTCACGATGAAATGTGGGAAATACTAATGCGTTTCTTCAATTGATTTGGTTGATACAACAGGTAATTTAAAATAGAACAACGATCCGGCACCTTGTTCGCCGCTGCTTTCAACACCCACTTTGCCCCCCAGTTTTTCGATAATACGTTTTACAATCGATAGCCCAAGTCCGTATCCACCGGCTTTGTCGGGTTGCAGACGCGTATGTTTCCTGAATATTTTTACGTGTTGATCGGCAGGAATACCATCGCCGTTGTCTTTCACCCAGTACTTCACCATTCCTTTTCCGCTAAGTTCGCAGCCCACTTTTATCTCCGGAGGAACACCACCGTATTTCATGGCATTCGATAACAGGTTTATCCATATTTCTTCAATCCACGGCGCGTAAGCCTGCGCATCAATCCAGCTGTTTTCTATTTCAATTGAAGCCTTATAATCGGTAACAATATCAGTAATCTGTGCCACTGCGGCAGCATAAACCTGCTCCATCTTTATAGGTGTGGTTTCAACATCTTCGTGGCCGGCAGTGGCCATTTTCAGCAACTCGTTGGTTACGCTTATGGTTTTAGCCGACGATTCTTTTATCACTGCCGAAAATTCCTTAATCGTATCCATATCACCCTCTTCAATCGCTCCTAAAATAATATCGCTTGATGAAAAGATCACGCCTAACGAGTTTTTCAGATCGTGAGCCAGCGTATGGGCATAGGCATCCAGGTCGTCGATGAGCTTTTCGTTTCGTCTGTTTTGTTCTTTTAGCTTTTCGTTGCTTTTGGTAAGCTGATTTTTAGCCAGTCGAATTGAAGAAACATCGCTTAAAACCATCAGTTTTCCGCTAAGTTTTCCCAGCTTGTCGTAAAGCGTTGAAACCCTGATTTGATAGTAGTAGGTTTGATTGTTGCTTTGAAGCTCAAAGTCGGTAAAACTGTCGTTTTCCGACTGAAGAAGCTCAATAATATTCGGAAATTTCTCAAATGTATTAACCAGGTTGGAGTGAATGATTGTATTTTCATTCAGACTAAATGTTTTTAATAGGGCCGGATTGGCTTCTTCAATAATCCCGTTAGTATTGATTACCAAAACTCCTTCATTCATAGTACCAAGCAGTTTTTCGCGGGCAAGCGGAATCAACTCAAAAATTTTGTAGCGGAATATGCCAATTGCAATAATCAATCCGGTTAAAACAAACGAAACGGTGGTCCAGTCGAAACCCGGAATTGGATTAATGTTAAAAATATACATCAGGTTGGCAATTACCGGAATAAGCGAGGCAATGATCAATATTCGAATTTGTTTTTTGTAAAAACGGGTAAAGGTCGAAATTGAACTAATCAGGTTAAAAATCCCCCAGCAAATTAGTGTAAATGCATATATATCGAAAATCCAAAACCAAATTCCATGTTTATAATACAGCATGTTGGTGCTGCTGTCTAAGGTGTAATTTTTCCAGATAAGTCCGTGTTTATCGTTGGTAAATACCAGTACTAACGTAATTATTGGAATAATCATTGCAAGAAAAATACTTTGTTTATTTACCAAATTAAATTTTTGACTAAACGCGATGGTGAAAAAGAAATACGAAACCGGAATAAATGCAATGCCCAGGTACGATAATTGCGAGTAAAACATTTTCTCTTCCAGAAGAAGAGTTCCAAATTCAAGCGCGTAACTGAATGCCCAAATGGCAACAAAAACTTCCAGTAGAATCAGGAAACGTACCTCAACTGCTTTTCTGAATTTCCATAAAAGTAAACATGTTCCGATGGCAGTAAAAGCGGTTATCAGTTGAATAAGACTGTTACTCGGTAAAAAATCAATCATAGTCAGCATCTGTTGCTAGTTGTACAAATTTATACAATTCTATAAAATGTGCCGGCATTTTGGTTCTTTATGGAAACAGGATTGCCTGAGAAAAGTTCATGAACATTCACCGATCAAAATGTAATTAATCATTGTTTTTTTTCGTCAGTTTTATTCTCTTTACCGCTTAAATTTTTTTAAGATGATGAAGAAGAGTTTGTTGCTAATATTACTAGGATTAAGTCTGTTTCAGCTTTCGGCTAAAGAAGGAATGTGGATTCCAATTCTGCTGGAAAAATACAACCTGGCAGAAATGCAGGAAATGGGTTTTAAACTTACTGCGGATGATATTTACGATGTGAACCACTCGAGCATGAAAGATGCTGTGGTTATTTTTGGTGGAGGATGTACCGGAGAACTGATATCGGATGAAGGATTGCTGATAACCAATCACCATTGCGGATACCGCCAAATCCAGTCGCACAGTACCGTAGAACACGATTACCTTACTAATGGTTTTTGGGCCATGAGTCGCGATGAAGAGCTGCCGAACGAACGATTAACAATAAGTTTTCTGGAATACATGGAAGATGTTACCGATAGCGTAATGGCCGGAACCGACAATCTGGAAGGCGAAGCAGCAGACAAAAAAATAAAAGAAAATACCGACCGTATTATTAAAAAAGCCCGTAACAACGGAAAATTCACAGCCTCAATAAAGCCGCTTTTTTACGGCAACCAGTATTTCCTGTACGTTTATAAAGTATATAAAGATGTACGTTTGGTGGGGGCGCCACCATCAGCCATCGGCAAGTTTGGCGGCGATACCGATAACTGGATGTGGCCGCGGCATACCGGCGATTTTTCTCTGTTCCGTATTTATGCCGATGAAAACAACGAGCCTGCGGAATATTCACCCGATAATGTACCGTTTACTCCAAAGAAATTCTTTCCTGTTTCAATGAAAGGTGTGCAACCCGGAGATTTTACCATGGTTTTCGGAAACCCCGGATCAACAATGCAATACTGGCCGCACCAGGCGGTTGATGTAACCATGAATCAGCGCGATGCGGACCGTATTATGCTGCGCGATAGGAAACTGGATATTATTGGTGCAGATATGAAATCGGATCCTAAAATTCGTATTCAGTACGCGGCAAAATACCAAGGGATAAGTAATTCGTGGAAAAAATGGCAGGGCGAAATTAAAGGTTTAAAACGCCTGGATGCCATTAATAAAAAGCTGGAGTACGAGGAAGAATTCAAAAAATGGGCACAGCAAAACAATACCTGGGATAATAAATACGAACCGGTTTTTGATGCTTTTGATGTGCTGTATACCGACTATGCAAAGTATATAAAAGCCTACGATTACTACCGCGAAATTGTGATGAGTGGAGTAGAGGTGTTTAAACAGGCACGCACCATCAATGCTATTATCAACAACATTGAGAATAACCAGAATGAAAGAGCAGAAAGTATGCGTTCGGCCATGCTTAAAGGGCTTCCCGGCTTTTATAAAGATTTTAACCAACCAACCGACGAGGCTTTGTTTGCCTCACTTATGCCGGAGTTGATTCATGGCCTTGATGCCTCGTTTTTACCTGCCGAAGTGGTGGAAACAATTAATCAGTTCGAACAGAACAAACTAATTAAAAAGGTCTATCAGAAATCAATTTTAACCGACCGGAAAAAGCTGGAAGAGCTCCTCGAAAACGGATCGGAGAAACAATTATTGAAGTTGCGAAAAGATCCGCTTATTTCTATGTTCAATCAGCTGAACTTTATTTACTCAAAAGATATTATTACGGAGGTTCGGAAGATCAGTAAATCAATCGACGACAACATGAAGGTGTACATGGCCGGTTTAATGGAAATGAAAAAGGGACAGGCTTTTTACCCGGATGCCAATCTTACCTTGCGTGTAGCCTACGGAAAAGTGGAAGGTTATGAGCCAAAAGACGGGGTGAAATACAAATACTACACAACGTTGACAGGGATTATGGAAAAAGACAATCCGGAGATTTACGACTACGATGTGCCGGATCGTTTAAAAGAACTTTACCAAAACAAAGATTTTGGACAATATGAGGTGAATGGCGATGTGCCGGTTTGTTTTTTGGCATCGAACCATACGACAGGGGGTAACTCAGGAAGCCCTGTAGTAAACGGAAATGGCGAGTTAATTGGGGTGAATTTCGATAGAACATGGGAAAGTACAATGAGCGACATTATGTACGATCCGGAGCAGTGTCGAAACATTTCGATCGATATTCGTTATGCATTGTTTATCATAGATAAGTTTGCAGGTGCAGGTTATTTACTGGATGAAATGAAGATTGTGAAATAGTTAAAGGAGGCGCGGCATTTTGCTTATAGTTACACTACTTAATGCCGTGAAATTGACATTATGAACTGAGCTGTACTACTTTTAATCTTTTTTGAAGGCAATATCATCCCTTTTAACCTCTTGATTTTCAAAAAATAGAATATTTTTGCCATGGACTGAAAAGTTTATCCATGGTATATTTTTATTAAATCGGGAAGTGATAAAAATTACCGGGATGATTTATAAGGGCTTTCATTTAAGAATCACCGAAACCAGCTAACTTTTACATTGTTAAGAGTATAGTTTATATGATAAAAACAATTGAGAAAAAAAATTGGGCAAAACTCCTCTTACTACTTTGTATATTCATTATTCCTAATGTTTCATTTGCTGAAACCATCGACTTAATATATGCAGATCCGATTCCGGATAACGATTTTAAAAGTAAAAACAGTACATGTATTGTTCAGGACAGTAAAGGTTTTATCTGGATTGGAACTAATGACGGATTATATTGCTTAAGGGGCGAAAATCTGGCACGTTACCTGTCAGGAGGTACTGATAGCACTACTTTATACGATAATCGTATTCAGGATTTGTTTATCGACAATTCAGGAACGCTTTGGATTATATCGGTCGGTGGCTTATGTAGTTACAATCCGTGTTTGGATAACTTTAACCGTATTTTGAGCTCGTTTGAATTGGATGAGGATGTATTTCGTCAAATTTCGGCCATAAAACAGGATCAGAAGAACAACATTTATATCTCTGCTGCAAATTCAATTTACCAAATCGATAAGGAGCCAAATACACCCCAACTTGTTTTCCACAATCCCGATTTCGGGATAACCGACTTTCTTTTCGATGAAAACAATAACATTTGGATTTCCTCGAATAACGGAGGTTTGATGTATTTTAACATCTCTGAACGTACATCGAAAAGATTTCTTTCGAATGCTACGGATAATAAGAGCCTGGGCGATAATAATATTACTGATATTGTATTAGTAGATAATTCAAAACTCTGGATAGCTACTTACGGCGGTGGTGTAAATTTACTGGATACTAAAAACCAAGAAATCAAAAGATATACCACGGGAGATAATTATTCTGATTTCATTATTTTCATCTATGCCGATCTTAATAATAACATTTGGATTTGCGATTTAAAAGGTTTAAGGAGATACGATAACGAATCAGATACTTTTGTAAGGATACATAGCGTTAATGCCGCCAAAGACCTTGTTGAAGAACTTCCTTCAAAGATACTACAGGACAAGCAGGGGAATTACTGGACAATTAACAGCCCTGGTGGTGTTGGCTTAAGATATCAATCAAAAGGAATAAGCATTTATGATAAAAATCCTGAAAAATTCTGGCACACGATTAGTAACAATATTGTGAAAATTGCTTTTAATGATGATGACGTGTGTTGGGTTGGAAATGGTAATGATGGCATTGATGTATTTGATTTTAAAAACAAACGTCACCACGTTTATCATTCCAATCTGAATGATCCTGGAAGTCTTGGACGCGGTGCAGTTTGTTGTTTATATAACGACAGCCAAAACAGAATGTGGGTAGGTACTAATCTCGGAGGTCTGCAGTGCTACGACCCGGTGAACGACAAGTTTATCACTTATATAAACGATCCTCAGGATTCATTGTCAATTTCGAATAATGATATCAGGGGAATACAGGAAGATGCTGATGGTAATTTCTGGATTATTACGCATGGAAAAGGAATAGATTATTTTAATTATAAGGAACAGAAATTCTATAATTACAACTTCGCCGAAAACGGATTATCGAATGACTGGTCATTCCAGCTATTGCTTGATTCGGATGAAAATCTATGGGTAGCAACTCCCAGTGGTGTGAGTGTTTTGAAAAAAGGTGCAAAGAAATTCACAAGTTATTATCACGTGCCGGAATATTCCCATACAATTCCCAGCGATTATATCAATTGTTTGTTTGAAGATTCAAAAAAGCGAATTTGGATAGGCACATTTTCGGGATTGTGCAGGTACAATCCCGAGAGCGATAATTTTCATCGGGTTGATCCCGGTTTTCCGGCTCAAAACATTTGTTCTGTAGAAGAAGACCGGAACGGAAATCTGTGGATTAGTTCTGTTTCAGGAATTACAGGTTTTAATCCTGATACAGAACAATTAATAACAAATCTTGATGAAGCTGACGGCCTTCCGCCGGGAATATTTAAACCCGGGTGTAGTGCTAAAAATACCAATAATGTTCTGTTCTTTGGAGGAGATAACGGAATAGCGGGTTTTGATCCGGATAAACTGAATCTAAATACAGAGGTGTCGGATGTATTTATTAGTGGATTTTATCTTCACAATAAAAAAGTTGAAAAGTTTGGAACAGATGAAATTCTGCCAAAGAGCCCGTTCTGTACCGATCAAATAGAGCTAAAACATAAGCAAAACTCCATTGGTTTTGAATATGCTTCTACCAATTACCTCGATTACGCCAAAAATAAATTTAAATACAAACTTGAAGGTCTAGATGAAGACTGGATTGAAACCGACCATACGCATGTAAACTATAATTATCTGGCACAGGGCAAATATGTGTTCCGAGTTATTGCGGCAAATAACAACGGTGTATGGAACAAAAACGAAGCATCGATAAAAGTGGTAATTAGCCCTCCCTGGTGGTTAACATGGTGGTTTATTTCAAGCTGTATGGTGCTACTTGTTTTTCTGATAATTGTTATTTTCAGGTACCGTGTAGCTAAACTTACAGCAGAAAAACATAAGTTGGAAGGATTGGTACAAAACAGAACAAAGGTACTAAAAGATAAAAACCGTATACTGGAGCTCCAGAAAGAGAAACTTCATCAAAGAAACTCGCTTCTAAAACAGCAAAAAAAGCAAATTGAAACGCAGACAAATAAAATAACAGAGGTGGCTGAAAACCTTTCTCAATTAAATATTGAACTAACAACGGCAAATGTTACAAAAGACAAGCTTTTCTCCATAATTGCGCATGATCTAATAAATCCGTTTAATGCAATTTTGGGTTTCTCGGATGTGTTAATAGAAGGACACCAAAACATGGATGAGGAAAACAGAATGGAGTTAATAAAACATATACACGACTCGTCGCACAATGCTTTTGATTTGCTGAACAGCTTATTACACTGGGCCAGAAGTCAGGATAAAAAAATTGAGTTTAAACCGGAGACCTTAAACATTAATGAGATCTTTTCAAATGTAATAGTTGAAGTTTCGGCAACAGCATTAAAAAAACGAATTAAGGTTGAAAACAAACTTGATAATAAGGATCTGGAAATATACTTCGACAGGAACATTATCATGTTGATTTTACGTAACCTGTTGATGAATGCTATAAAATTTAGCAATAAAGAAAGTAGTATATTTATTAATGCGGTTCAAATAGAGGCGGGTAAAGTAGTCTTCTCGGTAAAAGATTTTGGTGTTGGAATGACGCCTGATTATGCAGCAACTATTTTCAATGATGACATGAATATTGATGTAGCAGCAGGAACAAACGGCGAGAAAGGTGTTGGTCTCGGACTGTCGTTATGCAAAGAGTTTGTAACCAGTCATAACGGTGAAATTTGGGTTGAAAGTACTCCGGGTAAAGGAAGTACCTTCTTTTTCACTATTAAGGGAGAAAAGTAAATCAAGGCAGCGAATTCCTGACGTCAATTAATTTCCAAATACATAGATAACAGAAAGCTGTTGCTGCTGATCGAGCGTATCCCAGTCAACAAAATGCATCGACAGGTTGAATTTTCCTTTTATCTTTTCGTGGTTTATAAAATACCAGATCAGGTCGGTGCGCGAGTAGTTTTTGGCCCGGTAATACGGATCGCCATACGCAAATTTGTGTCCGGCACCTAAGCTCATCACCGATTTTACTCCAAGGTTTTTGTAACGCATATTGGCTTCGGCAAAAAAGCTGGTGGCTGTTTCGTAACCGTCAGTAACATTTCGCTCGCGATATTGCGATGTAAGCATCCCCATTTTTAAATCTCCATGAACAGCAACATTTTCAGGTGTTCGAATTCCTGCCTGAAGGGCGAACCCCATATAATCTTGAATATGTAATGGCGGATTGTTATGCAAAGTGTGGGCATTATGAAACATCAAAAGGTAATTCTGCAAAAACAGGTTTTTATGGAAGATCTCGCCTGAAAATCCTGCCATAAACTGTTCGCGTTGTGTTTCGGTTTGACGGCCAACCCAATCGACAAATCCATTCTGATGGCCCCAGTCCCATCTGATTTTCCCATACAGACCTTCAATATTTGGGCGGTAATATTGTAAGGTATCAGTAAGCATGGCCAGCGGAAAATCAATTTTATCGCGGCGCGGAAAGGCTCCAAACGCAAATTCTTTGTCTTCATCCTGAAACTGGTAATACAAAGTCAGTTTTGGTTTTTGCGCATCTAAATCGCTGCCAAATTCCAGTAAGTGGCTTAATCCTCCGCGTAATTGATGATTGTCGATAACAACACCCACTTCAAAGGCGCCGCGGCTCCCCATAATGGTTTGCGGGTAGGCATAAGGCTGCGTAAACTCACGGTTATCGCCAATGCCTTCAAATAATACCTGGTATTTAAATTCCTGTGCACGGGCTATAAATCCCATAAATATAAGTAGTAAGAGTAACGTTTTTTTCATTCTGAGATGTTTGTTTACGAAAGTAATAAAAGCTTTGTCAATTGGTTAATTGTTAAACTGCTAAATTGTTAAATTGAGACTGGAAACTGCGACTCTGAACTGATTTTAGTCACACAAAATATAGTTGTCTTTACGTGGATTGATAACCATTACAGGAAGTTTCCCTGCCGCTTTTATCACCTTTCTTTCAGGCAAGCCAATCAACAAATCCAGTGGGGTAATATTCGAGCTTCCCAAAATTACCAATAAGTTACAGTCGGAAGCCAGGGCCAGTTCCAGCGCTTCAAAAACATTCCGCAAGCTTGATCTGCTACCTTTATAACGTTTGTGTATGATCTTGAATTTTTTGTACAATTTTCGTGTTATTTCTGTATTCTTCATCACATTGGTTTTAGCTTCCCTGGTTTTGTCGTTTGCCGAAATGGTGACAATCTGAGCAGCATTAAACCGGCCAAAATACGAGCACCAAAGCGAACTGTCGCTGATTTCTTTGCGTAGGTCAATTGGCTGTAACAGATGGTTGTAATTGATTATTTTCGACTCCGGATGAACAAATAAAAAGGGAATTGAAGTCTCTGCAAGCGCCGTTGAATAGTTTTTAAAATTGAGTGAATTTACTACAACGATTATACCTTCATAATCTTCAGCAAGCAGATCGGGAAGCCGTGTCTGACTTTCGGATAGCAAAAGCGTGGATACTTTTTGCCCGGGGACTTCCTGTTTTACAATTGCTGCATAATTCTGAAGTTTTTGCTTTAACTCATCACGTTGCTTTTTTTGTATGGGCTGATAATTATAGAGTAAACAAAGCTCTTTTTTGAAAATAGCAGCCAGTTTCAGTCCATGGACGATCAGATTCTGATCCGAATCCTTCAGCTCGGTAAACACAACTATTTTCTGCTCTTTGTTATCGGTCATTATAGTTTTTCACGTAAAAATAAGGTTTTAAACCTTGCTTTTATTTGATGTTGAAAAAAATCAGGAAAGGTTAACATGTATTTACCTACTTTTATGCTGCTAAAGCGCAAACTATGATTAACGAAAAATTGCTCAGGCCCAACAGTATTGTGGTTGTTGGTGCGTCGAATAATATTGCAAAGCCCGGTGGTAAGATCATTAAAAACCTGCTGGATCATAATTTTGTAGGCGATCTTTTTGCAATCAATCCCAACGAATCAAAAATTCAGGGAATTCCAGCCTTCCCCGATGTAGCAGAACTTCCGGAGATTGATTTGGCTATTTTGGCTATTCCTGCAAAATATTGTTTGCAAACCATTACCGATCTGGCAGAGCAAAATAACACCAAAGCTTTTATCATCATTTCGGCTGGGTTTGGCGAAACCAGTGATGCCGGAAAAGAGCTCGAACAGCAAATTGTAAAAGTTGTTGATGAACATGATGCTTGTTTGATCGGGCCAAACTGTATTGGAGTGATGACGCCCTGGCATGCCAGTGTTTTTACCACGCCTATTCCGGAGCTGACTTCCGAAGGTTGCGATTTTATCTCCGGCTCAGGAGCAACAGCAGTTTTTATTATGGAATCGGGCATCCCGAAAGGGTTACGTTTTGCCAGTGTTTTTTCAGTGGGAAACAGCGCACAAACCGGTGTTGAAGATGTTTTGGCTTACCTCGACGAACACTATGTTGATGGTGAAAGTCCGCGCGTAAAGTTGCTTTATATCGAGAACATTAACGATCCGGATAAGTTGTTGCACCATGCCACTTCGTTAATTAAAAAAGGCTGTAAAATAGCTGCGATTAAAGCCGGAAGTTCATCGGCCGGCAGTCGTGCAGCATCGTCGCATACGGGCGCACTTACCAGTTCGGATGCCGCTGTGGAAGCATTGTTCCGCAAAGCCGGAATTGTACGTTGTTATGGTCGAGAGGAACTGACAACTGTTGCTAGTGTGTTTATGTGTAAAGAACTACAAGGAGAAAAGCTGGCAATCATTACACATGCCGGAGGACCGGGAGTTATGCTTACCGATGCGTTAGAAGACGGTGGATTAAAAATTCCGGAGATAGCTGATTCGGAAGCTAAAACAGCACTGTTACAAAAATTATTTCAGGGATCATCAGTAGAAAATCCCATCGATTTTCTGGCAACAGGAACAGCTGAACAGCTCGGACATATTATCGATGCCTGCGAAAATGATTTTGATATTGACGGTATGGCTGTAATCTATGGAAGCCCGGGATTATTTCCAATTGGCGATGTTTACGATTTGCTTTCCGAAAAAATGAAAGTTTGTAAGAAGCCAATTTATCCGATTCTGCCTTCGATTATAAATGTAAAAGATGACGTTGCCCACTTCTTGTCGCGGGGAAATGTAAACTTTCCTGACGAAGTGTTGCTTGGCCGAGCTTTGACAAAAGTAATGAATACACGAAAGCCTGTTGCAAAAACGGAAGATGCACAGGGAATCGATCCGGAAGCAGTAAAAACAGTTATTGCAGAAACCGAAAATGGTTATCAGCCGCCAGAAGTGATCCATAAATTATTTGATTTAGCGGGTATCCCAAGAGTTAAGGAAATGGTGGCCAAATCGGAATCAGAAGCAGTACTGGCTGCCATGAACATCGGGTTTCCGGTAGTGATGAAAGTTGTTGGGCCGGTGCACAAAACCGAAGTTGGCGGCGTAATCCTTAATGTCCGGAATGTTACACAGGTGCGCAAAGAGTTTCATCACCTGTTTCAGATTGAAGGAACCGAGGGCGTGTTAATAGCTCAGATGGCTGCAGGAACCGAACTGTTTTTGGGAGCTACCTACGAAGAAACTTTCGGACACGTTGTGTTGTGCGGAATGGGAGGTATTTACGTTGAGGTTATGAAAGATGTGGCATCGGGTCTGGCACCACTGACACACAGCGAAGCACGCTCGATGGTTACCAGTCTGAAATCATACAAAATTCTAAAAGGTTTTCGCAAGCAGGAAGGTGTGAATATCGATAAGTATGTTGATATTATTGTGCGTTTGTCGTGGTTGCTGCGTTTTGCCACCGAGATAAAAGAGATTGACATTAATCCGTTGTTGGGTAACGAACAGGAAATTTTGGCGGTTGATGCCCGAATTCGGATAGAACATTAAAAATTTACCACAAAGAACACAAAGTCAGGAAAAACATGATTAAAAAAATCTTAGTGTTCTTCGTGACTTTGTGATTTTAAATACCACTATTGCTCACCAGGTGGAATAGCCGCCGGTACCACATTTTTAACCGGAGGCAGACTTTTCAGATAAGCAAAAATAGCCGAGATATCTTCATCTTTTATATCCTTGAAATTCTCTACCGGCATTGGCGGTAAAAGCTTGCGTGTTCCGTCAAGGCCTTTAAACTTACCCTCTTTCATCGCTTTTTTAAACTGTTCTTCACTCCAGGTGCCAATACCTGTAGCGTCGGGGGTAAGGTTGGCAGCAAACGACATTCCCCACGGACCGGCACTACCGGTTAAATCGGGATAAAAGGTTGCAAAACCCTGAGCGGTCATTTCTGTTTTTAAATCGAGTATGGGACGGTCACCCGGGTAACCCGATAATAGCAGTTCGGGAATAAGCTCCGGCCCGTTGGCACCCATTTGTTTCGGCGAGTGGCAATCATTACAACCCATTATTGTTACCAGGTATTCGCCACGAACTACCAGTTCTTCGCCGGTTAATTTGGCAGATTGTGCTTCTACATCCGCCGGTTTAGAGCCGTTGGTGCATGAAAAATTAACAATGGCTAAACACACGGCTCCAAAAATCAGCAAAACAAATTTGTTCTTTCTCATCATTTTTACATTAGGTTATGTTTATCATAAATAGCTTCATGTCCTAATAAAAGCAGGCTGATTTTAGATGTTTTTTGGTTTAAAAAATGGGTGGGAGGATAATGGAATTCAATTTACGGCTTATTAAGATTAATTCAAAATAAAATGTTAAAAGGATTTATTCGAATGTTGAGAGTTTAATCAGGTTATTGGTCTGATATTTCTAACTTGGTATGATCAAAACACGGGATATGCTTAAACATGTGGCTTTAAACGGCGATGACCTGGTCATGGATTCGACCTTTATAAAAAAGCTATTGAAAGGGGAGTGTTCAGAGCATTTCCCGGAACTTACAGGAAAAAAGGGCGTGTTGTTTTCGAATACAACGCTGGCGAAGTTTATGGAGGATGAATTCAGGCACGATAATTTTGAGCTGACCAAAAGCTATGGCCGCAGCATACGCACACTGTCAAGCGGAGAGCAAAAAAAGGCGCTGCTTGAATTTCTGATGGCCAAACAGCCCGGTTTTATTATCCTTGATAATCCTTTTGATGCGCTGGATGTAGCTTCGGTAAAGCAGTTAAAAGAGCGATTGGAAAGCATTGCCAACAAAATGACTGTGATACAGGTGTTTAAACGAAGGAGTGATCTGTTGCCGTTTATAAAACATGCCATGCGCGTTGATAATAGAAAAGTAGTTTTTAATGATGGAATTGAACAATACCTTGAAAAATATGAGCCGGAAACCATTGCTCATTTTGCTATTGAAATTCCGGGACCCTTACACGAACAAACTATTCGCTACAACGAATTGATAAAACTAAGCGATGTTTCGGTAAAATACCGGGAACGACAGATCCTGAATAGTATAAATTGGACGATTAAAGCCGGAGAGTTCTGGCAATTAAAAGGCCCAAACGGATCGGGGAAAACCACTATTTTAACCATGATAAACGGTGATAATCCAAAAGCATTTGGGCAGAACATTGAACTGTTTGGCCGCCGTAAAGGAACGGGCGAAAGTGTTTGGGAAATTAAAAAGAAGATCGGGTATTTTACACCATCGATGATGGAGCTGTTTAAACGCCGTCATACCGCCGAACAAATGGTGATCTCGGGTTTTCACGATTCCATTGGCTTGTACCACCGGCCAAGCGAAATACAACAACACGTGGCCAACAACTGGCTAAAAGTGCTGGGACTGGCAGATAAAGGCAACCGGGCTTTTGTCGATCTTTCGCAGGTACACCGAAGGATGGTGCTGATTGCCCGTGCCATGATTAAACATCCGCCGCTGCTGATTCTCGACGAGCCTTCAACCGGACTGGACGATAAAAGTGCGGCGCTGTTATCGGCGTTAATCAATAAAATTTCCGACGAAAGCCAAACGGCTATTCTTTATGTATCGCACCGAACGGAGCCCGATTTAAAACCCGTGTTTGTTTTTGAACTGAAACCTGGCGAAAACGGTTCGGTAGGCGAGGTGGTGAATTAAGGGTCTTTTACATCGCCAATTTTTAACCCATGCTAATTTTTAATAAAATTCATGCTCAGAGTATCTGGAATAACAACCTGCAACCAATTGTTGCGCGATTTTAATATTCAATTTCTACAATCGTTTCAATTCTTCGTCTTTTTTCTTTTGGTTTAATTAAATCAATTCGGTCAAAATATTTATTGTCAATCTCAAGTTGAAATGAATTTGGATCAAGTTCTAGTATTTTATAGGACAACCGCTGTTTATTGTTCGAAAGAATCAGAGAGTCGTTTATAATTGTATATCCGAAGTTATTTCCATTAAAAAGAAATTCTCCCAGTTCGTTTGTAATCGTAAATGTTGAATCGCCGGAAACAGAAATGTAGGAGTCATCTGTTAAGAACCTTTTCACAGAATCATGATAAGCCGCATTTTTAACCTGATAGCTCATTATTGAGTATTCACAAGGTTCAATAAAGCGTTGCGATGTAGTTTGTGTTTTTTTATTGCATGCAGTAAAAAACAGAATTACGATTAGAAATAAATAAGATTTCATACCAGGTCTTTTTATAGTCAGTTTTGGTTTGTTTTTCTGGTTGTTTCGGTACGTTTTGTAAGTCATAAAAAAGATGATTAAGATATTTATTACGATAAAAATAGTTTTCAGGTACGATTGAGTTTCAACATCGGATAAAAAAGAGTCCCATTGATCGCCAACGAACTGGGTTGTATTCTGAACAATATATTGTAACCTCAGAAAGTTTATTGTTCTGAAGACAAAAAATACCACCAGCCAGGTGGTCTGTATTTTTAAGATTTTTACGCCAAGTGCCTTCACGCCCCGAATTTGATTTTTTTGAATCGACCACAATATCAAAGGGACTAAAATGGCCAAAAACGGATTTATTATACACAAAATAGGAGAGAAGGCAAGAATTAATAAAAAGTTAGAATTCTCATTGGGTTCCCACTCAAGCAGGTAATCAGGAGAAACTCCTAAGGCTGATGATAGTCTTTTTAATGATTCTCCTGAAGGATTTCGATTTTCGTTTTCTATTCGCTGAACCGTTCTTAAACTTAGTCCCGAAATTTCAGCAAGAGCCTCCTGAGAATATCCTTTACTTTTTCGAAGTGCTTTAATGTTTTGTGCTAATTGATTATCGCTCATCGTTTACTTTTTGTTAAGCCAAAACTAGTTATAATCAATCATTGCTTGTTGAAAATCATTACGACAATTTTATGACACATCTGCGAAGTGTTTTGTTATCAGTTGATTGTATAAACACATTAAGTACCCGGTTAATTCCTGCAAGCAGGTTAAATTCTCCAATTATAGAAATAAATACTATGTAAATCAAACCAGACATAAACTCGGGAAGACGCTTTTGATAGCATGAGTTTAAGAACTTAGTTTTTTACTGCTTTTACCGAATACACCAAAGGAAACTTATTTTCCAACCCTTTAATTTTATATTTCCCTTCTTCAACTTCAACTAAATTTTCGAGGCAGTTGTAGGGGGAATAGTTGAATTCTTTAAAGTCGGAGAGGGTAAGTCCGGCTTTTATCAGCGAATCGATAACCGTGCTAAGGCCGTGGTTCCAGCACACCGACTTCCCCTTTATCGGCGCATCACTATCGGTATAGGTGCCTTCCAGCTCTTCTACAATCGCTTCCGATTCCATATAGTCGTACTCCACCTGCTTAAAATCGTAGCTAAACATCCAAACAATGGGGTGGAACTCCACAAACACCAGTTGACCGCCGGGTTTTAAAAAGTGCTCAATCATTGTTGCCCACTTTTTCATGTCGGGCAGCCAGCCAATTACACCGTACGAAGTATAAACGATATCAAACTTTTCATCCAGCACTTCGGGGAGTTTATACACATCGCTTTGAATAAACTGTGCATTGGTGCCAAGTTGTTCGTTGAGCTGCCGGGCTTTTTCTATGGCTTTTTCCGAAAAATCAACTCCGGTGGCCTGGGCGCCGTGCCTTGCCAACGATAGCGTGTCCTGTCCAAAATGGCATTGCAGGTGAAGGATCTTTTTGCCTCGGATGTCGCCAAGTAATTCCAGTTCAATCGGGTTTAACGAATCCTTTCCGTTTATAAAAGCATCAACATCGTAAAAATCCGATTTAAAATGAATAGCTGTTTTCTCGTTCCAAAGTTTTTTATTGATGTTGATGTAATCCATAATACGACAGGTTTTATAGGAGGCTAATATAAGCAGAAATTACAAGCCTGCGGAAAATGAAGATACCGGATACTCGAAGCCCGAAGTGAATTGTGAATGGGTTCGGATTTTCTTCTGTCTCCCGTCTCCGGTCTTCCGGCAATTTTATTCGGGGGGTAAGTTGGTGTGTCTTTACCACCCGGATTTTATTTTCTTTTTCTGCGAAATACCATCCACCAAAGGAAGAATCCGCTGATGATTACCACCATAAAACAAATGCCTGCCAGTGGTACAAACAGAATGTAAAAGCTACCTACGAGGTGTTCGAAAATACGTCCCGTGTGTATTTCCAGCGCCACATTCCATAACGACATGGGCGAAGCAGCGCGTATTTCTTCGGGCATGGCGGTGAACGCACTTTTTTCGTTTTGTGCATTTAGTTGGATGGCACCGCCGCTGTAATCGAACCACCAACTTTTGTTTTTACTTTGTACAAATCCGGCAACGGTATTCGCACCAATAGGCCGCGCCATTCCTTGCGGGGCGTGGTAGGGCTGCCCGGTAAAAAAGTCGGCTACCATCCCGGTTTGCGGGTTCCAAACAAACATTCCGCTAAACGATCCTACCATCAGATAATCTTTGCCAATTGGCTCCAGTACATTACAGCCCATAACACTTACCGGCGGCTGCGATGGGGCAGGTGTAAGTTTTTTACTCAGCGTTTCGTCTGCAAAGAAAAATCCATCGGAAGTGGAGAAAATATAACGTTGGTTGGCAGCATCCCAGTGGATACGCCGCAATTTATCAAACCACGGATTCGGGCTGTCGAGATGGGTGCCCGGAATAATACCCACCTGTTTTGTGGCAATTGCGATTAATAAAGGTGGCCGCAAGTGCATCCCCGAAAAAGTATTAATCAGCAGAAATAGGGCAAATACATAGCCCACCACATTGTGCCAGTGCAGGTTAAGCTTCTTCGTGCTCACCAGCTTGTTGATAGAAGCGTTCTTAACCTTATCTCCGGAAAATTTGTTACTCCGGTTACCCCCTTGAGGGGGAAGGGGATGATCTTCTTTTCCAGTCTGCTTCTGAATTTTTTTCTTCCTGCGTTTAATCCATTTTGGAAAGAAAAAATGCAGCAATCCGGTTACCGATAGTACAATAGTGACCAGTCCCAGCAAATCAACAAACAGTTTTCCGGCCAGTCCGAAGAGCTCGCCGCTGTGTAATTCCCAAAAGGTATTAAATAAGCCGGTTTTGCGTTCGTAATTTACCGGCTCGGGTAATTGTATTTTTTCAAAGTGTTGTCCGTCGGTACTTTCCAATAAATAATTACGTGTGAGCACCAACAGTTTATTGTTTTTGATTTCCAAATCGGCAATACGTTCTTTTTCTACCGGTATTTCCAGTTTTTGCCAGGTGTTTTTTGTTGCACTGCGTTTATACAATCCCATTTGTGTTCCGGCAAAAAGCTCATCCTTAAACTGAACGATGGAATAGATCTTGCGATTATCAATTCCTTTTGGAAAACCCTGGTTAAAATCTTCAAACAATTTAAGATCGTCATCCGATTTCCAAATACCTATATTTCCATACATTAAAATAGCATCTTCAAGCTGGATGGAGCCGCGAACTGCTGCCAGATTCCAGTTTTTGTAATGATAGTTTTTGGGCAGCAGGTTTCTTGATACATCAACACCGGAAAACAACTGGCGGTGGTTCATCACAATTCCCGATGCCGCAAAAAGAATGGCGATAAAGGCAATAATAATTGCCGGCCATTTATGTAGTTTTTTTAATGTTTTTATCAGTCTTTTTCGGGCCATATTGTTGTTTTTGTTCCGCAAATATGTTCAACATTTGTAAATCATGTTGTAACAATTGGTACAAAGTGGGAAACATAATAACAAAGATTTTGCAGCTGCCCCTCGTTTGTAATCGACACCTGTCCCTCGTTTGTACCTTAAATCAACATGCGGATTTAAGGTACAAACGAGGGGTAGGTAAGAAATTAGTGGATAGTTATTTTTACTTTATTTTATAAACGATGGCGTTACCGAAAGCATGACATAGCCCCAGTATTGAGTAGCCGAGCTGTCGCCGCCTTTTATAATTTCCATTGAATCGCCGGCAAACATTGATGATAGTCCGAACGAAATATTCGCCATTGGGTTTACTGCCCACGATAATGAAAGATCCAGTTCGGTTCCGAGGTAGTTGTCGGTATCAGCAGCAATATCGGCCGCTGCTGCAAAATAATGCAGATGTGCGTTAAACCCGATTTTATCTTTGGTGTACTTGTATTTGAGATACAAATCGTTCAGACCTACCGAGCCCATGTGATTACCTACATAAAAATAGTCCATAAAACCATTGAACTTATGGTTGGTGCCATAAAACGGAGTAAAGGATTTATAATCGCTTTCGTTGTAATCCGTTCCTGAAAGGTGCTCAAAGCCAAGTGTAAATGCCTTCATCGATGCTTCGGCCAGAAAGTTTAGTGCCGAAATGTCGCGACCCGAAATATGTTTGCCGGTTTGGTAATAAAGGTTCGACGCTACTTTTACTTCACCGATATTTGTGGTAACACGGCCGCCCAGTGTTTGACTGAATTTTGTTGTTTGCTCATCATCTTCCATCGCCGGAACACCGTTATTCAGTAAAAGTAAACTTAATGAAGCCTTGTCCCACTTGTTATTGAACCAAACGAATTGCATGTCTTTATACGCATCCGGACCATCGTAATCTCCGTTGGTTAAGTCGCCGTTTTCGTGGTGTGCAATACCAAAATGCAGCTTTATGTCCTTCTCGTATTTAAAAATAGCTACATCGTGCGAGCGTGCCTGATGTGCCCAGCCCACATTTCCAAAAATTCGCGAGTCGTCGTATACCAATTCCTGTCTTCCGGCTTTTAAAGAAAACTCCGGAGAAAACAATACTTCGGCCCAGGCCTGGTGAACGGATACCGCATAATCTTCGTTGGTAACCAACTGCGGCTGATTTCCCCAGCGACGAACATCCTGAAGCACAAGACTGGTTTTTATAAATTCGTTGGTAAAACCGGCATTTAAGCGGGTGCGCTGTGCGGTTATGGTAGAAGCATCCTGGTCTTCAAAAGCCAGACTTTTGTAACCGTGGCTTATTTCTGTTCGTGGTCTGAATTCGCCCGACAGCGTGAATTGTGCATTTGAAAATTGGGCAATAAAAACACCCAATACAATCAACCCGATGTATTTCAATTTTTTCATAATAATAACCTTATGATGTTTACAAAAAAGTGAAAGTATTCATAGGAAGCGGTTGCACGAATGCCTTTCCCCTTCCAATGAATACTGTCGGTACTTATTCTTGTGAAGACGCTGTTATATCATAACCTTTTTCGCGTTCCTCAGCTTCTTTTTCCCATTCCGGAACAACGGTTTTTAAGAATTCCTGCTTTTCCGAGTTTAGCTTATCCATATCCAACCCGATAAATTCCTGTGCTTTAGCTTTGGTTGCAATATTGGGGTAGGGCACTTCCTCGTTAAAACCCAGATCGGCTAACACACGGGCCAGTTTTATGCGGGTTTCCTGGGCAACGGTAATTCCTGTACTGATTACTCTGCCAATTTCAACAGGCGAATGGAATGAACCACCGTGGCTGGCAGCTGCATAATCCCAGCGCCATTGCGCGTGACGGATGCCTTGCAAAATGTCCTTCATTTGTTCGTCGTTAGCGCCCAGATCCCAGGCTTTTTTAGCTTCAACATGCGCTCTTACGATCTGTTCTTCCAGCTTGTCGCGGTTTTCAATAATTTTATCCTGACGTTCGTAAACGTTAGCCATTAAAGTACCGGCTTCCTCGCGGTGACAAACCTGGCACGAGTTGGCAATATTATTTAATGGCGACTGCATTTTATGATCGGTGAATTTTTGTCCGCCCTCGCTTTTGTAAGGCATGTGGCAGTCGGCACACGAAACGCCACGTTGTGCATGAATTCCGGTCATATAAATTTCGTAACCCGGGTGTTGTGCTTTTAGCATTGGTGCTTTACTCAATGCATGTGTCCAGTCCGAGAACTCTATATTATCGTAATATTCTTCCATGGCCTCGGCAGAAAAACCATTGTCCCACGGAAAGGTCAGGTAATTGGCGCCGGGCGCTGTTTCTTTATTGAAGTAATATTCCACATGACATTGAGCGCACACCAAACTGCGCATCTCCTGGTGGCTGGCTTTGGTAATGTCTTTTCCCATTCTTTCAAAAGCTTCTACCAATGCCGGGCGCGATACTCGGAGGTTCATTGTCTCTGCATCGTGGCAGTCGGCACAACCGATCGGGTTCACCACTTCAGGTCCCAACTCTGCCCATTTTCCGGTATAGAATTGTTTAACGCCCATTTCGTTCATTAAGCGCGGAACATCGGGACTTTTACAGGTCATACAAGTGGATGGCATCGGACCATCTTTAGGCCCCTTGGGAGCACCGGTACGCAAAGTATTTTGTACATCCGTAACGGCGTAGTAATGACCACGTCCCTGGTTGTAATCTTTTGAGAATCCGTAACCGGCCCACAATACAACCAGACGAGGATCAACTTCCAGCATATCGATCATGGCGTTGCCATTATATTTTGTTCTGAATGAAGTATCGGCTGTACCGTAATACGATTGATATTCGCGCGGGTAATTTTCGCCCCACACCTCATTTCTCGGTTCAAACTGGTTGATCTTGGTTTTGGGAACATTTACATAAGCAGCTTCTGTTCGTCGCTCAAGAATAGAAGAGGCGAGTAATCCTAAAACAAATACCACAACAATTGTTGCAAGAAATAAACCCCAGTTTACTAAAGGATGGCGTTTTGATTTTGTAGTCATAAGAATTATTTTTTAGTTGTTTTTTATATACGATTGTAACCAGTCGGGAACAGGACTGGAAGGTAAAGGCACCCTTGCATTGGGCACACTCGACAAACTGTTTACTCGTCCGTGAGGTACCTCGCGGTGACACTCCCAGCAAGGACGGTCCTGCATATGTGCAGTATGGTCGTATACAGAGGAGGCAAGTTTGGGATCGGTTATTTGTTGCTTGTGACAGCGAATACAATTGTTGTGTACCACCTCTTTCCCGGCTTCGTGAATAAAAATCACTTGCGGCTCCAAACGCAGAGTAAACATCGTTGCATGGCGCAGTCCGTCTTTTGCCTTAAAATAATATTTGTTAAACACGTTATTATGCGGAACATGACAATCATTACAATGCGCTACTTCGCGGTGCGAGCTGTGGTTCCAGGTGGCATACTGCGGAGCCATTATATGGCAGTTGGTACATGTTTCCGGATTGTCGGAAAGATACGAGTGTGCCTTTGAGATGTAAAAAATGAAAATGATGAGGCCAACAAAAATGCTGCTTATGATTAGTACTGGAAATCTCCATTTTTCAGGTGGTAAAAGTCTACTTAGCATAGTTGTAAAATCGGTTTGTTTCGGGAACAAATATCTTACATGCGTCTGCTAAATTTTGTAACAGATGTTACAAAATCGTACAATTGCTATTATGCTAAGTTCTTTTTTGTAATGGTTTTAAATAAATCCAGTGTTTTGTGTTTAGTCTTAATCATTCGTTGAGTTTGGCGGCATTTGTTTTATAAACTATTTGTCAATTTCTCAAAATATGACATTTCTGGTTGCATAAAAACCTCAAATTAATACTTTTGTTGGCTTCGAAAATTAAACCAAGATGCAAAAGAATCTATTTTTAGGAGTTGAAGCCGTTGGGCAGGGAGCTATCGATGGTGGAATCTCAGGGGTTTATGCCTATCCGGGAACTCCTTCAACCGAAATAACAGAGTTTATTCAGGAGAATGAACTGGCCATTGAAAAAGGTATCCGCAGTAAATGGTCGGCCAACGAGAAAACAGCTTACGAAGCGGCGTTGGGAATGTCGTACGCCGGCAAACGAAGCATGGTTTGTATGAAACATGTGGGCCTGAACGTGGCTGCCGATGCTTTTATTAATTCGGCAATAACAGGAATAAACGGAGGTTTGATAATTACTGTTGCCGACGATCCGTCGATGCACTCATCGCAAAACGAGCAGGACTCGCGTTTCTACGGCAAGTTCGCTATGATTCCGATTCTGGAACCCAGCAACCAGCAGGAAGCTTATGATATGGTTCGCGAAGGTTTTGAGCTTTCTGAAAAACTGGAAGTCCCGGTGATGGTGCGTATTACAACCCGTTTGGCGCATTCGCGTGCCGGAGTAATTCGCAGCGAAGTACTGGCTGAAAACGACATGGTTTTACCGTCGGATCCAAGTCAGTTTGTATTATTGCCGGCCAACGCCCGAAGAAGATATAAAGGGCTACTTGAAAAACAGGAGCTGTTTGAGAAGACAGCTAAAAAATCGAAATACAACACATACACCAAAGGCGAAGACACAAGTTTTGGAATTATCGCTTGTGGAATTGCTTATAACTACCTCAAGGAAAATTACCCGAAAGACGATTGTCCATATACCGTGCTGAAACTTTCTCAATACCCTGTTCCGCAAAAGTTTTTGGATAAAATGGCCAAACATTGCGAAGAGGTGCTGGTATTGGAAGAAGGATATCCGGTAGTTGAAGAGCATATAAAAGCTGCTTTCAAAAAAGATATTCAGGTTTCAGGACGTTTAAGTGGGGCTTTGCCACGCGATGGCGAATTGAATGCCGACCTTGTTGCCAAAGCTCTGGGTAAAGAAACACAGTTGGGTGCCGATGTTCCGGATCTGGTGGTAAACCGTCCGCCGGCATTGTGCCAGGGGTGCGGTCATCAGGACATGTACAAATCGTTAAATGAAGCGCTGGATAAATACACCAAAGGGCGCGTTTTCTCCGATATCGGTTGTTATACATTGGGTGCTTTGCCTCCCTACAAAAGTATTTATTCGTGTGTTGACATGGGCGCTTCGGTTACCATGGCCAAAGGAGCTGCCGATGCAGGTTTAATTCCTGCCGTGGCTGTTATTGGCGATTCAACTTTTACGCACTCGGGAATTACCGGTTTGCTGGATGCTGTTAACGACGAGTCGAATATCGTGGTTGTTATTTCTGATAATGAATCGGTTTCAATGACTGGTGGTCAGGATTCCTCAGCACTTGGAAAGATTGAAAGCATTTGTAAAGGTGTTGGTGTCGACCCAAATCATATTCGTGTGTTAACACCGCTGAAAAAATATCACGACCTGATGGTGCAGACTTTTGAAGAGGAAATTGCCTACGAAGGCGTTTCGGTAATTGTTTTCCGTCGCGAGTGTATTCAGGCTGCAGCAAAACGATTGCGCAAACAAAAGAAAATGAAAGATAACCCCAATAAATAAAAAGAAATGAAGACAGATATTATATTAGCCGGAGTTGGCGGTCAGGGAATTCTTTCCATTGCATCTATTATTGGCGATGCCGCCATTAACGATAATTTGTTTTTGAAACAGGCCGAAACACACGGAATGAGCCAGCGTGGCGGCGCCGTGCAGTCGCATCTGCGTATTTCCGACAGTGAAATTGCTGCCGATTTAATTCCGATGGGGAAAGCCGATTTGATTTTATCGGTTGAGCCGATGGAAGCCTTGCGTTACCTGCCGTTTCTTTCTCCCGAAGGTTATGTGGTAACAAACACCACACCATTTGTTAATATCCCGAATTACCCGGATGTTGATGCTGTTTTGGCAGAAATAAAAAAACAACCGCGTTTTGTGGCCATTGATGCTGACAAAATTGCTTCAGACATTGGTAATAAACGTGCTTCGAATGTGGTAATGCTGGGAGCAGCTACTCCTTTTCTGAATATTGAACCGGAAAAAATAGAAGCCGGAATTGCACATATTTTCAGTAGAAAAGGCGAAGCCGTGGTAGAAATGAACCGGAAAGCTTTTAAAGCCGGACTTGATTTTGCAATGGCAAACAAATAAAAAAATCATAACCATCACAATAAGAAACCCGTTCCGGACAAGTGTTCGAGAACGGGTTTTTTTATGTATAGTTTGAAATCAAAATAAATAAGCTTGATTTAGCTTCAAATTGCAAGCATAGCGTTGGGCAGGCCTCTAAAATTGCTAATTTTGAACCTCGTGTTTAAGACAGCAACATATTATTTCTTATTAGATTACTTCTGTTCTAACCCGAAGAACTGATTCTGGAACTTCGGGTAATCAATCTATTCAATCAACAATAACAACTAATCATTTCCGCAATGAAAAAATATTTATCACTTATTTCAATTCTATGTCTTATTTCTATGTGCAGCATAGCACAGGAAGACAACAAAGTTTCTGCAAAAAAATCCTCAATTCAGCTTTATGGCTTTATCCGAAGCGAGTACTATTACGATTCCTACAAAGGACTAAATGCAGCACAGGACAACTTTTATTTGTTCCCGCTTTACAAAGGAGAAGATGCCGAAGGAAACGACCTTAACCAACAAGGTATTCATGGTTTTACCGCCATGGCAACACGTTTTGGTTTTAACATTACGGGCCCTGAAATTTTAGGAGCCAGAACATCAGCAAACTTCGAAACCGATTTTGCCGGAATTGTAAGTGAGTATCCTGAAGTATTGCGTTTGCGCAAAGCATTTGTTAAACTCGATTGGGAAAGATCATCCTTACTAATCGGACAAACATGGCATCCGATGTGGAACGGCAGCGGCGCATTTTTCCCGCAGGTTGGCGGATTAAATACCGGTAGCCCATATAATCCATTTAACCGCTCGCCACAAATAGATTTCGATTATAAACTGGGCGCTAAAACCACTCTTTCGTTAACAGCCCTGTACGAGCAGCAATATTGTTCGCCCGGATTTTACAGCGTTCCCAATACAAACAGCAAAAACCTGGCAAAACGTAATGCCGGGATTCCTGAACTGGTAGCCGGTTTATATTATAACGATAATGGCATGAGCCTCGGAATTGCAGGACAGTTTAATGCCATCAAACCCATTGACATTACTGAAGGAACAGCCGGCAAATTTCAAAGCGATGAGCTAAATACCAGTTATGCGGTAATGAGTTATGCGGGTTATAAAAAAGACAAGTGGTTCTTTTTGGTAAAAGAAATGGTAGGCCAGAACCTTACGAATATGCTAATGATCGGTGGGTACGGTGTAAAATCATACGACGAAAGAACAGGTGGAATGACATACACCAACTATACAACTTCTTCAACGTTGGTGAATGTGGTTTACGGAACACAAAAACAACTGGGTTTGTTTGCCGGGCTATCTACTAATTTCGGAACAAAAGATGCCCTGTATAATTTCGATGGGGCAGCACAAACAAAAGGCTTAATGCCGACAATGAAGCAGGTGTGGCGTATAGCACCGTATTATGTGTACAACTATAAAAACCTTCGTTTTGTAGCAGAATACGAAATTGATTCGGCTGATTACGGAGCGGGAACTTTCGATTTCTCAGATGGACTTTACGATGATACAGTTAACGCCGCCAACCACCGGATTTTGTTAATGCTGACTTATAATTTTTAGGGGATGGCGCAACAATTTTGGCAGGAAGAGTTTGAAACCCTGGAGAAGAAAGGCCTGCAAAAGCTTCAGGTTGAACGCCTGAATAAAACAATTGAGAGTGCTTGGCGATCGCCTTTTTATGGCGAATTGTACAACAAAAAGAATATAAAACCGGGTGCAATAAGGGCTATTTCGCAGATTACAGAATTACCTTTTACCACCAAACAAGATTTACGCGAAAATTTCCCTTACGGCTTTTTAAGCTTACCGAAAAAGGACATTATTCGTTTGCACAGTTCGAGTGGAACTACCGGAAATCCAACGGTAATTTTTCACAACCGTCACGACCTGGATTCGTGGGCCAATTTAATGGCGCGTTCGCTGTTTTGCGCCGGCGTTCGCGATACCGATGTGTTTCAGAATATTTGTGGATACGGATTGTTTACCGGCGGACTTGGATTTCAGTATGGTATTGAAACGCTGGGTGCTTTGAGTATTCCGGCCGGTGCGGGAAACAGTTTGCGCCAGATTAAACTGATGCGCGATTACGGAACAACAGCAGCACATGCCATTCCAAGTTATTTGGGACGTTTATACGAGGTTTTCGAGGCTGAAGGTCTGGATCCGAAAAAGGATACACAACTAAAAACACTGGTTATTGGAGCTGAGCCACATACCGATGCGCAACGCAAACGCATTGAAGAAATGTATGGAGTACGAGCTTTTAATTCGTTTGGACTTTCTGAAATGAACGGACCGGGAGTGGCTTTTGAATGTACGTACCAAAACGGTCTGCATATTTGGGAAGATTCGTATGTGGTGGAAATAATCGATCCGGAAACACTACAACCTGTTCCGGACGGCGATTATGGGGAACTGGTAATGACAACACTCGACCGTGAAGCGATGCCATTAATTCGCTATCGTACCCGTGATATTACACGGATTATTCCGGGAGAATGCGAATGTGGACGTACGCATCGACGAATCGATAGGATTACGGGCCGATCTGATGACATGTTTATTGTAAAAGGTTGTAATGTATTCCCGATGCAAATTGAGGGAGTGCTGATGAAAATTCCGGAAGTAGGATCGGATTATATGATAAATCTGGAAACCATAAATGGTGTTGATGAAATGGTCGTAGAAGTGGAAGTAAAATCCGATTGGTTCAGGGGAGATATAAAACGCCTGGATGGTTTGAGTAAAACCATTACCCGCCAGATTCGAGATGAGGTACTGGCAAAACCAATTGTAAAACTGGTGGAAGCCGGTTCCATTCCAAAATCGGAAGGAAAAGCTATTCGCGTATGCGACAATCGTAAAAACGGACTTTTAAAATAGCTTTCAGTCACAGTCGCAGTAAACAGATCTGGTGTTGAAACAAAAAGTAAAATAAAACCAATAGAAAATGGAAGTGGTGAAGAATAAAGAATGGAAGTTAGTTGCCTTTGTTTATGCGGTTTACTTCGGTCTTCGGTCTTCAGTCTTCCGGCTTTAAAATCATGGCTTACGAAGTATCAATATTTCTCGAAAACAAAATCGGTCATTTTGAACGGATAACAAGTGTGTTGAAAGATGCTCAAATCAATATCCGGTCGATGGCAATAAACGACACGGCAAACGGCTGGGGAATTCTCAACCTGATTGTTAACGATCCGATAAAGGCAAAAGATGAACTTTCGGCAAAAGGTGTGTCAGTGGCATTGCGTGAAGTAATAGCACTTGAAATGCGCGATGAAGCCGGTGGCCTCGACGATTTGTTAATGGAAGTGGCAAAAGCCGAAGTAAACTTCGATAATGCTGTTGGCCGTGTGATCACCGAAAAACAAAAAGCGATTCTGATATTGAATGTTGATGATTATGCCGAATCGATAAAAAAACTGGAAAAACAAGGCGTACAAATCATCGACGACCAAACCGTTTACGGAACCAGTTAATAAAAATACTCAACCAAAAAACTAAAAAACTTATGCTAGGAATCAACGATCCCGGGATAATTCTCGGCTACCTTTTATCAGTGGTAGGTTTAATAGCCTGTGTGGTGTACGGGGCATTAAACTGGAACAAAGGAATGGAAACCAGTACCGACGAAATTCAGCGCGACCTGGATTGGGAAGAAAAAGACGAACATTTAAAAGACGAAATTTAGAACAACTACTATGAACACATTTACGCTGGGATTGGTAGTTGTAATCTACCTTTTAGTAATTGCTTACCTCGGATACCGCGGGTACAGCCAAACAAAATCGGCAAAAGATTATCTGCTTGCCGGAAGAGATATTCATCCGTTTGTGATGGCCATGTCGTATGGAGCCACATTTATTTCTACCTCGGCCATTATTGGTTTTGGCGGAATTGCCGGTGTGTACGGAATGGGCCTGATTTGGTTAACTGCACTGAATATAATTGTGGGCGTGTTTATTGCCTTCATCTTTTTTGGGCGTGTTACCCGAAAAATGGGACATAATCTTGATGCTCATACATTTCCTGAGTTTCTGGGTAATCGTTTTCAGTCAAAAAATATACAAACAATCAGCGGTGCTGTAATTTTTGTCTCCATGCCACTTTACGCTGCCGTGGTATTGATTGGCGGTGCACGCTTTATCGAGAGTATTTTTGAAATTGATTTCTCGCTGGCGTTAACTTTTTTCTCCATAATAATTGCAGCTTATGTAATTGCCGGAGGATTAAAAGGGGTAATGTACACCGACGCACTTCAGGGAAGTATCATGTTTCTGAGTTTATTTTTCCTGCTAATTGTAACCTACCAGAAATTGGGCGGTGTTAGTGCTGCACATCATGCGCTAACCAATATGGTCGATTTAGTACCCGAAAATCTAAAAGCAGCCGGACATGAAGGCTGGACCGTATTTCCGAAAATGAATTCGCCATGGTGGTGGGCCTTAACAACCAATATAATTCTTGGCGTTGGAATTGGTGTATTGGCGCAACCACAACTCATCGTGCGTTTTATGACCGTAAAAAGTAACCGCGAATTGAATCGCGCTGTTTTAATCGGTGGGATATTCATTTTTGTAGCAACCGGTTTTATTTTTACCGTTGGAGCACTTACAAATGTATATTTCCACAACCAATCGGGGCAGTTGGCCATTCAGTTTGCACAAGGCAATGTCGACCTGATTATTCCTGAGTACATTAATGCCGCTATGCCCGAGTGGTTTGTCTACCTGTTTATGCTGGCACTGTTGTCGGCCGGAATGTCAACATTAAGTTCGCAGTTTCATGCCATGGGAACTTCACTTGGACGTGATTTTATTGAGAATGTATTTCCGCACAAGAAATTCAATTCCATGATGTTATCGAAAATTTCGATCATCGTGGCTATAATACTAAGTATCATAATCGGCTATAAATTGCCCGGAAGTATTATCGCACGCGGAACAGCTATTTTCTTTGGTATTTGCGCGGCATCTTTTCTCCCGGTTTATTTTGCAGCCTTGTATTGGAAACGGGCAACAAAAACAGCTGCTGTTTGGAGTATTTTAACCGGTTTGTTGGCAAGTGCATTTGCCCTTGCATTTATGCATGCAAAAGAATCAGAGCCGCTGGGAATTTGTCAGGCATTGTTTGGAAAACCAACACTGGCAACCGAATTTCCGTGGATGATTATCGACCCGATGGTAATTGCCATGCCGGTGTCAATTGTGGTGTTGATCGCAGTTTCTTTGTTTACACAAAAAACGTCCGACGAACACCTGGCAAACTGTTTCCATGGGATAAAGTAGCGGAACAGACTATGATTGAAATGAAAATATGATTTCCGTTTTGAAAAGTTTACTCAAGAAACTTTATTTTTACGGAAATCATGTTGAATCAATAAAAATCTACAATTATGGCATTTGAAATATCTGTCTTTCTTGAAAACAAGATAACACATTTTGAAGCAGTTACAGCGCTGTTAAAAAAAGAGGGAATTAACATTCGTACGCTTACTTTAAATAACATGGCGCATGGATGGGGCGTATTAAGTTTGCTGGTCGATAAGCCTGATGAAGCCTATAAAATTCTTGCTGATCATGGAAACTCGGTGGCAATGAAAGAGGTAATAGCTCTTGAAATGAAAGACGAAGCAGGTGGTTTGGATGAGATACTGGTGAAGATCGCACGTGCCGGAATTCATATCGAAAGTGCCTATACTCGCCTAATTGCCGAAAGTCATCTTGCGGTACTGTTGCTTGAAGTGCCCGATGTTTTAGAGGCTGTTCGTCGTTTGGAGATCAACCATGTAAAGATCTTGGATGACAAGGTAGTTTACGGGAAATAGCATTGGTGCAAATGCCGGATTGTAGTACAATAAACAACATGTAAAACCAAAGATCAACTAAATTTTATGATTTGGAATGAAAAGATAGAATGCGCTTCTCGCGACGAGATGGCGGCAGTTCAAAGCGAACGATTAAAACAAACCGTTCAGCGTATTTACCACAATATACCGAGCTACCGCGCGAAAATGCAGGAAATAGGCATGCTGCCCGGCGATGTGCGTTCGGTAGAAGATTTAAAAAACCTGCCTTTTACCAACAAAACTGATTTGCGCGATAACTACCCGTTTGGAATGTTTACCGTGCCCATGAGCGAAATTGTGCGGGTGCATGCCAGTTCGGGAACCACTGGAAAACCAACAGTAGTGGGGTACACCCGAAACGACCTGAGTATGTGGGCCGAAGTAGTTACCCGCTCGCTCTGTATGTCGGGCGTAACTCGTAACGACATTGTACAGGTGGCCTATGGTTACGGACTATTTACCGGAGGTTTGGGACTACACTACGGAACCGAAAATCTTGGTGCAACGGTAATTCCGATTTCAGGTGGAAATACAAAAAAGCAAATTCAGCTGATGCAGGATTTTGGCTCGTCGGTAATTGCCTGTACACCATCGTATGCTTTGTTTTTAGCCGAAGTGATGCAGGAAATGGGAATCGATCCGGAAGAGCTAAAACTACGCGTTGGTATTTTTGGTGCCGAACCATGGAGCGAAAGTATGCGTAAGGAAATTGAAGCTAAATTAAAGCTGAAAGCGATTGATATTTATGGTTTGAGTGAAGTGATTGGACCGGGAGTTTCGTGCGAGTGCGAGCACCAGGTGGGTATGCACGTTAACGAAGATCATTTTATTCCCGAAATTCTGGATACTGAAACATTTCAGCCTGTGGCGCCGGGAGAAGTAGGAGAGTTGGTATTTTCAACCATAACCAAAGAGGGAATTCCGATCTTGCGCTATCGTACGCGCGACCTTACCCGGTTGATTTACGACAAATGCGAGTGCGGACGTACACTGGTGCGCATGGAGAAATGCAAAGGCCGCTCGGATGATATGCTGATTATTCGCGGGGTGAATGTATTCCCGTCGCAAATTGAAAGTGTACTGCTTGAAATGAGCGAAACCGAACCACACTACCTGTTAATTGTGGAGCGCGAAGGTACGCTCGATGTACTAAAACTGATGGTGGAAGTTCAGGAGCAGTTCTTCTCGGATGAAGTGCGTGAACTGGAGAAACTGAAAAAGAAAATCACGCATAATATTCAAAGTACGCTGGGGATTTCAGTCGATGTAAAACTGGTGGAACCAAAAACCATTGAGCGGACTGCCGGTAAAGCAAAACGTGTAATTGATAACCGTAAAATCTAAAGTCATGATCATAAAACAAGTATCTGTTTTTTTAGAGAACAAGTCAGGACGATTAAACGAAGTGACAAAAATACTGGCCGATGCCGAAATAAACCTGTCTGCTTTTACCATTGCCGATACTTCCGATTTTGGAATATTGCGTATGATTGTTTCTGACCCGGATAAAGCATGCACGGTGTTAAAAGAAAATGCATTTTCAGTTAAAACCACCGAAGTTGTTTTGGCAAAAACACCTAATCAACCGGGAAGCCTGAGCAAGCTGCTGGATATTCTGCAAAAAGAAGAAGTGTTTATTGAATACATGTACGCTTTTTCGATGAAAGACGAAGGGGCAGTAACTGTTATTCGCCCAACACGTGTTGAACGCTGTGTGGAGATGTTACAAAAACATAAAACCGAATTAATTCGGGCTGACGAACTCTATCAATTGTAGTAACATATTTATTGATTAATAAGAATTGAAGCGGATTTCCGAAAGGGATCTGCTTTTTTTGTCGTATTTGTTTTCTGATTTGAGCTAAATTAGAAATCATTGCAACTGTACGAAATCATTATTGTAAATTAGACGATCAAAAACAATAAAACATGGAAGTACTTGGAATTGATTTTGGCGGATCGGGAATTAAAGGAGCAATTGTGGATACCAAAACAGGTGAGTTAGTTACTGAACGACACCGTATTGAAACTCCGCAACCGGCAACTCCTGATGCTGTAGCAGGCGTGATGGCACAGCTTACCGAGCATTTTAACTGGAAAGGAAAAGTTGGCGTTGGCGTTCCCGCCGTTGTAAAAAACGGTGTGATGTTAACTGCTGCAAATATCGATAAAAGTTGGATCGGACAGGAAGTCAATAAACAACTATCGGAAAAAACCGGTTGCGAAGTAGAGTGTGTAAATGATGCTGATGCCGCCGGAATTGCCGAAATACATTTTGGTGCCGGAGCCAAAGAAAAGGGAATGGTATTTTTACTTACTGTTGGTACCGGAATTGGAACCGTAATTTTTATTGATAAGCACCTGGTACCGAACCTTGAGCTGGGACACCTCGAATTTAAAGGCAAAACCATTGAGCGCTATTCAGCTGATTCGGTGCGAAAAAGAAAAGACTTGTCATGGGAAGAGTGGGGCAACCGTTTTAACAAAGCGTTGGATTATTACGATAAGATGTTTAACCCCAACCTGTTTATTATAGGTGGCGGCGTAAGCAAAAAAATGGATAGGTTTGAGGATTGTATCAAGCTCGATACGCCGGTTGTACCTGCCGAAATGCAAAACAATGCCGGTATAATTGGTGCGGCATTAAATATGGTTTATAAGTAGAAGACAACCACTACTACTTAAGAGAAATGGAAGGAATTCAATCGGAAGTCCTTCCATTTTTTGTGGATTGAATTTGCCTTGGATAAATTTAATAGCACGCTTTTTTTTTAAACAAAATTCTGTGAAGTAAATTAATTTGAGTTATTGAAACTATTCACTAGTAATCGCATCTATTTCTTTTATAACTTCGTTGCCAGCTTCTTTTAATTGATTGTATTGATCAACCATGGCATCAAATTGGAAAGCGGCCAATCCAATAACATTTCGGAATGGAGCAGAAGATGTATAATCTGCAAAATCTTCGTAATATTCAGACATGGGCGTGGCGCGATTGTTTAGCGAATCCTGCGGTAAAAAAGCCGAAGCCAGAATTAATGATCTATCGAACTGTGTTGATAAATAGGCTTCCTGGTATACGACATAATCATTATAACTTTTTTCGTTTTCTGCAATGTCGTTTACTAAGCCATGGTATCTGGTTAAAAGCGAATCGAGAGCTGTATTATTAATTTTTCCAAAATAACGCGAATTCTTCAAGGCGTCGTATCCTCCTGTACTTGGTTTGAAATAATAATCGGCAAATGCCACTCCGCATGACATAAAAAGAATAAGATCTTCATCTTCTGCTTTATCTAAAATTAGGGTACGGGCTTTTTTACATAATCCTGCTAATTGCATTCTGTAAACGGTAACTGTATCAAGCTTTCGAATATCCTCCAAAGTGTGTGATTTTATTTTTATAAGGTATTCATTCAGTATCTGGTCGTCTTTTCTGCTTTGGTTCCAATTGTTGATTTGAACAGCAATTAAAATTCCAATCACCACCAAAACTATTTCGCCAATGGCATACTTTAAGTATTGCCTGATTTTGTTTTCACTCAATAGTTTCAAACGTATTTTTCGGAAAAACCTGATCATCGTATTACATATTTTAAGAGTTATTAAAAACAGGATAACTACAATTTACGAATGACTATTTTTTCTAACAATCTTCACAACCCTACGGTAAACTTTTTCCATCACACCCCAGTGAAGTCCCTGAAAGTCGGTTGTATTCACGAATTGAACCACAACAGTGTCGATGTCTTTGTGGTATTTGGCAATACTCATATAACCCGGCATTAACCCGGTGTGATCGTACACATAAATGGAGGAGTAGATTTCCTGCTCGCCATCGTTAAACACGGAGCCATCGTTTAGTGCCCGCAGGAAAATGCCAACGTCTTCGGCGCTGGCAACCATCGATGTAAGTTTGGTTCCGTAATCTCCGGCTTTAATATCTTCTTCAATCCCAACATAGTAACCACTCATTACATTGTCAATGTTTTCCTCGGTTACCCCGCCAAAAGTGTTTTTCAGGCCAAGCGGATCCAGAATTTCTTTTTTTATCGTCTGAAAAACATCATCTCCGGTCACTTTTTCAATCAGTATGGAAATCAATAAATAATTGGTGTTCGAGTACCGATACTTTGCATCAGGAGCAAAATCGGCCGGTAAATCAAGCACGCGTTCAAGTGCTTCCTCAGTGCTCGACGGAGGTTCTGTCCAAAAGTTTGGCGTATCGGTTAAATTCGGAATTCCACTTCGGTGTTGCACCATCATTTTCAGTGTGATTTTGTCGGCATTTTCAATTCTTCCCACCAATTCAGGGAAGTAATCGGCCAGTGTTTTATCCAACGACAAACGTCCGTCGCTAACCAATTTGGTAATGGCAACTGCATCGTACAACTTGCTGATACTGGCAATTTTGAATAGTGAATGCGGATCGGCCGGTATTTTGTTTTCCCGGTTTTTATATCCGGCAGCATAAAAAGCAGGTTCTTTTCCGGCTTCGTCAACATATACAATTATACCGTCTAAACCATATTTTAAACTTTTGTCGAGCTGTCCCTGAACGGTGTCAGGGAGTGGAGTAAGCATAATTCTTAACAATAACCACGGAACAAAAAATAGTGATATGGCGGTTCCTGTAGATAGCATTATTCTTATAATTAGTGTTGTTTGTTTCTTTGTCATTCTTTTAATTTCTATTGGGTGGATTTACCTTTTGCAATATATTTTATAACAGTTTCATTCTCACCTTTGTTGAAATCGTTTTTTAATCCAAACAGCGGTCTCATGAAACCAATCCTTCTGATCATGAATTCATAAATGATTAAGCAGGTTGTAAAAGTAAACGCTGTTATAGCTGCGAATTTCGTCATTGCGGGTATTTCCAGTGGCAGAATAATTAACGATCCTGCGTATAAAGCAAACATATGAATTATATAAACAGGATAAGCGGCCTGACTTAAATAGCTGAGTGCGGCACTCGGTTTGTTTAGATATTGGTACCCCAGACCGAAAATTCCAAATATCCAGCAGTTTGATTCGATGGCCATCAGGTAGTTCGGAGAGGTGGTTTCGTAAACCAGCAATCTTACGATGTATAATACAAGTGCTAAACCAATATACATCCATTTCCATTTCGATATGGTTTGCCAAAAAACCGGGCCGCTGTAAACAAACAGAAAACCAAAGAAAAAGGCCAGCAAACCAAGAAAAAAGCCATGCCATGTTTCGGCGTAAACGGAAAATATTTGAGGTTTTACAATTACAACTTCCAGAACAAAAAAGACGGACAGCGATAAAGGGCCAAATGGGTTTTTCATCAACAACGACAATGCTTTTTTGAATTTGCTTTTTTCGTTTCTTGTCATATAAATGAAAAGCGGAGTAAGCACCAGTACGTAGATAAATATATTTCCGAGGAACCACAAATGACCGGCATGAGGATAGTAACCAATGGGTAAATTATAGTACTTCTGAAAAATTACAAAGTGAAGCGGTGCAATGGCCAGCACCCCAAAAATCAGCGGGATCAGAATTCGACGTGTACGTTCGCCAAGCAATTGCAAATAGTTTCGTTTACGCATGGCAAAATATAATCCCATTCCCGATACGTAAAACAAGAGCGGAATCCTCCAAACGTTTAGCAGCGTCATCGGTTTCCATAAATTTTCAAGGCTTTCGTTGCTTTTTATAAAGCCAACAAACATGGCCCACGGTTGGAATACAATGGCAATGTGGTAGATCAGTAATAATCCAATAGCCAGCACCCGCAACCAATCGATATCGTGTCTTCTTTCTGTTTTCATTATGCTATTATTTTTATTGAATGACTTAACTTGAATCTGTTTTCTTCTTTACCGCTCTGTCTTTCGACATCTCCTCTTTACAAGGGGAGAACGCTTTAGGCGAATATTTCAGACGTATAAATTTTACTTTAATCCTGGGGTGAAACTTCTTCCCCTTTTTAAGGGGAAGTGCCTGCAGGCGAAGGGGTAATGTCATGACCACTTACAGATCATCACGTTATACTGTCTATTGCAACATCATGGCAATTACCGGGCGGGTTTTTTCAATTTCAGCTAAATCTATTTTTATACCAAGAGGCTCCAGTTGTTGCTGCATCATCTGATAAATAGGTTTCATATCGGCAAAGGGAGCCAAAACTGATTCGCGAGCGGTTGCGCCATAATTGTTCTTCAGGCTTTTATCAGCTTTAGCGTCAAGAAGCATTTGCACAATTTCAATATTACAAAAGAATGCTGCTGCGTGCAGTGCAGTCGATCCATCGTTGTTTTTCAGGTTCAGATCGGCACCGGCATCAATCAGAGTTTTGGCAATTGTAGTTTTATTAAACGATACGGCTGCAATTAATGGCGTTGAACCACTCATTTGGTCTTTCTTATTAATATCGGTTCCGGCTTCAATGTGTTGTTTTACGGCTTCGAGGTTCCCCGACATAATTGCTGTATGCAAATCAACTTTTGGTTTCTCAACTGTTGCTTTTGTTTTTGTACTGTTTCCCGTATTATTACTTCCCGAATTAGTACATGATGTTAAGATTAAAAGTAAAATGAACGAAAAATTAACTACTGTTTTCATCGAAATTCTTTTTAGTGTTTTCATCTTTTAAATTTTTAATGTTTTTGATTTTGAAAATTGTTTGTACAAAGATGATGGTTTCGCAAACGCTTGATTTAAACCATATGCAGCGATAAGTGTTAAGTTTGAATCGGGTATGCAACTTATGATGCAATAATGCCACATTTGAAGCACGCGGGCTTTTTTACGTCTGTATTATCATAAATTTTTCTACTTTCGGGTTAATTAAATTCAGCATGTCGGACACATCAATTTTTGGAGCAGATTTTATCGAAAAAGCAGAAGCGATCATTCTTGAGAATATCTCGAATGAACAGTTTGGCGTTTCTGAACTGGCCGGGCATTTGAATATGAGCCGTTCCAGTTTACTCCGAAAAATCAAAACACATACACAGCTTTCGGCAAGTCAGTTTATTCGTCAGGTTCGTGTTACAAAAGGCATGGAAATGCTGAAACAAACCTCGCTAACAGTTGCCGAGATTTCGTACGAGGTTGGTTTTGGAAATACCTCGTATTTTATTAAATGCTTTCGCGAACAATACGGTTATTCTCCCGGCGAAGTGCGGAAAGGAGTTTTACCGGAAGAGAACGAGAATGTTCAGGAAACTGTATTAAAAAAGTACAGGTGGTATTGGGCAGCAGCACTGGTTTTAGTCGCGATTGTTTTGTCAGTAATACTTTTCAATAGAAAAAATGATATTCCGGTTGAGATAGAGAAATCGATTGCAGTGTTACCTTTTGTAAACGAGAGTAGCGATTCGCTAAACCTGTATTTTGTGAACGGGCTGATGGAATCAACGTTAAACAACCTGCAGAAAATAAGCGATCTGCGTGTTATTAGCCGAACTTCAGTGGCAAAGTATCGCGATACGGACAAAGGTATTCCGGAAATTGCTGAAGAGCTGAATGTAAATTACCTGGTGGAGGGAAGTGGACAACGTTTTGGAAACCAGGTTTTGCTCAATATTCAATTGATTGAAGCGGCCACCGACCGACCAATTTGGGGCGAACAATACAGTCGTGAAGTGGACGATGTATTTGCGCTTCAGAATGAAGTGGCCCGAAAAATTGCTGATGCCATTCAGGCTGTTGTAACTCCCGCTGAATTAAAACAAATTGAGAAAATACCAACAGAAAATTTAGAGGCCTACGATTATTACCTGCGGGCACTTAATTTGTATTACAACCGAACGGAGGAAAATTTAAAGAAAGCAATTTCCTTATTTGAGAAAGCTATTGAAGAAGATGATCAGTTTGCACTGGCTTATGCCAATGTAGCTATTTCGTATTACTTCCTGGATGTCAACCAAAAAGAAAAACAATATACTGAGCAGATCAACAATTTTGCCGATAAGGCGCTGCTTTACGACTCCCGTTCCGCTGAAAGCCTGATTGCCAAGGCGCTGTACTACATACAAATGGAGGAGTATAATCTAGCTTTGCCACACCTCGAAAAAGCACTGGAGTACAATCCCAACTCGTCGGCGGTGGTGCAGATGTTGGCCGATTTATATGCCCGCGTAATTCCGAATACCGCGAAATACCTGGAGTATGCGCTAAAAGGTATTCAGCTCGATATTGCAGCAAGTGACTCTATAGGCAAAAGTTTCATTTATTTACACCTGAGTAATGCGCTTATTCAAAATGGTTTTATTGATGAGGCAGCTACTTACATCGATAAATCGTTGGATTTCAATCCTGAAAATTATTATGCCCCGTTGGTGAAAACTTATATTTTATACGCTAAAGACGGCGATGCAGAGCGAACCAAAAAATTAATGCTTAACGAGTGGCGCAAAGATACTTCCCGTCTGGATCTTTTACAGGAAGTGGCAAAAGTTTATTATTTCGAGGAAGACTATGACAGTGCCTTCTATTATTTCGAAAAATTTGTTGATGCCCGCGATAAATACGGACTGAATATTTATCCGCAGGAGGATGTTAAAATTGCCTGGGTATATAAAAAAATGGGGTTGAAGGAGCAGGCCGCTAAGTTTTTCGATAATTATAAGGAGTATTGTAATAACGATGAATCGATTTATAAAAGTGCGAGCATGGCTGTAATGTATGCTTATGAGGGGAAATACGAGGAAGCGGTGGAACAACTCAAGATTTTTGCAACACAGGATAATTACCAGTACTGGATTTTAGTTTTCGAGCAGAAAGATCCTATCATGAAACCATTTAAAAATAATCCTGACTATCACAGAACTAATCAGAAAATAGAAGACCGTTTTTGGAAAAAACATGAAACCATCGAGAAAGTATTGGCGGAGAAGGGATTGATTTAGAAAATTATTTTACAAAAACTCTATAAACCGATCGGAAACAAGATGTATTAAATGCACTACAATGCAAATTGATTTACTACAACTTTATTTTGCCCTGAAATCGAACCACAAAATAATCGGATAACCCTCGTCGCCCCATCGTTCAGAGAAACTTCCTTTTTGGGCAGTCGGTCCTAACTTGTCTATTTGAAGAAACTTGGTGCCGATAGCCGGGATTTCGTATAAGAATGAGATATCACCTTCCGGAAATGCCGGATAGGTGCCGCCGGCCACTTGTTGTGGTTTGCCCGGTTTAAACAACTGATAATACAGGTTTGGTGTTTCCGAAATAATAGTAATCGGGCTTTCGGTGGTTTCTAATATTGTCCAGAACAAGTTCCCGTGGTACCCCTTAAACTCAGGATATACCAGGTTGTTAAAACTTTCGCCGGTAATGGTATTGTTGTATTCTTTCTCCCAAACCCCAATTCCGTTACCTTTTAAGCGGTTTTTCCAAACACGGTAAGGGCCGCTTCCCATCCATTTTACTCCGGTACATTTGTTTTCCGGATAGTTAAATGATATCCCCACAAAATCAACATCAACAATTCTGTCGCGAAGCGGATGGGCAACTAGTTTTAATAAACCACTTTTCTCCAGTGTCCAGATCATTTTACGTGGATATGTTTTGGTAGTAATTTCAAATTGAAAACTACCATTTTCATTCATTTTCCATTCTGTTCCGGTAACTTCGTATTCAACTCCTGCAGCAACCGGTCCGCCAGTAAACGATACATTTCCTTTGCTGTTTTTCACTGATAATAACGTTCCGTCGGTTTTGCTGAATTCAATTACCACATCGGCTACAGAAGCAGTTACTGCTTCCTCGGTTTCCTGTATTGAAATCTCAGAACTTCCGGTGTTGAATTCGGCCAGCATTTCTTTTGCTTTGTCTTTTGGCTGAATTACCGGCCAGCTCCAGGTGTAAAGTTCCTTTCCATGCGGATCGATGGCAGTGAATCGGAATAAATCAGCGCTCTGAAGTACGTTGTTCAAATCAATTTCTACCCGGGCCTTTTCACCCGGTTTGGCATCAGGACTTTTAACGGTACCTGAACCAAGTTGTTTGTCATCATTCGGATTCATAGCCGATTTAACAGCTTCCCACTTAAATGTGCACTGATTAAGGTTGGTATAGATGTACTTGTTTGACAGAAACAGTCTTCCGTTCCAGTTTCTAACTATTGCAACGGGCTCAACCTGCACCGGCGACCAGATTTCTTTGATGGTATAAAAACTCCCTTCTTTTTCGCGGTGAGGCCCCAAAATTCCATCAGGAGCGTGGTTGCCGTCGCTATCAAAAACGGTTCCCGGTTTATCAGTGCGCAAAATAGCTTCGTCAGCAAAAACCCATAAAAACCCACCGGCATGTAAGGGCGAAGTTTGGTAGTTTCGCCAGAAATCTTCCAGCCCGGCACCATGACCACCGTCGTACAATCCATGGAGAAATTCAGTTGGCATAAATGGATCGTTGCCATAAATATACCGTCCAATGGCGTATTTAAAATCGGGATAATGGTGCGTATCAACACCGTTTCGCAATAACCACGGGTAAATTATCGGGCGTTTCTGAATGTCGTATTCATGGAAGGTTTTTTCGTTTCGGAAATCCCAACCACCTTCATTCCCATGGTCAAAGATTACAACGCTCGGGTGGTTTTCGTCTTTTAAAATAGTTTCTTTAATCAGTTTCGGGCCAACAATGGTATCGTATCCTTGCTGCCAGCCGGTAACTTCATCGAGCACAAAAAGTCCCATCGAATCGCAAAGATCCAGATAACGTTTATCGGGAGGGTAGTGCGAACAACGAACAGCATTCATGTTCATTTCTTTCATCAGCTCAATGTCCATGATATGATTTCTGTCGCTAAGTGCGCGGCCGGTTCCGGGCCAGAAAGAGTGTCGGTTTACGCCTTTAAAAATAACTTTCTCGCCATTAACGTAAAAGCCATCGTGTTTGCGTAATTCAACTGTTCTAAATCCAATTCGCTCGGTAACTTCGTGCAAAACAGTAATTCCTTTTTTTATCGAAATCTTCATATTGTACAAAGTGGGCCACTCCGGATTCCATGCTTTAACATTTTCAAATTTTCCCGATATCCAGGCTTCTTTGTTTCCTTTCTCAATGGTTGAATAAACAGGCAATCCTATTTCGTTGCCTTCCAAATCAAATAATTCAACCGTGGCTGAATAATCTGATTTTGATTCATTCAGGTTGATAAGAACGTTGAAAGAACCATCGGCTTTTGGATCAATGGCGGTGCGGCTCATATGAATTTCAGGAAGTACTTCAAGGAAAACCGGACGATAAATTCCACCGAAGATCCAGAAGTCGGCCTGGCGCTCGGCACGGTTTATCGATTCATTGGCCGAATGTTTGGCAACATCCACCTCAAGTAGGTTGGTTTGGCCGTATTCTAAAAATTTGCTGATATCGTATTTAAATCGATAGAAACCTCCCTGATGGATTTCTCCGGCCGATTTGCCATTCACTTTTACTTGTGTGTCGGTCATTGAACCGTCAAAAACTATGTTGATGGTTTTACCTTTCCAGCTGCGTGGCACTTCAAACTCGTGTTTATACAAGCCGTGTTCTTTACCCAGCTTAATATCTTCGTTGGTCCAGTCGTGGCCATAGTTGTAGGTTCCAAAACCCTGTAACTCCCAGTTTGATGGAACCGGTATTTTAGACCATTCATCGCTGTTTCTTCCATCAGTGCATAAAAAGTTCCATTCAACAGTATTGTCGGCATCGGTACCCGACAGGTATACGATTTCGGTATTTTGGGTAAAGCCCGGAAGAAACGCAAACAGAGAAATTGAAATGAGCAAGAGTATTTGTTTCATAAGTGTACGTAATTGTTTTGGTCTTTAATAGCTGGTTTCGGCAAACTTTTTTTGAATAAGCTAGTCGGTCAAGGTATTTCTTAATTTAAAACGAATAATATTTACAGTAAAAATATAATTTTTAACAGGTAAAATGCGCGTGTGGGCATTTTAAGTTGATATAAAATGAGTTACATGAAAAGTGTATTTCAAAATGGTTATTCATGTTTGTTCTTAAACAGTATAATGGCGATAACAAGGTAACACAACAGGGCTGAGTATTTTTACACACTTAAGAAATGAGGTTTTCTGATACCGGTCCATCGCGATTATATATTTTTGTTCGATCGCGAATAGATAGTGTTAACATGGATTGAAGAGGGAACTCGCTATTTAATAGCAAAATGAAATCCCGCAATTGCCAGGTTAATTATTGGTAATTGCGGGATTTTTTGATTATCGGCTGATTGGTTTATAGAGCCGGTGGAAAATTTATGTATTGTCGTTTATTTGTGCATTACACCACAGTATGGATGTTTAATGTTTTAGTATTTTAAACACACAACTTTCCCGTCGAGTAATGAAACCAATATACGTTGGTTATCTATGGGGAGAATGTGGTTGACCAGTGCATTTGATAGTTTGTATTTCCAGGCTACCTGGTGCGTTGTTTTGTTAATGGCACAAACAATTCCTTCGGTGGTAGGAACAAATACGAGGTTTCCGGCCTCGGTAATCGGCGAGGGAGCGATTTCGTATCCCAGCTCTGCATTGCATTCCCATGCCAGCTTTTGTTCGTTGGCAGAAGTGTAGAAAGCATCAACATTTCCTTCGGTCATATTTTTAATGTAAACCAGTTTCCCGTCGTTGGAAATGCCAATTGATTCGCGGCAGGAATATTCTTTCGAATGCCAGATTTCTTCTCCGTTTTTAGAGTCGAGGGCTGTCATGTAACGATCGGGGGCCACAATAAATATCTTTCCGTTGGCGGCTACCGGCCAAACTGCTGCCGGCGATAACATCCGGTTACTGTATTTCTCGCGTTTCCACACCAGCTTTCCGGTTTTACTGTTCAGGGCATAAAAAGTATTTCCCCACGAGCCAAAATAAACCGTGCCCTGGTAAACAAGAGGTTTGCTTTCAACAAAATTATTCACCTCGGTAAATGCCCAGTTCAGTTCACCCGATTTTAGATCGATGGAACGAAAAATCCCTTCAGAAGACCCGATGAAAACCGAATTTTTGTGAATGACAGGTGAGGCAACAATTGATTTTCCGGTTGGGAAACTCCATTCTTTCTGCCCTGTATTCAGGTTCAGACAGTAGATGTTATTATCGGTTGAAGCACAAACTACCTTATCTTTGGCGATGGCTGGAGTGGAGTATATTTTTCCCTTTGTTTGGAACTGCCAAAGGTAATCGCCACTGTTTTCATCCACTGAAATAATGGCACCTGCGGCATTTCCGTATACGGTAATTCCGTTTTTGCTGGCTAATCCTGTCCCAATATCGCTAACATCCTGAAGTTCCCAGACCTTTGTGATTTCCGGATAATTCTGATTAAGCGAATAATCGGGGCGTGGGTAGTTGTTTTCTTTGTCACTGAACTGATGATTTATGAGTGGAATTTTACTCCACGTTTCGTGTGTTTCTACTCCCGGAGTACGCTCGGCGTAGTACATCGTATCCTGCTTGATGGTAACAATGTTATACCCGCCAATTTCGTTTTTCGCTCTTAGGTTCGATCTTCCCATTACACCCGGAATTCCCTCAAAATCGAATAATTTGTTGCTGTGTCCGTGTCCCAGCAAATCAGCCTGAATGTTGCGTGTTTTTAGCAGGTCGATGATTTTGTACCAGTTCGACAGTGAATTGTCGAGCGGATAATGGTTAACAAAAATAATGGGCTGTTCAGGATCTTTCATGTTCTGTAAAACCGAATCGAGATACACGATCTGTTCGTGCGGAACCAGCCCGGGAGCCATTCGCATGTTTGGCCCGCTGGCTGTTCCAATAAACAGGTAACCGCCGGCTTCGAATGAAAACTCCTCGTACCCGAAAATGCGGACAAAACTGTTGTTGCCACTTTCCGACCATTTTGAATCGTGATTGCCGGGAACAACATACCACGGTTTATTTAATTTTGTTAGGATCGATTTTGCTTCGTTTAGTTCTTCATCGGAGCCAAATTCAGTTACGTCGCCCGACAAAATAACAAAGTTGATGTTGGCTTGACTGTTGATATCGTTTACTGTTCGCACCAAGTCTTCTGCTCCTGTACTTCCGCCAACATGGGTGTCGGTAATATGGGCAAAGCAGACTTGCTGTGCCCGTGCAAAGGGCACTAACAAAAGAAATAAGCTTACCAGAAAAAGTGTTTTCTTCATCATAAAATTGTTTTCTTTGGCTTAATATAATAAGTATTTTTTACGCATTTGCTTAAAGTTCTCGAGATCCGCTTGCCACGACTCGCGAATTTCTTCTTCACTAAGTCCTGCAATAATTTGCTTTCGTAATTGGTCGGTTCCTGCCAGCTTATCGAAAAACGGCGTAAAGAAATTCTCCTTGTCATCCGATTTATTGTAAAAATCGATTAGGTATTTTATTTCAAGCTGTTTTATGTTTTGAAGCTCGGCCAACGGCGTTCCCGACAGATCGTAGCCATAACAGGTTTCGCCTTCAAACTTTGGATGCAGTGCCAGAACCGGAATCGATTCAGGAACATACGAAACATCTTTTGGTGTGTAATAAGGCGCACCGAATACCTGAAAAGGGGTATCTGTTCCCCGGCCTTCGTTTACATCGGCCCCCTCGAACAAACAGATAGAAGGGTACAGATAAATCGATTTCATATCGGCCAGGTTGGGAGAGGGAAGTACCGGAAGCTGGTATTTGGTTTCGTGGGTATAGTTTTCCATTTTAACCACTTCCAAATCGCATTGAATACCGTCTTTTAGCCAACCCTCGCTATTCACCATTTGGGCATATTCACCAACCGTCATTCCGTGAATAACCGGAATTGGGTATAAGCCTATTCCGCTTTCAAAACCAGGCCTTAACACCGGGCCATCAACGTAATATCCAAGAGGATTAGGACGATCGAGAACGATAACTTTTATACCATTTTCAGCTGACGCTTCCATTACTCTGGTCATTGTGTTGATATAAGTAAAGAAGCGAACACCAACATCCTGCATATCAAAAACTATCACGTCAATACCTTCCAGTATTTCAGGTGTAGGTTTACGGTGCTTGCCATACAACGAGTGTACTGGAATTCCGGTATCCGGATCAGTTGTTCCATCAACGTGCTTCCCGCGTTCTACGTTGCCTTTATAGCCATGTTCCGGCGCATAAATACCTTTTATGGCAACCCCCTTGTTAAAGAGATAATCGATAAGGTGGATAGAATCAATAACCGAGGTTTGATTGATAACCAACCCAACGTTTTTATTTTCGAGCAGCGGGAGATACGAATCTGTGAGCTTGGCACCAACAACTACCTCCTGTGGCGAAGTTTTAGTCGTACCGGCGCATCCGGTAATAAGGATGTACGAAAGAAGAAATAGACCTGATATTACATACTGTTTCATTCCAGATAATTTTATTGATTAAAAAAAAGAGGCTGCGATATAATATAAAGCAGCCTCTAAAGTATTTGTCCAGGCTATATTTCTAGTTCCATCCTGGTGTTTGACTCAATGTGTAGCCTTTGTCAGCGTATTCACTGATTTGTGCATTTCCTACTGGAGCAAGATATACTCGATCGGTAAATTCGTCGCGTTCGGCAATACTTTCAGGAACAAAATAACCCACCATTTCAGCAGCGTTTGTACCATCATAGGTAACAATTGTTCCATTTTCATTTTCTACTCTTAAAACGCCTTCTTTTTCCGCAACCAGCCATTCCGGGAATTCTGCCTGAAAATCAATCCATAAACCACGCATGATATCCGGATTTTCAGAAGCCTTCATGTAGTCGATTTTATTCCAACGTTTGATGTCGAGCAGACGAGAGTGCTCGTATACGAATTCCATACGGCGTTCGCGTCTGATTTCCCATATTAATGCAGGAACATCTGCATCACGTGAAGGATCGTCGGGCAATGCGCTAAGTAATAGCGGTGCTGTTTGTGTAATGCCTTTTTCAATTGCAACATCATCCAAGGGGCGCTGGCGAATAGCATTGATAGAAGCATCAATATCAGCCTGAGTAACTACAGCACCACCCATAGTTGCCAGCTCGGCTTTTGCTTCAATCCAGTTTAAAACAACCTCTGCCAAACGCATAACCGGAGCATCGTTGGTATTGGTGTTCGAACCGTACATTGGAGGATAACCTGAACCATAGTAAGTTGGGCCAACTCTGTCGATAAATTTATCGGCATACAACAAGGTAGCCGATTCTTTCTTTGGAGTATCCCAGAAAGTGGCTTCAAAACGTGGATCGCGGGTAGCAATTATATTTTGAATATCCAGTTTGTCGGCATTTTCAACCGAAGAAAGCTGGTACGGATTTGCATCGGTACAAATAAATGCTTTTGCCAATGCAAGGTTTGCTGCAGTACCTTGTCCTTCTGTTATATTCGAATAAGAAGCAACAGTATGTGTTACACCCAGTGCTGCATCGTAGTGGCGGTACATAATAACTTCGGGGTTTCCGGCCAGATCCTGAGATCCGAAAAGCGAGCGAAAATCGCTTGAAAAAGAGTATTTACCCGATTCCATTACGATAGCCGCGGCATCAACAGCCATTTGCAAATATTTGCTGGCTTTATCCGTGTTGTTCAGGTGGTACTTTTGCCAGGTTCCTTCGAACAACATAAAGCGCGAAATAAATCCGGCAGCGGTGTAGCGGTTAAGATATAGCGCATCGCCATCCGATAGTCTCATGTTGGCCAAAACATATTCAAAGTCTTCGTAAACTTTATCCATCACCTCGGTACGGTCATCGCGGTCTTTGTATAAAACATCCAGTTCAGTGTCTGCAATTACGCTACCATAGTAAGGAACATCGCCAAATACACTTACAAGGCGGCTGTACTCGTATCCTCTGAAAAAGCGGGCAACAGCAGTCCAATGGTTTTGTGCATCTTCGGTAAGTATACCGGCTTGCATATTTTCAATTCTGTCCAAAAACAGATTCGATTTTCTTACCCACGAGAAGTTCCAACTTGGCCCCGCATAAGTTGTCATCATGCTGGGAGTTGAACTTGTACTCGCTCTGGACGAAGGAGCTTGTGTCTCAAAACCGCCCTGTTTTCCGCGAGAAGTAAAATCGTCGGAGAAATAGTAACTGCGAAGTGGTGTGTAAGACGAACTCCATGATGAGTTATATCCAACAAAGTAATTTTCGTAAAAACCATTGGCAAACAAACGAAGGTTGTTTTCCGAGGTCCAGTAGGTCTCGTCGTTCATTTCGGTAAGCGACGGTCTGTCAAGAAAATCGTCGCAACTGCTAAATGCCAGTAAGACCAGTGTTATTAATATTAAACTATATTTTTTCATGATTGTGTCGATTTTAGAAATTTAACTGAAGACCAATTGACGCACTTTTAAAGGTTGGTGTTCCAATACCTGTGCGACTTAAGTTATAGTTGCTGCTGTTCCACATTGAATAACCTGAAATCTCTTCCGGATCGATTGGCAGGTCACGCAAATTATCGAAAGTGAAGAAGTTTTCGAGCGATACATAAACACGCAGGCTACTCAGATTTGCTTTTTCAACCAATTGAGTTGGCAGCGTATAACCAAAAGTGATGTTTTTAATTCTCAGGTACGACATGTCGAGCAGATAGCGTGATTGTCTTACCATGTTGAGCTTATTATTACTGTTAGCGTTATTATATGGGCGTGGGTAGAAGGCATCTGTGCGGTCTTCTCTCCAGAAATCAGTAGCCATTGCCTCAGGCATTGCACCGTCTGATGCGTTAAAACCAGGAATTGCAAAGAATCCGTTACCCCAAACATCGCGTTTTCCAACACCTTGAAGGAATACTGACAAGTCGAAACCTTTGTAGTCGGTATTAATTCTGAAACTGTATTCGTAGCGAGGTGTGCTGTTACCGATTTTTTTCAAATCGCCATGGTCGTCCAACAGGCGGCTGCCATCGTTAATAACTCCGTCGCCATTCAGATCCTTAAATTTCACATCGCCGGGGCCATACATAAAGTTACCCGATTGCAGGTAGCCCTGTGTCGGTGCATTTGAATCAGTAAGCTGATAAACGTTTCTGTCGTCGGTTGATGTTACTGTTACCAATTCGCCATTTTCGTATACAAAGTCGTCAGTCTGGTACAAACGATCTGTTTCATAACCCCAGATCTCTCCGTAAGTTTTTCCAACATACCAGCTGTCAACAACCTGTGTCGATCCGTATTTGGTAATTTTTGTTTTTGCATCGGCAACTGTTGCCACTACATTTAAGCCTACTCCATTGCGGAAACGGTGGTTGTAATCTAGCTGCAATTCAAATCCGTTGGTACGCAACGAACCAAAGTTGCCTTTTGGTGCGGATGTACCATAGGTAGTTGGAAGTCCTTCCTGAGGAACGATCATATTTTCAGTATCGCGCTGGTACCAGTCGAATGAAATTCCCAGCTTGTTATCGATGAGACGAGCGTCGAAACCTAAGTCGAGTGTTGTAATATCTTGCCAGGTAATTGATGCAGCTACTGAAGCAGGCGTTCCGAAATCATAAAGTTTTGAACCGCCAATAATCCAGTTGTTGTATCCGCCCGACATGGTTGGGATATACAATGAGTTGTTTACAGTCTGGTCGCCAATTGTACCCCACGATCCGCGAAGTTTTAACGAGCTAAGTACTGGTTGCAAATTTTTCATCCAGTCTTCTTCGCTAACACGCCATCCGGCAGAGAACGAAGGGAACCAACGCCACTGAAGATCGGTAGGGAATTTAGAAGTACCATCGTAACGGAGGTTGGCTTCTAAAAGGTATTTGTCTTTCAGGTTATAGTTTATACGGCCAAAAAATCCAAGTTGCGACTCCCATGCTTCGCTTCCTCCGGCAGTTTGAGTACCGGTAGCCAGGTCGAACTGGGGGTTGTTATAGTCGATTAATTCAGTTTTTTGCGACCAGTTTGAAGCAACGTCGTACGCTACCCTGTTCATTCCGGCCATAAAATTAAACTTGTGAATTTCGTCTAAAGTTAGATCGTAAGTGGTATTCAGGTTAAGTGTCGACCACTTTTTGTTTTGAGCAATACGGAAAACACGGTCGGGGTTGGCACCAACTCCTGTGTATGTCAGTAAGTTCAGTTCGTAAGCTTCCATAGCGCCATCGGCAGTTGAAGCCACTTGCTCGCCGGCATTGTTTACATAGATACGGCTGCCGCTTTCGTCGTATTTTGGCAATGCCGAACTCCAGCTGTTACGAGCTGTGTAACGTGTTCCGGGACGTTTGTTAATATACTCCTGGTTGGCATAGGTATAATCGAAGTTAATATTCCAGTCGTCTACCGGAGTAATAACGAAACCACCGTTCATGCTGGTGTAATTGGTTTCCTGAAATGCTGTATTAGCCTGTGCAACTTCCGAAACGGGGCTCCTGATCGGGTCTCCCTCTTCGGTTGTTAACGGATAAATAGGGCTCCAGCGGTAAAGGTATAACCATGGATCGGCAGTGGTAGAAGCCGTTGCATAAGGGTATCTTTTTATGCGTTTTGAGAAAATCGATCCTCCGTGAACTTTTAACCAGCTGTTCACTTCTGTTCCAACTTTTACCGAACCGTTGTAACGTTTAAAGTCATCTTCTTTAGCAGTTTTCATCATCCCATTTTGGTCGAGGTAACCAAAGCCAATATTAAAATCGGTTTTGCCTGTTTTTCCGTTAACCGAAAGGTTATGTTGCTGACTTGGTGTCCATTCTTCAATCATATAGTCATAAGGATCGTAAGTACGCAAACCAAGTTTGTAACCGTTGGCGTCAACATACCAGTCGCGTCCGTAAAGCATTGGGTCGTTTGGTTTTACAACATCACCCCATTGTTCTTCCCATTGTGCTGCTCTTTCGTAGCTGTCGCGGGTAACTTTCCAGAAAGCACCAGTAGCAGTTGCACCAACTCTTTCGGCTGCCAGAATTGAATACTCCAACGCTTCAACACCACCCATTTCAATTTTTTTCGAAATGTTCTGGAACGAAAGGTTTGCAGAGTAAGAGATATTTACGCTTTCGGATGAAGCTCCTTTTTTCGTGGTAATAAGGATGACACCAAAAGCTCCTTTTGCTCCATAAATCGATGCTGACGCAGCATCTTTCAGAACAGAAATAGAAGCAATGTCGTCGGGATTAACCAGCTGTATAGAAGGTATTTCAACGTTGTCGAGCAAGATTAGAGGAGCGTTGCCTCCTTCAAATGATGCAAGCTGACCACGAATTTTTAAAATGGGGTCGGAGCCAATTTCTCCACTTGGAACAACAACGTTTAAACCCGGAGTAAGACCTTGCAAACCACGACCTACATCGGGTATTGGTCTTGCTTCCAGTTCTTTGGTGTTAACTGATGCAACGGCACCTGTTAAGTTGGTTTTTTTCTGAATTCCAAAACCCACCACAACTACTTCATCCAGTTCTTCCGACGAAGGCTTTAGCGAGAAATTGTAGGTGGATGCATCTCCAATTACAACTTCCTGAGGTTCCATACCAATAAAACTAACTTTTATGGTGGCGTTAGCACTGACGGTAATTTGGTACTGCCCGTCAATATTTGTAACAACACCATTGGTGGTTCCTTTTTCAAGGATCGAGACACCTGGTAGTGGTTCATTTGTCGACTCTTCCCGTATTACACCGGAAATCTGACGTTTCTGCGCAAAAACCATAATGCCCATGCACAGAAAAAGAATAAATAATAAGCCTTTCTTCATGATAGATAAGGATTTTGAATTTTAATTAAATTAATGTTTGTTTTCATAATGTTCACATTCATTGTGTATAGCTCAAGATAAAGCAAATCAATACATTAGTGTGTTGCATGATTAATTAGTAGCGTTAGTTTATTTTGGGGCACTACCTTTCCATTTCATCGTAAAATGCCTGTAAAATATTGGTTCTAACATTCAGTTTTCCAAGCACATTTCCCTCGCGCGTTGGGTAAACACGGTTGCTCAGGAAGATGTAAATCAGGTTATAAGTAGGATCGACCCAAACAAATGTTCCGGTAAACCCGGAATGCCCGAAACTTTCGGGGCTCGCTCCCGGACATGGATAACTTTGCTCCGGGCTAAGTTCGTTGTTGTTCAGTAGCGGTTTGTCAAAGCCCAATCCCCGGCGGTTGTTGTTTTCCGGAAACTGAACACTTGTAAATTCTTTCATGGTGGCCTGACTCAGATACTGTTCACCGCCGAATGTGCCCATTTGCATGAACATCTCGATTAGTTTGGCCAGATCGTTGGCATTGGCAAAAAGGCCTGCATTCCCTGCCACGCCACCAAAAACAGCAGCAGCTTCGTCGTGCACTGTGCCCTGAATTTGTTGTTTTCGGTAGTACGAATCGTATTCTGTTGGAACAATGCGGCTCTTAAGAAATTTATTTAGCGGATTATAGGTAATGTTATAGGCCCCTAGTGGATGGTAATAATTGGCATCTAAAAAGTCTGTGTAAGCTTGCCCTGAGAGATTTTCGGTGATTTGCGGAATCAGGAGAAATGATAAGCCACTGTAAACGTATTTACCCGGAGGATTCAACTTTGATTTCCGGATATCCTTGTAGATCTTTTTCTTGAAATCGTTTTTAAGAAACAGGTTCGGAGCTACTTCCAGCTGATAATCGTCTGTTTTTTGAACGGAATACCAACGTTTCTTTAGCTGTCCGTCTTTTGCTGTTTCCTTCCAATAATTGAGGTAGGGGATTAGCCCCGCCTGATGGGCCAGAATCTCGCGCCAGTCCAGATTCGCTTTGTCTGACGAGTGAAACAAACGTTTTTTCCAGTCGGGCCAATAAGCCGAAAATTTATCATCAATATTGATTTTCCCTTCATCGTTAAGTTTGAGCACGGCAGCCAGTGCTCCCGAAACCTTGGTTACCGAAGCCAGATCGTAAAGATCGTTTTCCGAAACAGGAATACGGTTGTTGTAGGTATGGTAGCCGTAGGTTTTTCTGAATACTATTTTTCCATCTTTTGCCGCCAGAACACTGCAGCCCGGTGTCGCCCGTTTAGCAATCGCATCGCTAACAAGTGAATCGATACGGTGATTCAATCGTGTGCTATTCATTCCAGCCTCTTCAGGAATGGTGTATTTCAAACGAACCGGCTTGCTGATGTGTAGCCCGTCGCCAATTTTATAGTAGTTGCCAAGCGTAACCGGAAGTTTCCCCGATGCTCCAATGCCGCCAAAAATTTGCTGTGCAGCTAATTCCTGTACCAGCGAATCTTTTTGATAAGCCATAATTAATCCGGCCGGAGGAGTAAAATTACCGACTTCGGTTAGGGCATACGGACTGGAAAAGAATACAACGATTGACTTTTTGTTATTCGACAGATAATGCAGCAGATTTTCGGTTTCGTTAGTTAAGCCATAAGGCCTTTTGGGTCTTGCCTTTTGCAGGCTGCCCACCTGCATCGACCGTCTGGTTTTGCTTTCGTACAAATGCAGGCCGGCAATTACCAGGTTATAATCCTGAAGTTTAGCTTTTACAGCATTTAGTTCTTCTTCCGAAAACTGCTCAGGAAGAAAGAAGTTATCTGTTTTTGTATATTTCGAAAGCATCGACTGGAAAGGAGTTGCTGTTGTCTCTCCAACGGTCAGGCAAGCTATTTTTAACGAGTCGAGTCGTTTAAGCGGAATCAAATCGTTTTGGTTTTCCAGTAGCGTTAACGAAGCTTCGATCAATTTTCTTTTTACCAGTTCGGCTTGTGGGGTGTTTAATTCCTCCATGAGATTGACCCGCGAAACTGGAGCCGATTTATTTAAACCTGCATCGTATTTGGCAGCCAGTACTTTCCGGCATTTAAAATCTATTTCATCTTGTGTTAACAGCCCTGATTCAATGGCTTTTTTAATTCCGGTAATCGTTAGTTCCACATCTTTCGGAAATTCAATCACATCGTTACCGGCTTTTAGCGCCAGCGCCTCAATTTCGCCGGGTTCTCCAAAACTTTTTGCACCGGCCATATTCATGGCATCGGTAACAACCAGTCCATGGTAATTCCATTCATCGCGAAGAATTCCATTGAGTATTTTGACCGACAGGCTGGATGGAATCCCTTTTGTGCTGTCGATTTCAGGAACATTTAAATGGGCACTCATCACACCGGCAACTCCTTTTTGGGTCAATTCTTTAAACGGATACAACTCAACGGAATCTAATCGTTCACGCGAATACGGAACAAGTGGAAGTGTAAGGTGCGAATCCGATTGAGTATCTCCATGGCCGGGGAAATGTTTGGCAATGGCCAGAATATTATTTTCCTGCAAGCCTCGCATATAAGCTATGCCACAGGCTGCAACTTGTTTTGGCGATTCGCCAAACGAGCGCATTCCGATAATTGGATTTAATGGCTGTGTATTTATATCGACAACGGGGCCAAGGCTAACCTGAACTCCCAAACGCTTCATTTGTTTGGCCATTTCGGTGGTGGCTTGTTTAATTAACTCCGGATTGTGCGAGGCCCCCATCATCATATTGTACGGAAAAGGCATTACATCGTGAAGTCGCATTCCTGCTCCCCATTCGGCGTCCATGGCAACAAAAAGCGGCGTTTGTGCCGAAGCCTGATAAAAGTTGGTGAGTTCCGCTTGTTTCACCGGATCGCCGGTAAAAAAAATTACGCCTCCCAGATTATATTTTTTAATCAATCCGGCTACTTTTAGCTGGTTGGATATGTTTTTATCTGCTGCAGTGTTTATCCAAATTAACTGAGCTATGCGCTGCTCAGCCGATAGAGATTGAAATACAGAATCTATCCAATGGTTTTTGTCGGTTTCAGCGGGCTGTGTTTGCGCCATGGCTGTTCCCTCGATTGCAAAAAATACAAGTAGTAGTAAGACAGTTTGTTTTATGTTCCAGATCATTTCTGTATGCTGTTAAAAAATAGAATTTATTACGGTTTAAACTTTTATGAATATTTTCTTTTTGTAGAGGATTCGGGCAATCAGCCAGAAGAAGGCGACATGCGTAAGTGCAAAAAGTAGTGAACCGTTTAATGGCCCTGCCAGTGGTTCAAATACCTGATGATAAAGCCAGTTGTATCCGTTGGTTAACTGCCCTTCGCTATTCGTGAATTTTATTATACGTGTAAGAGTATTGGCCCATAATCCCGAGAGCGCAAAAATGAACAGTGGGTTCATTCCGAAAACCACAAAAAAGGATGTCCATTTTTTGTATGATTTTATATCGATAATCCAAATGAGTGCTGCCAGTACAACAGAAGCCCAACCTGCTGTATATAACACATAAGAGCTTGTCCATAGTGGTTTGTTAATCGGGAAAACCAATCCCCACAATAATCCGGCAGCGATACCTGTCAGCCCGGCAAAAAGAAGCAGTTTCGGTATTTTGTTTTCTTCAGCTTTATGGATAAAGGCACCTGCAATATAACCCAACAGTGCAGTAACAATTGCCGGAATGGTACTAAGCAGGCCTTCAGGATCGAAAGGAATGCCAAAACCATGATACATGTGGTTTTCGCCAAGAATTGCCTGGTCGAAACGTATTGTTGCATTTCCTTCTAAACTAAATGGTGTTTCGTTGCCAAAGTAAAACAGGGTAGCCCAATAGATTAATAATATGGCTGCGGAAATATAGGGCAACCACGATTTTTTAGCGGAGAGTACTATTAACGATGCAATTCCGTAAACGATAGCTATTCGCTGAAGTACACCCAGTATCCGTAGTGTTGAGAAATCTCTGGACCATTGTGGAAATGAATTAAGAAACAAACCGATGGCAAAAATTAAAACGGTTCTTTTTACCAGGCGTTTTAATGATTCCTGATTTAAGGTATTCCCGTACTTTGAAAATGAAAAGTACATAGAAACTCCCACGATAAATAGGAAAAAAGGAAAGACGAGGTCGGTCGGTGAGCACCCGTTCCATGCCGAGTGTTTTAGAGGTTGATAGATGTGCGACCAACTACCGGGATTATTAACCGTGATCATTGCCACTATGGTTAAACCGCGCAGAACATCAAGAGCCAGATACCGTTTTACTGTTTTCATTAATCGTTTTTTAGGTAATCAGGTTGTTGACTTTCTTCTATTTTGTCAGAAGAAGGTCCTCAAATATAAAGTATTTTTGTAATATGTATGACAAAAATGTAAAAAATTACAATATTGTATTTTTTTACAAAAAGATGCAATTGATATTTAATGGTGTCAATATGTTGTCAAATTGCATGAATGTAAGTCGAAACGGCTGTTTTGCGATGAATGGAGACTGCTTGTTTTTTAATTTTTAGCCCGCATTATACCCTTTATTATACGGTATAATATAATATGTAATACAAATACAGCTGCTTTGCTTTAGTATATAATCTGACGGCTTTGATTTTCAGTACATATTTAAACCATTTCGGGCCAAATGATTAAATTGATTAGGCCATATAAACTTTTGTGAAACACAAATAAATCGAGTTGTACACCAGAGAAATGATTACGTTACCGCCAAAAGCACAATAAGGATTTGTGTCTCTCCTGGAAACTAATGAAATCGATAAGCGAATGGAGATTGTTGGTTTATTAACTATTAGTGTTGGATTGGTACTTGGTAAACAAAACCTACAAACTTGAGCCTTACGAACCATTTCCTGTTCATTTCTGTTAAACAGGTATATCTGCAGGGATATTTTTTACTGTTAAGCAAAGGTTTTTGTTTTTTTGAGAATATCTTTTTTCCTATCATTGCAGTGAGGACAATAATTTTGGAGGGTAATGATGAGGATGAAAAGTTACATACTATTAAGCCTGTTTTGCTTGTTGCTTGCTAGTTTATCTATAGCTCAAAACAAGAATAATGTCCATATTTATAACCTCAACGACAAATTTGGAGTTTCTTTGCGTGAAACCAATTCAGTATGTGGCGACGATAATGGCTTTATCTGGGTGTCGTCGAAAATGGGGATTATTCGATATACTGAAGACGATATCAGAATTTACCAGCTTCCGTATGAAAGCACAAATGTGATAACTGCTGAATTAACCTACAGCCAAAATATACTCTTTGTTTATACCAATGCCGGGCAGATATTCAAATACAATTCCATTAAGGACCGTTTTGAATTACTTATCAATTTGTCGCGGGTTCTTCGAAATCCCTATTTAGGAGTTTCAGGAATGCTTGTCGATGACGAAAAACGTTTATGGATTTCGACAACTACCGGATTGTATTATTTCAGTGAAGAAAATGGGCTTAAGGCAACCACTGCGGTAAATAACGTTTTGGCAATGACCTGGTACGATAACGAAAACATCATTTATGCTGAACGTAATGAGTTGAGACTATTCAGTATTCATGAATTGGTTTACAAACCCTTTTATCAATTTGCTGTTGGTGAGGGGTATAATATTTCCACATTGGTACATGACGAACAGCAGGATCTTTGGTGGATAGGAACTATGGGCAGTGGGCTTTTTATCTTTGATAGCAAAGCGGAACAGAAACTGACTCCTATTGAGGATATACCCAGCCAGCCAATATTGGCTATAGAGAATTTTACAGCATCATCGGTGTTAATTGGTATCGATGGGCAAGGTGTTTGGGAGTTGGATAAAAAGAGCCATGATGTTCTTGCCGTAATGAAAGAGAACGCTGACAATATTGGATCGTTAAAAGGGAATGGCGTTTATGATATTCACCGCGACAATAATAACCGTGTGTGGGTATGTACCTATAGTGGTGGAGTTTCATATTTTGATGTGGCAAATCCGATTATAAGCCGAATTAATCATATTGCAAACAACGATAACTCGCTTGTAAATAACGATGTTAACGCAGTGTTGGAAGACAGTAACGGGAATTTCTGGTTTGCAACCAATAATGGAATCAGTTTTAGGAATAACGCTACCGGACAGTGGAAATCCTTTTATCACAATAATGAAAAGCATGCACAGGTATTTTTAACCATAAAAGAGGATAGCCGGGGGCGTATATGGGCCGGTTCGTACTCATCGGGCGTTTATTTGCTGGACAATAAAACAGGTGCAGAATTAAAACACCTGAGCGTTGAATCAACCAATGGGAAGTTTGGTAATAATTATGTATTCGAAATAATTGACGATAAAGATGGCAAATTCTGGATTGGTGGCGTTCGTGGAGATTTAATCTGTTATGAGATTAAAACAGATACGTACAGATCGTTTGGGAACGCAACGGTGGGCAAGTTGCTGAATTATAAGGATAACAAATTGCTGATTGGAAACACCAACGGATTAATTCAATTTGATAAAAATTCAGGACGAACCGAAAACATTGTAGAAGGTTACATTGTGAACGATATTTTTCTGAAAGACAATGTGGCTTGGCTTTGTACTGTGGGGAGTGGTATAATTCGATACGATTTTATTACTCGCGAACAGCAGAACTTTACCGTAGATGACGGTTTGCCATCAAATTTTGTTTCAAGTATTCAGTACATGGATGGATATTTCTGGATTGGAACCGAACAAGGACTTTGCCGTTTAAAACAAACCGACCGATCGATTCTAACCTTTAACGCCCTGCCTGCAGTAAGTACTGTATCGTATAACCTGAGGGCCATTCAGGTGCTCGATGATGGAGAAAAATTAATTATGGGAACCAATAATGGTGCATTAATTTTTAACCCGAACGAAATTAAACCAGTTCAGAATAAAGGAAGTATATTCTTGCAGGAACTTAGCGTTTCGGGGCGTTCAATTCGCGAACTTGAATCTCCATTGCTTATAAAACCTTTAAACGATCTTGAAAAACTGTCGTTAAAATATGCTCAGAATACCATTAGCCTGGAAATGCTGCCAATTGGGGTAACATCGCCCGGAGCCCGTTTCTCGTGGAAAATGGAAGATCTTGATGCCGAATGGACAAAACCCGCCAACAATAAAATTTTGTCGTACTCGAATATTCCTAGTGGTGATTATACCTTGCGGATAAGAATGTACGACAGCTCGAATACACAACTTCTTGCGGAGCGGGATATAAAACTTCATGTAATTCCACCGTATTGGGCCACCTGGTGGTTCCGGATACTGATAATTTTATTTGTTTTTGGCCTGGTTGTTTTCTTTATGGTGTACTATATCGAGAACCTGAAAAAAGTACATTCCGAAGAGAAAATACGATTTTTTGCCAATACGGCACATGATATCCGTACCTCGTTAACTCTTATAAAAGGGCCGGTTGAAGAGTTGAACAAAGAGCCTGTGCTAACATCAAAAGGGCACCATTATTTGCATTTGGCTACCGAACAAACACAACGGCTGTTAAATGTGGTAACGCAGTTGATGGATTTTCAGAAATCAGACATTGGTAAAGAACGTATTTCGCTGCAAATGGTTGATGTGGTGAAGGCCGTTAAAAACCGCGTTATGATGTTTGAATCGTATGGCAATAGTAAAAATATTGAGATTCATTTTTCAACGAATATATTGAAGTTTGTAACGGCTATTGATGAAACGCTGATTGATAAGGTGGTTGACAACCTTATTTCAAATGCCATAAAATATTCAAATCCTGATAGCGATGTAAATATAAGTTTGCATTGTACAGAACACCGATGGGTTTTGGAGGTGAAGGATTTTGGAATTGGAATAAGCAAAAAAGCACAACGTCAGCTTTTTAAAGAGTATTACCGGGCCGAAAATGTGGTGAACTCCAAAATTGTTGGTTCAGGGATTGGCTTACTGCTGGTGAAAAATTATGTGAATCTACACGGCGGAAAAATCAATTGTTTAAGTCAATTGAACGAAGGATCATTGTTTCAGGTGGTTATTCCAACCAAAAAAATTGATGAAGAGCCCACTGAAACGGCAAGCACTAAGCAAAAAGATTTGCAAGTGCCGGTAACAAAACAAGAGTTTAGTCCGGTTGTACCGAATGAAGATGAAGAACCGGAGGCACTAAAAATGAAAGTACTTATTGCGGAGGATAATGAGTATTTGCGCGAGTTTTTGAAAACGGCAATGGAGCCACAATTTCAGGTTTACCTCGCAAAAAACGGGGTGCAGGCCTGGGAGCTTATTCAAAAACAAACGCCCGACCTGGTTGTGTCGGATATTATGATGCCCAAAATGGATGGTTTTGAATTATGCCGGGAAATTAAATCGAACTACGAAACATCACATCTGCCGGTAATATTGTTAACCGCACTGGCCGGAAAAGCAGAACAGCTTAAAGGATTAGGCCTGGGTGCTGATGATTACCTAACCAAACCTTTCGATGTTTCTATTTTGCAGCAGCGAATTCGCACGTTGGTAAAGAATCGTGAAATCATCAGAGAGAAAGCTTTAAAAGTGATCAAGAGAGATGATGATTCTGCGATTGTAGAGAACGAACTCAACGATAAGTTTCTGAAACGGATGGTAGAAGTTGTTCAGGAAAATATGGCCAATGCGCAGTTCTCTAAAAAAGACTTTGCTTCGGCTATGCACGTTAGCCCTTCGCTACTGTACAAAAAAGTAAAATCGCTAACCGATCAGTCGCCTACCGATTTTATCAAAATGGTTCGTTTAAATCATTCGCTTGAATTGTTGCGCACAAAGCAGTATAACATTACGGAGGTAAGCGAGCTTTGTGGTTTTGCCAGTGTGGGGTATTTCAGCACTGTTTTCAGAAAACATTTTGGCAAATCGCCAACACAAATGATCGGATAAATATTTCTGTACGTGTTTCTACGTATTTTTTTCTTTTGAACTTTGTATCGCTCTAGTTGGTATAATAGTTTGTTGAATCCAAAGTAGGTGTGAAAGACATCTATATGTCTATTGATTTTATTGCATTTAGTTGTGTTGCTTTGGGAACTGTTAAACTTTTGATGATAAAACAACTGCAGAAGTTTGCAGTTGTGTTGCTATTTGAAAAAGTGGAGCTGGCGGGAGTCGAACCCGCGTCCAAACGAGGAAGCTACAAGCTTTCTACATGTTTATCTCTGACTTAATTTTCGAATAACAGCCGGATCAAAGCCACCAACTACTACCTTATCTCTTTTAATTTCGCAAAAACGCCAGAGCCTCGTTTATGCTAGCTTCGATTTATTTGCACCGCCTGGCCGGACCGCTTCAAAGCATTAGCATCCGGGCGATGTCTTGTTCCAAAACCTTGTTTCGGAATTAAGTGTAATCTAAATTGTTAGATTACGCAGCAAGAGCGTAATTGTTTTCGCCAATTATGGTTTTGATCATTATTTTTTACGGGTCAACAATCAAAACCCGACATGCTTACCTGTCTCTTCTACCCGCTGTCAAAACCAGTCAGCCCCGTAGAAGTGATATCTATTTGTTTATTAGAACGTTGTTTTGGGTTTGCTGTGCGATGGGTAACAAACTAGGAACAAAATGATAAGTTTTTACTTACGCGACATTTCCCAAACCGGTGCAAAGATATTTATTCTATTAATTATTCTTTCATAAATCATATTCTTTTTCTGAGCTTAAAAATCGAAACTAACTAGTAGAGCATATAGTGAATTCATTAATTATTACAGAATCGAATATTTTAAGTAATTAGTACTCGATCCCAAGAATAGTCATATCTCATTAATTGGACTAGCTTAGGACAGTGGATTTAATTCGAAAACGGTATTTAATACCTATTAATAAAAATCAGGAATGACTCCCCAGGAGTTTCTTAAGCAGAATGCATCTATAGTACGAGTAAAAAATCCACGGAGAAAATTGTCCATCCACTAACGAAATTTGTCCATTTTATCGAAGTTGAATTCGCACCAACTTTGTACTGTCAATAATGACACAGAACATTAGAACAGTAAAAAAATGGAAAACTTAGTAAAAACAGAATTTAATGTCCCAACACGAGAAGAAGTATCTGCAACCAACCAGGAGATTTTTGATGCCTTAACGAAAGCACTGGGTTTTGTCCCGAATCTTTATGCAACAATTGCTTATTCGGATAATGGTTTAAAGCGTTTTCTGGATTATCAAAATGCAAAAACATCGTTGTCGAACAAAGAGAAAGAAGCTGTAAATCTTGTCGTTAGCCAGGTAAATGGATGTGTTTATTGCCAGAGCGCACATCTTGTATTGGGTAAAATGAATGGTTTTACCGACGAGCAGTTATTGGATATTCGACATGCAAAAAGCGTTGATTCAAAACTAAATGCCCTGGTAAAATTGGCAGCTGATTTAACCGAAAACAGAGGGAATGCAAATACCGCTAATGTGGAAGACTTTTTCGAACACGGCTATACCAAAGAAAACCTGGTGGATCTGATTCTTCAAATTAGCGATAAAACCGCCATGAATTATCTACATAATCTTACCAAAATACCGGTAGATTTTCCCATTGCATCAGTTCTTTAATTTATGCCAACCAAGGAAAGGAGAGATAGTTATCTATTTTCTCCTTTCTTAAAACTAATACAAAATGAATAACAACGAAAAAAGATATCCGCTTCCGCCATTTACAATGGAAACTGCCCTTGAAAAAGTACAAAAAGCAGAAGATGCGTGGAATAGTAAAGATCCGATAAAAGTTGCACAAGCTTATACCATCGATTCTGAGTGGAGAAACCGGACTCAGTTTATAAATGGCCGGGAAGAAATTGTACAATTTTTAACCGGGAAATGGGAAAAAGAAAAAAATTATAAACTAAAGAAAGAACTTTGGGGTTTTAGAGAGAACAGAATTGCCGTAAAATTTGAATATGAATTTCAGGATGCAAACGACCAGTGGTACCGAGCCTATGGAAATGAGCTCTGGGAATTCGACGAAAATGGATTGATGCAAAAACGTTTCGCAAGTATTAACGATTTAATGATTGAAGAAAAAGACAGAACGTTAACCTAACTTCAGGCTTATGATACAGAACAATGATTTCACTCTTATTGATCCGCAAACCGGAAACCAGGCTTTCAAACTATTTCGTTTTGAAAAGAATAATCCTTTTGCGGATGTTCAGCGATTGAATTACTATTCAATGATTTGGTTAGAAAGTGGAGGTGGCAGTGTAACAGCTGATTTTTCGGAATATGATTTCGGGAACAACGTTTTGCTTTCGTTTTCTCCCTATCAACCATTTCTGCTGAATATTGATAGTGAAACTAGGGGATGGGGTATCAATTTTCATCCTGATTTTTTCTGTATTCATAAGCACCACAAAGAGGTCGCGTGCCATGGCGTTTTGTTTAATAATATTTACAATCCGCCGTTTGTGCACATCGATGAAAAAGCTGCTGCAAATTTCGAAATGGTAATTCAACAATTTAAAACCGAAATGCAAAATCCTGCTCTGGCACAATATGAATTGTTGATTTCGTACCTGAAAATATTTTTGATAACTGCCTCGCGACTTAAAACAGAACAGCAAACTGACGCGAAAAAAGTAGCGGATAAAGAGGAAGAGCCATTCATACTGCAAAATTTGAAAAATGCCATTGAATTACACTACAAAACTAAACACAGTGCCAGCGATTATGCCGATTTGCTGGCTATTACACCCAAAGCTTTAACCCGGCTCACCAAAACGCATTTTAATAAAACACTAAGCAATCTAATTGCTGAGCGTATTATAATTGAAGCCAAACGTGAATTGTATCTCACCAATAAAACGGTAAAAGAAATTGCCTACGATTTAGGTTATAACGACGAATATTACTTTAGCCGTTTCTTCAAAAAAAAAGCAGATGTATCTCCACAACTTTATCGTGAAACTGTTGGTTTTGATAAGGCTTCTGCTGTGTGAAATCAATAATAAACTTATTCTCTGCCTGAGCTCTTATAATCGTGCCAGTTTTCTTCCCCAAATCATAAAAAAAACAAACAAATAATTGAGCGTCAACTATTCATATTCTCAACCTTAAGTATCAACGCAGCAAATATTTTAAACAAATCTTTACTTTGCCTGTAATAATTTCTGACTTTTACCACTATCTAAAATAAAACGATTTGAGTACCGATTTTTACAATACTTCAATTTTACCTTTTGCCGGAATAATCATAAAATTATGTCGTGCATATACTAATTCGCAAGAGGATTTTGAAGATTATTACCAGGAAGTATGTTTACAAATATGGAGGAGTAAAGATAACTTTCGTGAGGAATCGCAATGGAGTACCTGGGTTTACCGAATTTCACTGAACGTTTGTTTAACCTTGCTGAAGAAAAATAAAAACAATAGTCAGCATTTTGTATCTGATGCTTTAGTAGCTGAGGAAACAGAAGATAGTTATGCATTTTCAGATGAGTCTTTAAATCAATTATATGCTGCTATTCGGAAACTGTCGGAAATAGACAGAGCCGTTATTATGCTTTACCTGGAAGAAAAATCGTATCAGGAAATCGCAGATATTATAGGAACAAATCCCAATAACATTGGTGTACGTGTCAAAAGAATTAAAATAAGACTAAAAAAAATATTAGATGGAAAAATCAATTGAAAATATTTGGAAAGAAGGCTTCCATAAAGGTGATGACCTAACAGCACCAAAGATAGATAACCTTCACAACCAAAAATCAATTCACATCATTGATAAGTTTAAGAGAATGTTTCGAATTAACCTGATCTCAATTGTAGTCGGAGCATTTGTCTTTCTTATCCTTTCCTGGTTTCTACATATTCCGGTAATGGGAATTATGTTTTTTGTTGCACTACTGGCATCGGTCTTTATTAATAAAAGGCTATTAAATGAGTTGACAAGGATTGATCGAGGACAAAATAGCTATCAATACCTCAAAGATTTTAACCAATGGATAAAAAAACAAATAGCCATAAATAAGCGAATCTCCCGATTTTTGTATCCTATTTTCTTTATCTCATTTATTCTGGGCTTTTGGTTTAATGACGCCGAGGGGGTTTATTTAGGCGAACGAATTGTCAGGGAAATACTAAATGGGTTTCCAAACACCTTCCTGGTATTTGGAGTGCCGCTGATAGGGATAATAATTGCCGTTTTAATAATTGCCGCACTGGCCTGGTATGGAGATAGAATTTACCTCTGGGATTTAAACGTGATTTACGGAAGGATATTGAGAAAACTGGATGAATTACTGACTGATATAGAAAGTTTAAGGAGTTGAATACCTCTCGTAAAGCTTCATTTACAAGGTTTTTTATATTTTTATAAAAAAAGATTGTTTTGTATGTAATATTTATTGCCTTAAGCCACTAAACAGGAAAACATTAAATATTATGACATTACAAGAAGCGTATAACTTTTTCGAAAGTTTAAAAATCGAAACCACTAAAAAGTCGGAAATCAGGGTTTATGAAAAATTCCTTCATACTCTCACTGAACTAAAAAACAGAGATTTCTCAAAAGATGAAATTCAATCCATTGAAGCAGAACTTGATCGTTTAAACTTAGAATCCAATCCTGGAAACAGGAAAAAATACTATGGCAAAGCACTCCATAAATTAAATGATTACTTAAGAAAAACATTCTCATTGATACCCAATGGCTACTATACTACTATCGGGACAGCTCTTGGATTAGCCTTTGGACCAGTACTGGGAGTTCTTTTTGGATCCTTTTTTGAAAGGTCATTGGGCATTTCAATTGGAATTAGCATAGGCATCATCATCGGATTACTGGCAGGACAATATTTGGATTCTCAGGCAAAAACTGCAGGAAACGTTCTTTAATCGCCAATGCATCAAACACCTTTCATTACTAATTATTAAGCTTATTTTCTGAATACAGCACAGGCAAATAAAAAATTTGCCTAATCACCTACACGATAAAAATAACGAATATGAAATCATTATTATTAACAATTATTCTAATAGCAATTTGTATAGCAAACGCCTTTCCTCAAAACATCTCCGGTGTTTGGCATGGAAAGGCAAAAACTCCGGATAACAAAGAGATTCTTTTTGTATTTCTATTTGAAAACAATGCCAATGGCTTAAATTCAACTATGGCTGTTCCTTCCTTTAATGTTTCAAACATCAAACCAAAAGCAACCACTTTTGAAAATGGAAAATTAAATATCGACGGATCAAATGTGGGTATGAAATACGAGGGAAAATTAAACGAAACCACCAATCTAATAGAAGGCACTTATACTGAAGGAGGCACTATACTTGCGTTAACCCTAACAAAAGGGAATCCTGAAATGCCAAAGATTAACAGGCCACAGGAACCCGAAAAACCTTATTCCTACTACGAAGAACAAGTTATTTTCGAGAACACTGATGCAGGTATTATATTGTCGGGGACATTTACAAGACCTAATCAAAAAGGAATGCATCCGGTAGTTGTATTAATAAGCGGAAGTGGCCGACATGACAGGGACGGAAGCATGATGACGCACCGGCCTTTTTTGGTATTGTCAGATTATCTTACACGCAAAGGCATCGCTGTGTTACGTTATGATGATCGTGGATTCGGAGAATCTACAGGTGATTTTAGCAAAGCCACAACTGCCGATTTTGCACAAGATGTGATTAGTGCCGTTAATTATTTAAAATCAAGAAGCGATATTAACCCTGATCAAATAGGATTAATAGGGCATAGCGAAGGAGGCATAATTGCTCCACTGGCAGCAAATCAAACTTCAGAAATCTCATTTATTGTAGCCTTAGCTGCCACAGGCATTCCGGGGAGCGACGTAGCTGTTATGCAAGCTAAAACGTTAAGACCTTTTCCGGTTCCCGATGAAGATAGATTCGCAGAGAATGTAAGAAAATCGATTAAGATTGCCACCTCAGATGCAGAGATGCCAGTCAAAAGAAGCGCATTAAATGCTCATAATGACGCGTACTTAAAACCGATATTAAAATCATTAGGTGCAACTGATGAAAACATTTCAAGCTTTATTGAAAAAGAAACGGAAACAGTTTTAAAACCATGGAATACCTATTTCTACAACTATAATCCTTCTAATGAATATGAAAAATTAAGTATTCCTGTGCTTTCATTAAATGGAAGTAAGGATCAGCAAGTAAATGCTACCATAAATCAAAATGCCATAAGAAACGCCTTAATTAAAGGAGAAAATAATAGTTATAAAATTGTTGAGTTAGAAAACTTAAACCACTTATTTCAAGAATGTAGAACTGGTAACCTTAATGAATATAAAGATATAGAACAAACAATGTCACCATTAGCATTGAAGGAAATTTCAAATTGGATTTTGAAAATAATTCAAGGATTATAAGAAACCATTTTTCTGTCATATTTCTTAGGATTTTGGCTAATTCGTTAACAAAATCTCAAAAACGAAATTTTAAGTAAATCTCCATTTCTACTGCAATTAGAGACTATTGAAAACCAAAATACTCAATTAAACAACTTGAATCAAGTAAGTAAATTCCCTTGCGGATCTTTAAATTGTCAAATAAGTATATTTCGGAATAGAATGATTTTGGTTCGGAATTATAATGTAGAACAATTAAGCGTTTTATGCTTTATATATTTGTGTTTAATTAATTGCGAGTCATAAAGTAATTCGCTTATGAAAAGAGCCATAAAAATAATGCTTCTAATCCCGATACTTTTAATTGTACTGGCACTGGTTGTGCTATGTATTAAATATTCGCCAAGCTACGTTTATCGTTTAATTACACAGAATGTTGCCGATGTTTATGACTACCAGAAATATGAGAACCGTGTAATTAATGGCTCGGAAGATACTTTTCAATTTGAAAAAGAATTGGATGAAAGCTATGTAGAATCCTTGTTTCAGGACAGGGTTTTAGGTTCGGGCTTCAAAACTTTTGATGAGTGGGCGAAGAAATCGCAAACTACCGCTTTAATTTTTATTCGAAAAGACACCATTTTGTACGAGAAGTATTTCAACGGATTTGAAAGTAATTCCTACTTTCACTCCCAATCAATGGCTAAATCGTTTATCTCGTTTTTAATTGGTGCAGCCATCGACGAAGGTTTAATTTCGGGTGTTAACGACCCAATGACCTTATATATTCCTGAGCTAAAAGAACGCGATCCTGATTTTGAAAAAATAACCATAAAGAACCTGCTCGAAATGCGATCGGGGCTGAAATATGTTACCGGTTACTTCCCCGGAACGTATATTCATTTGCCTTGGCACGCCGAAGCCGTGGGGTATTATCATCCCAACGTTCGGAAACTCTTGCTCAAAAAAGTTGATATCGCAAGAGAACCAGGCAAGACATTTGAATATAACAATTACAACACCAGTTATTTAGGGTTGATTATTGAACGGGCAACAAATAAAACCGTGTCGGAATATCTTGAGGATAAATTGTGGTCGCAAATAATGACGCAGGATGCACTGTTTTCTGTTGACAGTAAAAAATCCGGATTCGAGTACATGCCTAGTCGCTTGATTGCACGTGCCAATGATTATGCGCGCTTTGGTCGTCTTTTTCTTTATGAAGGGAACTGGAATGGTAAACAAATTATTTCTAAAGATTGGGTAGTAAAATCTACCCGCGAGAACAAATCTATTCCGCGCGAAATTTACCCCGACTGGCTTGGTGGCGACAACTGCAATCACACCTATTACTCCTATCAGTGGTGGGGAAACACCAACTGCGACTCTACATTTGAGTTTTTTGCCAACGGAAACCTTGGGCAACAAATTTATGTTATTCCCGACAAAGAAATTATTATCGTTCATTGCGGCAATTCACTTGAATATTACGGTGAAAGCGATTTAATGCATGCTGCAGATTGTATAAGATTTAACGATTTTCATCAGTCAATCACTAACATCGGAGTAGATGAAACCATTAAACAATATCGCGAAAAGAAAAAACAGTTTCCAAGTTATCAAGCTTTTGACGAGCAATTTCTAATAGGCAAAGGGTATGCATTTTTGAATGCAGGGAAAATTGAAGATGCCCAAAAAATATTCGCATTGAATATTGATACTTATCCTGATTCCTGGACAGTTTATAATAACATGGGCGAGGCTTTTCAGAGAGGAGGAGAGATTGATTCTGCTAAATTCTATTATAATAAATCGCTCAGAATGAACCCGGAAAACAATTGGGCAACAGAGAAATTAGAAATGCTTAAATGAAATGCATATTATCTTGACATTTAGCAAAAAACGGTCTGAACAAGCTAAAAAAAGGCAATAAAGAGAAGTAAGTATATTTAAAATATATTATAACATGAAAAGTCAAATTATTCTATTTTTTGCACTGATAATGCTTGGTGCTTGTAACAATCCAACGAAAACCGGCATCACGCAACAACCTACTTTAGCTGATTATCAAGTTGGAGAAAAATGGGTTTGGAAATACAAAGGTGTAACAACAGAAGGAGAAGTACGCTCGGACGGAGAAGATACAAGAAAGATAGTCAGTATTGATGGAGCTTTAGGCATGACTATCGGAAAGGATACCATTCCCATAACTGACATTGTGAAGAAGGATGAAAGCAACACACCGAAGTACGACTGGCCGCTGCAAGTGGGCAAAAAGTGGAAATATGAGAACAATTGGACAAGTCAAGACGGGACAACAGGAAAACAAAGTCAAAATGCTGAAATAGTATCGTACCAGGAAGAAACGGTAGCAGCCGGAACATTCATGGCCTACACAATTAAATACACAGGTAAAACCACAAATTCCAGAGGATACAACGCAGATGAAGAGGAGGTTTGGTTGTATGCACCTGAAGTGAAAAACTTCATTAAGCTGACTCAAAATCAAGGTGAATTTTTATATGTAGAGGAGTTAATAGAATATTCGAAACCAGAATAAGTCGAAATGGTAAAAACAATATAATGCCTATTCAGGAAATAGAAACAGTTTGCCCTGAAAGCAGAACAGACTGGCGAAGTTGGTTAGAAAAAAATCATCAGTTAAAACAATCTGTTTGGCTTATTTATTTTAAGTCATCAACAAAAGTCGCTTCTGTAAGTTGGAGTGAAGCAGTTGATGAAGCTCTTTGCTTTGGGTGGATTGATAGTACTAAAAAAACTATTGATAATGAAAGGTATATGCAATATTTCAGTAAAAGGAAACCGAATAGCATATGGTCTAAAATAAATAAGGATAAAGTGGATTATTTAATTTCAAAAAATCTTATGCAAGAAGCTGGTTATAAATCTATTGAAATTGCTAAGAAAAATGGCTCCTGGTTTATTCTGGATGAAGTTGAAGCACTTATTATTCCGGCAGATTTAAAAAAAGAACTTGATAAAAGAGTGGGGGCTTTGGAATATTACGAGAGTTTAAGTAAATCAGTAAAGAAAATTCTATTAGGTTGGGTTGTTCTTGCTAAAAGAGCTGAAACCAGAAAAAAAAGAATTATTGAAATCGCAGAAAATGCGAGTAGAAAACAACAACCAAAACAATTCAGATAGAATAAAAACGGCTTACTATAAATATATACAAGCTTGGTGTTGCCGTTGTTCTAGCGGTTAATTCTTAAATTTAAACCGGCAGTAATCCGGTAACAAATACCAATAAAAACCCAGCCGATGCCTGAAAACCAAGCTGTGAGGGATTTCCTTAAAGAAGGGAGGTAATTGGAGCTGGAAAAGTCCCTGGTATAAAAAGGTTTTATTATACTCATTGCCTTCATGAGTGTAAAAAACACGTATTACACCATCTTTTAAATAATAACAACGATGAGCTTTTTGACCTTCTGTAATAAGGTATTCATTTTTATTCAGGGTGAATTCTTCAAATAGTTCAGTTAAATCATGCCATGCTTCATCGGTAAATGATGAAAGTTTGTTAATTATCGTTTTAAACTCCATCATCTTAGCCGTTAATTACTATTTCTCTAGTATTTTTCACATCTCCAATAAATATAAACATTTGGAATTTCAATGTGTTTATTATTCAAAATTCAATTTAGCACTCATTTATAAAATTATTAATGCCTAAAGAAGCTGAAATACAAGTACAAAGTACCAACCATCTTCAAACAGGAATGAGTATTGCCGTTCTCCCCTTTGTTAATATGAGTACCGACCCTGAGAACGAATACTTCAGCGATGGCATTACTGAAGAAATAATCAACGCACTAACCACCGTGAAAGGCTTGAAAGTCATTGCCCGCACATCTTCTTTTGCATTTAAGAATAAAAATATAGACGTACGAACCATTGGTGATAAGTTAGGGGTAAGCACTGTTTTGGAGGGGAGCGTCCGGAAAGTCAAAAAAAGGGTTCGCATTACAGCACAGTTTATCAGTACTAATGACGGCACTCACTTCTGGTCAAAAAATTTTGATCGGGATTTGGAAGACATATTTGAACTGCAAGATGAAATTAGCTTACTGATTGCTGACCAGATACGAGAAAATTTTGGACATATAGAAATCCCATCTTTTCATAATACAACCCCAACTCAGAATATCGAAGCCTACGATTTATGGTTGAAAGGGAGTTATCATTTAAAAAGAAAAGACTTTGAGGACATTAAGAATGCTATGAAATTATTTAAGGATGCAATTAAAATTGATCCTAACTATTCAGATGCTTATGCATTTTTGGGTGAAGCTTATATCCAAGCTGCAGCCCTCAATATATTACCCAATCATGAAGGGAATGTTTTAGCAAGAAATGTCGCTGAAAAAGCCATTGAATTAAATTTAGAAAATGCAAAGGCACATATGGTTCTAGCCTATATCGAACTGTTCTCGGATTGGAACTGGGACGCTGCCCTAACCGAATACGATAAGGCAATAAAATATGGACATTCTGACCAAAATGAATTCATAACCTATTATTATATATTTATCAAGGAGGATTTTGAACGAGCGATTCAAGTAGCCAAAAGAGAGACTGAAACTGACCCTCTTCATGTTCACACACATTGGCAATTGGGCTTGACCTATTATTTTGCACGACGTTTTGAAGATTCGATTGCTGCATTTAATAAAGCCCTGGAAATTGACTCTAATTATGCAGAGGCTATTCGTTTTCGGGGTTTAGTGTGGGGGTATTTAGGAAAATATAAAGAGGCATTAATTGACATCAATAGGGCACTTGAACTTATAGGTGGCCTGGGGCTTGCTAACTTAGATTTATTGGTGGTAAAAATACTAATGGGTAAGAAAGAGGAGGTTTTAGGGGTATTAAAAAGAACAAAATATATTGACTCTTCTGACCCTGCGGTTTTATATTCACTTTTAAATATGCCTGAAGAAGCCATTTACTGGTTAGAAAAAGCTTACGAAGAACATTCAGTAAATATGACGACCTTGAAGACTTTTTGGGTCTGGGATAACCTTCGGGATAATGTTCGGTTTAAAGAGATTTATGCTCAAATGAATTTTCCCCCATCTATAAAAAACAAGCATAATCTTGCGCCAATAACCATATCTCAATCCACTTTCATTAATCCCTCCTTATTAAGCAAAGATGAAATAGATTACTATTTAGAACTATTAGATACGCTAATGAAAGAAGATGAAATCTATTTAGACCCAGCAATTTCATTAAGAAATTTAGCAGAAAAAATGGATTTGCAGCCTAATAAATTGTCTTGGTTAATCAATGAACAAATTGGTAAGAACTTTAATGAATATATTAACGCCTTCCGATTGATTTCTTTCAAAGAAAAAGCACTAAACCCAAATAACAGCCACCTTACACTTTTAGGTTTGGCCTATGAAAGTGGCTTTAACTCCAAATCGGTATTCAATATTTTTTTTAAAAAAATGGAGGGTATATCTCCAAAAGCATGGTTAAAATCTCAAATAAAATGAATGGCGATAATAAGCTTAAATTCACCCGCTATCAATTTCTTTTAGTAACTATCATTACTGTAGTTTTTTTAACAATAGTATTGGATTTTATGCTTACTTCTGCATTGTCAGCAATCCTTCTTCCAGAACTTAATATCACTACCAAGCAGTTCGGTTTACTTGCGTCTGCATATCCAATAAGTGCAGGAATATCTGCTATTTTATTATCGGGTTACGCTGACAAATTTGATCGAAAAAAATTACTACTATTCTTTTACTCAGGCTTTTTGCTGGGTGTTTTATTTTGTGCAAGTGCACCGTCATTCCAAGTGTTGGTTGTTGCTCGGATTATAACTGGTATATTTGGAGGTACTGTCGGTCCTATTTGTTTTGCCATTATAGCTGATCAATTTGATACGACCCAAAGAGGAAGGGCTATGGGAATTCTGCAAATGGCTTCTGCCGGTAGTCAAATTTTGGGTTTACCACTTGCTCTCTACCTGGCTTCTGAGTGGGATTGGCATTTAGCTTTTGGGTTGATTTTGTTAATAGGAATTATAGCTGCTTTTCTCATTATCTGGAAAATGAATCCTGTGAATAAACATCTACGAATACCTGCAAAAGTCAACCCATTGCATCATTCTTTAAAAATAATCAGCAATAGAAATTATTTAATAATGTTTTTAAACAATACACTTTTGGTAGCAGGAGATGTTATATTGATGACCTTTAGCTCTGCATTTTGCACTAACAATCTTGGAGTAGGTCTTGACAGCCTCCCCTTACTATATGGAATTGCTGGGGTTAGTACTCTCATATTCTCTCCCCTTATTGGTCGATTGACAGATAAGTTTGGAACACTAAATATTTTTGTAGTAGGGACTATAATTACAATAATAACGGTAGCGGTTTTTACGAACTTGGGAATAAATCCTCTTTGGTCAGTTATCATAGTTCACACCTTACTTTTTCTTGGAATTAATGCCCGAAGCATCTCATCTTCAGCTATAGGAACAATTATTCCCGATATGCAAGACCGGGGTGCATACATGGCTGTTGATGCGGCAATGCAACTGGCAATTGCAGGTATGGCTGCCATGCTAGCAGGTTGGATCGTATTTCAAACGGAAGATGGGATGATAAATAATTTTTCCACCTTGGGTGTTGTGGTAATTTCATTAATGACTATGACAATTGGATTGATGTTTATTATTAATCGAATGGTAAAAAGAAAGAATAACTCCGGATTATAATCCTATTAACCAACGCATTACAGCCTCATAGTCAATAACCCTAAAACCAGCCAATAGTAACCTTACCCTTTTAGGGCTGGCTTATGAAAGTGGTTTTAGTTCTAAATCGGTATTCAATGCCTATTTTTAAAAAAACCGAAGGGATGACGCAGAAAGTCTGGTTGACTTCTAATCAAGTTTAAAAAAGTCCTAAATCATACCTATAAGTCCGAAATTACATTTCAGGACGATTCACCTTCCTTTTCTCTCCATCTTTGCATTAACAATTTGATAAAACAGAGCAAATAATTATTGGTTGATGATTATTTCCCCATTTATTAAATAAACGAACGATAATGGGAAGTGCTTTGTAGCAATCGGAATTTTAAAACAAAAATAATAGTATCATGAAAAATTTAATTGTAATTCTTTTACTTTCTTGCACATTAAGTGCTTTTGGTCAAATTGTGGATAAAGAAGCTGAAGTAGCCCATAAGTGGAGCATAAGTTTACCTTATCATGTTCCAGATGAGATAATCTTTGGTTGGGGAAAACGAACAAGTACTCAAATGGTTGAATTACATGTAAAACGCAACCTGGATAATAAGAACATCATTGGGGTAAAGTTTGCCACCTGGCGATTATTTCAACCCATGGGAATCACCTGGTGGGATGGAGTTGTCGATAAAATAGAGTCTGGGACTGAATATTACGATGGATATTTAAGGGAAACAGGAATTGGCATCACGTACCAACGCATGCTTTGGAAGGGGCTATTTGCAACTGTTGAAGTCCTTCCGCAAATTCAAACCTACACGGATTTAGACGGTAAAAAAATAAAAAATGGATTTAAAGTTTACAACTCACTTCATTTGGGCTACCATTTTTCCATTGGTAAGAAAAAACGATTTTTCGTAGAACCTCAGGTTCATTGCAACCAGTGGATGTTTGACAACAATTCTCCTGAAGGATTTAAGGAGATGGACGATAAATATGGAAACGTCTTTCTTTTTGAGCCAAATATTTACTTCGGTGTGAATTTTTAAACTTTAGTCTGACAAGTCAGGATTTACAACTCTTGGCTTGTCAGACTATTTAAAGCAAAACATTTAATAGCGGCGTTGCGGGCAGATAAGTTGGTGTAAGCAAAGCGCAACGATTTCTTACCGCCGTACCCTTGAATCTAAGACCTGGGAAATTGCATCAATGAGTTTACATTTCACCTACCTTTAAAGCCTCCCTTTGTGGAGGCTTTTTATCCAAGTGGTTCACAATTATATTTCCGAACCTCAAGAAAACTATTCCGAACATTTTAGTGAAAGTGCCATTGTACATTTACATCATAGTTTTTAATCATCATTAAAATACAAATACGATGAGAACAAAAGAAAAAATGAATGCGATTGTAACGACTAGATATGGAAGCCCGGAAGTATTGAAATTAGAGAAAGTGGAAAAACCAATTCCAAAAGATAATGAGGTTCTAATCAAGATACGAGCTACGTCGGTTACAACAAGTGATGTTCTTATCCGTGGGTTGAAAGTATCGCCTATTGAAAGGTTTATGGTTCAAATCATATTTGGATTTGGAAAGCCCAGAAATCCAATTTTGGGAATGGTATCATCAGGTGTGATAGAAAGTAAAGGGAAAAACGTTACGCAATTCGGTATTGGAGATGAAGTTTTTGCTTATGGCTCTGTTTCACCAACAAAACGCCGTTTTGGTTCTTATGCTGAATATATATGCCTGCCTGATGATTGGAATATAGCCCTAAAACCAAAAAATAGTAGTTTTGAAGAAGCTGCCGCAATACCTTATGGAGGTTTACTGGCATTACATCTGTTAAAAAAGGCATCACTAAAAAAGGGCAACAAAGTGCTAATTTATGGAGCTTCGGGAAGCATAGGCACAATGGCAATTCAGCTTGCAAAAAATGCAGGAGCAATAGTAACCAGTGTATGTAGCGGAAAAAACTTTGAGATGGTAAAATCGTTGGGCAGTGATAAGGTTATTGACTACACTTCTAATAAGGCAGAAGCTCAGTTAGAAACCTACGATTATGTTATAGATGCCGTGGGAAATTCAAAATCGTCGCATTTAAAAGAAAAAAGCAAAAAAGCACTTACCCCTAAAGGAAAATATATATCCATCGATCATGGAACTCCTCTAACCCCTAAAGAAGCATTTATTGAGTTGAAAAATTTATCAGAGCAAGGCAAGATTACCCCTGTTATCGATTGTGTTTTCCCTCTAGAAAAGATGGCCGAAGCTCATACCTATGTCGACAAAGGCCATAAACAAGGGAATGTAGTTATTGCAATTGGTCAGAACAGTTAAAGTCCGAACCATTATTAAAATAAAAAAGTTGAAAATGAAATTTACATTAAACAAAAATAAAATTAAATACTCAATCTTAGTTTTAACCTTGTTTCTCTTCGCATCGTGTTCAGACGAAATTACAAAACCGATAAATGATGTTTATATCAGTATTCCAGACCATCATTTTGAAACCATATTAATTGAACAAGGCATCGATTCAGATGGAATGGTTAACCAACAAATTTTAAAGACAGATGCAGAGGAAGTACGTCGTTTGGATTTAAATCTTACTCGTGATTTCGGTGAAATATCTGATTTGACAGGAATTGAGGGCTTTGTGAACCTAACACTATTGTCTGCAGCTCGTCAGCAAATAGAGGCAGTTGATTTAAGTTTTAATACCAGGTTAGATACTTTATTACTTCAGGGAAATTATTTGACCAGCATCGATCTTAGTAAAAATCCAAATTTAATTTTGGTGGATATGCTGTCGAATCAACTCAGCTCAATTAACGGACTATCAGGAGCAACGAATTTGAAGAAGTTGAATTTGTCCTGGAATAACCTTGAAGAATTTAGTATTCACAATGCGTCTTTAGAAGTTTTACACATTAGTCAGAACCTGTTGAAATCCATTGATACCAATGGAGCAGTAAATCTAAAAAACATTTTATTGACCAGTAATGAACTTGTTACGGTAGACTTCAGTTTCAATACATTGTTAGAGACCATGCTGATTTCTGATAATAAGATTCAGAATATTAATCTTGAGCAAAATAGCAATTTAACCCACTTATATATTACAAGTAATTCACTTACAAGTCTCAACGTAAGCAACAATCAAGAACTGGTTGATTTAAGGGTGGATAGAAATCCAAGTTTAACTTGTATTAAAATTCATAGTGGTCAGGAAATCCCAACCGTATCGAAATCGGATTACCAGGAATTAAATGACATTTGTAATTAGAACAAAAAAACATACAAACCTGCCTGCTTAGCCATTGCGTGGAATACTCAGAGTAGTATTTATTAATAGAAGCATAGGCTCTCGAGTGTTTCTTTCATGGATTTTGGTAAAGGCTAATTACTCAAAACGTTGCCGATATTTATGACTGCCAGCAATATGAGAACCGTGAAATTAAAGGCTCAGAAGACCCTTTTCCGTTTGAAAAGATAGGATGACCTATGTGAAATAATTGTTTCAGGACAGGGGTTCAGGTTCGGGATTTATTGCGTTTAATGAATAGGTAGAAGAATCGCTTCAATTAAAATCGGAAAATAATAAGACAACCGAGAAACTAAAGATGCTCGATTGATTGAAGTCGATGTCGTAAACTAATCGAAATATGCATTTCAACGACTAATTTTCACGATTTATTCAACGCATTTTATTATTGCTGTATAAATTCTAAAAAATAGTCATGAAAAAATTAATTACACTTCTGTCAATAATGATTTCCGTACAAATTACATTTGCGCAGAATCACGTAAGTAAAGGAGACAGTTTGAAAGGTGAAGGGCTTTTAATGCCTGCTCTAGCGGAATATGCGGGAGCAATGATGGAAAATCCAACAAGCGAAAAATCGTATCGACTGGCTTCTACAACAGCTTTGTTATGGACTTCTCAGATGAGAGATACCTCATTTTATTTCCTGAATTATGCGCTTCAAAACGATTCAACTCTCGATGTTTTATATGATCCTGACTTTTTAAGCCTTATAGACGACCCGCAATGGAAGCACATTGAAGATTTGCAGTTTGAAAAATATGAAGCAAAAACCGGAGCCATTAAAAATAAACCCCTTGCACGAGCGCTTTTCAGGATGATAATAAAAGACCAGGGATTTATGTATGCAGGAAATATTGAGCGAAGAAAATACATGCAAAATGGTGGATATTTTAGTACACCTGCCATATTTCCTGTGCTTGCAATGGAAGAAAAAAACCGAGAGGAAAATGAAAGCCGATTGTTTGAGCTTCTGGATGAATATGGCTGGCCAACCACTTCCCTGGTACCCGAGTTTGCAGCAGCAGTAGCTGCTTTAATTGTCAACCATTCCTCTTACGAAATCCGCAAAAAGTATTTCCCAATGCTTGAAGAAGCCCTTAGAAAAGGAGAAGCTCAGCCTTTGCGGTACGCTAAAATGTGCGACCGACTACTGGTGGAAGAGGGGAAAGAGCAATTGTATGGTACTCAGCTAAAATTTGAAGGAAATACACGAGTGCCACAGACTATTGAAGATCCGGTAAATGTCGATAAGCGAAGAGCCGAAATTGGACTTGGACCATTGAATGTGTATCTTAAGAACAGATTTGATATTGACTGGCATTTGACTCAGGAAAACTAAATAAAGAGTCATCTGCATTCGGGATTACAAGATAAAGAAACAGGATATCGGATTTGAATTAAAATCAACAACAAAGTAGTCATAGATATGAAAACAACATTACTCAATCCAAAGAAAAAGTATCCGATGATAATGCCCGACGGCACAGAAATAAAAACAGTAGTTCATCTAAACCAGGTAATCGATCATCCCCGAATTGAAATTGGTGATTTTAGCTATTTCGGACATTTTGAGGTGCTGGAAGATTATGCTTCTTTTTTGGCTCCCTATTTATTTCCTCCCAGTCCGGAGAAGTTAGTTATAGGGAAATTCTGCCAGATTGCGCATGGAGTGCGAATTATTACGAGCTCTGCAAATCATAATATGAACGGATTTTCAACATTCCCATTCAATAATTTTATGATGACACCGGAAACTACGCCTGAAGAAATTAGAGCTATGTTTAAGTTTCCCGGAAAAAAAGGAGATACCATTATCGGGAATGATGTGTGGATTGGTATGGAGGCCATTGTAATGCCAGGTGTAACCATTGGAGACGGAGCGATTATCGGGGCACGTTCGGTAGTTGTGAATGATGTAGAGCCTTATACAATAGTTGGAGGAAATCCTGCAAAAGCAATTAAAAAACGATTCCCGGAGAAGGATATTAAAGCTCTTCTGGAATTAAAATGGTGGAATTGGGAAGTGCAAAAAATAGAACAAAACCTTGATGCAATTCTAAATTTAGACCTCCAGGAATTACTACAACTTAAATGATAATACCAGGCATCTATACTAAGATGAGATAAATTCAACAATAATTTGACCTATACAGAAGCCGCTACTTACGGCGATGGACATGTAACTTTTCTAAATTTTCTGAAGGAGATAGCAGAGATAAAACCCGGACAAAAAGTATATAAATATAGCTAATTGTAAAATGTATAAAGCAGCATTAAAGTTGCTTTGCAAATTCTTTTATCCACATTTTCATATCTTCACCTATCTCAGGATCTTTTAATCCAAATTCGATATTTGTTTTCAGAAAACCCATTTTGTTTCCAATGTCGTAACGTTTTCCATTAAATTTCATTCCATACATTGGATGCGATTTTACCATTTCTTTCATCGCATCGGTAAGTTGTATTTCGTTGTTTTTACCCGGAAGTGTCTTTTCCAGGTAGTCAAAAATTTCAGGAGTAAATAAATACCTACTGGCAACTGCAAGATTCGAAGGGGCCTCTTCAATCGATGGTTTTTCAATCCAGCCTTTTGCCTGCACCACACAATCTGAAATTGGTGTGCCGTCAATCACTCCGTACTTACTTACATTCTTTGGTTCAACTTCTTCCAAAGCAATTACCGAACCTTTATTTTTATTGTACACATCAATTAATTGTTTGGTAACCGGACCATCCTCGCTTTGTACCAGTGTATCACCCAGCAGAATAACAAAAGGTTCGTTACCCACATGGCATTTGGCGTGTAGAATAGCATCTCCCAGTCCATTCATCTCTTTTTGCCACACAAAATGTATGTTGGCCATGTTCGAAATCGACCGGATTTTATCGAGCATTTTCAGGTTTTGTTTTCTCAGGAGCGATTCTTCCAGGATCGGACTTCTGTCGAAATGTTCTTCGATGGCTCGTTTCCCTTTACCGATAATCATTAAAATATCTGTGATTCCACTTTCCACAGCTTCTTCAACTACATATTGTATTACGGGGGTATCTATAATTGGAATCATTTCCTTGGGCTGCGATTTAGTGGCGGGCAAGAAACGCGTACCATAACCGGCAGCAGGAATTACTGCTTTTTTTACCATTTTTTAATTGTTAACGATGTTTGGTTTTATTACTTCAATGTTATTATTATTAAGTGTGCTTTTTAGTTTACTATACATAAGTTCGTCCTTATACGTGCCAATAATTGCACCTCCCGAACCTGTAAACTTTGCGCTGGCACCGACTGATCGAGCTATTTCAACCATTTCAATATTTCCTTTGCTAATAGGAATTAATGAACGACGCAGATCGAAGTTTTCATCGATCAGATGGTGCATTAATTCACAATCTTTATTAAACAAGGCTGTTTTAAACTCTTCAGTAATTTGTCCCCAACGCTTCATGGCCTCGAGCACTTTTTCTTCACCAATATTAAAACGTGCTTTCAAATTATTATGAACTGTTTCCGTACCTTCAGAAAGATTTTTTCGAAAAGCAATGTAAAAGTTAGGGAAATTGGTGGTATTTAAAACCTTATACTTACCGTGCCCTTTTTCTTCCATCATTTTCTTATTAAAATCCATAAAAACGGGTTTTTCAAAAGCTTGAGCAACACGGTCTTGCAATCCGGCCGAAATGCCCAGTTCTCCGTTTTCAACCGAAAGTACCAGGTTCGCAAATGTGGCCGGGTCAATGTAAACTTCATAAAACAAACACATTGCTTTTAAAAATGCCGATAAAATGGCACTTGATCCGGCTAATCCTAACCGTAAAGGAATATTTGATTGATAGCGAATTGTAAAATTTTTGCTGGCTAACTGAATGTTATTCTTCACACAGTGCTCATAAAATACCTTTATCATTCCCTTTAGCAAACGCATACCTCCATAATAACCGGCAAAGTTAATGTCTTCAACCAGCGATTGCATGTCTTTGTATGTTGTAATATCCAGGCGCTGTGGCTTAATCTCCAACTCAGGAGTCTGATAGAGCTGAACATTTGCCCTGAAATTGGAGAATACGAAGGCGATGGTTTTTCCATAGTATCCATCCGATGGATTGCCAATTACGGCAGCTCTGGGGTATGAAAAGGTTTCAATTATCATTCAGGTTATTTTTTTGATGCGTAAAACTAATACTTTTTTATTTTTTTGCGAATTTAGCATCACCCGTTAAACAAATAAAATAAAGCCTTTTGGCTTATGCACTATATAACCTGAAATTTATAGGGAAAACAAAGAAGATTCAATATGTTCTCATTCTGTTATAAAATAGATTTCTAAAGTAGTTAAACGAATACCATAATTATTGCGAACACAATTCCGGCAATTGCCACAATTACACCTTTTCGCAATACTTTATTTGTTTTGGTGGACATAAGAAATGCCGAACCCGAGAAGAATCGCAATGAAATTCCAAAGAAGATATTTAGAATGTACAAAGGCGAGTTGGTAGTCGCCTTATGCAGCCTTTCCAGCTTTTGTAAAACAAAAGGAAGCTCTTTTTACTTGTAGGTTGCAACTCCGGTTGCATCTATTGCGCCTCTGGTAATTCGATTGGTGATTATTCTATATTATTACAACTATATAATGTTTAAGATTCAAAACTGTATGAATTTTAGATCTTTGCCATAATTAGTAACAGTGTTTGTTCAGGGAAGAGGTAAAGCTTGGACGAATTTTCGGAACAAGTGGATCGCAAAAAAAGGCTGTAATTTTTATTAAAACAATACAAGTATTGGCTTGTTTAAAGTGGGAAATTATAGCTTTGTGTATATAAAATTAGGAGATGAAATATTTTTTATTAATTCTGTTGTTTAGTGTTTTATTGTTTTTTTCGTTTTTGGGAGGTACAAGTGTTTTTCAACGTGCAGAAGCAAGAAATGCCGAATGCGCTCGCGAAATGATGCAAAAAAAGGAGTGGATTGTACCAACTTTTAACGGAGAACTTCGGACAGATAAACCGGCAATGGAATATTACGGAATGATTGCGGGGTATTATTTATTAGGTATAAACGAAGCTGGTGCCCGGTTTTTTTCGGCTCTTTGTGGTTTATTGGTTGTATTGGCAACTTTCTGGATTGCACGACGCCACTGGAGTGAAAAAGCTGCCTGGTGGTCGGCTTTAACCATGCTGGCCTCACTGCATCTTATCATCCAGTTTCGGCTGGCCACCCCTGATCCGTATCTTATTTTTTGTCACACGCTTTCCATTTACTTTTTTTATGAGGGCTGGCATTCGCGTAAGTGGAAGTGGTTTGCTTTGATGTATATTTTCCTGGGATTAGGAATCTTTGCCAAAGGACCGGTTGGCTTGATGTTACCAGGACTGACAGTTTTGCTTTTTATGCTGGTTACAAAAACATTAACTTGGAAATGCATACTGGATCTAAAACCGTGGTGGGGAATTTTACTTGTTGCGGTTGTGGCTTTGCCTTGGTACTATGCTGTACATGTAAAAACCGGTGGACAATGGACACGAATATTCTTTTTCGAGCATAATTTAAATCGGTTTGATTCCGGCATAAGTGGGCATCACGGACCGTTTGTAATGCCTTTTATTTTCGTACTGGCAGGTTTGCTTCCATTTTCTGTATTTGCTATTCGTGCTTTTAAAGAAACGTGGCGGCAACGAAAAAACAATCCTTTGATGGTTATGGCTGCTTTATCAACATTAGTTGTTGTTGGTTTTTATGCGCTATCACAAACCAAGTTGATAAATTATACTTCGCCGGCTTATCCTTTTTTTAGCTTGATGATTGGGAGTACTATAGCAGACCTCAGTAATAACCCGGAATCGCTTCGCAAAACTAGGATTGAAACTTATATAATGGTGTTTATGGCCATATTACTACCAATTGCAGTATTCTTTTTTATGAATAATTCTCCGTTACAAAATGTCCGTTGGATCGCCTGGTTTATGATTACGCTGCCTGTTGGAGGAGTTGTTGCTTTGGTGTTAAGAAAAAAATCTTCAGAGTATGGATTGCTTGCTATTGCTACTGCTTTTATGGTAACTACATGTATAATCTTTTGGAAGCCTTTTCAGGTTTTGGATGATCAATCACCTGTTCAAAAATATAAGGAAATAGTAAGTGCGCATAAGGAAGTAGTTGCCTACAAAGATTTCCATCATGCGTTTGCTTTCTATTCGCCAACAAGAATTCCTGTTTTTCAAGACGAGCAGAATTTAATAGACTACCTGGCCAATCACGATGACGTACTGGTATTGAGTAGAAACCATGATTTGAGTTACATGGATGAAATTCCGAAATTGGAGTGCATTGGTATAGGCCGGGACTTATTTAGCCGAAAGTCGACAGGAGTTTATCTTAAGCAATAGACATTTTCCGACAACTTATTCAGTATTTATTTCTTCATCTTTTTAAACCACATGTATTCGCCTTTATGGTAATACTGGTCTTTTAGTTCCGGATTTTGCTCTAATTCGTCAGATGTATATGGCTTATGAGGAACAAGCACGTCGTCGCCTGGTTGCCAGTTCATAGGTGTAAGCACATTCCCTTTTTGTGTAAGTTGCAATGCTTCAACAGTTCGCAGTATTTCATCCATATTTCGTCCAACATTCATCGGGTAAAAAGAAATGGCCTGAATAATATTGTTCGGGTCAATAATAAATACACCTCTAACATCTCTTTTGTCGTTTATCGAATGATGCAACATCCCGTATTTTTTCGATACTTCTCCCGAAAGATCAGCTACAATAGGGTATTCAATTTTTGTGGTTGTACCTTCATCCGTTAGCACCCTTTCCATAAATTCTTTCCACAATAAATGTCTGTCAATTTCATCAATTGAAATAACGGCTACTTTTACTCCCAATGCATTCATCTTTTCCTGGTTGCGGGCAAGACCACACAACTCTGAAGTACAAACAGCGGTAAAATCCAGCGGATGGCTGAATAATATTTTCCAGTTGGTGCCAAAATCCTCTGGAAAGTTCAATATTCCGTTTGTTGATTTTTCTGAAAATGAGGGTGCTTTATCACCAATTAAAGGAATACTTGTTCGTTTTGACCAGCTAGTTAACGAAATAAGTACAATCAGAAAAGTTATTACAAGTTGTTTCATCTGTTTAAAAAATTTTGATTTCTGAATGTTCACAATCCCGATAACAATCGGGACAGGAACTCACACAAATTCAGAAATAATTTGTTTTAAAAAGTTTACACTTTGATTGTGTTACTATTCAATAACATATTTGTGAAATGAAGGTTTGTTAACGGGGTGTTATTTTCTATAATTGTTGAATATCAGTGTGTTATTTTGCAACTTGTTTAGCAAACCAAAAATGAACGGCTATAAAAAAGTATTTAATCACCGGATTGATTTTTCTGTTGCTGGTTGTTGCCGGCAATGCTCAACGAACTTACTCTGTAAAAAACCTGCAACAGATTTCTGGAGAGGACCTTAATTTGTATTATCAAAAAGCGATGAACCTGGAACGCACAGGTGAAACTTTGGCTTTAGCTGGGGCAGCGGCGGGATTAATTGGAATTTTAGGCGGGGCCACACTAAACGATGACTGTTCGTCGGGAGGTAGAGGTATAATGCGCATTACAGCGGCTACATTGATGGCCGGGGGAGTCGCAGTCGCGATCATTGGATTTACGATGTATATAACCGGAATATCACGAATAGAAAGAATACGCAAAGTCCAATTTTCCAATTCCCTTCAGATGGAAGTAATTCCTGGCGGATTTTATTGTTCGCATCCACAAAGCTCTCCAACAGGAATAACGCTCCGAATAAGCTTTTAAAGCAAGGGGTATAAAGTCAAAATATCGATTTTATCATCTACAGCCATTAATATTTCTCGGCTGCCGAGAATTTTAGCACTCATTTGTATTACAATCAAGTTCAGTGCTTATTATAGTTTTAGCAGGCATATTTGTGCCGTTCGCAGGTTTGTTTTTATTTTTATGAAATATACGCCTGATGAGAGAAACGAAATATCAAAATAGGAGGTTGTTGCCGCCTGCTTATTTATCAGCATTTCCCCTGTGGTCGTAAATACTATTAGCTCATCAATTGTTTCATTTTGATTTAACTGCACTGTAAATCCTTTATTTGCAGGATTTGGATATATAAGAATTCCGTCCTTAGTTTCCTCCTCCGTAACAGCATTAAAATTTTCCACGGTAACAAACATGGTGTCTGTCGAATAACAAGAACTTTCATTGAAAACTTTTACCCAAACCGGATGGATGCCCAGTCCGAGTTCGCTGGCAACAATTGTAAGATAGGCTTCGGTTGAGCCATTGCACCAAATAATTGAACAATCCGAGTTTGGAATATTTAGGGATATGGAATCTTCAATTCCTAAAACCTGATCAGGACCAAGATCAACTTCTGTTTTTTCGTAAACAACAATTTGGAATACAAATTCTCCTGTACAATCGTTTTCAGTTACCGTGTAAGTTAGCGTATGTGTTCCCGGTCCTGTCACAGCCGGGTCAAAATAAAGCTCTGAAACACCTGTGCCCGAAAGTACACCACCTTCTGGCACTGCTTCGATTAAAACGGATTGGTGATCTTCGCAAAAGGAAAGGTTGTCATTCAAAATTTGAGGATGAATTACGGAATCCACAATTACCTGAAATTCGGCTTCACCAATGCAAGCGTTTTCAGTTACAATGTATGTTAGGGTATGCGTTCCCGGTCCTGCAATTGCCGGATCGAAATAAAGCTCTGAAACACCTGTGCCCGAAAGTACACCGCCCGCTGGCACTGCTTCAATTAAAACGGGTTGGTGATCTTCGCAGAAGGAAAGGTTGTCATTCAAAATTTGAGGATGAATCACAGAATCGACAATAACCTGGAATTCAGTTTCACCTGTACATTCGTTTTCTATTACGGTGTAAGTTAACGTATGCGTTCCGGGGCCGGCAATTGACGGATCAAAATAGAGACCGGAAACACCAGCCCCTGAAAGTACTCCGCCTTCGGGAATTGCTTGGATTAAAACAGGTTGGTGGTCTTTGCAGAAGGAAAGGTTGTCATTCAAAATTTGAGGTTGAATTACGGAATCCACAATGACCTGGAATTCGGTTTCACCAGTGCATTCGTTTTCAGTTACCGTGTAAGATAGTGTATGCGTTCCCGGTTTTGCCACAGCCGGGTCAAAATAAAGCTCTGAAACACCTGTTCCGGAAAGTATACCACCTTCTGGCACTGCTTCGATAAAAACGGGCTGGTGATCTTCGCAGAAGGAGAGGTTGTCATTCAAAATTTGAGGTTGAATTACGGAATCTACAATTACCTGGAATTCGGTTTCATCAGTGCATTCGTTTTCAGTTACCGTGTAAGTTAAAGTGTGTGTTCCTGCTCCGGCCACTGACGGATCAAAATAAAGCTCTGAAACACCTGTTCCGGAAAGTATACCACCTTCTGGCACTGCTTCGATAAAAACGGGCTGGTGATCTTCGCAGAAGGAGAGGTTGTCATTCAAAATTTGAGGTTGAATTACGGAATCTACAATTACCTGGAATTCGGTTTCATCAGTGCATTCGTTTTCAGTTACCGTGTAAGTTAAAGTGTGTGTTCCTGCTCCGGCCACTGACGGATCAAAATAAAGCCCTGAAACGCCAGTCCCGGAAAGTATTCCGCCTTCAGGAATTGCCTCGATTAAAACAGTCGGCTGATCTTCGCAGAAAGAAAGGTTATCATTCAAAATTTGAGGATGAATTACAGAGTCCACAATTACTTGAAATTCAGTTTCACCTGTGCAGTCGTTTTCAGTTACAATGTATGTTAGGGTATGCGTTCCCGGTCCTGCAATTGCCGGATCGAAATAAAGCTCTGAAACACCTGTTCCGGAAAGCATACCACCTTCTGGCACTGCTTCGATTAAAACGGGCTGGTGATCTTCGCAGAAGGAAAGGTTGTCATTCAAAATTTGAGGTTGAATTACGGAATCTACAATTACCTGGAATTCAGTTTCATCAGTGCATTCGTTTTCAGTTACCGTGTAAGTTAAAGTGTGTGTTCCCGTTCCTGCAATTGCCGGATCAAAATAAAGCTCTGAAACACCTGTTCCGGAAAGTATACCACCTTCTGGCACTGCTTCCATTAAAACAGGCTGCTGATCTTCGCAAAAAGAAAGATTGTCATTTAAAATTTCAGGATGGATCGAAGAATCTACGATGACCTGGAATTCAGTTTCACCCGTGCAAGCATTTTCAGTTACCGAGTAAGTTAAAGTGTGTGTTCCCGTTCCTGCAATTGCCGGATCGAAATAAAGCTCGGAAACCCCAACTCCGGAAAGTATACCGCCTTCTGGCACTGCTTCCATTAAAACAGGCTGCTGATCTTCGCAAAAAGAAAGATTGTCATTTAAAATTTCAGGATGGATCGAAGAATCGACGATGACCTGGAATTCAGTTTCACCCGTGCAAGCATTTTCAGTTACTGAGTAAGTTAAAGTGTGTGTTCCCGTTCCTGCAATTGCCGGATCGAAATAAAGCTCGGAAACCCCAACTCCGGAAAGTATACCGCCTTCGGGAAGTACTTCAATTAGAACAGGTTGCTGGTCTTCACAAAAGGAGAGCTCTGAATTAAGAATTTCCGGATGTGGTACAGAATCCACAACTACCTGAAACGTTGTTTCTCCGATGCAGCCATTCACGTCTGTTACAGTGTAGCTTAAGGTATGTGTTCCCGGCCCGGCAAAGACAGGAGAGAAGTAAAGCCCGGAAACTCCTTCGCCCGAAAACACGCCTCCTTCTGGAAGTGCTTCGATAAGAATCTGAGACTCATACTGACAAAATGTGAGGTCAGTTGTAACTATTGTTGGTTGAGGAGTGCCGTATGTTTCGATGGTCTTCTCGAACGTATTATTGGCAACGTTAGTGTCAAGCGGACAAGCCAGCAGGAATTCTACTATGTAGCTCAGTTCATCGCTTAAATCAAGATAACTGTTCATTTCATAACTTACTACTTCGTTGGTTAAAAGAGATGTTGTAAGCACCACTGTTTCTTCAATACTTTCGTTCGAAGTGCAAGTCATTTGAAGTGTAATACTGTCGCCGGCCAAAGCTGCATCAGGTCCGAGATTTTTGATTACAATAGCTACCTTTTCGTCGTTGGAAAAAGAGCATGCTGAGAAAGGGTAGTTTAACGCGGTTATTGTAAGGTCCGTAACACGAGGTTCTTCTTCGCCCGAAACAGAGATGTTATCCAATCCGGCGCCCATTCCCCATTGGTAAAGATCGTCGTAATAAAATCCCAGTTGTGTACCGTTTTTGCAAATTTCCGGGGGCAATTCAACTATTTTATGTGCCCAAACAACAGCCTTTTCCAGGTTAATGTATTCATGCCACTCCGTTTCTTCCTGTTTTTTGTAAACCACATGTAATTCATCAATAGCATCATAAATTCCGGTTTTTAATAAATAGTCGAATGAAAGTGTAACGTTTGAATAATTGGCTAGCAATAACGGGGGAGTTGCCGCAATATCGGAAACATGAACCGCTTCTCCTGCTGAATAAGAATCAGCTGCAATAAATTTAGAAGTATCGGTTGAAAAATCGAGGTAGTAACAATTTAGCGATTCGTTATCTCCCCATTGCCAGCCTGATAAGTTGTTTTTTATCTGCACATCATTTGTCTCCGATTCGAAATCAACGATATAGGGCAACGATTGGGCCGTTCGTGGGTAAATTATAATTTCATTGGATCCAAGGCTTTCGGTTTCTTCGTTGTCGATAAAATAAACCGCTGTTACGAAATACGAATATTCATTATCGAATACAATTGATGCATCAGTATATGTGGGTGTGGAACTCTCGGCCAGATAAGAACCATATCGATAGATTTTATATTTGTCAGGACGTCCTGAAACAGGGGGATCCCAGCTGAGTACGATAGCGGATTCTTCGATAGCATAGCTTAAGTTTTGAGGAGGAAATATTCCCGACAATGTTTCAATACCGGTTACTACCAAACTAAATGCTTGCGATCCTCCGGAAAGAGTTCCTGAATGTGAAATTCTGATATTAAAATCATTATCTCCGGGATTTGTAAAATACACCTGTTCTACATTGTCAACATGATTTGTACTATATGTTGCGGAATCTTCCGGACTTTCAACATTGAGCACCCAGGGCGGTAAAGATTGCCCGGTAGTTGTATTTTCTACCGTTAAATTAAGATCGTTTACGAGTTTGCTTGTTCGTTGATTCAGCGCCGGAGAGGAAGCTTGTCCGGCCGGATCTGTCCAACAAATCGTGGCTTTTAAATAAGGGGCGTCACTAGCCGTTGTTACAGGGATTGTAATTTCTTCTCCTTCATTCAAAACTTCCTCAAATATATTTTTACCCTGATTGTTAGAATTCTTGTAAATAATGTCGGCTGCGGCTTTTAGATTTATCAAACCCCAACCAAAACTGTAATCGGGCCCGGGATTTCCCAAGTCGGTAGCCGAGTGTATTAGAATACTTTTTAGGGTGGAAGACCTTAATATTACTTCGGGCCGAAGCAGGTCTTGGAGTTGAAGCAAAAGTGCGCTAGCACCTGTGGCAGCTGCTGTAGACATCGATGTTCCGGTGTAGGTATCGTAACTTGATATTGTTGAAGAGATGGACGAATAAACATCAACACCATCTGAAACCAGATCTGGTTTTATTCGCCCATCATCAGTTGGGCCAAAGCCACTAAAATTGGTCATGTTTTGGGCATCATCAACAGCTCCAATTGTAAGTATATTTTTTGCTACTGCTACCGGAGACAAACAGTCGTAGCCATTTTCTCCACCGTCGGGATCGCGTTCATCGTTAACCAGTACCCAGTTTTCGTTCCACACATAATGTGAGACCGTTGTTTCGGGGCCATCGTTTCTATCGTTTCCGGCCGATTTTACTATGAGGTAGTAGGGGGCAAGCTGTGCAATATAATCGAGGTCGGCACTCACATCGCTGTAAAAGCCAAACTCATAGTCTTCGATAGCTGAAATATTGGGATCACCGTACCAATACCAGTTTTCGTTTTGCGCATTATAATACCAGCCGCATAATGGTCCGTACGAATGATTTGAAATCGCTATTCCATCAGCAGCAGCGCTCGCCATTTCTGCAATATCATTATTTAAATCCCATCCTTTTATAAGGGCTTGCCCAGCCATACCTTTGGCTTCTGGTTTATTACCCATGGCGATCATTGTACCGGAAATATGCGTTGAGTGGTCGGATAGGGGCAAATCTAAATCGCGCATTGTAATTCGCGAACCATTGGGGCTTTGAAACTCCTGATGCGTAGCTAAAACCGTTCCTCCATCCCACAGGTTTATTTCAACACCTTCGCCAGAAAGTTCAGGGTATTCGTTGCTTGCCGACCAAACCTGGTCGACTGCAAGAGTTGTGGCAACACTTAAATTGTTGGTGGCATAATAAACAGGTTTGTTGTTGCGTCCCAGGCGCTGAAGGCTAACTACACGACCGTTTTCTTCAATATAAAATACAGGTATATTTAAGCTGGTTGCTACCGAATCAGCAATACGCTTTTGTTCCGTCCATCCGGCATTTTTTTGCCGGGCAAACTGATTTAATTCCGATTTGTTCGATTCTTCTATCCGGCTTTGTTGCGCGGATAAAATGTGGGGAGTACCAATGTAAATGATAAAAAGTATACATACTTTTAAAAGAGAGGCTGTGGTACGACGTGTAAGCATATTGCCGGATTTTAAAGAACCATCTGCCAGAGAACGGCAGATGGTTACTTATCAGATTACTACACGGAAAAAATTTGATAAACCCATAATTGTCTGGTGATTATATATTTAAGGTTGATAATTTGGTAAGAAGATAATATTTGAATCACCATGTACATAGTCTAAAACTTGTACTGCATCATCAACGGCTATTGCGAAACCCTGTACTTTGTCATGAGCAAACTGGTTCCACCGATAAGTGAATTCTGGCTGTGCTCCAATTCCTTTAAAATCAACATTGCCTTCAAAAATGTCAAAAATAGAAAATACCGGGCCTTCTGAAATGCCGTCTTCATCTAAAGGATAATAAACATTGTCCCAAACCATAAACTGGATATATCGGTCTTGATAAACTCCACGGTTGTACTGAAACTGTGCATCACCGAGTTTTGGCTCAGTGAAATTAAAGTAATAATTGTTGTCGTTGTTAAAATCGTAGTCATATTCATTTTCAATTGGATTCAGTCCACAACAATCAAGGAAACCATTAATGTACACTACTTCATCAATATCAACTGTGCCGGTTTTGTCTGACCCGGCTGAAAAACATCCTGCTGCAAGCAATAATGGATCGATTTGATAAGCGGATAAGAAGGCCATTCGATTACTGATCTCTTCAGTATTTTCATACATATACTTCATTAAGTATTGGTACATGGCCATATTTTCACGGGGAGAATCGATGGTTTTGGTAAGAACAAGCGAGTCGGTTACAACTAAATCATAATTCCAAATGGATAACCGGCCGCAGAAATCAAGCGTAAAATCATCGCCTGCTTCAATAACTTTCATCGCTTCTTCGAAAGCCTGATCTAAAACCGATTGAGGCGAACGTACAATGTTTAATCGACCAAAGTCCACTTCAATTGGGTTTGCCGATTCCGGAACTTCGCCATATTGGTCAAGCTCAATAGTAGTTCCGGTAATCGCATCAATTGGTTGTACAAAGTGTTCATCATCTTCAATTATGCCATCCATGTCGACATCAACAGTTGTCATTACAGGAACACCATTGTCGTCTCTAAGTAAAACATATAAATCGCCATAGTCTCCTCCACGGGTAGTTCCTGATTCATCATTTCCTTTAATGTGATTGTTTGAATCGGTATCTCCTCCAGCCCATTCCGGCCGGTCAGAGTCATCATCAACGTTTGGGAAAACATCGCCTTTTTGGCAGTTACTTAAAAGAATAGTTAAGCAGCTCATTAGGAGCAAAAAAAACACATAGTGTGCATAACGGATAATTGTTTTCATGGTTAAGAAATTTTTGATTAATAAATAATAACCCCTGGTTTTAATACGGTTGTTATTAAATGGAATAACAATTTATAAAAATAGGAGAGGCAAGACAATCCTGATATTGTTGGTTTTATACTGCTCTTTTGGCCATAGTTATATCCTCATTTTCGTAGGAGGAGGTAAACATTAATGAATCATTTCTAAACAATAATACGGATTGGAGTAAACACCTCTTTATATTTTTTTGTAACTTGTATGATACTTGATTGTTTTATTTTCCATCTTTTTTTAATGATACCATGAAAATATTAATTGCCTACGATCAAAAGTTGGTTGCTGAATGCCTTAAAATTTATTTGGTACAACATGAGCATTCTGAAATAATAGGAATGGTAAATAATGGTGAAAACTCTTTAGAAGCAATTGCTGATTTACGTCCGGATATTATAATCTTTGAGTTTAAGCTTTGGTCTATAAAATATATAGACTATATGTCGAATCTGAACCTGAAATTTCCACATTTAAAAATACTGGTGATCTCTGAATTAATATCGCAGGAACTGATGGTGAAGATTATGCCTTTTATTAACGGTTATATTGTGAAAAGCTGTTCGGCAGAAAAAATTTTTATTGCAATTCAGGAGATTAAAAGTTCAGGAAAATATTTATGTCCAAAGGCGTTGGATAAATTTTTTAGTTGTTCAGAAAGCGAGCAGAACGAATCCAATTTAACCCGTAGGGAGAAACAGATTCTGGGGTCATGGATTACAGAAGAAACTCACAATGCAGTAGCAAATTCACTAAATATTAGTGAGTCGACTGTGCGTACGCATTTGAAAAATATTCGTGAAAAGCTGGGCAGCATTAATCATTTACAAATGATGATTTATGCCTGTCAGCACAATTTAATTAGTGATAAACATAAACCAATCTGTCCGAATTGTCGGTTTTCGGTAAGCGCTACCTCCTAATTGAAAGAAATGATTTGACTTACATCAGAGAAATTGTATTCAAATAAAAAGGGTTTCCAAATGGAAACCCTTTTACCGTTTTTAGTATTGTGTATGCAAAAATATGCTTATTCCGCAACAACTTCAAATTCAATCTCAATCACAACTTCTTTGTGTAGTTTGATTTTGGCAGTATGAGTACCAATTTCTTTGATGCTGTCTTCAGGAATAGAGATTTGTTTGCGGTCAATCTCAAATCCTTTTTTGTTGATTGCTTCAGCCAACTGGATGGTATTAACCGATCCAAATATTTTGCCTGAAGTACTAGTTTTAGCACCAATAGAAATTTTCTTGGCAACAATTTGCTCAGCAATTTTAGTAGCTTCCTCTTTCAATTTCGCTTCTTTGTGAGCACGTTGTTTAATGTTCTCAGCCAAAACTTTTTTGGCCGACTCGGTAGCAACAACTGCTTTTTTTGTTGGGATCAGAAAGTTACGTCCGTAACCACCTTTTACCTCAACAATATCGTTTTTGCTTCCTAAACGCTCTACGTCTTGTAATAATATAATTTCCATTTCAAGTCCTCCTCTTATTTCATCATGTCGGTTACAAATGGTAACAATGCAACTTGGCGGGCACGTTTAACAGCCTGGCCAACTTTACGCTGATACTTTAACGAAGTTCCAGTGATACGACGAGGTAAAATTTTACCTTGCTCGTTAAGGAATTTCTTCAAAAACTCAGGGTCTTTGTAATCAACATACTTGATTCCGTTTTTCTTGAAACGGCAATATTTTTTCTTTTTGATCTCTACTGACGGTGGAGTCAGGTATCTGATTTCACTTCCTTGTGCCATGATTTAATCCTCCTTTTTTTCGGTTTTTGCTTTCTGTAGTTTTTTTCTCTTCTCGCTGTATGCAACAGCATACTTGTCGAGTTTTACAGTCATAAAACGGATAACGCGCTCATCGCGACGGAATTCAGTTTCATATTTTGTAATTAATGAAGGATCGGCTTTAAACTCAAACAAGTGATAAAAGCCAGTAGACTTCTTTTGAATTGGGTAAGCCAGTTTTTTCATTCCCCAATCTTCTTCATGGATCATTTCACCTCCATTTTCGGTGATGAGATCCTTGAATTTTTTTACCGCTTCCTTTACCTGTGGCTCAGATAAAACGGGAGTACAAATGAAAACGGTTTCGTACTGATTCAACATAATCAACTAATTTTTAAATTATTAAATAGTTTATCCAAAATTTTGGACGCGCAAAAATAGAAATAAATTGTTATTTATCAAACAGTTTGAAGGTTTTTCGCATGAAAATTGGCCTCATTAGCACATAACCTAATTTTTCGGGCTCAAATGTAGCAGTTTTAAGGGAAATGAGATCAATTTCAAGATATTATATAGATTGAAAAAAAAGATTGACTAAAAGTACCAATTTACCTTCAATCAATCTCTTAAAATATTCTGGTGTTTTATAATTTCAGATATTTCTTTCAATCGAATTCAATTTTTATCAATCCTTTTTAAAGTGGAATGTTTCCATGTTTTTTAGGTGGATTCGATTTCCGTTTATTCTGTGTCATTCCAAGTGCATCGATAACTTTTTTACGCGTATCGCGCGGATGAATAATTTCGTCAATATAACCCAGCGAGGCTGCTTTGTACGGATTTGCAAATTTTTCGCGGTAATCCTGCACTTTGGCTGCTTTTTCGTCATCGGTCATTTTTTCGCGATGAATGATGTTGATCGCACCTTCCGGCCCCATTACTGCAATTTCTGCGGTTGGGTAAGCCAGGTTTACATCGGCACCAATGTGCTTGCTCGACATAACATCGTAGGCTCCACCGTACGCTTTACGGGTGATTATTGTAATTTTCGGAACTGTAGCTTCAGAGAATGCGTAAAGCAATTTTGCGCCATGTTTAATAATACCTCCAAATTCCTGTCCGGTTCCCGGCAAGAACCCAGGGACATCAACAAATGTTACCAATGGCAGATTAAACGCATCGCAAAAACGAACAAAACGTGCCGCTTTTACCGATGAGTTAATATCCAGCACTCCGGCTAAGTGTCTGGGTTGGTTGGCAACAACTCCCACCGGACGGCCACCAAAACGTGCGAAACCAATAATAATATTTTGGGCATAATTTGGTTGAACTTCCAGGAAATGTTTATTATCTATTACATTCTGGATGATATCATGCATATCGTAAGGTTTATTCGGGTCGGCAGGAACAATTTCTTCCAGTTCTTCGCTAACTCTGTCGGATGGATCTATGGTAGTTTTTACCGGAGGATCTTCCAGGTTGTTAGAAGGCAGGAAGCTCAGCAATTCGCGTACCATCATAATGGTTTGTTCCTCGTCGTTGCCGGTAAAGTGGGCTACACCACTTTTCGAACTGTGGGTATCGGCACCTCCTAGTTCTTCCTTGGTGACATCTTCGTGAGTTACTGTTTTAATTACCTCTGGTCCGGTCACAAACATGTGACTTTTTTCTTTCACCATAAAAATGAAATCGGTGAGGGCAGGAGAGTATACTGCACCACCCGCACACGGCCCAAGTATGGCAGAAATTTGAGGAATTACACCCGAAGAAATAACATTGTTGTAAAAAATGTCGGCATAACCGGCAAGGCTTTCAACACCTTCCTGTATGCGGGCGCCACCCGAGTCGTTCAGTCCTACAAGTGGTGCTCCCATTTTTAGTGCCAGTTCCTGAATTTTTACAATTTTATCGGCGTTGGCTCTACTTAGCGACCCGCCAAAAACAGTAAAATCCTGGGCAAAAACATAAACTAATCTGCCATTTACTTTTCCGTAACCAGATATTAAACCGTCGCCCAATATTTTTTTGGTTTCCATGCCGAAATCGTAATTCCGGTGTGTCATCAGTTTATCAATTTCGGTAAAAGTTCCCGGATCAAGTAGTTGCAGAATGCGCTCGCGGGCAGTCATTTTTCCCGCTGCATGTTGTTTTTCAATTCTTTCTTCACCTCCTCCGAGTTCGGCTTGTGCATTTAAGGCATCAAGTTGTTCGTATTTTGCTTTTAAATCCATTTCTTTTCTTTTAGTCCAATTCAATTAATACCTGGTTGCTGTCTACTGTTTGCTGATCTTTTACATGTACTTTTTTAACGGTGCCATCTTTTGGTGCTTTGTATTCGCTTTCCATTTTCATGGCAGAAATGATTATTACAGTATCACCTTCTTGTACAACATCACCTTCTTTAACCAACACATTAACAACTTTGCCCGGCATAGGCGAAGTGATTTTATTGTCGCCTTGCCCTGTTCCGTTCGCATTGCGGTTTTGCAGGTAACGTGCTTCGGCATCAACTACTTCAACATTGTAACGTTCGTATAAAGTGTAAGCAGTATATTTTTTTGGCGTTTCATCTGGAACCAGTTCGATGTCGTACGAATGGCCCCCTTCAAGTATTGAAAACGTGCCATCGGCGGTGTGCATCAAATCTACATTATATGTTTTACCGTCAACTTCAACTTCCAGAATGTTGCCATCTTGTTTTAACAGGTTTACCCATGCTTTCCTGTCGCCAATTTTAATTTCAACAGCCATAATTTTCGTTTAAAAATGATTTACATAAGGAATTTTCTTCCAGCGGCTTTGTGCCGGTACAAACTCTTTGGTTACTGTTGCGTTGCTTCCCAGTTTATCCAGGTAATCGATAAAAGCAGCAATAATAACCATATCTTCCGGGTTGTCTTTCATTCCGTTTGATAGCAGTTGTTCCAGATTTTTCTCAATAAAATGAGTGTCGTAATTTCCGGCAATGAAGTTTTCGTTGTTCATTACGCGTTCCAGCATTTTTATTGATGTCTTCACACCGGTAATTTTATATTCGTATAGTGCCCGTCGCATACGTGCAATGGCTTCGTCGCGTGTTTTCCCCCATACGATCAGTTTCGAGATCATAGGATCGTAGTAAATCGGAATTTCATAACCTTCATAAACGTAACCATCGGTACGAACTCCCAGCCCTAGCGGAGAAGATATTTTATAGACCTTTCCGGCACTTGGCATAAAGTTATTATCCGGGTCTTCGGCATAAATACGACATTCTATGGCGTGACCTCTTTGTCTCAGGTCCTTCTGGCCAAATTCCAACTCACGGCCTTCAGCAGCATAAATTTGCTGTTTTACAAGGTCGATTCCGGTAACACGTTCGGTAATGGGATGTTCCACCTGCAAACGAGTATTCATTTCAAGGAAATAGTAATTCAGATCGTTGTCAACCAAAAATTCGATGGTTCCGGCACCAACATAATTAACTGCTTTTGCAGCTTCAACTGCCGCTTTACCCATTTCATCTCGCAACTCCGGTGTCATTAAAGGCGATGGAGTTTCCTCGATCATTTTTTGGTGACGACGCTGAACAGAACATTCACGCTCGAAAAGGTGAACGGTATTTCCGTGCTGATCGGCCAAAATTTGAAACTCGATGTGGTGTGGCGAAGTAATGTATTTTTCGATGTAAACGGCATCATCGCCAAAAGCTGATTTGGCTTCGGAGCGGGCTGCACGAACTGCGGAAACCACTTCTGATTCGTTTTTCACCAGGCGCATTCCTTTACCGCCACCACCTGCCGATGCTTTTATCATTACCGGAAGACTGATACTTTTTATTACTTCCAGCGCTTCTTCTTCCGATTTTATCTCTCCATCGGTTCCGGGTACTACGGGAATTCCGGCAGCAGTCATTGCTTCTCGTGCCTGAATCTTATCACCCATCTGAACGATTACCTCGGGCGAAGGGCCAATAAAAATAATTCCTTCTTCGGCACAACGTCGCGCAAAATCGGCATTTTCCGATAAAAATCCATAACCGGGGTGGATTGCATCAGCGCCACTTTGTTTGGCAACTTCTATTATTTTTTCAATGTTTAGGTAACTTTCACTCGATGGTGCTTTACCAACACAATAAGCTTCGTGGGCATAACGCACATGAAGCGAAGTCCTGTCTGCTTCCGAGTAAATGGCAACTGACTCAAGATCAAGTTCCCTGCAGGTCCGCATAACACGAATCGCAATTTCGCCTCGGTTTGCGATTAGAATCTTTTTGATTTTCTTCATACAACTTTGAAATCAATATAAGTTTAAGTCATCTTAATTTCTGCAACTATAACTCTGTTTTGCAAAAAATGTTTAGACACAAAAAAATTACGTTGGAAGTTACCTGTTGCGTATTACCTTGAGTATGGTTAATTGTTAATAAATCTAAAAAACTCTTTTATGTTAGTTTTTCAGGTAGATGAAATTTGAATTCCAAAAGCAATGAGTCTAAAATTATATTTTTTATGATAAGCCATAGATTTTTTGAGAAATATGTTTATTTTTGAAAACTCTAAAAGAAAAAGTTGACATTATTCCAAACCCTGAATTCCTCTTGTTCAATGTTGGTTTGTTAATACCACACTGGTTTAGAGTTGTGATAGGCGGCAGAATAAGGTGCTGTGATAAAACATTTGGAGCTAACTAATTAACCACTTGGATGAACATACTTTTGTTTCCACAACTTAAAAATATATTTCTGACCTCCATCTTCGGGATGTTGGTTTTTGGGGCTTCTCCCCAAAATACCAAATTGAAAGGGATTGTTAAAGATGGTACATCCGGAACACCTATCAGATATGCAACTGTAATTATTGAACCACGATCTGATTCAACCAAAATATATGGCGACATAACCAGCGAAAACGGCTTGTTTCAAATCAGCGATCTGCCATACGGTGATTATGAGTTGAAAATTAGTTTTGTTGGCTATTATATTTATCATGTTGAAAAAATGGAGCTTACAGACCCGGAGATTGATTTGGGGCAGATTGATTTAAAGGTTGATCAAAAAACTTTGGATGAAATAACGGTAAAATCAAAAAATTCAGGAGTTAAATACGAAGTTGACAGAAAAATTATTGAAGCGCGGAATTTTCCTGGGGCAGACAAGGCCATCGATTTGATGGAGAATATCCCGTCGTTGGAACTGGATGTAGACGGACGTTTGACGTATCGCGGCGATGGAACATTTTTGGTTTATATAAACGGCCGCCCCGAATTGAACGGAGAAGAAAAATTGCGACAAATACCGGCCAATAAAATTCAGTACATCGAAGTTATTACCAATCCATCATCAAAATATGATGCAGAAGGTACTGCCGGAATTATCCAGGTTATTTTAAAACGTAACCGTTTGGAAGGTATTGAAGTTAGTACCAGTTTGAACCTTTCTACGCTTGGATCTTCTGAGTTTATTTTCTCAGTCGACAAGAAAGGAGAGCGTGGCGGTTGGTATTTGAATGGACAAGTTGATGATTATGTGTCACGTATTCAATGGCAGCAAGGAGATCAGACTGTTACCAACGACAACATCCGTTACAAAACCCTTTGGGATGTAAAATCAAAAAACCGGGAAAATAACAGTTATATGGAGCTGGGTTTTAATTACGACTTAAGCGATAAAGATTATCTCGATTTTAAATTAAGTGCCGATCCTATTCGCCGGTCAAGCACTTCCAATGAAAAAGGAAAGTATTCCGAAAGCTTACTTTTAGATAACAAACAAGTGAATTATGAGGAGTACACCTTAGATAGCCGATATCACCTGTATTACCGCTACCTGAGCGTTGTGGCCAGCTACGAACATGCTTTTAATAAGGACCGTTCGAATTTGTTGTCGGCATATATCAGCTCATCATCTTATCTGCAGCCGTTGGAAGAGCAAAAGTGCGATGAATTGATTTACAGCGACCATTCTGAAAAGTTTGGTTACCAATCGAAAGAACACAATGAGTTGCTTGTTGATGCCAATGTTACGTACGAAAATAAATTGTCGGATAAAAGTCGGTTAGAGGCCGGTATGGAAGTTAATCTCGACCATATTCCTAAAGTGGAAACAGAAAGTGGCACCTTTAATAGATACAATGTTCTGAGTGTTTTTGTCAACGAAAAGGAAAATGAAGAGATTGATTTTGAACAGGATGTGTATGCGGGTTTTATAACGTTTAAAAGCAGTTTCGGTAAATTGGATTATCAGGTGGGAGTGAGAGGTGAATTTACTCACCGACAGTCGAACTACAGTTACAATCTGGTAGGTAATGGAGAACTGGCAAATATTCCGGCAACAACAGAATTTTGGAATTGGTTTCCAACTGCGCATTTCGTTTATAATATATCGGATGAAAATCAATTTACCTTGAATTACTCACGCCGGATTAGCCGCCCTGATTACTGGGAACTTATTCCTTTAAGAAGGTATGAAACACAGTATATTTCCTTTACAGGAAATGAAAACTTAATGCCATCGTATGTAAATGCTTACGAACTGGGCTACCTGAAATCGTGGGACGAAAATTTTGTTTCGGGAGAGGTATTTGCCCGTCAAACAAACAATCTGTCGCGAAATTACTACCGCACAGGAGAGGGGAACTCCATTGAATGGACAAAGGAAAATGTAGGGGAGTCGCTGAGTGTTGGTGTTGATTTTATGCTCGGCTACCAACTTTTCGACTGGTGGAATACCAACCTGTCAACAAGTACCTATTTTTATAAATTAAATACCACTATTGATGACAAATCGGATACTCAGGAAATATTCCGCGGAAGTATTCGCTCCAATAATAATTTCAGAATTTCAAAAACACTGAGTTTGCGTTACCAGTTAGTATACCAAAGCAGGGGAATAAATGCCCAAATGGAAAGAGATGGCTATGCTTACTCGAACCTTGTATTACGCAAATCGTTCTTTAACAGAAGACTGACAACTGAGGTTTCGTGGGCAAATATCTTTAACAGCATAAAGTATCAGACCCGAACTACCGGAGACAATCTGTATGTTGAAACTGATTTTGAAAGAAAGCCATATGCCTCGTTTAAAATTTCATATGTATTTGTTAAGCGAAAATAGTCCTGTTTTCACTAATTGATAACCGCGATGTTGTAGATTTGCGGAATGAAATTTCAAGATTATATTCCATTTTACAGGCGTAATATAACCCTGGCACTTCCGATAGTATTATCACAAATCGGTCAGGTTACCGTATCGCTTGCCGATAACATGATGGTTGGACACGTTGGAACAACAGAGCTTGCCGCAGCATCGTTTGCCAACAGTGTATTCATGATTGGGATGGTTTTTGGAATGGGCGTAACAATGGGGCTTACGCCTTTGGTTGGAAAAGCTTTCGGCCAAAACCAATTGCACAAGGCCATTATTTGGTTAAAAAACGGAATGGCAGCACATCTTGTAGCATCGGTCGCTTTAACGGCGCTTATGTTTAGCATTTATTTCTTTCTGCCGTATATGGGCCAGCCCGAAAATGTTTTGCATCTGGCCCGACCATATTATCTTTTGCTTTGTAGTTCATACCTGCCTTTTATGTTCTTTTTCACCTTAAAGCAGTTTTTCGAAGGAATAGGAAATACAAAGATTGCCATGCAGATAACACTTACAGCCAATGTAATTAATATTGCGGTGAATTATGTGTTTATATTCGGGAAGTTCGGATTTCCTGAGATGGGACTTTTGGGAGCAGGAATCGGAACACTTACCTCACGTATTTGTATGCCATTGTTATTTGCCTATTTTATTCTTCGGAATAATAGGTTTAAACGATATTTTGTTTTTGCCCGTTACCAGAAAATCTTCAAAAAGGATATGGTAGCATTATTGAAAATTGGTATTCCCATCGGGTTTCAATTAATTGTTGAAGTTGCTGCATTTGCTATTGGAGCAGTGATGATGGGATGGCTGGGCGAAACTCCGCTTGCTGCCCACCAGGTAGCGCTAGGATTAGCCACATTTACCTATATGATTTCGCTAGGCATTTCACAGGCCAATACAATTCGCGTAAGTCATCAAATGGGAGACAATGATTATGTCTCGTTGCGACGAGCTGTTTTTGCATCTACACATTTGGTTCTTACGGTAATGTCACTATCTGCAATACTATTTATATTGTCACGAAATATCCTCCCGTTAATGTTTACTACTGATGAAAAAGTTATTGAAGTTGCAGCCAGATTATTAATAATTGCTGCGGTGTTCCAACTCTTCGATGGATTACAGGTTATTATGCAAAGTTCGCTGCGTGGAATGGCCGATGTAACGACACCAATGCTAATTGCATTTATTGCTTATTTGTTAATCGGTATTCCAACCAGTTACATTTTTACGTTTGTTTTAGATGCTGGGCCTCAGGGAATTTGGTATGGCTATTTGGTTGGTTTGGGAACCGCAGGAATTTTGTTCTATATCCGGTTTATGCGCTTGCTGAAACGTTTAGCCTGATTCTGATTTTTACCAAAAAAAAGCGGGTTATCTTTTGTTGATAACCCGATTGTTCATAGTCTAGTTTAGTTAGATCAGAAAACTTATTGGTCTAATAGAGAAAAGGTAGTTCTAATAAGTATCTAAATCGTTTTATTCATATAAGGCACCGCTAATATAGTATAAAAATGATTTAAATCTTAAGTATTTTTTAAAATTAATTAATGTTTGTTAAAAAGGTCTTATTTATAATGCTTATGGTCTTGATTGTCAGTTTTTTTGAGATTGACAATATGTTTTAGAATAGTTTTAGTTTTTTTTGAAAAAATTGGCCATTTATTCGAAAAATGCAAATAAAGCACATGTGGTGATAAAAATCATGTTCTTATAGTTGTGTAAAGCATCATTTAATAATGTAGCATTTTGTATTATTTCTTGCTGAGTTTTAATGTTATAAAAGCTGATTTATTTTACATTTTTCTATGTTTTCATTTGGGGGATTTCATGTAAATTCAAGTAATTCGATAGAACCTGTACAGGCAATATCTTAAGAATATAAAACTATGTGCTTATTTATTTGGCACGAATAGTTCCAGATCGTATTTTTAATAAAAATCTTAATAGCGGCAACAAAGCCGGTGTTCAATTTGCAAATAGCTAATTCTTTAAAAAATGAAAGCAGTAGTATTAACCGGTATCCGGCAGATGAAGTTAACCGAGACAGTTGATCCTGAGTTAACTGGCGAGAGCGATGTTAAGATAAAAATCTTAACCGTTGGGGTCTGTGGATCAGATATACATTATTACTCGGAAGGAAAGATCGGCTCGCAGGTAGTTGAATACCCGTTTAAAGTAGGGCACGAGTGCTCAGGTGTAATTGTTGAAACAGGTAAAGCCGTAACAAATGTACAAGTTGGCGACCTGGTGGTTGTTGATCCGTCGGTGCATTGTGGCACCTGCGATCAGTGTTTAGCCGGCCGCCCGCATACGTGTCGGAATAATAAGTTTTTAGGCTGCCCCGGACAAATTGAAGGATGTTTATCTGAGTACATTGTTATGCCGTCGTTTACCTGCTACCCGGTTACCGGTAAATTAAATGCCCGGCAGGCAGCTTTGATTGAACCACTTTCGATTGGAGTATATGCTGTAACGCTGGCTCAAATTCAGAAAAAAGAAACAACAGCCGGTATTTTTGGTGCCGGTCCGATTGGTTTGAGTATTCTGCTAAAATTGGTGGCCGACGATATAAACAATGTAGGAGTTATTGAGCCACTGGATTACCGCTTGAGTAAAGCCGATGAAATTGGTGCTTCGTGGTTAATTAATCCAACGAATGAAGATGTAGAAGCTGCAGTGCAAAAACAGGAAGAACTATTGCTTGATGTGGTTTTTGAAGCCAGTGGCGAACAGGAAGCAGTAAATAATGCCATTAAAATTCTGAAACCGGGAGGAAAACTCGTATTGGTTGGTATTCCGCCGGATGCGCAATATGTTTTCGATATGGATTTAATGCGCCGAAAGGAATTAACAGTAATAAATGTACGCCGCCAAAAGCATTGTGTTGAAGAGGCCATTGATCTGGTAATTTCCGGAACGGTGCAAGTTTCAAAAATGGTGACGCACGAATTTACACTGGAAGAAACGCCGGTGGCTTTCGATATGGTTGAGGGGTATAAATTTGGAGCAATAAAGGCAATGATAAATTTCTAATAAAGAAAAAAAGGAAGCATTTGCTTCCTTTTTTTTATCCTATTAAAATCTTTATACGTTGTAAGTTGACGATGCTGTATTGCCACCACGGCCTGTCCAGTTGGTGTGGAAAAATTCGCCACGTGGTTTATCAACTCTTTCGTAGGTATGTGCTCCGAAATAATCGCGTTGTGCCTGCAATAAATTGGCAGGTAAACGTTCGCTGCGGAAACCATCGAAGTAACACAGTGCCGAAGTTAGTGCAGGTACAGGAATACCGTTTGCCAATGCTGTTGCACAAACACGACGCCAGCCTGCCTGGGCTTCTTCAACTTTTTGTTTGAAGAAAGGATCGAGTAGCAAGTTTGGCAACTCCGGATTGTTATCAAATGCTTTCTTAATATCTGCAAGGAAAACCGAACGGATGATACAACCACCGCGCCACATCAGGGCAATTCCTCCGTAATTCAGGTTCCAGCCATGTTCGCTGGCAGCTTCCATCATCAGGTTATAACCTTGTGCGTACGAAATTATTTTTGCACCTAACAATGCACTTTCAATATCGTCGATAAATTGTTGTTTGTCGCCTTTAAACTCCGGTTTGGGGCCTTCAATTACTTTTGAAGCCTGAACACGCAGATCTTTCTGGGCCGATAGACAACGGGCAAAAACCGATTCGCCGATCAAGGTTAAAGGAATACCCAGATCAAGTGCAGAAATACCTGTCCATTTTCCGGTTCCTTTTTGTCCGGCTGTGTCAAGGATCATTTCCACCGTTTCCTCGCCGTTTTCATCTTTATAACCTAAAATGTCGCGTGTTATTTCAATCAGGTAGCTATCTAAAATACCTTCGTTCCATTTTGTGAATACTTCGTGCATTTCATCGTTGCTCATTCCCAGCAATTCTTTCATTAACTGGTAGGCCTCGGTGATAATCTGCATATCGCCATATTCAATTCCGTTGTGTACCATTTTTACAAAATGGCCGGCACCGCCTTCTCCAACCCAGTCGCAACAAGCTTCGCCACTTTCAACTTTTGCCGATACGGCCTGGAAAATCTCTTTTACATGCGGCCATGCAGCAGGCGATCCACCCGGCATGATAGACGGACCTTTTAATGCACCTTCTTCGCCACCTGAAACTCCCGTTCCGATGTATAATAATCCTTTACTTTCCACATATTTTGTACGACGAATAGTATCGGGGAAATGTGAATTACCGCCATCAATAATAATATCTCCCGGCTCAAGATGGGGGATAACCATATCGATAAAGTCATCAACCGGTTGACCGGCTTTTACCAGCATCATTACTTTACGCGGCTTTTCCAACGCGGCACAAAAATCTTCAATTGAGTGCGCTCCAATAAAATTTTTGCCGGCTCCTCTGCCATTTACAAATTTGTCAACCTTCTCAACCGTGCGGTTGTATACGGCTACGGTGTAGCCTTTGCTTTCCATGTTTAATACCAGGTTTTCGCCCATCACGGCTAACCCGATCAAACCAATGTCTGCTAATTTCTTCATGATATTGCGTATTATTTGTTTTTAATTTGAAATCCTAACTCTTCCAGTTTTTCCAAAGTTTTTATTTCAATATTTTTTGCTTCGATGGTATACGTATTAAACTCCCGACGAACAGGATAATCACCCCGCAATTGTTCAAACTTAAGCGGTGAATCACGAAGGTCGTCGTCATCGTTTTCAATGTCGTAAGTGCTTAAAATGGCTTCTGCCAAAATCGAATATTCACGGCGTTGGTTGCCATCAATTTCAATGGTTGTAGATGCCGGTAGTTCAACATCAGTTGGTGCCCAATTGTTGATGCCCAAATCAAAAAAACGGCTAATGGCCTGTACGCTCATTTTTGTTCCGTTGGCTTTCCCGTCTTTTGAATAGCCGGCAATGTGCGGTGTGCCATATTCGCAAAGGTTTAACAAATCGAGGTTTATATCCGGTTCATTCTCCCAACAATCGGCAATAAAACCTTTGATATCACTTGCTTCAATGGCGTTGTAGATGGCTTCTGAATCACAAACTTCTCCACGACACGAATTTATTATTAACGGATTTTTCCTGAGGTTTTGCAGAAAGTCTTCATTTACCATATGAAAAGTAGCATCTTCGCCGGTCATGTTTAAGGGAACATGAAAGGTAATAATGTCGGCTTCGTTTTGAATTGTCTCCAGCGAAACAAATTGGCTACTTCCTTCTGTTCGTTCACGTGGAGGGTCGTTCAACAGAACATTCATTCCAAGAATTTTGCAGGTTTTTTCAATGCGTTTTCCAACATTTCCTACACCAACAATCCCGATTGTTAATCCTGTAAGATCGGTTCTTTTGCGCATTGCCCATGAGCACAACGCAGAAGCAATGTATTGATTAACACTCTCTGCGTTACATCCTGGCGCATTTGTCCATTCAATTCCTGCTTGCTTGCAGTAATCCATATCGATGTGATCGAAACCAATAGTTGCGGTAGCTATATATTTTACTTTCGAACCCCGAAGCAATTTCTCATTACAAATGGTTCTTGTTCGTGTAATAATTGCGTCCGCATCTTTTGCAACCTCGGCAGTAGTTTCATTTCCCGGAAGGTAAACAACTTCGGCAAAGGGTTCAAGTGCACCTTTTATGTATGGTATTTTATTGTCAATAATAATCTTCATTTTTCACCACATTAGACACATTAGGGATCAATAGTGTCGTTTTGTTTCTTATTTATTTATTTATTTATTTGGTCTCTTTATTACATATTGCATCACGTAGTTATTTAGCGGCGCTTACTTATTATACTAACGAAATAATTTGAAAAGCAACGGCTACTTACACAAAGCTTCATCTTAATATGACTTACTGTGTCTATATGTTTCAATAAAAGAGAATGTAATATGCATATTTTCAAAATAATTCATTATTGCTTGATATTATCATTATTCTTTCGGTAGCTTCCTAAAATGTTCTGTTACGAATGTTTTTTGTCCTTCTTTATAAATATTAGTACAATTAAAATTTATCAATATTCCTTTCGGCTTTTCAAGAAGTTTCAGATAAGTTAGTAGTTGCGCTTCATGTATGGGAAGTAAGTCTTGAACAGCTTTCAATTCAACAACAACTAAATCTTCTACCAGTATGTCGAATCTTAAATCAGCGTCTATTGTTAATCCTCTAAACTTGACGGGGACGGCTTTCTGGCACTCAACTTTCATCCCATTTTCTTGTATAACGTGAGCAAGACATTTTTCATATACACTTTCCAGAAGTCCTGGTCCCAATTCTTTGTGAACTTCAATCGCACATCCAATTATGTCATATGTTATAGCATTTACTATTTTTTGAGTCATCATAACTATTGTGTTCTAATGTGCCTATTGTGGTTCAGAATAATAATCTTTTACCATCTCATCAAGTACCCAATTGGTGCGTGCTGCCGATTCGCCGGTGCTCACACACTTACCATTTCCCAGTAATTCATTGACAAGTTGTTTAACGAGGTTTTGCGAGATGTGCTGCGGATTATCAAAACTTAGCTTTTCTGTTCCTTTTTGGTTTTTTATAATAACATCACCATGGCTGAAACAAGGCAAACAAATTTCGCCTTTTTCTCCAATAATTTGAATATAATCTTCCTCCGAGTTTTCATCAACAACAAAACACCAGCTTCCGGTTCCGACAACTCCTGATTCGTGTGTCCAGACTCCTGTAACGGTATCTTCAGCAGGGTAGAGGCCCGCCTGATTAACAGCTTGTCCTTTTACCTCGGTGATCTTTCCAAATACAAAATCAAGGTAATCCAGTTGGTGTGATGCCAGATCGAAAAAATGTCCGCCACCGGCAATCTCCGGAAATACGTGCCAGTGCATTTCTTCCGGTCTTTGGTTGGCTTCGGGAGCTTGTTTGTAGAGTTTAATATTCACCATTAATGGCTTGCCAATACTGCCATTCTCTACCAGTTCTTTCACTTTCAAAAACGCAGGTAAAGTTCGTCGGTAGTAAGCCACCCACAACGGAGTTTTTGTTTCCTCTGAAACTTTAAGCATCTCTAAACATTCGGCATAATTGCGCGCCATGGGTTTTTCAACGTAAACCGGTTTCCCGGCTTTTAACGCTTCAATGGCGTACGATGCATGGGTATCGGGAGGAGTGGCAATATATACAGCATCCACTTCCGGATCGTTGATCAATGCCGAACCATCGCTGTACCATTTCGGAACATTATGGCGACGAGCATAATCTTCAGCCTTTTCCTTGTTTCGGCGCATAACGGCAACCAGTTTTGAGTTTTCGACCTTGTAGAAAGCCGGTCCACTTTTAACTTCAGTTACATTGCCAACACCGATTATTCCCCAATTGATGCTTTTCATGCCATTCTTTTTTGCTAATAATCAAAGCGTTCTCGGTATGCCCACAATCCAATTGCAGGATTCGAAATATAAAATATTTCTTCACCATCGGCCATCGTATTGAATCCGTCTTTTAGTTTTTCAGGATCATATTTGGCTGTTACATCATCGTAATCTCCATATTTGAAACCCACACTCTCGATTTCCTGTTGTGTCAGATTGCCCTCTTTCTTTCCGGGGCAGTAGGTGATGTTAAAACGACCTTCGGACGAGCCATGTATAAGGTGGGCTGCTGCTCCCAAGCTATTCTGCAGGTCTTCGTTTTCTTTTACCAGTTTTAAAGTGTGAGGTGTACCAAAGTATCCGTATTTGCGGATGAGAGCATCAATTTGCGTGTCTTCACCAAATTCTTTTAAGGCCGGAGCCAAAACAATCAACTCGGCACCATCGGCCAAGGCCATGCGCGTACGATAGATACTTTTGTTACCCAGCCAGGTACTTTTAAATTCGGTAGGATCGAGCCAAACCACAGCTTTTTTGATTGGTTTTTCTACCATTTCGAAGTTTACTTCCAGCGAAAGTTTTGCCGCTTTATCAAAAACTTCAAAATCGTCGCCAATAAACAGCCCGTAAGTTTGTAGTTTGCCGTCCTGGTTTAAGCCAACCACCGTTTGCACATAAACGATAGGCAGGTGGTTTGAAAAATGTTCGGAGGCATAATTAAAAATCTTCCGTACAGGTGTATCGGCACGGCCCATCATACGTTCCATACCATATGCAGCGCCAATGTAGTGGCTTTTGTTGATGCCCTCGGCACCACCGGTACCTACAAATATATTTTTGTTGTAATTGGCCATTCCAACAACTTCGTGCGGAACAACCTGACCAATTGATAGAATCAGATCGTAATTGCCTTCAACCAGAATTTTGTTTACCTGTGCCGGCCATGAATAATCAACAGCTCCTTCCGAAACTTCTTTGACAAATTCAGCAGGAACGGTGCCCAGCGTAATCACATCGTTTCGCCAGTCGTGTTCGCGAATTAGTTCAGTTGGCATTTTCCCAAACATGTGGCTGATTTGCTCCATCGTCATAGGCGTGTGCGTTCCCAATGCCGGAAGTACGTCGGTTAATCTTTCACCAAAATACTCCCATGTAAATTCGGTGAGCTCGCCCGCACGCGAGGGGAGACGCGTGTAATCGGGAGGAACAGCCAAAACCTTTTGTTTGGCTCCCATTTTTTCGAAGGCTTCAAAAAGACCATTTTTCAAGTCTTCAGCACTGAGGGCTGTTTCGGTTGAACCTTTTTCGAAATATATCATCAGATCTAATTTATTTATAAAATGATTAGCGTTTAACACGTGCATTACCACCCCAAACGCTCCAAACCTGTTCTTCGTCGGCAGGTTGTACATAGTCGGTTAAAAAAGTGGTAGCCAATGCTCCGGTTGCCCAGCCAAATTGTGGCCATTTTTCAGGTTCCCAGTCTTTTAAAATACCATACAGCATTCCGCCAACAAAACCATCGCCACCACCAATACGGTCGAGTACGTGGATGGTACGTGGTTCAACTACATGCCAGTTATCGCCTTCCAGCATAATCGCTCCCCAATGGTGTTCGTTTACGCTGATAACTTCTCGTAAGGTAGTTGCAAAAACCGATGCGTTTGGAAAGGTTTCTTTTACGCGGGTAATAAGTCCTTTAAAACCGTCGATCTTAGCATTTAGTCCTTCACCACCGGCAGCAGGACCTTCAATTCCAAAACACAATTGGAAATCTTCTTCGTTGCCGATAAGAATATCAGAAACCGATGCAATCTCGGTAAAGTCTTTACGAAGTTGTTCTTCGCGGCCTTTCCAGAAAGAAGCCCGGTAATTCAGGTCAAACGAAATTTTAGTACCGTGTTTTTTTGCGACTCTTGCTACTTCAAGGCAGAACTGTGTAGTTTCGGGCGAGAGTGCACCAATTAATCCTGACAGGTGTACGAGTTGCACACCTTCTTCTCCGAAAATCCGTTCCAGATCGAAGTCCTTAACATTTAATGTACGGCCAACTTCACCGGCGCGGTCGTTAAATACGCGTGGTCCGCGGCTGCCGTATCCACTGTCGGCAATATTTATCTGGTGGCGGTAACCCCACGGATTCCCTTGTTCCACCTCCGGACCCTCGTAGTCCATGTGCCGGGATTTTAAATTGCTCTGAATAAGTTTTGCAATAGGACTATCTTTTACAAATGTAGTCAACACTTTAACCGGCAATCCCAGGTACGATGAGATGCTTGCAACATTGGTCTCGGCACTGGTAACGTAAAGTGTGAATTTATCGCTTGAGTGAACCGGTTGTCCGTTTTCTGGTGTAATGCGTGTTCCCATACTTGTTGGAACCAGCATGGCATATTTACAATTTTGTTTCAGTTTCATATGTTATAAATTTTTTGATTTCTGAATGTTCAAAAATTTTAAATACATTCAGGAACTCACATAAATTTTAATCATTCTTGTTTGTGAATTGAGAATGAGGAAAATTCATGTTCGTTTCATATTTATTAATTTTTTATACTACAATTAATTGTGTTGCTCCAGCAAACTGCTTTTAATGATCTGTATTAACTCAAATTCTCTCGCTAAACGCCACCAAATGCACTGTATCCACCGTCAACCGGGATAACAATTCCGGTAATAAAGTTTGAAATGTCAGAGATCAGGAAAAGTGTTGCGCCCTGAAGATCTTCAGGTTCACCGAATTTCCCCATTGGTGTATTGTCAACAATTTTTTGTCCGCGAGGAGAGTAGTTACCTGTTTTTTCATCCATTACCAAAAAGCGGTTCTGGTGGGTGATAAAAAATCCGGGAGCGATAGCATTTACCCGGATGCCAACTTTTGCAAGATGCACCGACAGCCACTCTGTAAAATTATTGATCGATGCTTTTGCGGCCGAATAAGCCGGAATTTTGGTCAACGGTTTATACGAATTCATTGATGAAACATTGAGCACAACACCTTTTCTACTTTCAAGCATATCGCGGGTAAAAACCATTGTTGGTAGCAATGTTCCTTTAAAATTCAGGGCAAAAACCTTGTCGAAACCTTCCATTTGCAAGCCATAAAAAGTGTCTTCAAGGTTATCGATGTTTTCCTCGGTAATGGTTTCCACCTTTGTTGTTGCCTGCGGGCTGTTTCCGCCGGCACCGTTTATTAAAATGTCAATTGGCCCCAATCGTTTGTTTATCTCAGTTTTGGCAAACTCAAGCGATTCTTTATCAAGCACATTGGCTGCAACACCAATCACTTCTGCACCAGATTCTGCCGCAATTTCCGAAGCAACTTTATCGGCTACCTCTTTGTTAATATCGGCGATGGCGATTTTGGTGCCAACCGATGCAATTGCTTTTACCATGGCGGTACCCAAAACTCCTGCACCACCGGTAATTACGCATACTTTGTCTTTTAAATCGTTAAATGATAGTGCCTGCATAATGTCTATTTAAATTCTTTGTAATAATCAACGTTTTCTTTAGTCACAATGTCAATCGGGGTATAACTTTCTTCCTGAATTTCCCTTTTTTGTACGATGCTCCTGAACAGTTTGTTCACCGAGTTGTAGCCCTGTTCTTCGGGGCGTTGGCAGATAAGAAACTGAACGAGGTCTTCTTTCAAATACTTAATATTTTCTTTTAGAAGATCGTGCCCGATTACTTTAATGTTTCTGATTTTTAGTTTTTTCAGCAAACGGCCTACATAAAACACTTTCGAATTGGTGACCAAAATTCCTTTAATATTCTTCTCAGAAATATTTTGTTCCACCGTTGCCATCCATTCATCCGAATTGGTATCCGGAATCTCAATGGTGAAAAGGTCGTGGTTGTTATCCTTTTTTTGCTTAAACCAGTCGTGAATTCCCATTTCGCGCTGCACCAGGTGGTTCTGATTATCCATTTCTTTTGCAAAATGAATAACGAGAATGTTTCCGTCGGGTAACATCAGGTCGAGCAATTTTCCCGACACCAACCCACTTTGATAAGAATTCTGTCCGATATAACTTAGCTGTCCAACATCCTGAATATTTGAATCGATAAAAACAAAAGGAATTCCCAGTTCTTTTAACTCTTCGATAAAAACAGCAGCCTCTTTTTTGAAAAAGGGAGCCAGTACAACGCCATCAGGTTTCATGGCAAGCACTTTATTTGCTTCTTCGATAAAACTTTTTGAATCGGCCTGACTAAAGGTAAACGACTCAATTTGTAAGCCGTATTGCGGCAGCTCCGAAATACGTTTTTTTATTCCTTTAATTGGTTTTGTCCAGTAGCCTTCTCCTGCCGGAGGTTGGGGAAGTAGCGTAGCAAATGTGGCCGATTTTTTTGAGGCAAGTGTACTTGCCAAAATATTGGGCTGGTAATTTAATTCCTTTACAATTTCGAGAATCTTCTTTTTGGTTGCTTCTGCAACCTCTCCACGGTTATGCAAAACCCTGTCGACAGTGCCAATTGAAACTTTTGCTCTTTCGGCAATATCCTTAATTCGTATTTGTTTATTTAGTTCGATAGCGTTTCCGATTTTTAAGATTAAAAATTGAAGGTTTAGTTATTCGCTTTCAAAACTAAACAAAAATATTAGTATTTCCGTGTTCGTACACGGAAAAAATTTCAAAAATGCTCAGCAACATTTTGAAAAAGAAATTTCCTTAAAATTTAGCCAGGTTTTCGTCGGGCTTTTCTTCCAGCAGATGTGGATTTTTCAACAGATATTTGATATGTCGGAACAGGCGTCCTCCGTGCGATCCGTCAACAACACGATGGTCGAGCGTAGCAGATAGTAACATGATTCGGCGCGATACAATTTCCCCGTTAACAACTGCAGGTTTGTTCTGAACGGATCCGAGAATCATTACAAGCGAAACATTCGATGATGGCAGCAACGAACCATAACCGGTATCAAGACCAACAGTGCCAATATTTGAAACCACGAACGATCCAAAACTGTTTGAATCGAGACCGATTCCCGGTAACGAAATTCCCCAATCGATAGTAAGTACACGATATAGGCGGAATAACCACTTGCGGAAAGGCCACGGAACCCGTGCCAGCATATTTTTCGATTGCATTTCGTCGCGTTCGTTTCCTTTTCGCGACTGGCGGATATGTTCTGCAATTTCGTCGGTAACTTCCTGAATGGTGCGCTGATCGGCATTTTCAACTTTTACCGAGCCCATTTCTCCTCCGGCCAGTAAAACACTTACTACACCGTCAACCTGTTTACGCTGGGCAATTTTCGAGCCCTTCACAAAGGTGTTTAGTTCTGGCACTTCGTTTCTGATTCCCCTGCCAATAATAAGTGTGATAATATAAGTAAGTGTGGTTTTTAAGCCTTCCTTTCTCTTTTTGGCAATGTATTTTTCAACATCGGTAACATCCAACTCTACCATGCCATAAATTTTGGAATCGGTAGGTTTTTTGTAAATAGTTGACGCTACTTTGCGCCAGTCTGAGTTATAATCAATTTGTTCCATATAACGATTTTAGTTATCAATCGTTTCCTGTTTAAAAATTGAATAATTGTGGCTTTAGGGCGCAAATGTAATTGTTTCTATGGAAATCCATTAACAAAAGGGGCAACGATTCACGTTTTATGTACGCAATCATTAAATTCTATTCCACTCTGTTTTCATTAGTTTGCAGATACTTAATGTCTTATTTACTCTTAAAATCATAAATTAATTAAAGAGGGGATGTCGTGAAACAGTTTGCTTATTACATAAAAAGCATACTTTTGTGTGCTTAAACTATATCTATACTAACTAACTTTCTGTTAATGAAACTCAATCTTGAATCTATACTATTCAGGAAATTTAAAGAAGGTGATTATTCGGCCTTCAACCAGATATTCTCAAAGTACTACCAGCCGCTTTTTCTTTTCGCCCGGAAATTTGTTGAAGAGGACCTGGCGAAAGACTTTGTGCAGGATTGTTTTTACGAGCTTTGGAAAAACAGGAAACGAATTGAATTAAAAACTACTTTATCGGCTTATCTTTTTTCAATCGTTAAAAATCGTTGCTATAAACATTTCGAGAAAGAAAGATTCAGGGCCGGAAAACTGAGCGAAATCGAATTTCAGTTGAAACAAGAAGAAATAAGTTATTTCCTTCATTCGGAAAAAAGTATTCTTGAGTTTGAAATCAGAGACCGTATTCAAAATACATTAGAAAAGTTACCTCCAAAATGTGCTCAAATATTTCATGATAGCCGTTTTAACGGTTTGTCGAACAAAGAGATCGCACAAAAATACGATCTGTCGATAAAGACAGTTGAAAAGCACATTTCAAAAGCCCTTAAAATTTTTCACAAAGAATTTAAAGACCTCAATTTTTCCTGCTTTCTGCTGATTCTTAAAAATAATTAGTGTCCGAGGTAGGGTTATCTGTTCCAAAAATACTCTTATTAAAAATGAACGACAAAAACACTGAAAATATAGATCAGGTTATTCTGCATTTTATTCAAGGAAATGCGGACCATGAAGAAACAGCCACATTGATGAACTGGCTGAATGAAAATCCCGAGAATAGAAAGAAACTGTTCAAAGAAAAAGATATTTGGAGTGCAGCAGAGATTGATTCGGACAGTTTAAAAGCTTTGGAAAACAGAGAATGGCTGGAATTAGAAAACCGAATAAATACTTCAAAAATAAAACAAGGTCACTTTAAAGAGCTGTTAAAAATTGCAGCAATTGTTGTAGTGGCTCTGGGAGTTGGTTGGATGAGCCATTATATCTATACGGATAGTGCAACAACGCGCAAAGTTGAAATGCGTACCGTTGAAGCCATAAAAGGACAAATAAAAGAAGTGTTTTTGGCCGATGGAACACACGTATGGCTGAATGCCGGATCGCAGCTTTCTTTTCCATCGGATTTTACTGAAAAGAATAGGGAGATCAGCTTGCACGGTGAAGCTTATTTTGAGGTTACTTCGAGTGAGAAGAATCCGTTCCTGGTAAAAACAGGCAATCACACCGTAAAAGTTACCGGAACCAAGTTTAATATTTGCGAGTATCCCGAAGATAAAATGATTGAGACCACCTTGGTAGAAGGAAAAGTTAAAATCATATCAGGCAATTTCTTTAAGGATTTGTATCCCGGTGAACAGGCAACGTTCTACAACGAAACGGCTGAGGTTTTAATAGGCGAAAAAGACTTTGATATTTACACTGCATGGCGCGAAGGGAGATATGAATTCCGTAACGAATCGGTCGACAAGGTTTTTAAAATTATGGAGCGCTGGTGGGATGTAGAAATTGATTACTCACACGACGAATTTAAATACGAATATATCTCAGGAGTTCTGAGAAAACATAAACCAATTGAACAGCACTTTGAAGTTATCAACGAGTTGGTGCCAATAAATTACCAAATTGATAACGACAACATTACGGTGAAGCTGAAATAGCATCTCACAAATTTTATTTGACAAAACAGCTAACTATCTAAAAACAACTTCTGCCTATGAAATGAAATACCTATGCATCTAAAAAAAAACGGGAAATACGCCACATACTTCCCGTTTAACATTACTAATGTAATTTTTTGATTTATAAACTAAAATCGTAGCGAAACTATGAAAAAAAATCTAATCCACCTCTTTCTTTTTGAAAGAAGGAAGGGGCGAAAACTGTTTCTTGTTATGAAACTATCCCTTTTTTTAATTCTAATAAGTTTAGTCAGTGCATCGGCTAGCGTTTATTCGCAATCAGTGCGGATTGATATGGAGTTACACGACGCAAGTCTTGAAAAAGTTTTTCAATCCATTCAAGACCAAACTGAATTTGACATTTTTTACAAAAACGAGCATCTGCCCCGATATAAAAAGGTTGATGCCGTATATGCCAAAGCTACTGTTGAGCATGTATTAGAAGACGTTCTTGTTGGCACAGGATTGAAATACAGAGTGCTCAATAAAGATATTGTTATAACTAAGATCAACTCAGGAATTGGCAGTGATATGGAATTGCAGCAGAAAACCGTTCGTGGAGTGATTACCGACCTTGACGGAACTCCGCTGCCAGGTGTAACAATAGTTGTAAAAGGTACTACAAACGGTACTGTGACTAATTTAGAAGGGCAATATACGCTTGGTGGTATTCCTGCCGGTGCTACATTGCAATATTCATTTGTTGGTATGGAAACTCAAGAGATTGAAATTGGTGACCAGACTGAAATGAATGTTACTATGCTTCCAGATGCAATTAATGTTGATGAAGTAGTTGTAGTGGGGTATGGTACTTTGGAGAAAAAAGAAGTAACCAGTTCAATTACCAGCGTAAAATCAAAAGACCTTATTCCCGGTGGATCAGGAAATCCACTTCTCGGAATGCAGGGAAAGGTTACTGGTTTAAGTATTCAATCATCAAACGGTACTAGTCCTAATGCTACAACTTCAGTACAGTTACGAGGTGTGGCTTCGGTTTTGGCCGGACAAGGCCCACTTATTGTAATCGACGGAGTTCCCGGAGGTAGTTTAAACTCGGTAAGTCGCGAAGATATTGAGTCGATCGATGTTTTAAAAGATGCATCGGCAGGAGCAATTTATGGTACGCGTGCTGCAGGTGGTGTAATTCTTATTACGACCAAGTCGGCAAAAGCCGGAAAAATTCGACTGACCTATACGTCTGAGTTTACTACTGAAAGCATTCGTCGTAAACCTGAAGTTTTAAGTGCCCAAGAATTTGTTGCAAACGATTTGGGAACTGATTACGGAAGTTCTACCGATTGGTACGATGAAGTTACTGTTGACAATCCTTTCAGCCAGCGTCATCATATTAACTTAAGTGGTGGTTCTGAAACGTCTCGTATTTATGCCACGTTCTTAGCATCCGATCAGGAAGGTATTGCCATTGGCGATAAAAGAGAAGAAATGGGCGGACGTATTAATGCCAACTTCATATTAATGGATGGTTTTGCTGAGATTATTGCACATGCTGATTACCGCAAAACAAACAGCGATCGTTCACACAATGGCATTTTTAATCAGGCTTTGAAGCTGAATCCTACACAACCGGCTTACGACGATACACAAGTTCATGGCCTTAATGTATGGACCGGAGGTTGGGATTATTACAATCCGGTGGCTGATATTAAATTGCGTACTGATCAGGGACACTCTACTAATTTCCTCGGTGATGTGACATTAAAACTTAACCTCACCGATAATTTGAGTACTCAGGCAATGATTGCGCATCGCGCCAACGAATACCGCGATATTTTATATTATTCGGCACAACACAAAGAATCGTTGGATAATGCCCGGGCCGGTCGTGCACGTCAGGCGTACGGACGTAATATGGACAAAACCTTCGAATGGTTGGTGAAATACATTAACTCTTTTGGAGATCACTCAATTAACGCAGTAGCAGGTTACAGTTTCCAGGAGTTTAATGCCGATGGTTTTGATATGGAAAACTTCGATTTCCCGGTTGACGGAATTGAAGCCTGGGATATGGGAAAAGGTACATTTCTTTCTGAAGGTAAAGCCGGAATGGGATCGTGGAAAGATCCTCGCGAGCGGTTGATCGCTTTCTTTGGTCGTGCTAACTATACATTCCGCGAAAAATATATTCTATCACTTAGTGGACGTTACGAAGGTTCTTCGAAATTTTTTACCGATAACCAGTGGGGATTCTTCCCTGCAGTATCTGCCGGGTGGCGTATCAGCGATGAGTCGTTTATGGATAACGCAGATGTTGTTAGCGACTTGAAAATACGTGGTGGTTATGGTGTTACCGGTAACCAAAGTTTTGATCCGGGGCAATCAACACGTATGTACAGCTCAGATACATGGTGGTTGGTTGATGATGAATGGATATATACTTATGGATCGGCACATAACCAAAACATAGACTTGCAATGGGAAGAGAAAAAAGAGTTCAACTTTGGAGTTGACTTTGGATTCCTTGACAACAAACTGACTGGTAAGTTCGATTTATACGATCGTAAGGTGGATAAAATGATCTATGAAATTTCTGTTTCAGTGCCACCTGCAGTACACGACAAAACAACAATGAATGTTGGTAGTTTGCGCAATAAAGGTTGGGAAGCTGAGCTTAATTACAATGCCATAAGTTCAGCCAACTGGGATTACTCAACCACATTACGTATTTCACACAATAAATCTACTCTGGAGTCGCTTTGGGGCAGTCAAACCTATTGGGATAGGGTAGGATTTCCTGCTCCCGGCTCTCCGGGTAATGCAGTTCGTCTGTTCCCGGGACAAGACATTGGTAAATTCTACGTATGGCGTTTTGCCGGATTTACCGAAGAAGGAAACTGGATGTTATACGACAAAGACGGGAATGCATTCGACGTTACCGAGCAAACCAAAACAAACGACGACAAAGCTTTTGTAGGAAATGCAATTCCAAAGGTTCGAATGTCGTGGAACAACACGGTTGGCTTTAAAAACTGGGAATTGGAAGCCTTTTTTACCAGTTGGTTAGGTCATGATATTTACAATACAATAGATATGTATTATGGTTTGCCAAATGTTGAAGAACAAAACGTTTTGGCTGATGCATTCGATAAAAACAAAAATGTTACAGGCGAGAAAGAACTTTCTGATTACTGGATTGAAGACGGTGATTTCATCAAACTGAAAGCCTTGACCCTACGTTATCGTTTTGATACCGGAAACATCAATTGGTTACAAAATGCCAATGTTTATGTTACTGGTAGAGATTTGTTTACCATCACGTCTTATTCGGGAATGGATCCGGAGTCGAACATCAACGGTTTGGAACCTGGTTTCGAGTGGCACGACAATACTTATCCGCGTACCCGTACATGGACATTGGGAGTTCAATTAACTTTTTAACCTTTAAATTAAATTGTTATGAAAATTAAATCATATAGTTTACTACTCATTTTATTATTGTTTTCCGGTGTGGCCTGTACCGATTTGGAAGAAGTTTGGTACTCGGCAGTTGTTCCGGAAACATTCTTTAAAACAGAGCAGGATGTAAAAGCCGCTTTGTACCGTTCTTTTACCCATGCCCGCTGGTATCTGCAGGAAGATAGATGGCAGTTGCAGGAAATGACTGCAGACCAGTTTGCAATTACTACCAAAGGCCCTCACTGGTATAACGGAGGAGAAAACTACCGTTATCACTATCACGAATGGACCGTTAACGACGGTTGGATTTGGGGAACATGGCGAGGAACGCTTATGGGAGTTGCATTGGCACTGGATACCAAGCAAGACCTTGAAAAACTCGACTACAGCACTGTTGGTTTAACAGAGGAAGATAAAGCGTCGCACGTGATGCAGTTACAAACGCTTATAGCATATTTCTATTTACGTGGCCTTGATTTCTTTGGTGGTCTTCCGATTTTTACTTCAAACGAAGGAGAGAATATTCCGAGAAGTACCGATAAAGAAACTTTTGATCACATTGAGAGTTTGTTGTTGGAAGCTATTCCTCAATTACCTAAAAAGGTTGCCGGAGAAAAAGAAGAAGGTGCACTTCGCAGGGGCGCAGCTGCAGCTATGTTGGCACAGTTGTATTTTAATGCTGAATCGTATATTGGTGAAAGCCGCTTTTCAGAGTGTGCAACAATTTGTCAGGCAATTATTAATGGAGATTATGGCGATTATGAGCTGGATCCAACATGGTTTGGTCCTCTTGGATTCTACAACAATGAATCGCCTGAGGTAATCTGGTCGGCTCCATCGGAGTTTAACAAACTTCAATACGACTGGATGTGGAACCGTTTCTACCACTACGAAACGTATAAATATTTTGGTTTGGATGGCGGTGCCTGGAACGGACATCACTTGCAACCATCGCGTAAACCAACCGGCGACATTTATACCGAATTCAAGTTGGGCAAGCCTTACGAAAAATTCGACGATGGCGATTTACGTAAAATGCCTTACTTGTATAAAGGTGGTGGTAAATACGAAGGAATGTTCCTGGTTGGCGATCAAATCAGCCCATACGGAACTTCGTACGGAACACAGGAATACAAAGATGAAGTAATTTCGTTTGTCGATATGGTGGCCACTTTCAAAAAGGTGGGCGACGAATATCCTGATATCGCATCGTTGCCGTCGACTATGGCTAACGGTGAAGAGAATACCGGAATTCGTCTGGTAAAAGCTCCAATGCCAAACCTTGCTGATGAATCGTTGCGCTGGGGTGCTGATAACGTAGTCATTCGTTTGGCTGAAGTGTATTACATGCTGGCCGAATGTAAACTCCGTGCTGGAGAAAAGCAGGCAGCAGCTGATTTAATCAGCGAGGTTCGAGAACGTAACTTTGAAGATGGTAATGATCCAAATCCTGTTACAGCAGCAAATTTGGATGAATACAGAATGCTTGATGAGTGGGGTGTTGAATTTATTGGTGAAGGCCGCCGTCGTACCGATTTAATCCGTTGGAATAAATTTGTAAATGACGACTGGTGGGATCATGAAGCTTCAAGTTCACAGCATTTACGTCGTTTCCCTGTGCCTCAGGATGCACTTTCCGGTAATAACGCTTTAGAACAAAATCCGGGTTACAACTAAACCTGATAGTCTGGTAGTTAGTTTATGAATGGAGAGGCTGCCTGCGGGCAGCCTCTTTTTTTTTGGAAGAACAAACAAATTATCTTAAGTTTATTAGCCTAAATCAACAACAATTCATTCTAAACTTATACACATGCAAAACAGACGAAACTTTCTGGCAACTATTGGTACTATAGCGGCAGGTGCCGTTGTTTCCAATCCATTAAAAGCTGCTGTCCTTTCCGAGGGCGAAAAGCTAAAAATAGTATTGGTGGGCACCGGAATCAGAGGAAACAGTTTTTGGGGAAAACGACTGGTTGACGAATACGGCGACATCCTCGAATTTGTGGCACTGGTAGATATAAATCCGGGCCGGGTAAAATATGCTGCCGATTTTATCGGGGTGGGTAAGAATTGCAAAACTTACACCGACTTTGATGATATGATTGGGGAGCAATCGCCCGATTTAATCATTGTTACAACGCCTGATGCCACACACCATCAGTTCATTATAAAAGGCTTGGAAAATGGTGTTGATGTGCTTACCGAAAAGCCGTTGACAACCGATGAAGATAAGTGCCAGGAAATACTGGATGCCGAGCGAAGATATAAACGTAAGGTGATTGTTGGTTTTAATTATCGCTGGAGTCCGTACAATACCAAAATCAAGGAATTGCTGATGAAGAATACCATTGGCAAACTGGTTTCGGTTGATTTTTCGTGGATGCTGAATACCAGTCACGGTGCGTCGTATTTCCGTCGTTGGCACGGTCAGCGAGAGTGGAGCGGAACTTTATTGATTCACAAAGCCACCCACCATTTCGACCTGCTGAACTGGTGGATTGATTCCGATCCGGATGAAGTGTATGCCAAAGGCGATTTGGAATTTTACGGCAACCGTCGTGATAAAAGTGGTGTAAACTGCCGCTCGTGCGATGAAAAGGATACTTGTCCGTTTTTCTGGGATATCACGAAAAGTCCGACAGAATACAATCTGTACGCTAAACATGAGCAGTACGATGGTTATATCCGCGATAATTGTTTGTTCCGGCCCGAGATAAACATTTATGATAAAATGAATGTGAATGTAAAATACGCCAACAATGTGTACCTGAATTACATGCTAACCACCTACTCGCCTTGGGAAGGCTGGCGTGTAGCTTTTAACGGCACCGAGGGCCGTATTGAAGCGTTTTTGGATGTGCCGTACCTGGAAGAGGTGCAAATATCGCAGGAAGATATGCACCGGGCAGAAATGGACCAGAGCGGAAATCAGCAACAGATTAACAAGCCAATAATTCTGCATAAACTGTGGGGCGAGCAGGAAATTATAAATGTAGGTTACAGCCGCGGTGGTCACGGTGGAGGAGATGAACGATTGCACGATCATATTTTCAGAACACCCGATGCTGAAGACGAATTTCAGCATTTGGCCGGAACACGCGATGGAGCCATGTCAATTCTGATTGGTACAGCCGCCCGAAACAGTATTGAATCGGGGATGCCCGTGAAAGTTGGTAGTTTAACTACCATGCAGCCACGAAGCAAACGATTAACGTAAATTACTTTTTACTATAAAATAAATAGCGTAGTAAACGGTTTGTTCGACTGCGTTTTTTATGCTTTTTCCGCTTCCGGATAAAGGGAAGAAACATTTTTTAAATCGGAATGAGATAACCAGGTATTGATGTGGCAGATGCTAACGAAAAGTAAGGGAGACGGGAATTATTGTTAAAAGCTTTATGAAAAAAGTACGAATCGAAGGTCAGGCAACTCGATGGAAGATATGATAGGTATGAATATCCTCACTTAATGTGAGCTAATCCTTGTAAAAAGAAGCGACAGGCTGGTAAAAAGTATCGTTTATCTCACAAATAGCTGGAACTTTCTAATAAATAGCTAGGATTTCCTCACAAATAGCTAGGACTTTCTAACAAATAGCTAGGATTTCCTCCCAAAAAGCTAGGATTTCCTCACAAAAAAGGAGAACGTTCTCAAAAAAAGTGAGGATTTTCTCCCAAAATGGTAGAACGATCTGGTAAAAAGCTGAAATTTCCGCACGAAAAGTGAGAACTGGGATTTTTTTAGGCAAGTTGTTTTATAATTTGGACATCTTTATTGGGAAAAGCTACTTCAATCCAATGCGATCATCGCATTTATTTCATTTCAATAAGTTTTGAATATCATCTATTTAAGAATGTTTAATATAAAATTCCTCTGCACAGAAAGTGTGCGTACATTTGTCAATCTTAAATCTAAAATCGTTAATCGAAATTCAAAATCCGGGATTAGTCTTCGTTAACTTCCGAAGGCTTTTCGCCTTTTACAAAGCGCCTGATCTTAATGTTCAGGTAGGCAAAAAGAATGGTCATAAACGGACTGATGATATTAAAAAAGGCATAGGGTGCATACGACCACGTATCAACACCAAGCACTCTTGATTGTGTTGCCCCACAGGTATTCCACGGAATAAGCACAGAAGTAATTGTTCCACTGTCTTCGAGTGTTCTACTCAAAACTTCGGGCTTAAGGCCTTTGTCCTCGTATGCTTTTCGGTACATCCGGCCGGGTACCACCAGTGCAATATACTGATCGGAAGCTGTGGTATTAAAAAAGATACAGGTTCCAACCGTTGATGCCACCAGGCTTCCGGTGCTTTTTGCGTACTTAATAATTGGTTGTGTAATTCGTTTTAGCAAACCTGCCGACTCCATTACGCCGCCAAAAACCATTGCCGAAAGTATCAGCCAAACGGTGTCGAGCATTCCGCGCATTCCCGAGGTACTCAGCAATTCGTTTACATTGGCATTTGATGTTGTCAGGCTAACATCGCCAAACATTGCCTGCATAACCGAATAGTACGAAGCGGTTCCGTAGTTGTTTACGTTACCGGCAACAGCGTTAATAATATCGGGTTGAAAAATAATGGCAAACAAACCGCCCAATAAAGTTCCGATTAACAACGAAGGAAGTGGCGGTACTTTTAGTATAATTACGGTAATCAGAATTACGGGTACCAGGAATAATAACGGGCTGGTATTAAAAGTAGCGTCGATGGCCAGTTTTACATCCGCTACGTTTATAGTGGCATTTGAAAAATCGTAGTTAAAACCCATAATCAGAAAAATAATCAGGGTGATGATCATCGTTGGCACCGTCGTGAATGTCATGTATTTTATGTGGGTAAATAAATCGGTTCCCGCCATTGCAGGAGCAAGGTTTGTAGTGTCACTTAAAGGGCTCATTTTATCTCCGAAATAAGCGCCACTGATAATGGCTCCGGCAACAACAGCTTCGTCAATTCCAATGGCTTTTCCAATACCCAACAGCGCAATTCCTATGGTGGCAATGGTCGACCACGAGCTTCCGGTGGCCACACTAACGATGGCACTCACCACAACAGCCGTAAACAAAAACATTTTCGGGCTGATGATATCTAATCCGTAATAAATCATTGCCGGAACAACACCACTTATCAGCCAGGTTCCTGCCAGCGAACCGATCAACAGCAGAATTAAAATGGAAGGCATTGCCGAACCAATTGTCGAAACGATTTTACTGCTGATTCTGTCCCAACGAAATCCCAAACGATGGGCAACAAGGCCGGCAATAGCGGCTGCCAGCATCAACGCAACCTGGTTGGCGCCAGATAAAGTATCGTCAAAAAGTAATACGTTAAGTGTTAACAGACCAATTAAAATAAGAATGGGCAACAATGCCAGAAAAAGTGATGCTTCGCGTTTTGTTGTCATATTAAAGTAGCGGATAAATAAATGAAGCGCCAAAATAACATATTATAGTTGAAAAATGTAATAAAATTGGGCTCAATTCGTACATTTTGTAAAAAACTACCCCTGAAACAAAAACAGACTACATTTTATTTAGTGTATAATTATTTGTTCTTATTTTCGTTCTTTGTTAATTAACAAATTGATATGAAGCAAGGGTTTACATCTATAATTACCATTTTAATTTTTGTTTGTTGTGTTGGCCATTCATTGGCTCAGCGCGCCAATGGTTTGGCTATTGAAGGTTTGGTTACCGTGCAGGAAGGATCTTCTGAAGGAGCGATTATACAAATGTACCGGGATGGGCGACGATTGGATAATTACGGTATTGGAGCCGATGGAAGATACAATGTGGAACTGAACTGGAACCACAAATGGGAACTGATTTTTGAGAACGAAGGAAATTTTAGCCAGAAAATTGTGGTGGAAACTGCTGTTCCGCGCGATGTGCTGAATGCCGATCCTAAATTTCCTCCATTTCCGGTAAATATTAATTTGTTTACTGAAATTCCCGGAATCGATAATTCGTTTGCCGAGAATACTGTGCTAAAAATATTCTACAGCCCAAGCGTTGATAATTTTGTAAAAGAGCTGTATTACAACGATGCCCAGATTGAACGACTGATTAACCAGGCCATTGCGCAGGCACAGCAGGTTGATGAGAATGCTGATTTTATGGCACGTTTAACCCGAGCGGAACTGGCGGAACTTCGAAAAGAATACAACGAATTACTGGAACAGGCCGGAAAAGAATACAGCAACGAAGAGTTTTTAGAAGCTTTAGATGGTTATAAAGCTGCCAGTAAAATATTTCCGAGTGAACAGTTCCCAAAAGACCGGATTGCTGAAATTAATGATCTGCTTGGATTAATTATGGCTGCCGAAGAGTTGGATGCAGCAATGCTTACCCGCTTCAATAAATTGGTTAAGGAAGGCGATTTGCACCTTGCGAATCGTCAATTGCCCGAAGCCAAAAAATCATATAACCGGGCGTTATCCATAAAACCGTTTGATCAGTATGTTAACGATCAGTTGAAAAAGCTTGCTGCATTACAGGAACAACAGCGTGTTGCCGGAAACTATCAGAATCTGATTGAGCAAGGCGACCAGGCAATCGATGAACTGTTATTCAATGAGGCACTGGGCCTGTTTAATCAGGCGCTTGAGATCAGACCAAACGAACAATACCCTAAGACTAAAATTGCCGAAATTAATGGATTACTTGCCGAACAGCGCGAAAACCAGGAAGATCAGAAAAACTATGATGATGCCATGTCGGAAGGAGAGCGTATGTATACCAAGCAGTTTTTCGATCGTGCACTTACGTCGTTCGAAAATGCATTGTCGTATAAACCCGGCGACATAAAGGCTACACGCCGCATTGAGGATTCTAAAAAGGAAATGAAGCGCATCCTTGACCGGATGGAGTTTGATAAATTTATTGCAGCAGCCGATAAAGCGTACAAAAAGGAAGATTACCCTGAGGCTTTGTCGAGCTACGAGCAGGCGCTGGAATTGGTTCCCGATGAGCCAAGAACAAAAAAACGGGTAGAGGAGATCAGCGAGATTCTTTATACGCTAAACAGCTTTAACGAATTTGTTAGTCAGGCCGATAAACAATTTGATGCACAAAGTTATGCTACCGCTAAATCGTTATATGAGAAGGCAAATGAATTAAAAGCGGGCGATAAACACGTGCAGGAGCGAATTGCTGAAATTGCCCAAATTATTGCTCAGCAGGGAGTTGATGTGCAGTATGCCCAGGTAATTGAGCAGGCCGATAATATGCTTGCACTGAAAAATTACGAAGATGCCAGAGGCAAATACACCGAAGCTTTGCAAATAAAACCAAGGGAGCAGTACCCAAAGGATAAACTGGATGAAATTGCTTCGACATTAGCAGAAGTAGCCCGTTTGGACAGACAATACAACGATTTGATAGCAGAGGGAGATCGGTTGTTTGCACGGGAAGATTACACCGATGCGAAATCAACATTTGCTGAAGCCGCTCAGCTTAAACCGGAAGAGACCTATCCTCCTGAGATGATGGATAAAATTGATGGTTTGATAGCCGAACAGCAACGTCTTGCTCAGGCGGCAGCCGAAGCTGAAGCAGCCCGTTTGGCAGCTATCCAGGCCGAACAGGATAAAAACTACAATGATGCCATTACTCGTGCTGATGAACTGTTTACTGCTGAGAATTACGAAGAATCAAGAAACGAATACCGCGCAGCATTAGATATTAAACCGGATGAAACATATGCGCAACAACGCATTAACGAAATAGGATCTATCCTTTCACAACTTTCCGCAGCACAAAAAGCATATGAAGATGCCGTTGCTGAAGCTGACCGCGAATTCCATCGTGAAGGCTGGGAGGCTGCAATTGCAGCTTACAATACAGCTAAACAAGCCAAGGCAGAAGAAACCTACCCGGATGAACAACTGGCCAAAATCGATTCGATTGTAAGCACAAGAGAACGTATTGCAAGAGAAGAAGCCGAAGCGGAAGCAGCCCGTTTGGTAGCTATCCAGGCCGAGAAGGATAAAAACTACAACGATGCCATTGCCCGCGCTGATGAGCTTTTTTCTGCAGAGCACTTCGAAGAATCACGCAACGAATACCGCGCAGCTCTGGATATAAAACCCGAAGAATCGTATCCACAGCAACGTATCGATGAAATAGGAACTGTCCTGTCTCAACTTTCTGCAGCACAAAAAGAATATGAAGATGCAGTTGCCGAAGCCGACCGCGAATTCCGTAACGAAGGTTGGGAGGCTGCAACTGCAGCTTACAATACAGCTAAACAAGCCAAGGCAGAAGAAACCTACCCGGATGAGCAACTGGCAAAAATCGATTCGATTGTAAGCACAAGAGAACGTATTGCAAGAGAAGAAGCCGAAGCGGAAGCAGCCCGTTTGGCAGCTATCCAGGCCGAGAAGGATAAAAACTACAACGATGCGATTGCACGTGCCGATGACTTTTTCGACGCAGAGAACTACGAATACTCACGCAATGAATACCGCGCAGCGCTGGATATAAAACCTGAAGAATCGTATCCACAACAACGTATTGATGAAATAGGAACTGTCCTGTCTCAACTTTCTGCAGCACAAAAAGCCTATGAAGATGCAGTTACAGAAGCTGACCGCGAATTCCGTGGTGAAAATTGGGAGGCTGCAATTACAGCTTATAACACTGCCAAACAAGCAAAAGCAGATGAAACCTACCCGGATGAACAACTGGCCAAAATCGATTCGATTGTAACCACAAGAGAACGTATTGCAAGAGAAGAAGCCGAAGCGGAAGCCGCAAGACTGGCGGCTATTCAGGCCGAGAAGGATAAAAACTACAACGATGCGATTGCACGAGCCGATGAGCTTTTTACTACGGAGAATTACGAAAACTCACGCAATGAATACCGCGCGGCTTTGGATATTAAACCGGAAGAAGCTTACCCGCAACAACGTATTGATGAAATTGGAAATATACTGGCACAACTTTCTGCTGCACAAAAAGCTTACGAAGAAGCTGTTGCTGAAGGCGACCGCGAATTCCGTAGCGAAGGCTGGGATGCAGCGATTGCAGCTTACAACACTGCCAAACAAGCAAAAGCAGATGAAACCTACCCGGATGAACAACTGGCCAAAATCGATTCGATTGTAACCACAAGAGAGCGTTTGGCAAGAGAAGAAGCAGAGGCTGAAGCAGCTCGTTTAGCAGCCATCCAGGCAGAGAAAGATAAAAACTACAACGATGCGATTGCACGAGCCGATGAGCTTTTTACTACGGAGAATTACGAAAACTCACGCAATGAATACCGCGTGGCTTTGGATATTAAACCGGAAGAAGCTTACCCGCAACAACGTATTGATGAAATTGGAAATCTACTGGCACAACTTTCTGCTGCACAAAAAGCTTACGAAGAAGCTGTTGCTGAAGGCGACCGCGAATTCCGTAGCGAAGGCTGGGATGCAGCGATTGCAGCTTACAACACGGCCAAACAAGCAAAAGCAGATGAAACCTACCCGGATGAACAACTGGCCCAAATCGATTCGATTGTAAGCACAAGAGAACGTTTGGCTCGTGAAGCTGCGGAAGCCGAAGCCGCCCGTTTAGCAGCTCTCCAGGCCGAAAAAGATAAAAACTACAACGATGCTATTGCCCGTGCCGATGAGCTGTTTACTGCAGAGAATTATGAAAACTCACGCAATGAATACCGCGCGGCTTTGGATATTAAACCGGAGGAAGCTTATCCGCAGCAGCGTATTGATGAGATTGACCGGATTTTAAGAGAATTGGCGGCTGCTCAGGCAGCGCAGGCAGAATTAGATCGGAAATATGCGAATTTGATTATGCAGGCCGACCGTTTCTTCTCTGCGAATAGTTACATGCCTTCAAAAGAGAACTACACGGAAGCATTGGCATTAAAACCTGAAGAAACGTATCCGAAAGATAAAATTGCGGAAATAGATAAAATTCTTGAGCAACAAGCGATCGACGAAAAATACAGAAGCGTAATTGTTGTGGCCGACGGTCATTTCAGAACACAATCGTATGATGATGCACGCCTGCAATACGAGATTGCTTTAGGTGTAAAACCTGATGAAGAATATCCAAAAGAGCAGATAAGGAAAATCGACGCAATTCGTGAAAACGAACGCCAGCAACTTGAACAGGAACAAGCTAATGCCGAGGACCTGGAGAGAAGAAGAGAGCAGATTGCTTCACTGGAAGAGGAGTTGGATGAACAACGAATTCTGGAAGAGTCGGGGTTGAATGCGCTTTATGATGAGATCATTAAAAAAGCCGATGGTTCGTTTGACATTGAGCAGTACAACGTGTCGAGAGCCTGGTATTATAAAGCACAGGATCTGAAACCGGAAGAGACATATCCGCCACGGCGTATTGCCGAAATTAACCGCATATTGGGCGAAATGATGCTTAGTGAACGCGATCGGGAATATCAACGTTTTATCGATCTTGCGGATGAAAGCTTCAGAAATAACGAGCTGGCAGTGGCCAGAGGTTGGTACAATCAGGCTTTGTCGCAAAAGGATAATGAAAACTATCCAAAAGAACAGTTGCGTGAAATTGAACGTCGTGTAGCCGAGCGTGTTGCCGGACGGAGCCAGCAGCAGTTTGAGAACTTTAAAACCACGGCCAACAATGCTTTCGAGGCAGGCAATTATAATGTGGCCCGTTTCTATTACCGAAAAGCCTTGGAATTAAGATCGGATGACTCGGAGGTTAAAGCAAAACTACAGGAAATAGAGTCCTTGCAATAACGCAAAAAGCCCGGTATTGAATAACTACCGGGCTTTTTCATAATATGTGGCCTCTAAAGCTTTACAAATTCTTTGCGTAAACATTTTAGCATATCAAGGTCCATCGCTTCCGAGAAAATGCGAACGATATGTATCAGTTTACCATTACTGAATAGCACGCCCTGCTCGGCATCAAAAAGCTTACAAACACCATTATACCTGATTTGTGTTATTGCATGTTGAAATTCTTCCGTATCAAAATGTCGGTCGACAATAAAATATCCTTTATGTTCTTCTGCCTGGTCGATAAAAAAATCAGGTTCCAATTCCTTCAAAACAAAAACTTTGCTCACTATTGTTTTTACGTCTTCCTCAAGGTGTAGCTTTTCAACGAGATTTACATTTTTTTCGCTTAAACACTTTTGCAATTTTACCAATTGGCTGTAATCCGGAAAATCTTTTACACGAATAGCCGGAAATTGTTTATCGCCCGATTCAACAATTGCACTGGCAAGATTTATACGCTCAAACAAGCACTTTTCAATACTTGATGAGTAGCACTTCAATTGCTCCAGAAAATAAAATTTTTTGGTAAAAAGAAAGATTGAATTTGGAGTGGCTGTTCGTGGTGAATGACCATAATAATCGGCATATGGGCTGGAGGCTTCAGCGATATAAACATTATTTGGTGTTCTTAATGATATTTGAACGAGCTTCTCGTGTTTGATAATTATCCCGTTTAAATGAATGTTATTTTCCATGGCAGATATTTTAAGTTAGTTGATTTGACAGGAAATATAAATCTGTATCGGACAATACGATTACAAATGACTAAATGTTATACTATTGTTGCATCTCATTTTCGATTTGAAACACAAGTCTTGTAAAAGAGTTACCGTTTTTAAGGGGTAAATTTTAGTATAATTTCATCATATTAAACAGCAATGATTGGGAAAAGTCAACAGTTAAACTTGAAGCAGAGAAAAATACAGTTCGTATAAAAACAAAGACCACCGAATTTTGGTAGCCTTTGTTTTTATATAAATGATCGAATCTATTTGCTCTGAATTCAGCTTAGCTTTTAATCAACCACAAACACTGGTATGATTTCAATTTGCCTGAATCAAAAATTGAATCCGAAATCAGATCAAAAGTAAATCCAGCCGCAGTTTGAATTTCCTTTTCTTCGTCGCATAGATTAATAATTACCAGAATTGTTTGATTTTCTGCTTTTCGCTTAAGTGCAAAAAAATCAGTTCCAAAATCCAGAATTTCCTGGCCGGCATTAGGATGGAAAGCTGCCTGTCTTTTTCTTAGCTGAATAAGTTGTTGCAACGATTCAAATACTTTCTTCTGTGGCGTGTCGCTGTTTAGAAAACTCTGCAACTCATCCAGCTGCCATTTGCGGCGATTTATGGTGCGGTTGTGCTGTGTTTTTTCAACGCCTTCGTAATAATTTGGCGTGGCTGTCAAACTGTGAATGTAAAATGCCGGAACGCCTGCCAAACTCATCATACAAATCTGCGAAGCCAGAAATCGCTCAACCTGTAGGCTGTCTTCGCCCTTGTGTGTACCTTTAAGTGCATCAAAATAGGTGATGTTCAATTCGTAAGGGCTTTGGCTGCCATCAGGATTGGATTTGTAGTTTACCATACCGCCAAATCCTTTCATATTTTCCACCAAAGTATTCTTCTCATCGTCGGGTAAAAGTCCTTCCAGTGGACGAACACCAACACCATCGTGAGAAGCTGTAAAATTGAAAAAGGTCTTATCTCCGTCAAGTTGAGGTAAGCTTTTTGCCCAGGTTGTCAAATAACTTGAATTACCTGTATGTAATGCATGCAATAGAAGGGGAGGGAGGCTAAACTGGTAAACCATATGTGCTTCGTCGCCATTGCCCAAATAGCTCAGGTTTTCTTTGTTTGGCACATTGGTTTCGGTCAATATTATCGTATTCGGATTAATAAATTCGGCAACATCGCGCATTAATTTTACCACTTCGTGTGTTTCCGGTAAATGTAAACAGGTTGTTCCAACTACTTTCCACAAAAACGCTATCGCATCAAGGCGGATAATACGTGCTCCTTTGTCGATGTAACCAAGCAGAATATCCATCATTTCAACCAACAGATCGGGATTCGAAAAATTCAAATCCACCTGATCGGCACTAAAAGTTGTCCAAACATGTTGGGTGCCATTTGCTGTTTCGTAAGGCGTTAAAAGTGGTGTACTCCGCGGACGAGTAACCAGCGAAAGGTCTGTTCCCGGACCTTCAGTAATAAAATAATCCTTACCCTTTCCGTGCTGCTTTAAAAAGTTTTTAAACCACTGGCTTTTGCTCGATGCATGATTAATAACCAAATCAGTCATCAGGTCGTAATCTTTTGTCAGGTCTTCAATGTCGCTCCAGTCTCCCAGTTCGGGATTCACCTCTCTGAAATCGATTACTGAAAATCCATCGTCGCTGCTGTAGGGGAAAAATGGCAAAATATGTACAATGGTTAATTGTTCGTTCAGCTTTTCGTTCAAAAAAGCGCGCAATGTTTGTAAAGGAGCTTCATCATCCGTTTTTATGCTGTCGCCATAAGTGATCAAAACCACATCTTTTTCATTCCATTTCTGGCCTTTTGAAGAGTTGATCTGGTACGACGAAATAAGGTGTATCAAATCGGCAAGAATTGATTTCTGATACTTATCCTTATAGATAAACTTTAGCCGCCTTTCCATTTTTTTGACGAATGAAGTATCGGGATTAATCATATCGTACGTTTTTTTTAGATGATATTATTATCAGCTTCTACAATCTCATGAAACTCTTCCAGAATACCGGGGAATGCACTCTGCACACGTTTCCAGCTTGGCATAAGTGGTACCGTGTCAGGATTATTTAAATAATCAATTCCTGCCTGGTAAACATTCTTTACAAACAGGTCGATCACTTCCTCTTCTTTATGGAAATCGTATGAAAGGCCGTTCATCGCCGCATCTGCTTTATATAGTTCCACAAATTCAAGAGCAATACGGTAATAGGTTGCTTTTAGGGTACGAAAGAATTCCGGCGTTAAGGTAATTCCGTCAGTGGCAAGTTTTCCAAAAATTGCCCGCGAAACGTCGCGACTCATTTTCGACAAACCTTTTTCTGCATCTTCAGCAGAAAGCGATTGGTGTTTGTGATCGTAACGGTCGGCAATTTCAACCTGGCAAATCCGGTTTAACGAGTTGTTTCGTTCAACTTCGTTTAAAATACCAATTTCGAGCCCCCAATCGTACGGAATACGAATGGTTTTAATAACGTCAGCACGCATTGAAAATTCGCCTGCCAGCGGGTAACGAAAACTATCAAGGTATTCCAGGTAAGTGTGGTGGCCGAGAAGTTTTTTTAGCGTGCGCAATAGTGGGGTAACCAATAACCGTACAGCCCGACCATGTAACTTTTCGTCATCGGTTCTGAAATAATATCCTTTACAATATTTAAAGTTAAACGATGGGTCGGCAACGGGGTAAACTAACCGTGCCAGCATTTCGCGGTTATAAGTAATAATATCAGCATCGTGCAGGGCAATTGCCTCCGAACGTCCTGACGCGATCATGTAACCAAAACAAAACCATACGTTCCTACCTTTTCCGGGAACCGAAGTAACAATATTCTTTGATGCCAGTTTTTCTTTGAATGCCTGCATGCGTGGTCCGTCGTTCCATAAAACCCGGTGATGCTGTGGTAATTCTGCAAAAAATTCCAGTGCATTTTTGTATTGATAATCATCAGCACGATCTAATCCGATCACGATCTCTGAAATGTATGGTATCCCTTTTAAAATCGATACAATATCTTTTAATGCCTGACGAGAAAGCTCTGAATATAAAGAGGGAATGATCAATCCAATGGGACGTTTCTTACTAAATTTTTCCAATTTTTGTTCCAGCTCTTCATAAGGTCTGGCACGTAAATTATGCAGTGTTGCTACAAATCCATTCTGATAAAAATCTCCCATTTTCTATTATTTTAATTGTCAAATAACTGATAATTGCGGCGCTATACCGTCAACATTCTAAATATAAAAAAATTGTTGCTTTAAAAGGCATGCCTGTCTTTTGAAATATACGTTTTATAGCATAATTAACATAAACAATTGTATTATAACTCGCGCATGTACATACTCTTAATAATCGGTTCGAGTTTGTCGGCAATAATTTTATGATCCAGTTTTTCTTTCAGCACTTTAAGGTTATGCATAACCACCTTGTTTCGGTACGGAATATCGGTAAGTAGTCGATACGCCGAATCAACCAACTCTTCGGTTACTCCGCCGCCGTCAATTGCCGGAAGCTTGAACCCGTATTGTTCAATTTCTTCTTTGTACACCTCATATTTGTTAATAACTGCCGGCAGTCCGTACGACATCATTTCCAGCAGGTTGTTACCAAAACCTTCCACATCGCTGAAATAGGTTCCAATTCCGCCATGGGCAGCAACAATAGAAGGTACTTCAGCAAATTTGTAGAACTTCCTGTCAACAATAATATCGCGATGCGAAAGAATGTTGTGTTCGCCAAATATCAGCACAACATTACTGTCCGGATTTGCTTTGCATAGTTCGGTGTAATGCACGTACAGGTTATTCAGGTACTGGTTTTGCTCATCGCCCGAGTGACCACTAACAATTACCGCAACACATTTTTTCTCGCGGTTTTTCGTGAATTTCTTTTCCAGCTCAAAAGCCAGATCAATCGCTAACTCGATTTTCTTTCGCGGAACAACGCGGGTATGCTGTAACAGAATTACTGTTTCTTCCATCGTAAAACCACGGCTTTCAACTTGCTGAATAAGGCCGATGTCTTTCATAAACGAGTCGTTATAATTGTCTTGTACCGGACAAACTAACTCTTCCGTTTCAGGATTAATCTCTTCCCAATCCCATGGAATTTCGCAGGTGTTCGGAACAACCGTTGTACGCAGTTTAAAGAATTTCTCCAGCTTGCTGGCGTTGAGCTCTTCAAAAAGCCTTTTTCCCAAATCAATTTGCTGCTTATTAATAAAGGCAATCGAATTTACAAAAGTAACCCCCGGTAGGTATTTCAAATATTTCTGAATCACCTCGTTGGGATTCGAAAATATATCGCGCTCGAAATACGAGTCGTGCCACCAAACCATTAGTTTCGGCCAGATAATTCCTTCGGCACGCAATTCTTCTATGTAATAACCTAAACCTACTGCCGTAATAAAATTATACGGATGCGACGTATTGTGTGCAATAATAAGGTCGATATCGTTTTCGTCAACCCACTCCTGAATTACCTTTTTTGCATAGAGCGCATTTTCATGAATCATTTCATCCAATCCTTCGGTATCGGGATTATTGAAGTTGTTCAAGATATTCTTGTGCGCTTCGCTTTTGTGCCAGAATACATCGTTTGTTTGTGCATTAAAACGCGGCGACGAGTGGGCGGCCAAAAAGAAAAAGTTACCAATGTTAATGCCCATATGCTCCGACATAGCTTCAACTGTTTGGTCGATAACAATGGAAACTCCATCGTTTTTGCCAATAAGGGAATGGATAATTCCTATTCTTAAATCGTTTAGCTTCATCCTATAATTTTCGTAAGTTGTTTTAAATCGTTGATAATAAAATCGGGGAACATGCCTTTTACGCGAGGGTCGTCTTCGCGCAGGCGCAATGAGCGTTCGTCGCCGGCAAACAGCACCGTTCGCAAACCTGCTTTTGTGGCCGTGTAAACATCTTTCAGCATGTCGTTGCCCACAAATATTGTTTCCGATGGTTCGATATTGTATTTGCTATTCAATACCGGAATAAATTTGTTGAACAACGCCGTATCGGGTTTTGCCCGTAGTTCCTTGAACGAGTACACCGAAAGGTCTTCGTCAAAAAGATCGATATGTTGATCGGTTGAAAATTCACCGGTCAGAAAATAATTCATGATAATGGGTGTGTAGAACTGCGCGTTGGAAACAATACCTATTGGGATGCCCATTTTTTTTATTTCCAGCAACACTTCCTTCATTCCCGGCATGGGATAAACACGGTTGCTTAGCAGTTCGAAAACCATAATGGTATCTGCCCACAATTCGTTGCCACTGAGTTTTACTAATCCTTTGCTCTTAGCCACTTCAAACATGCTTTTCCACACCTTAAAAATATCGACATCGGGGTAGGGATGACCTTTGGTTTTTAGCTCTTCGTGTTGCTTTTTTACCTGCTCCTGTAACTGATCGAGCAGAAAGCCGCAAGTACCTTCCTTGCAACCCGATAGATCGAATTCTCCGGCTTCCATGGCGGCTCGCATGTTCTCTTTGTTCAGCGAAGCCTGATCGATATCGCCCGAAGATGAAATTAGCAAGGTGCCGTAGATATCGAAAATTACGGCCTTAATTTTTTCTTTCGAATCGGTTTTTAAATTGGGGCAAAAAGTGGTCTGAATGGGTTGCAGTTGTTCTGTACTATCCAACCATTTTTTTATATCGCTTCTGAAGTTTAATTCCATATCCTTGCAGAGAATAGTTATTTTTGATAATTGTCTTGTTTTTTTCAATAATATGTGACTTTACGTCACTAAACAAAGTGTTTAGGATAGGGTTTTGTTCAAACAGTTTGTGTTTTTCTATCTTTCCGCTAATAACTCCACGTATGATCTCCATCTGCATTTTTAAGTTCAAATCTTTGAAATCAGTTTTAATTCCAGGAATATTCAACTTATAATACAGCGTGGGGAAGCTAAAACCATCGTTTTTAAAATCGCGGGTGATAAAATCAATATCGCGACCAACCACAGGCGTATCCAGTAACCACGGTTCGAGGTACACCATTCCAAAACCTTCTTTATAACTTGTGGTGATGCAGAAGTCAGATCCGCATAATAACTTTTCGAAGTTTACTTTTTTACCGGCTTCAAACACGATGTCAATCTCATTCTCGATACAGAATTTAATCCACTGGTTGTACATTTCAATCTCAACCGGATTTTGTGGCGGTTGTGTTACTGCAAAATTTGCACGGTGCCGGAATAGTATTGATAGTAGAATAAATTCACCAATATTTTTTCGCTGAATTACCCGCACGGGGTAAGTTACCAAAAGCTTGTTGGTATCGATATTTAATTCTTCACAAATGGTTTGTTTGGCAGCTGTTTTTTCGGGTAGATCGTCCGATGCATTAAAAGTTACCGGGTTGGGTAGCCACTCAATCCGATCGTCAGTAACACCCAGTCCTTGCAAACGCTCAAAATCAAACGAATTCAATACTCCAAAATGGTAGTTGGGTAGCTTGGGATAAAGCACTTCGTTGATATTTTGCGAAAAATTTCCGTAGATAATTTCTTCCAAAAACGAATAATTACTGGGACGGTCTTCAGCAAAATCATGCGCATGGTTAAAAACCCTAACGCCTTCTTTTGCCAACAAATAAACGGCATAAGTAACTATCGGATTTTTCCCCAGGTTGAGGTTATGGAAGTGCAACACCGAACCGGGAGTAAGGTGCTCACGAATTTCGCGATGTACTTTATGAAGCATATCTTTTGCCTCTTCATCAGTATATTTTCGGCGCTCGAGATAATTCAGATCAGGAATAATATGAAGCTCCGCATTTCGCGATGTTATTTTTCCGGTATCGGGGCAGGCGCCCACCAAAACTTTTATTTCTTCGCCTTCAAGGCTGTCTATCTGCGATTCGATAATCCGGGTAACACCACCGGGATTTAAATGACTATGTATAATTACTACTGGCATGTTGTAAGTTTATCGATAAAAATAGAAAATCGTTGCTAAAATGTTTCCAAGAATCTATTTTTATGGAAATATTAACTAAAACCTAAGACCTATGAGAAAAGTTGCAACATTATTGCTTTTAACCATCACTACGTTTGTTTATGCACAGGATTTATCGTACCGCCTGGAAGAATTAACCGCTCCCGATTTTGTTAAAGCTGTTGATAAGAGTTCAAAAACCTGCATTATTCCTATTGGTGTAATGGAGAAACATGGTCCTCAATTACCTCTGGGTACTGATCTGTATATGTCACGTGAATATTCACTTAGGGCGGCAGAACAAGAATATACCGTGGTTTTTCCTTGGTATTATTTTAGCCAGATAAACGAAGCACGTCATCAGCCGGGAACTATTTCGTATTCGCCCGAGCTGATTTGGAAAGTGTTACAGGAAACGTTGGATGAATTACATCGCAACGGTTTCGAAAAAATAATTATCGTAAACGGCCATGGTGGCAATAATGCTTTCCTGAATTATTTTGGAATGGCGCAACTTTCAGAACCGCGTGGTTACTCATTGTATTGGTTTCGTCCGGAAGGCAACTCGGAGGTGGATGAAAAAGCAGAAGCATTGACACGGAAAGATCCTTACGATCAGCATGCGGGCAACAGTGAAACATCAAAAATGTTGGCTACTGTTCCCGATGTGGTGCATGTTGACCGGGCCAAAGAACAATCGGGAGTTGACAAGGACCGGATGAATAAACTAAAATATGTTTATACCGGAATTTGGTGGTATGCCAGTTTCCCGAACCATTATGGGGGAGAAGCCTGGGATGCCAATGCCGAAGCAGGAGAGTTGTGGATCAATAATACCGTAGATCAGTTGGTTGAAATGATTCAACTGGTAAAAGCCGACACTGTGGTACCTGCTTTACAAGAGCAGTTTTTTAAGGAAGCTGCTGACCCGTTGAAGACAAAGCAATAGTTACAATTCTACTTGATAATGAGATTCCATCATATTAATATTATGATGGAATTTTTTTATGTCTCTTTTTTAATTGTTTTTGTAAACGAAGAGAGTATAAAATCATATAAAGTTGTCAAATTCAGACAAATTTATCTTTACTTTGCAGCCTGAAAAGAAAGAAGAAAAGTTATGGCGAAGAAAAGGGTAAATGTGGTAACCATGGGATGTTCGAAAAACCTGGTTGATTCGGAGGTTTTACTGAACCAGTTGCAGAAGGGGAAGTTTGAAGTGTTGCACGATTCGAACGAAACCAATTTTGATGCAGTATTTGTAAACACGTGTGGTTTTATTCACGATGCCAAGCAGGAATCGATCGATATGATTCTGGATTATGCTGAAGCTAAAAAACGTGGCGAAATCGACAAGCTTTACGTTATGGGATGTCTCTCGGAGCGTTACCACAATGACCTGCAAGCTGAATTACCCGAAGTAGATAAATACTTTGGTAAGTTCGATATGAAAGCCATGGTGGAAGAGCTAAAAGTTACCTATGCGCCCGAATACATCTATGAGCGTAAAATTACCACGCCATCGCATTTTGCTTACCTGAAAATTTCAGAAGGTTGTAACCGTTCGTGTTCGTTTTGTGCTATTCCCAAAATGACGGGACGACACAAATCACGCACCATCGAAAGCCTTGTTATGGAAGCACGTTACCTGGCTAAAAAAGGAGTAAAAGAACTGTTGCTGATTGCCCAGGACCTTTCGTATTATGGAATTGATCTGTATGGTAAAAACCAGTTGGCTGAACTGATAAATGGAGTATCGAAAGTGGAAGGAATTGAATGGATTCGTTTGCATTATTTGTATCCTACCAAATTCCCGATGGAGATTTTGCCGGTAATGCGCGAAAATCCGAAAGTGTGCAAATACCTCGATATGCCATTGCAGCACATCTCAAACCGCGTATTGAAAAATATGTTACGCCATGTTACCCGCGAAGAAACCGAAGCATTAATTGCAAAAATAAAAGAAGAAGTTCCTGAAGTAGTTATTCGTACTACAATGCTTGTTGGATTTCCGGGTGAAACAGAAGAAGATTTTGAAGAGCTGAAAGAATTTGTGCAGGAGCAGAAATTTGGCCGACTGGGTGTTTTCCCGTATTCGGATGAAGATGGTACTTATGCTGCCAATAAATTTGAAGATAATTTAGCCGACGAAGTAAAACAAGCTCGTGCCGACGAAATCATGGAAGTGCAACAATACATTTCAGCCGAACTCAACCAGCAAAAAGTTGGGAAGGAGTTCGATGTGATTATCGACAGAGAAGAGAGTGAATACTACGTTGGACGTACCGAATTTGATTCGCCTGAAGTAGACGGAGAAGTTTATATAACTACCGACGAGGAAATAAAAAACGGCACCATTGTTAAAGTGAAAATAACCGGTGCCGAAGATTATGACTTGTACGGAGAATTAATTTAGACAACTATAGTTTCTGCATCTCCATTTCATTTATTTCTTTTCCCCAATTCGGATAAAGCGGTGATTCCGGTTCGAATTTGTCGAATTTCTCCTTTGCCGTTTCAAAATGAGGACGGGCAGCTTTTGCACCGCCGCCAAATTGTTCGGGCATATTTAACAAGGTAATTGCACGCAAGTAGTAGCTTCTCGGATTCTCCGGATTAAGAGCAATTGCTTTGTCGAGCACCGCATTCATTTTCGGCATATATTCCATTCCTCTGGCCATTGGGTCAACAGTAATTCGCGAGGGATAAAGAAATGCCTGAAGCGAATACAATTCCGATTCGTCGGGTGCAATTTTAAATGCTTTGTCCAGAAATTGCTGTGCTTTATCCAGGTATGCATCTTTCTTGTTTACATCCTGATCGTAGTAACTTATCACGATCATTGAATACGATGCATAATATAAAGACAACCATTCTTTCGTTTCAGTCATGCTGATTCGTTCAAAAGTATTTGCTGCCTGCTGAAAGTTGGCTACTGTTTCCGAGCTTTTCATTTTTTCGAGGGCGGCTGTCATTGCTGCCTCGTAATTTTTTCCCTGTGCTACTGCAGTAAAAACTGCCAGACTAAAAATAAGCGTTAATAAAGTCTTCATGATAATTAATTTTAAAGTTTATAATTGAAATGATAGTAGAAATACAATGAGTCGTTTTTGCCCCGGCACAATGGGTTGCGATTGATAAACGCCATTATTGTCGGGTGTTTGGGCGTAGTTGTACCCAAATACATTGTTAAAGCCCAAGGCATTGTTTACAATTACGTGTGCAACGGTTTGTGTGTTAAAAAGGTAAAATATATGTGTAAATCCTAAACTCACATCGTTGTAGGTTTTAGTTTTACCAGCCATAAATTCGGGAGTGTTGGGATTGTTGTACGGACGTCCGCTGGCGAAAGTGTAGGAACCTGATATGAATGAATTGATCTTTGTAAAATACTGTTTGTAAACCACCGAAAGGTTGTGCTTCGAAACATAGTGCGGAGTCACTTTCATCGGGTAATCTCGGTAATTTCTTTTTGAGTCGATCCAGGAATAGGAAATCCAGTAATCGGCTTTGCCAAACTCTTTTTGGTCGCGCCAGAAAACATCGATTCCCCGAGAATAACCACTGCCGGTATTGTTGTAATTCCCGGGCTCAACAGAAAATTCTTTATCAAATTTTACCAGGTCGGAATAGTTTTTATTGTAGGCTTCAATGCGCAAAGTGTGGCTGTCTTTTTTATACTGCCAGGTTAATATGGAGTGTGTTGATGTTTCAGGAGCCAGCTCATCGGTGAATTTCAAATAATCATCATTCGGATTCTGAAAGAACTTTCCGTAAGCTGCTGAAAGTTGGCTATTCTTGCTTGTTTTTACTGCTGCCGACAGTCGGGGAACAACATTTAATTCATTAATCAGCGAGTTATACTCGGTTCGCAGGCCGGCTTTTAGCGCCAGGTTTTTAGTTACTTTCCATTCCGATTCGGCAAAGCCCGCAAACAAGTTGTTGTTGAATGAAAGATTGAAATTTCCATCCATATCAATTTCCTGGTCGTACTTATAAACCAAAGCTTCAGCGCCAAAGGTTGTGGTTACACCTTTTACAGAATAATTGGATAATGTAAGTTTCAACTGGCTGCTGTTTCTGGAAGTAGCGATATCATCAGAATCGATGCCCATGTTTTCCCTATCGATATTAAAAGCAACGCCGGTTTGAATCATCCAGTCGTTATTCAGCATATCGTTGTAGGTTGTGTTCGAATACAAATTTTTATTGTCTATTGAAACTTCCTGAAAAGCAGTTTGATCAATGTTGTCGTACATCAAAGTGCTGGTGTCATAACTAAAACTGGCAAAAGATTTTATCATGCCGGTTTCGCTGGTTTTATGCCGGAACAGCATTGTTGAGCCAACAATAACAGGGACTTTTTCCCACTCAATATTTTGCTTAAAAATTTTGTTGCTAAGTGCTGTGTTCAGGTATTCGCCGCTGATGGACAATGAAGTGTTTTCCCATCTTTTGGCGTGAGATCCCTGTAAGCCAACGGAAAGAACTGAAATGCTCGATTTGGTTTCTGGCTCCAATGCAACCGTATTTAAAGCCACAATCGACGAAAGTGCCTGCCCGTATTCGGCAGAGTAACCTCCGGTGCTAAATGCCGATCCGTTAAAAAGGAGGGGGGAGAACCGGCCGCGTGTGGGCAGATCGGGCATTTTTGAATAGTAAGGTGTATTTACCAACATGCCGTCCATAAAAGTTTTGGTTTCGTAGCTTTCGCCACCACGAACAAAAAGACGCCCTTCTTCACCCACTGTTTGCGAACCGGGCAATTTTCCAAAAGCACCAAAAATATCGCCGTTGGCACCTGCAGTTAAAGCCACGTCAAGTGGTTTTAAAACAACCGACTTCTTTTTGTCGCTGGCCTCAAAAGTACCCGCATTAATTATTACTTCGTCGAGTTCGCTTATTTCCTGAATGAGCACGATTTTTAGATCTGAAATATCTCCTGTGAGGTTGAGCTGCTGTGCATAAGTTTCAAATCCAACGCAACTGGCAATCAATGTCTGTTCATCGGTTGCATCCGTTGTAAATAAGAAAATACCCAGGCTGTCGGTTGTTGTACCGTCGTAAGTTCCCTGGATAAAGATATTCACCCCGGAAAGCGGGCTGCCTGATTCTGATTGCACAACTCCTGAAATTGTGACCTGTGCATGAGCGAACAGAATCAGAAATTGAAAGAGTAGGATTAAACTTGTTTTCATGGCTCGTTTTCTTTTAAATTGTTTCTACTCTTCAAATATCCTTCAGAAAAAGGAGGGGTAGAAATAAAAGAATACAGTCGGTTAGCTTTAACCCACGAACGGGAGTAATACAAGTACGAATCGGAAAACGATTTTGGAGGGTGAAGAAGAGTGAGTTGGAAGCTTTTTGGTTAGAAGGATAAGCTCAGAAATGAAAATAGCCGCTCCAACGGAACGGCTATTTCTATTATTATACTTGTCTCTTTTACTCGTAAACGCGAATGATCTCTCCTGTTCGCAGACCTTCAACACTTCGCTCGTAGCCCTTTGCTACTTTCTGCATCGAAACAGGCGTGTGCCCCGGGAATGCATTTCCAAGTCGTTCTGCCGAATCTTCAACCAGTTCGGGAGATACCACATTTAGCCGGAATTCATTCCGATGTTCCTGCGAAACTGCTAATACAAACCCGTGGATGGCATTATTTGCCATAGCCGAATTGGTTGCTCCAAAGACCGGATCGTCAGCCAAAACACCGGTTGTTAAGGTGATTGAACCACCTTCGTTTAAGTAGTCCTTCCCAATTCGAACAATATTTACCTGTCCCATCAGTTTGCCCCTGAGGCCCACATAAAAGTCCTCTTCCGAGAGTTCGGCAAAAGGTCCCCATTTTGTAGCTCCGGCGCAATTTACAATGGCATCAACTTTACCGATCGTTTCAAACATACCTTTTATCGAAACAGAACTTTCCATATCAACCTGTACATCGCCACTATTTCGGCTGGCGGTAATCACCTCGTGCTTTTTTTTAAAATGCCTGGCAACAGCACCGCCAATTGTTCCTTGTCCTCCAATAACTACTATTTTCATAAATTCAATATTTAATTTTAAGGTTTAACAGCATAATTCGGTGGTTGTTTAATGTGTGCGAGGTTTTGAAACAAGATAAAAAGAGAAAAGCCAGACGTAGAATTGTCTGACTTTTTTAATTGGAATATAGGAAATTTAATGAAGATCAAAATCTATTGTAATTACCTGTTTTTATGTAACCACAATGATGAACCTCAAAATGGAATACTTTTTAATGTTACAGCTTTACGGATTGATGATTAAAGCGGTATCAACAGCCTGAAAAAAGGCATTTGGTTTTCCGTCTTTATTAAATGTCCATGTATGTGTAGCATTGGCTTTAAAACGTTTGCCGGTTGCTTTCCACACTCCCGTGTAGTATCCAACCATAACAATTTTGTCACCACCGTCAACAAAATCATGGATTTCAATATTAAAATCATCATAGTGGGTCGGTAATTTGGATAAGACACCCTCAACAATTGCCTGCCCCCCTACAAAGACTCCCTCGTCTTCAATAAATGGGAAGCCTGGGCACTCGTGCCATACTATTTTTTCGTCCCAAAGTTCAAGAACGGCTTCAATGTTGCCTTCGGCAAATAACTGATAGCCTTTTTTTAATACGTCAAGATTACTCATGATATTTTTTATTTTATCTAACTTTCATTACCAGGCGGGCCATTTCAACAGCGCGCCAATCTCTTGTTTTTAATCCTTTTTGAACGGCCAACGAAGTGGTTAAATCCATATCGCCATTATCGCTTTCCCAAAAGTTGGCAAGCTGACTGTAATCTTTATACATGCTGTAGGTTATATGTGATGCCAGAGCCTCGTTTCCTGCCGGAAGTATTATGCGTAACAGGCCCCATGCACCTTTTTTCCCATCGTCAACCATCTGTTGGTGCCACGGTTTAAATATTTCGTTTTCAACTTTTTCGTAACTGTTGTGCTCTTGTTTCATGACATCCATAACCAGCACAGTTCCAAGTTCCATATCAAAATCGCCGGATGTTGTATTTATTTCTTTGCAATATACCTGATGAGCCATATCGCGTGATTTTACCGTTTTTTCCATTATCTCATCCCGTTCATTGTCGCTTAAATTTGGATAAGCTTTTTGCAGATATTCATCAAACTTACCGCCCGGAATACCTTCAAACATGGCTGCCATACTTGAAAATAAGGTAACGGTAAAATACTGCGATCCCTGTTCAGAGCCGCCGGGATTCATGGCCCAAAGGTCCCAACCTATAATGTTATTATCTGCAACCCGTTGCTGGTGAATTTTCGACCAAAACTGTTCTACTTCCTGGTAATCCCCGTTCATATCGTCAGAAACAGACATAAATTCTAAAAGAATATAAAGAGGTTGATCTTCTTCCTGTGCAAATAGGGTAACTGTGCATAGCAGCATTAAAACGGCTAAAAAAATAGACTTTTTCATAATGTTTAATTTTTAAATAATTAGAAATATTGCGATGTTTTGAAAATGCAGAGTACCCTTAACGAGATGAAGGCATCGGTAATATTGTTTTGCGTATTGTAAGTTCTGGAGAATAAACAATTCAGATGGATTCTTTTAGTGAATCGAAAATCTTTCATATTGTAAAAGTTTGGTTAGCAGATTCAAGTTAGTGTATTTAAATAATAGAATACTAATCGCTCCTTTAATATTTTTCGAATCAGTATGATTATTTACATAATTCGCATTTAGTGATTGACTCCGGAGTGGCGTGGAGTGGAAATTTTAGTTACCAGTAATACATCATAGAATATATAGGTTTAGTCAATGTATAAAGGAGTTTTGGGGCTTGAGTATGATGGCTGTGGGCGTTGTTTATTTAGTGTGTTTCGATAAATCAATTTAATATAAAATTAAATCGAATAAATGACTGTTTTGTTCGAAGGGTGATTCTGATTCAATCAGTAAAAATTTTGTTACAAATAAAATGAGGAAATCATATGCTCTTAAACTGCGTATAAAACGAAACCTGCGGTGAGTAATTGGTGTAAAATATACCGAAAAGAAAGCTATCGTACTTAAAGAAATTCGTGAGATTTTAGGATTAACAGCGTAAAACTAAATTGTATGCCAGTAAAAAAACTTAAAGCATTTCTTGATGAAAACGATGTAAAGTACATTGTAATCCGGCATTCAAGTGCCTTTACCGCTCAGGAAATCGCAGCAAAAAGTCACATTTCGGGTAAAGAGTTTGCAAAAACTGTAATTGTAAATGTTGATGGGAAAATGGCTATGACTGTACTTCCTGCTTCGTATCAGGTTGATTTTGAACTGTTGAAAGATATCTTCGGAACGCCACATATTAGTTTGGCAAGTGAAGCTGAATTTCAACGTTTCTTCCCTGACTGTGAAATAGGAGCGATGCCACCTTTTGGCAACCTTTACGATATGGAGGTTTTTGTGGCCGAAACGCTTGCTGAAGATGAAGAAATTGCATTTAATGCAGGCACTCACACCGAAATGATTAAAATGAGCTATGCAGATTTTGAACGTCTGGTTGAACCACGGGTATTTAAATTTTCGTGGAAAACAGTTTCTATGCCGGGCGATCCGAGCGAAAGGTGGGCATTTGAATGAACAAAAAAAAGGATTTCTGAAACAGAAATCCTTTTTTTATATATCGTAAGCAGTTTATCTTACATCAGGAAACTCAACAAAATACCTGCTGCTACTGCCGAACCAATAACACCTGAAACGTTTGGTGCCATAGCGTGCATTAACAAGTGGTTGGTTGGGTCTTCTTTTAATCCCATACCTTGAACAACCCTTGCGCTATCAGGTACTGCAGATACGCCGGCTGCTCCAATCATTGGATTGATCTTGTTCTCTTTTTTCAGGAACAGGTTCATGATTTTAGCTCCGGCAACACCACCCGCTGTTGCAATAACGAACGAGCCAGCACCTAATGCAAAGATCTTAATTGATGCAGGAGTAAGGAATACGTCGGCTTGTGTTGAAGCTCCCACGGTAATACCAAGCAAAATGGTAATGGCATCGATAAGTGGGTTGGCTGCAGTGTTTGCCAAACGTTTTGTTACACCCGATTCTTTTAGCAAGTTACCAAAGAACAACATACCAATAAGTGGTAAAGCCGATGGTGCAATGTATGCTGTCAGAATCAGACCAATAATTGGGAATAGTACTTTCTCAGTTTTCGAAACCGCGCGTGGAGGTTTCATTCTGATCAAACGTTCTCTTTTAGTAGTCATTAGTCGAATTACCGGTGGTTGAATAACCGGAACAAGCGCCATATACGAATATGCTGCAATGGCGATAGGGCCAATCAGGTTTTTCACCGTGGTTCCGTCGGGCAGAACATTTAATCCGTTCGCCAGTTTCGATGAAATGAAAATCGCTGTAGGACCGTCGGCACCACCAATAATACCAATTGCACCGGCTTCAGGTGCGGCAAATCCTAAATAAATCGCTCCAAGGAACGTAAGGAAAATACCTATCTGCGCAGCTGCTCCCAGTAACATCAGTTTTGGATTCGAGATCAATGACGAAAAGTCGGTCATTGCTCCAATACCAAGGAAGATAAGTGGAGGATACCATCCCTGAACCACACCCTGATAAAGAATGTTGAGTACCGAGCCAGGCTCGTAAACACCCAATTTCAGGTTAAAGTCTGCCACCTGGAACATCGGAATGTTACCAATTAAAATACCAAATCCAATTGGTATCAAAAGCATCGGTTCAAAATCGTACTTAATAGCCAGGTAAAGGAAAATAAATCCTACAATCATCATAACGATGTTTCCCCAGGCAATGTTGGCAAATCCCGAAAATTCGTAGAAGTTAAACAAACCGGCTACTGCTCCGCTGTAGCGTTCATAAATATATCCGTCTCCCGACAGGTTGCCGTCGGCGTTAATTTTCAGAACACGGTTAGGCAATTTTACCTGGTTCGTTGATACCGCATAGCCTCCCTGTTGATTTGGATCTTTGTTGGTACGCAACTCTGTAATCGGAACGGTATTGAAATGCAACTCAACTTCGTCTCCAATAACTTCGTAACGACCAGAATAGCGCTGTTTTGCCGAGTCAAGAAGGAATCCTCCGTCGGTTTCAAACGTAAACGTTTTGTAACGTTTTACTGTGGTTGGATCCTCTTTTTGATCAGGTTCTCCTTCTTTATAAGTAGGAATTGGTACATATCCGTCGGAATGATTTATCCATTTCCCCTTTGTAATTACATCGCTGAGTTTTTCCGGCTGACCAGCAGCATATACTGAGGGCGCAAGAAAAATCAATACGAATAATAATTGAACTATTTTTCTCATGTCAGCAATGTATTGTTTAAGCAATTTCTATTAACAGATCATCTTGCAACACGCTGTCGCCCACATTCACTTTAATGGCTGTAACTTCTCCGCCTTTTGTGGTTTGTACCTGGTTTTCCATTTTCATGGCTTCCATAACCAACAGGTTTTGGCCTTCGGTTACCACATCGCCAACCGATACATTAATTTTAAGAATTGTGCCCGGTAGTGGTGCTGTTACTTTGTGTTTTCCGGTTGATGCTGATTTTTTAATCTGTCCTTCTCCAGGCATTTTTTCAACCGGTTTCCGAATTAGTTTCGGAGTTTTTGAAGTTTTTACTTCTCCGTGAATTTTAACTTCGTAAATGGTTCCGTTTACATCCAGTTCAGCAACATTGTCTTCAATGTCTTTTAAATGAACGTCGTATTCGTTACCACTGATTGTGAATTTATATTTTTTCATTGTTTACTTTTTTTGCTCGTAATATTCAGATTTTTTTATCGCGGCCAGTTGTTTTGTACACTGTAAATTTTAGAACTCCACGGAGAGTATGATTTCTTTACCTTTTTAATGGTAACGATGTTACTCTCTTCGTCGTGTAGTTCGTTAAAGTACATGTGCAGGGCCAAACTGATTGCTGCAGTTACGTTACCTTCAACGTAATCTTCGTCTTCCTTAATTTCTCCCTTTTCCTTAGTCTTGTTTCTTTTTAGCTTCTCTTTGTTGAATTTCATGTTAATCAACTTTGGAGCATTGCTAAACACAATAACCAAACAGGTAAGCGCTGTGAAAACGATGCAGAATCCAACGATTGCAACAGTGTACCCAAACTGAACAGAACTGGCTAATAGAATTGATAATGGTTCCATAATTTGTTCTGTTTTTAAAGTGGGATATTTGAATGCTTCTTAGGTGGATTAACCAGTTTCTTGGTAGCAAGGCTTTGTAATCCGCGAATAATTCTGAACCTTGTGTTACGAGGCTCGATAACATCGTCGATGTAACCAAAAGATGCAGCCTGATATGGATTAGCAAACTTCTCTTTGTATTCGTCTTCGTGGTCGGCAACAAATTTAGCACGTTCCTCGGCGTCTTCAATGTCGCGCAATTTCCTTCCGTGAAGTACTTCAACAGCACCGGCTGCACCCATAACAGCAATTTCGGCAGTTGGCCAGGCGTAGTTAAGGTCGCCACGCAACTGTTTACTCGACATTACATCGTGTGCACCACCGTACGATTTACGCAGTGTGATTGTAATTTTTGGAACAGTAGCTTCGCCGTAAGCAAACATCAGTTTTGCTCCGTGAGTAATAATACCACCGTATTCCTGACGGCTTCCAGGCAAGAATCCCGGAACATCAACAAGTGTGATGATTGGAATATTGAAGGAGTCGCAGAAACGCACAAAACGAGCAGCTTTTACTGATGCATTAATGTCGAGCACACCAGCTAAGTAGTTCGGCTGGTTGGCCACAATACCTACAGGTTGTCCGTCGAATTTAGCAAAACCAACAACGATGTTTTTCGCATAGTTACGGTGAATTTCAAGGAATTCGCCATAGTCAACCATAGTATGAATAACATCTTTAACCTCGTAAGGCTGGTTCGGATTGTCGGGAATGATTTCATTCAAGGCATCGTCTAAACGATCGATTGGGTCGGTACTGTCAGTAACAATCGGATCTTCCAGGTTATTTTGTGGCAGGTAGCTGATCAATTTACGTAAGATCGAAATACCTTCCTGTTCGTTTTCAACAAGAAATTGTGCAACACCTGATTTAGATGCGTGAACTTTACCACCACCAAGGTCTTCAACAGAAATGTCTTCGCCGGTTACTGTTTTAACAACTTTTGGCCCGGTTACAAACATATACGAGTTTTGCTCGGTCATCATGATAAAGTCGGTTAGGGCAGGAGAGTATACTGCACCACCGGCACATGGTCCGAAAATAGCTGAGATTTGTGGAATAACTCCTGATGCCAAAATGTTACGCTCGAAGATTTCGGCATAACCGGCCAGCGAATTCACACCTTCCTGAATACGTGCACCACCCGAGTCGTTGATACCAATTACCGGCGCTCCGGCTTTCATGGCCATATCCATTACCTTGCAAATTTTCTGTGCAAAGGTTTCTGATAATGATCCTCCGAAAACGGTAAAGTCTTGCGAGAAAACATAAACTACGCGTCCGTCGATTGTTCCGTGACCGGTAACAACACCGTCGCCCAAAAATTTGGTTTTTTCTAATCCGAAGTTTGTACAGCGGTGTGTAACAAACATGTCAAATTCTTCGAAACTTCCTTCATCTAACAGAAGTTCGATTCTTTCGCGAGCAGTAAATTTGCCTTTTTTGTGCTGCGCTTCAATTCTTTTCAATCCGCCACCCAGCTTAGCTTCTGCTCTTAGGTCGATTAACTTTTTAATTTTATCCTGGTTGCTCATAAAATCGGTTATTATAAGTGTCTTTTATTCTTTTCCACAAATTTCGGTTAATACACCCATGGTAGCTTTTGGATGAAGGAAACCAATGTTTAAGCCTTCGGCCCCTTTTCGCGCTGTTTTGTCGATTAGCTGAACGCCTTTTTCTCCAAGCTCGTTCAACGAATCGTTTACACTGTCAACAGCAAAAGCAAGATGGTGTACGCCTTGTCCTTTTTTTTCCAGAAATTTTCCGATTGGTCCGTCAGGACTGGTTGACTCCAATAACTCGATTTTAGTGTCGCCAACCTGGAAAAAGGCTGTTTTTACTTTTTGGTCTGCCACTTCTTCAACGGCATAGCATTTTAGACCCAGCATCTCTTCGTAGTATGGAATAGCTTCTTCTAAACTATTTACCGCGATCCCGATGTGTTCTATATGTGAAATGTTCATGATGTAAATAATTGTATTCTTGAAAATAAGCAGATCTTGAAGCAGTTATTGCAGTTTTTTCAAGCATTAATCGTTTCGTTTTCTGCTTATTTAGAATGGTTATAAAATATTAATAGTCAAATTTTTAAACTCCAACAAAGTTATGGTTCTTATGCTTCCATATTCGTGAAAACCGGAAAACCTGATTTTTTAGTACAACGAATTTAGAATTACTTAATATTCGAACGAAATGATAAAATTGTTGATGATGATAGTCATAAAAAAAGCAGACATTAAGTCTGCTTCATTAAACATATGTCTTTTATTCACCCCTTACATAATGGTAATGTGGACCGAATCGTTCAAACGATGCTTTGTCTAACGATTCTTGATGGTCAGGGTGAGCGATAGATATCAGAAGTTTTGCTCTTTCCTGAAGTGTTTTTCCATAAAGATTAACCTTTCCATATTCTGTTACCACCCAATGCATGTTTGCACGAGTAGTTACAACGCCTGATCCTGAAAGTAAGGTTGGGCTAATTTTAGAAATACCTTTATTAGTTACCGATGGAAGGGCAATAATTGGTTTACCTTTTTTAGAGTGACCCGCACCACGGATGAAGTCAATTTGTCCACCAACTCCCGAGTAGTGAGTAATACCAATTGAGTCGGCACAAACCTGACCTGTTAAGTCGATAGCCAATGCAGAATTGATTGCTGTTACTTTGTCGTTCTTACGTATGCTTGCCACGTGGTTAGTGTGTGCAACATCCATCATAGCAACACGTGGGTTGTCGTCAACAAAATCGTAAAGTGCTTGTGATCCCATAAGGAATGATGCTACCATTTTCCCCGGATCTGTTTTTTTCTTTTTACCAGTGATAACTCCTTTTTCAACCAAAGGAAGAATACCATCGGCGAACATCTCGGTATGTACTCCAAGGTCTTTGTGGTTGCCCAATTGCGCCAAAACAGCATTCGGAATACCACCAATACCCATTTGTAAACAAGCACCATCTTCAACTAATTCGGCAACATTAGTACCAATTTTAATGTCCATTTCTGATAATGGTGCAGGATCGTGAACATATAAAGGAATGTCGTCTTCAACGAAAATATCAATTTCATCAATATGCATCATTGCATCACCCCATGCTCTTGGAACATTCGGGTTTACCGCTGCAATTACTGTATCGGCATTTTCTATAGCGGCGCGGGTTGCATCAACAGAAGTTCCTAACGAAACGAAACCATGTTTGTCGGGAACTGACACCATAATCATGGCAACATTTACTTTTAAATAACCTCTGCGCATTAAACGTTGGGTTTCGCTTAAGAAAATTGGAATGTAATCGGCGTAACCAGCCTGAGTTTGTTTTCTCAGGTTTCCTCCTACAAAAAATTGTTCAGAATGAAAGATTCCTTCGAATTCAGGATTGGCATATTCAACCTGACCTTCTACATGGATATGCTGAATGGTTACATTGTGGATCTCTTTGTTGCGACCTCTCTCAACCATCGGTTTAATTAAGGTGTGAGGAGTAACGGCAACACTACTTAAATGGACTCTGTCTCCGGTTTTAATAACCTTAACGGCTTCTTCCGGCGATACGTACTTGATATTTTTCATGTTTTATCGGATTATAAAATACGGCTAATAATTTCAGGTGCGCAAAGATAGAAATATAATTACCCTTACTATGATTCGAATATTATAATGTGAAGTTCGAATAGATATGTAAAGTATTTGTTAATTGCGGATTTTACTAAGTTTATTTAGACTAAAAATGCATAATGTTTTAATGATTTCAAACATTGAAATTTAGTATAGTTAGTTCTATTTTTCTCGATTGGTTGATTGTGAGGCCTTCGAAATTTACATAATAAAATTAAAGTAGTTTTCTTTATGTCCTGTCATAATCTTTTAATTCAGACCAATTCTGTGTCATTCTATAATAAAAGTCGAAGCAACTATTTTAATTTATACTAATTTGTCTTAAATTAGCACACACCTTTCAGTACATAATAAAAAATGAGCCAAATGCGAAATGATAAGTTTATTCTGCTTAATATAAATTCTGATGTAATTTATGGGCAGTTGTTCAATATTCTGCAAAAGAGTAATTATCGGATAGAACGTGCAAAGAATATTCAATCGGTTATTCAAAAGACAATTGAGTTATCACCTGATCTTATTATTTGTAGTCATGATTTTGTCGAATATGATGCTTTTCAAACATATAATTTATTAAAGAGAACAACATTCGATTGTGCTATACCTTATGTCGTTTACATTGAAAATTATGAATCAGAAGACATAAGACTGGGGCTTGATCTGGGGATTGACAATTTCATTTTTGCTCCTCCAAACGAGAACCGGATAATAGCAAAATTGAAGTTATTATTTGACAAAATTGATAAACATAAAGCTTTTGAGAAATCTAGTTTCGACAAACTGTTTGTTAGTTCACTTGTAGGGATGATTGTTTGTGATTCAGGAAAGATAGAGCGTGCCAATCAGGCATTTTTTAAGTTACTACCATTTTGTGATGAAGACAGTTTTTCTAGTATAAATGAAATCCTTAATTTTAATAATGCCCATGAAAAAGAGAAACAGTTTGCGAGATGTTTAAATGGTCTTACAAATGAATGTGTTATTAAAGATGTAAGCTTAAAGGGTACTTCAGAATTACAGGTTAATCTTTTTGTCTCAAATATTTCAAATCTTGTGAAGAATCGCACGTTAATACAATTCGAAATCAAATCTAATACTTCTACAATGACTAATAATGGTTATTGCAAGGAATTTGATGAAGCCAGTAAACCAAGCATGGATTCTGTTTTAACAGCACGTGAGTTTGATGTATTAAAAATATCGGGGAAAGGAGTACCTGTTAAGTTAATAGCTGCAGAACTTGGTATATCTCAGCGCACCGTTGAGAAACACCGCTCAAACATCATGCGAAAAACTGATTCGGTAAATATTATTGAAGCGATTGATAAGGTTTACGGTATTTATTAAGAATTACAATGGGTATTTGCACGTATGTTATATTCTGCAATGTCGGAAATTACGTATTTCATTTTGTGTCGATGTAACGTAATTTAGCTAACGGAAAAAAGGAATTACCCCCTAAGTATTCCTCGATCTACGACGATAAAAATAAGGGTTTATCTCCAGATCATTTCCATAAATAATTTTAGTAAACCCCAACTGTTAAATCAACTTTGAGAATTTATGCTTTGGCATAAATGATACATGGTATAACTATGTAAAGAATGTTGATGTAATATAAAATGTTAAACCAAATTAATATGGAATGTAATTTCAAAATTGTTGAAAAAGTGTAAGCCACAATCACACAAGTGACGTAGAATGTGGCATCCCCGCTTGTTTCGGTAGATTATCAGGCTGCGCTGATGAATACGCCGGAAACTAATCCTGTCTCCTCGGGATTATCAAAATGAATAGTCTTTTTTAAACAACTAAAATTAAAAAAAATGAAAAAATTAGTATTTCTTTTTGCAATGGTGCTTTTTGCTGGGTTTGCAATGGCACAACAAAACAAATCAGAAATTATTCAGGCGAGTGCAGACAATGCTGTTACTGTAAACCAGGTGGCAGAAACTGATGAACCATTAAATGGAACCTACTCATGGGTAAACCAACAAGGTAGTTCAAACACCGCTGCTGTTGATCAACAGCATACTGGTGACCTTAACAGCAGAACGGGAAATCTGGATGCTTATATTGATCAGTTAGGAAATGATAATGATGCAACTCAATTGCAAGGTCCACATTCGCAACAAGGTGCAACTTATGCAAAAATCTGGCAGGGTGGAAATGAGAATACTGCCTTTCAGAATCAGGTAAAATATGGAAACAGTGCCGAAATATACCAAGGTGGGAATGGAAATACAGCACGTCAGGCACAGGATATTGACCTTCCTTTAGATGGTGAAGGTAGTTTTAACATGGCCTATATCAACCAAAGTGGAGACGATAATAGTGCAGACCAACATCAGGATGGTTGGGCAAATGAAGCAACAGTTTACCAAGAAGGATCAGGTAATACTGCAACACAAAATCAAGTTGCCTGGGTCAGTGATGCTTATATTTCACAAAGTGGCAATGATAATACCGCAACACAGGATCAAAGTGGTAAATTAAATAGTGCTTCTATTGATCAGTCGGCAAGCGAGAGTGGAGCAACTCAAACACAGGTTTCTTCAGGTGCACGTGCTTCTGCAGTGTATGATGCGCTAAATGATGCTGAAATTATTCAAATGACCGGTACAGGTAATACTGCTACTCAAATGCAAACAATGCCATCTGGAGTAGCAACAGACATTTTACCTAATTATGCATTTGCAAGTCAGGATGGTAGTTCAATTACCGCTACGCAAACGCAAACCGGTGGAAATAATTGGAGTAGTGCAGTGCAGGCTGGTTCGGGACATACCGCAACAGTTACTCAAAGTCAGACTCTAATTCCTTAATATTCCTAATTCTTAAAAATAATTCAAAATGAAGAAATTAGTAATACTTTTTGCTATGGTGTTTGTTGCGTCAGTAGCAATGTCACAATCAAATACATCAACAATAAATCAAAGTGATGTAACTCAAACGGCTACAGTAGGGCAGTCAGGTGGTGATAATGAGTCTTCAATTACTCAATCAAACTCATTAAATACTGCTACTGTTACGCAGATAAATTATCAATATGAACCGGGAGTTGATCTTATAAAGTCAACTGTTTTGCAAAGTGGAGTTGAAAATACAGCAACTGTTGTGCAAACCCACAGTAGAGGTGGCTCTTACCCGGGAGGAGGTGGTTTAATTGAAGCCTATGTGAATCAAACTGGTGATGATAATACCTCAATGCAAATACAGGGACCTAATAATCAAATGGGGAATGACTATGCTGAAGTGTTGCAATCTGGTAGTGACAACGATGCCTATCAAATTCAATATCGTCAGGGTAACGATGCTTATATAAATCAGGTTGGTAATGGAAATACTGCACGCCAGGCACAGGATACCGAATTGCCGGATGAGGCAGAAGGCAGTAGTAATTATGCTGATATCTATCAAAGTGGTGATGGTAATACTGCCGAGCAAGAGCAGCAAGGCTGGTCAAATGAAGCTTGGATTGAGCAATCAGGATCTGAAAACACTGCTACTCAATTGCAACTTTCATGGCAAGGCGAAGCGCATATTATCCAAAGTGGTAGTGGCAATACTGCAGAGCAGAAGCAGTATAGCGGAGGTGCAAGTTTTGCAACTATTGAGCAGTCTTCGAATAGTAATTCTGCTTCTCAAACTCAAACTTCAGATTCTCGTCATGATGGCGAAGGTGGAAGTCATTACAACTTAAATGTTGCGGAAATATACCAAATGGGTGATGAACTAAACGAAGCGATTCAAATCCAGACTTCTCCTGGAGGAGCAGTTGATATGAACTATGCTACTGTAACACAAAATGGATATGATAACTATGCTATCCAGACTCAAGATGGTGGGTTTAACACCAGTACTATAAGTCAAACTGGTTCTGGCCATACGGCGACTGTCACTCAAAGTCAGTTGATACCTTAGGCAGATATTCCCGGCCACACTGAGGCCGAATATCTTTCTCTACAACAACAAATATCCTCCCGGCAATAAATGCCGGGAGGTTTATTGCGTTTAAGGTGACTAAAAGTAAATAGTCCTTAAAACATTGAAAATACTTATAGAAGGTTATGAGGCAATTTAAATTTGATTAGAAAACTGCATATGTACAAAACTACATTTATAATAATAGTCTTTCTGTTTTTTTCGTTCGGATTGCTGGCGCAAGAACCTTTCGAAGATTTATCAGAGAATGAGTTAAACCTCCTGGGAAATAATGAATTGTTTCAACGTAATTTTTCAACAGTTCAGCAAGTTGGAAATCAAAATAGCATGATTGTTATTCAGCAGCAAGCTGAAGGCCTTTCAAATATAATAATTAGCAAACAGTACAACGACAAGAACGAGGCTTACATTAATCAGGTAGGTTCGGGTCATGCTTCTGTTTTGGTTCAGAAAGGAAGTGGAAATGAGGCGAATTTGTGGTCGGATGGTGAAATGGTAATTTCAAAAGCCTGGCAGCAAGGCGATGATAACACCATATATAGTTTTATTAAAAATAAAGCATTGATACCCAAAGTTGCAGCACTTATTCAGGTTGGTAATAGCAATTCTATTGAGCTGGCTTTAACCGGAAATGGATTTGTTTCGGAAGGTTGGCCTAAAGCAGCTCTTATAGAGCAAAAGGGAAACGATTTGGACCTCGTTGCTAAACTTGACTCGTATAGCAGCCCTTTGCTTATTCGTCAACAATCAGGCACCAGTGGAGAAGGAATGAGTATTAATATTTCAAACTCCGACTTTTACTTTCCGATGAAATAAATGAAGTATTTAATGATCACAGTAATTAGCTTAGCCAGTATTTCTTTTTGTACTGCCCAAAACGATACAACAACTATTAATATTAAAAACAAAGTGGTAAAACAGGCTCCCGAAGAGCTTCATCAACTATTAAACGATATTCAAAAGGAAGAAACCCAAAAAGTTAGCCGCGATGCAGAAATCGAAATTGATGGCCTGCTGATAGATGAAACCAAAACTAAAAATGGGCGAGATTTTTATGATTATTTTTATCGTGATTGGTCACCACCTCAAAATGCGAAAAATTATTCAATATTTGTTACCGAAAGACCCTATCGCCTAACCACTACCATGATCGAGATCAGAATTAACGAAACGCTTGTTTTTCAATCGTTTTTACAACCACGCAGCGATATTGTTGAAATGTTAGCGCAACAGGCCGTAACACGTACCGCATTGTACCTGCAAAATTACGAAGAGATAGTAAAGCAATTGGAGGGTGCTGATCAATCGGGAAGTGGCATTTTTTAACCAGAATTAAAATAACCAGATAATAAAAGATAGCATGAGTAAAGCTTTTGTAATAGCTATAGCAATGATACTGCTGGCAGGTAGTCATATTTATGCACAAGATTTTGTGTACACCCCAAAAAACCCTGCTTTCGGGGGGAATCCGTATAATTATAGTTGGATGCTTAATTCCGCTGAGTCGCAGAATACAATTGAAGCTCCTGATGAAGATAGTTACGATCCATATAGTTCTCGAAATTCTAGTTCTGTTGATGATTTTGCCGAAAGCTTAAACCGACAAATATTAAGTCGGCTGTCAAGAGAGTTAGTAACCCGACAGTTTGGAGAGGATGCGCTTACAGAAGGTAGTTATGTGCTCGGTGATTATCAAATTGATATAGGAGATAGCGATGCAGGAATTAATATAACTGTGGTTGATAATGTAACCGGTTCAACTACAACGGTTGAAGTACCCTATTTTTAAGTTTAATTAAATTATGGAAAAACCCAATTTGCATAGTATGGTAAAACGTCTTTTGTCCGCACTTTTTCTTTCTTCAGCATTAGTGGCATGTGCACCGTATTTTCATCAACCATTTAGTTCTGATCGTGGAGCTGAATTAGGGCCGGAAACGCCTGTTAAAAAAGACTTGCTGGAATTACCCAGCCCTAAAGAACCTATTGTTGTTGCTGTTTATAAATTTCGGGACCAAACCGGACAGTATAAACCTTCAAATGCTGGTGCTAACTGGTCCACTGCAGTTACACAAGGAGCCACCAATATATTAGTTCGAGCATTGGAAGAGTCGGGATGGTTTGTGCCCATTGAAAGGGAGAACATAAGTAATTTACTTAATGAACGAAAAATAATCCGTTCAAGTAGAGAACAGTATGAAGGGAACACCGGTTCGTTACTGCCCCCTCTGTTATTTGCGGGCGTGTTGCTCGAAGGAGGAATAACCTCATATGAAACTAATATTTACACCGGAGGTGCAGGCGTGCGTTATTTTGGCACCGATGCATCAACTCAATATCGCGAAGACCGTGTGAGTATTTATTTACGCGCGGTTTCAACCAGTAATGGTAAAATTTTAAAAACCATTTATACTACAAAATCAATATTGTCACAAGAAGTATCTATGGGCGTATTCCGTTATGTGAAGTTTAAACGATTGTTAGAGGCCGAAACCGGTTATACCTACAATGAGCCAACAGAATTGGCCGTTACTGAGGCAATTGAAAAAGCAGTTTTGGGATTAATTGTTGAAGGGGTTCTTGATAATCTTTGGACTTTAAGTGATCAGGAGGAAATAGAAAATACAGTAATTCAGGAGTATATGAACGAAAAGGAAGAACGACTTGATGCCAATCATATTGGAATTCCATTTGAAACGAACAGAAGGGGGAAAATATATGCTTCGCTACTTGGAGCCGGTCAGTTTTATGCTGGTGATTATTCAGTAAGCAAAATAAGACCTGGAGGCGTATTTAATCTTGGTTTTGCCTTGCATAATAACTTTTATCTTGAAACAATGTTTGGTATGCAAAACATTCATGTTAAGGATTTAATGAACTCTAACGAATTCTACGGAGGTTCAAGTTTGTTGTTTCGGGCAAATCCTGATGGTTTGTTCTCCCCATTTTTCGGTGTAGGAGGAGGCGTTTATTATGATTTTGAAGATGAAATCGGCCTGTCAAAAAAGACTCTTGTTCCTTTTTTGAGTTATCAGGCAGGTTTAGAATATTTGGTTGGCAGCAGGTTGGCTATAACTGGTAAGTCTTTTGTAAATCAGATGTTTACTGATTTTTATGATGGTGCTGAAGGCGGCGAATTTAATGACCATATTTGGGGATTTCAGTTGGGAGCAACTTATTATTTTGGGAAAAATTAAAATAACATAAAAAAATGAAGAGATTACAATTTATAATATGCTTTCTGATTGCCGTTTTGCTCTTTAGCTGCGAAGAAGAAAAACTTGATATTGAGAAATATGGAATAGTTAAAGGACAAATTGTGGATGGTGAGACATATCAACCTCTTACTGGGGTGCAAGTATTAACCAATCCGGCAAGTACTTCGGTTATAACAGGTGACGATGGCGTTTTTGAGTTTACAAAGGTTAAAGAAGGTGATTTAGCTGTGACGGCTCGTAAAAATGACTATCTAAGTAATACAGTAAGCATAGCTGTTTATGAAAATGAAACAACGGATCTAAAGTTCTTTCTTATGAAAGATGAAAATGATATTGGCTGGATAGAAATTTATGATCCGGTTCCGGGGAATGGAGCCACTGAACAAAACGTAAGTATAACTTTTAAGTGGGCAGTTCAGCAGGAATACTCAAGAAAAGAATTGGAATATACTGTTTATTATTTTCAGTCGAACTCCACCACGCAAAAAGTTGCCGGCGAAAACCTGACCACTAACGAAGTTGTTGTCGACGGCTTAAGTTACGACACAACATACTATTGGTTTGTTGTTGCAAAATTTGAAGGAAATCGTGTGGCCAATAGTCCAACCTGGACATTCAAGACCGAGGTTGATAGCGAATAGCAGCTTGTTTATATTCAATCCGAAAAGAAAGAGCATATCAATTGCTCGATAAGTTATTCGATTTTTAATTCGTTAAGAAAGATCCGAAAACGGATCTTTCTTTTTTATCTTTCTGTCGTTTTTTCTACTTTTAAGCACAAAATCATAAAACAAGTAGATCATGTTGAAAGAAAAAGTACTAAAAGCGTTAAACGAGCAAATAAACGCAGAACAATATTCATCATTATTATACCTCTCGATGTCGGCCTATTTTAACGATAAAGGGCTGCCGGGCTTTGCCAACTGGATGTATGTTCAGTACCAGGAAGAGCTGACCCATGCCAATAAGTTTTTTAATTACGTAGTTGAACGAGGAGGTAAAGTTGAGTTGAAAGCAATTGACCAAATGCCTACAACATGGGAAGGTGTTATTGATGTTTATGAGAAAACACTAGAGCACGAGCAACTGGTTACCAGTCTGATTGACAAATTAGTTGATGTTGCCGTTGAAGAAAGAGACCATGCAACACAAAGTTTCTTGCGCTGGTTTGTTGATGAGCAGGTTGAAGAAGAAGCTAACGTTACTGAAATACTTGATACCTTAAAGCTCATTGATGGACAGGGTAATGGTATTTTTATGCTGGATCGTGAAATGCGTAATCGTGCCTTTGTTGATACTACTGCTGCAGCTCAATAATATTAAGATCAATATATAGAATTAAAAGGCTGCTCTTTTGGCAGCCTTTTTTATTTTTACAACATGGAACCCAGAGAACAAATATATACCAGATACGACCACTTAAAGGAGTTTTGCCAGTTAACATGGGACGATGCATCGTTTCTGAAACTTGAGAATGCGTTTGAATTTGCCCAAAATGTTCTTGGTGAAACCCGCTTTTCTCACGACGAAGTAATTTTAAGTCATTCACTCGAAGTGGCCTCCATTATTGCAATGGAGATCGGTCTTGAGCCCGACTCCGTAATTACTGGCTTGTTGCACAATGTAATGTACGCCGGGTTAAAGGAAAAGGTGACTCAGAAAGAAATTGGTGAAAAATTTGGTACGCATATAAGTTCTATTCTTGAAGGCATGGCAAAGATTAATGCCTTGGGAACCGATACCATTGATCTGCACTCGGAAAATTACCGAAAACTGATGTTGGCGCTGGCCGGCGATGTACGCGTTATCCTGGTTAAAATTGCCGATCGATTGCAGGTGATGCGCAACCTTGAAATTTACAATGAGGCCAATCAGCTCAAGCTAGCTTACGAAACACAATACTTATACGCTCCTTTGGCACACCGTCTTGGGCTGTATAATATAAATTCCGAAATGCAGGATATATGCCTGAAAATTCAAAAGCCGGATGAGTATTACTACGTAGTTAACCGATTAAAAGAAACCGAACGCGAGAGGGCCAACTTTGTGGCCGAATTTGTTAAGCCCATTGAGAAAAAGCTACAACAACGTGGGCTGAAATTTTCGATGAAAGCACGTACAAAGTCTATTTCGTCGATAAATACAAAAATGCGCAAAAAGAATGTTTCATTCGACGAAGTGATGGATCTGTTTGCCATTCGTGTGATTCTTGACTCGGAACCGGAAAATGAAAAAGCCGATTGCTGGACTGCCTATTCGTTTATTACCGAGGAGTATCAAACCAATCCAAACCGCTTGCGCGATTGGATAACCATACCAAAATCAAATGGATACGAGTCGCTGCACACAACGGTAATGGGGCCTCATAAAAAATGGGTTGAAATTCAAATCCGTACCAAACGAATGGACGAGATTGCTGAAAAAGGATTGGCTGCACACTGGAAATATAAAGGTGGCAAGGAGTCGAGTTTTGACTCGTGGCTGGCTGGTATTCGTGATATTCTGGAAAATCCGGGATTGAATGCGGTTGATTTTATCGATCATTTTAACACTGATATTTACAGTGACGAGATATTTGTTTTTACGCCAAAGGGAGATTTGAAGAAAATGCCGTCGGGAGCTACTGTGCTCGATTTTGCCTACGAAATTCACTCGCGTGTTGGTGATACTTGTGTTGGCGGAAAGATAAATGGCAAAAAAGTTACTTTAAAACACAAGCTTAAAAACGGCGATCAAATTGAAATTGACACGTCGAATAACCAGAAACCCAAATTAGACTGGTTGGATTTTGTGGTTACATCGAAAGCGAGAAACAGGGTTAAGACGAGTTTAAACGAAGATCGCAACCGGCAGGCGAGTGATGGCCGCGAAATGTTGTTACGCAAATTTAAAAACTGGAAACTGGATTTAAATGACGATGCAATACGCAAAATTCTAAAACACTTTGAATTTAAACTTGCAGTTGATTTTTACTATGAAGTAGCAAATGGTAAAATTGATACGCTTGAAGTAAAATCGCTGTTTATTGAAAAAGAAGAGGACGCAGATACAACGAAAAAGACGATTGAAGAACTGTTGCCAACAAGTGAGGCGAAAAACCTTACGTATGATGGTGGTGAAGATTTTCTGATCATCGACAACAACCTGAAAAATGTAAATTACAAGCTGGCAAAATGTTGTAATCCGGTTTTTGGCGACCGAATATTTGGTTTTGTTACGATAAATGATGGTATAAAAATTCATCGTGCCAGTTGCCCCAATGCACCGCAAATGAAAGAACGTTTTCCTTACCGCATTATAAAAACTGTGTGGAAAGATAATACCAGTAATAGTTCATTCTTAACATCGTTGCATGTATCCGGGACTGATGAAGTTGGCATCATTTCGGAAATCACGCACATTATTGCAAAAGATGTTGGCACACAAATGCGATCGATAAATATTTCGAGCGATAAAGGCAATTTCGAAGGAATATTACAGATTTCGGTTTATAATCTCGATCACCTTGAATTTCTTATTCATAAACTAAAAAAGGTAAAAGGTGTTGTTTCAGTAAGCAGGGGAGAGAAATAGTGATGGAGAACACAGAAATTGAAAACAGCCTGACGGTAATAGAAAATTTATTGAACACCGAAAAGGCAGAGCAGGCACGAACCCTTTTTGAAAAGCTTGATGAACAGAACACTCCAAGTTACTTTTTGTTGAAAGGAAAAATTGAACAAAAATATCAGAACTGGGGTGAAGCCATTAATGCTTTTAATCGTGTATTGGAGATCGATTCGGAGAATACTGAAGCTGCAAACAATCTTCATCTGATTAAAAACATATTGAATTTTTGGAATCCGGATTTGCTTAACCCGTAAGTCGCTAAAAAATAATACCTTTTTTAATGGTACTGTTTTTGTTTCTGCAATAAAGTGTAAAAAGAGTCGGGAATCTTAATTGCTGTATTTTAGGTTTTTAATTCAGAATTACTATTTTTGGGGCACACCGACGAAATTTAGAGGAAAATTAAATTGAATTGTAAAATATTAAAAAGTAGTTGAAAAATGAAAAGAGTAGTATTATTAATGGTGATGGTGTTCATTTCAGTAATGTCATTTGCCCAAGACGCCAGTGAATTAATGACGCAGGCAAATGCCGCTGTTGAAAGCAAAGATTTTGAAAAGGCTATTGAATTATTCGAATCAGTATTAGCCATTCCTGATCACGGACAGAATGTAGAAAATATTAACACAGTACTTGGTCAGTTGCGCCCGGCTGTTGCAAAAACTAAAGCATCGGACGCAGTAGATAGCAAAGAGTACGATAAGGCAGTTGAGCTTTATAAAGCTGCTATAACAGATTATCCTGATGCAGGTATTGAAGAGCAAGCCGGTAAAATTTTCTATAATGAAGGAATTAAAAGTTATAAAAGCGAAGACTTTGTTGAGGCTGCCAATTGTTTTGCTATTTCTCAAAACGATTTTAATTACAGCAAAGCCGAAAAATATAAAAGTGCTTCGTTAAAAAAGGCTGCTGAAGCTATAGTTGCCGAAGGAAAATCATCTGTTGAAGGAGTTGCTGTTAGCGAAGAAAACAAAGCCGAATTGGTAGAAAACCTGGCAAAAGTTTATTTCTCTCAAGGATATGACAAGTATCAGGAAGGAGCTGCAACTATTAAAAGTGCAACCGAAAGTGTCAATTCAGGAAGCATCACAACTTTAGATGACGAATATACCAATGCAGTAGCTAAAGGTAAGAAAAGCTTTGAACAAGCCATTCCGTTCTTGAAAAAAGCTTTAGAGCTTGATCCAAACAATGCAAATGCTAAAAAAGTATTAGCTGCATGTGAGCAAAGTTTATAATAGAATTTTTAGATAAACAGTGAAAGGTTCGGGAGTAATTCCGGACCTTTTGTTTTTTTTTCAATTCTGTCTCACCTTTGCAAAAACTGCTGGGAGATTACGCAATTTTTAAGGACATTAATTGTTTGGCTGGGGGATTGATTTTGAAGAATAATAAGACCCTGTTCTGAATAGCCGGTGAATAGAAAGAAAACGAATCGTCAAGTTATTAGGGACAGCACTGATTGGGTGTTTTAGTTTGTAGATTTCGTTTTAACTACCAACATTAAAGTCCAGGTTTTTATGCGCGAAACTAACAAGCCCTGTATTTGATTTAATCCCCAACTTTTTATGCATGTTTTTTCGATGAGTATCAACCGTAAATTTGCTCAGATTTAATTCGTTGGCGATTTGCATTGTGGTGCGATCTTTGCAAATAAGAGCGAGTATTTCTTTTTCTCTTCGGGTTAAGTTTATGTCGTCTTTTAGTGGAGCATCGGGACACCAATTACTAAAGTTTTCCGGTAGGTTTTTGCTGAAATATTTTTCGCCACGGGTTAATTTTTTAAGCGCAAGTAATAATTCGCATTTATCAACATCTTTTGTAACGTAGCCGTTGGCCCCTGCCTTTAGCATCTCAATAACATCGGCACATTGATCGTACATTGATAAGGCCAGAATTGGAATGTTCGGGTAGATCTTATTAAGGTATTTCGTTGCTGTAATTCCGTCCATTACAGGCATTCTTATATCGGTAATAATAACATTCGGAATTGTCCCTTTTTCAATAGCATTAACGAGCTCCAGCCCGTTTGTGGCTTCAGTTACAATATCAATATTCTTCTCTGAAGAAAGAATCGATTTTATTCCGTCGATAAATAATTTGTGATCGTCAGCTATAGCAACTTTTATTTTCATAAGGGGATGGTTAAGATTATTGTCGTTCCATTGCCTGGCGAGGTATCAATATTTATTTTTCCGGCTAAGCTTGTTAGTCTTTTTTCAATGTTTGTTAGTCCTAGTCCGTAGTTAATTTTTTTTATGTCAAAACCAATTCCGTCGTCTTCAATCATCACATTCAGTTCATCTTTATCTTCCGAAAATTGTATAGTGATTTCACTAGCTTTTGCATGTTTAATAATGTTTGTTATCAGTTCCTGTAATATCCTGAAAACCTGAATTTCAATATTGTTTTTTATTCTTTTTTCAACGTTTATGTTTATTACATATACCGAGGTGTTGTTTGATTCGGAAATTTGGTTCGCAATAATTTTCATTGACGGAATTAATCCTCTTGATATAAGTACGCCTGTATGGTTGTTATGAGCAATTTTTCGCACTTCTCCATAAGTTTCTTCTGCAAGCGATTCAAGTTTCTTAAATTTAGTATGGTGTTGTTTGGGCAATTGTTGATGCACATCGTTAATTAGTAGCTTAAGCGTGGCCATTCGGCTCCCCAGGTTGTCGTGCAGGTCGTTGGCAATACGTTGGCGCTCGTTCTCCTGAGCCTCAATAATTTTATCCAGGCCTTGCAATTCCTGTTCTTTTAACCGTTTCAGTAGTTTGTTTTGTTCTTGCTGTTGCCGACGACGTGTTTTTTTTAAGAAAAAATAAACAAAAACTGTAACAAAGAAAAACAAGGCGAGCAGGCTTAATAACAAGTTTTGGTTGCGAATACGTTTATTGTCCACCTCCAGATTTTTACGCTCCAATTCAAGTATCTCTCTTTCTCTTTTTTCCGTTTCGTAGCTGATCTGTATTTCTGAAAAAATCTTTTTATTCTCGGCATCGGTTAGGCTATCTTTTAAAATTCTCGCATTTTGGGCGGATTGCAAAGCTTTATCGTAATTGTGCATGCCTTTGTAACATTTGCTAATCTGATCGAGAACATATACCAATTGCTCGCCATTTACCTGATTTTTAACCTCTAAATAATAATCAAGAGCTGTTTTATAATTCTTATTCTTTAAATGTAAGTACCCTAGGTTTCCTTGTGCTACCTCAATACCGTTTTTCAGATTGAGTTCGTTTTTTAACGAAATTGCGTTAAGAAGGTATTCTTTTGCTTTTGCAGCATCAATATCAAGGTAAACACTGCCAAGGTTATTATATATTATTGATAACGAGCGTTTATTGCCCACTCGCATAGCAAGTTCTTCTGCTTGTAAGTTGTATTCTATTGCTTTTAAAGTATCGCCGGCTTTTAAATATTGTGCAGCAAGGTTGGGTAGTGCTATTAATTGATAGGACAGCATGTTGTATTTATTAAAAATATCAATTGCAAATGCGTTGTATTCAATAGCTTTGGGGTATTTGCCCAATTCGGCAAATGCAGCCGACATATTATTATAACACTTTGCAACGATAACTTCGTCGCCACATTCTTCGAAATAAGCCGAACTTTCGGTGAGGGTTTTTATACATTTATTGTAATCTCCCTGGCGTAATTGTACCGCTCCCAAACTGTTGGATAATGAAGCAACTTGTTTCTTGTTCCCAATTTTTGTAAGGAGTTTTATTGCTTTCTCAAAATAAATTTTTGCTGAATCAAGTTGTGACGAATAAAAGAATAAGCGCCCCAGTTGATTACATGCCCGGGCCATTATTGAATCGTTATTTTCCAGAAGCGCACGTCGGGCGTAGATTTTGCCTTGGTCGATGTCTACTGATTCGTAATTTCTTGCCAATAATAAGCTTACATTGGCTTTGTCGGTAGGATTATAACTTTTTACAAGTACACGTTTAAGGCTATCTATTTCTGAGTTTTGTGCTATAACCGAGATAGTTAGTGCTACGAATATTATGGGGAGGAACCGGATCAAAAGTGTTTTTTTATAAATGTACAAAAAAGTTTGCAGTTGTTGGCGCCAACTATAGTTTTATGTAATGTACCATTTTGTAAAACTGTAATCTAGTTCGGGTTCCATGGAACAACAATTGGAGCTCTGTCAAAAAAGTCGATATACAATTCCATATATCTGTCTTCGGTTCCCATTGAAAGGGATTTGTCTAAAGCAAGATTATAGGTAATTACTTTTTCTACAATGTGTTTTGTGCCGTACGTTACTATATAAGCGAAAGTTACTTTGTCATCGGTATTGGCAAATTTATATCTATACTGCTCGCCAAAATGCGCATACCCCTCGTCATTGGTTTTGGCCTCAGTTGAATATTGACCACTTATATCTCCATCGCAATATGTTTTGTAAACCTCAAATTTTATATCGTAATCTTTACACGGTTCTCCATTCTGATATACGACATAAGTATTGGGAAGAATGCCTAATTCAAACGCATCAGCTTCGGTTTCTGTGCAACGATTTTCATCGTTCAGCCCAATAAGAGCACAGGCAGAAAACGAGAATGTAAGAAAGAAATAAAATAGAAACCTCATCAATCTGTTTTCTACGAACGGTTTTTTTTTGATTTTTGAATACATAGTTTGGTTTTTTATTTAAGGTTTTTATTAAAGATTAGTATTGAATAGGAGCCAATTTGGAAACGATACCAATACATTGAATAAAATTAGCCTGAAAATATTTAGGCTGAAATACCTAGTTGTAGGTATATTTTCTGTTGGTGGATTTGTGTTAATAATGCAATATTTATTACTACTTTCGCATCGAAATTTAAATTACTCGTAGTTAATAAAATAGGTAGTTAACATTGGTATGTTAATTGTTTTTGCAAAAATAGAGTTAACTGCTTGATTATTTTCTAAAAAAGTGTTTTCTTTGCACTCCGTTTTTAGTAATGTGTTTATTGTAAACATCAAGAAATTAAAAGAAATGTCACGAGTTTGTCAAATAACAGGTAAAAGAGCAATGGTGGGTAACAATGTTTCTCACTCGAAAAGAAGAACTAAAAGAAAGTTCGATATAAACCTGTTTAAAAAGAAATTTTATATGCCCCACGAAGATCGTTGGGTGCAACTAACAGTATCTGCTGCCGGTATGCGTACCATTAATAAAAAAGGCATTAAGTCTGCTTTAGCCGAGGCACAGGAAAAAGGTTTTATTGATAAATTTTAAAAGATCTTAAGCAATGGCAAAAAAAGGTAACAGAGTGCAGGTGATATTAGAATGCACTGAGCATAAAGATAGTGGTGTGCCAGGTACTTCAAGGTATATTACTACAAAAAACAGAAAGAATACAACGGAGCGTATGGAATTAAAAAAATACAATCCTATTCTTAAGAAAGTAACAGTACATAAAGAAATTAAATAATTAAGACATGGCAAAGAAAGCAGTAGCATCACTACAGAAAGGTGCCGGTAAAGGTTATGCGAAAGTAATCAAAATGACTAAATCGGAGAAAACCGGAGCATACGCTTTTAAAGAAGAAATGGTGCCAAACGATGACGTTAAAACTTATTTTAAAAAATAAGAAAATATAATGTATAACAGGAAAAGCTTTCATTTTAGATGAAAGCTTTTTTTGTTTATATGAACGATTTGGTATTTTTTGTACTACAAATTTATTGTAACCAAATTTTGTACTATTTTAGGACCTGCAAATCATATTTATATGGCCATATTCGGAAGTTTTAGCAGAAAGAAGAAAGAAAGCCTTGACGAAGGATTGTCGAAAACAAAAGAGAGTGTTTTTAAAAAACTGGGGCGTGCAGTAGTCGGGAAATCGAAAGTTGACGACGAAGTTTTAGACAATCTGGAAGAGGTACTTATTACATCAGACGTAGGTGTGGATACAACGCTTAAAATTATTGGACGTATTGAAGAGCGTGTTTCCAAAGATAAGTACATGGGCATTAGCGAGCTGAATAACATCCTTAAAGATGAAATCTCTGATTTATTGGAGGAAAATAACACTACCGATGTATCAGATTTTGATCTTCCGCAAAAAGACGGGCCTTATGTAATTATGGTTGTTGGTGTGAATGGAGTGGGTAAAACCACTACCATCGGTAAATTAGCATACAATTTTAAACAAGCCGGGAAATCAGTTGTATTGGGAGCTGCCGATACATTTAGGGCTGCTGCAATTGAGCAATTGGAGGTATGGGCCCAAAGAGTAGATGTTCCTATTGTAAAACAAAAAATGGGATCCGATCCGGCTTCAGTAGCATACGATACATTGGCATCGGCAAAAGCCAGTAATGCTGATGTGGTTATTATTGATACGGCCGGCCGATTACACAATAAAGTGGGTTTAATGAACGAGCTGAGCAAAATTAAAAATGTTATGCAAAAGATCGTTCCCGACGCTCCGGATGAAGTTTTACTTGTTCTGGATGGATCTACCGGGCAAAATGCATTTGAGCAGGCTAAACAGTTTACAAAAGCCACAGAGGTAACGGCACTGGCATTAACCAAGCTCGACGGAACTGCTAAAGGTGGTGTCGTAATTGGAATTTCCGACCAGTTTAAAATTCCAGTAAAATACATTGGTATTGGCGAGAAAATGGAGCATTTGCAAATCTTCCGCCGTCGTGAGTTTGTCGACTCGCTGTTTTCGTAAATCAATATTTTGTTACAATGGCAGAACTGAATAAGGTTGAAATAAAAGTTCAGATAACTTCCGAAATTGAAAAAACGGAAAAGCTTATTCATGAATATTCTGAGCTGACAAAACCTGTTGAGCCGGAAAATGCCATTGGGCGAATATCCAGAATGGATGCCATTAATAATAAAAGTGTTACCGAAGCCGCTTTGCGTAAGGCAAAAGATAAACTGGAGAAATTGAAATTTGCTTTGTCGAAAGTTGATGACGATGATTTCGGACGCTGTATAAGCTGTAAAAAACCAATTCCCTTAGGGAGGATTCTTATCATGCCGCAAGCGCGAACCTGCGTAAATTGTTCAAATTAATTCTACCATTCAGATATGGCCGGTTGTTTTAACTTCGACAGAATCTTTTTTAGCTGGTTTTTATCAATCGGCTTAACAATAAAATTGTTACACCCTGCAGCAATGGCTTCTTGTTTGTAGTTTTCCTGTGCATACGCCGTTTGTGCAATAATGTACACGTCTTTGTTAAATGCTCTTATTTGTTTCGTTGCTTCAAGTCCATTTGTCTTTGGCAGTTTAATATCCATTAAAACAACGTCAGTATCCGGATATTTTCGAACAAGTTCAACCACATCGGCCCCGTTTTTAACTCGCTTTAAATTACCCGATACATCGGAAAGGATATGGCATAAAAAGTTGTAAGATATTTCATCATCTTCTGCGATAATGATATTTAAATCGCCATCGCTATTGTAGTCAACATGTTCTGCAGGTGTTTCATTTAAAGCCGGTTCCTCGGGTGTGCTAACGACCTTTAAATTTGGCAAAACAAAGGTGAATGAAGTGCCTTTTCCCGGTGTGGACGAAACGTTGATATCGCCATTCAACAGTTTTATATAGCCGCGTGTTATTGAAAGCCCCAGTCCCGATCCTTCGTATCCGCTGGAGTGTGAATGGTCGGCCTGTACAAAGTAATCGAATATTGCTTTTTGCTTTTCGGGAGCAATTCCAATACCGGTGTCGCTTACCGTAAGTATTAATTCAGTAGCGCTAAGCGAGTAATGAATTTTTACGTATCCTTTTTTGGTGAATTTAATGGCATTTTTAATAAGGTTGGTTAAAATGGAAGTTAGCTTGTAAGTATCGCTGTAAAAGTTCTGCAATGGCGCTTTAACTTCTGGCTCAACAATCAAATCAATTCCTTTTTCATTTGCTTCAACCATAAAAAAGTCATTCAGTTCGGATACGATATTTGCAATGTCTACTTTTTTAATCTGCACCTCTTCGTTTTCCGATTCAATTTTCGAAATATCAATAATATTATTAATGGTATTTAGCATTCTGTCGCCACTCTGCTGAATAATGTTTATAAACTGAAGTTCTTCCTCTTTAGAATAAGCCTGCGTTTTTAAAAGTTCTGCAAAACCCAGAATACCATTCATCGGGGTTCGTATTTCATGACTCATGTTCGCTAAAAAAGCAGACTTCATTTTATCACTTTGCTCAGCCTTGTTTTTTTGGCGCGAAAGTTCTTTCATAATCTCCGAGTTCAGGTCGAGTTGATGCTGAAGATCTTGCGTTTTACTTCTAACCCTCGCTTGAAGGATTCGGTTGATTACAATGAGGAGAAGAATTATGATGCCAACAATTGCACTGATGAGTATCATGTACCGCCAATAGTCTCTCAAACCATTTGATTCATTGTCGTACTCGGCAAGCCATTTGTCATAAATGCGTTGATATTCACCGTTCGAAAGTAGAACCTCGGTTGCATTATTTATAATTGCTGCAAGTTCAATCGAATTTGGCGACAACATAAAACCCATATTTCGTTCCAGAATCCGGTGGTTAGTGGTTTTGATATAATCCTTTTGGAGTTTTGTTACATGATACATTCCTCCGATTCGTTGGGCGATGGCGCAGGATACTTTTTCGTTCTCCAGTAATTCTACTAACTGATCGTAATCAGAGGCATAAACAAATTTTGCAGCTGGATTTATACTTAAAACGTACCTCACCAGTACATCGTTTTTCCATAATGCAACAACGGGTTCCTTTTCCGTACGAAGCAATTCAAGCGTTATGTTTTTATAGTAATTACTATTATAAAAAAAGCAATGCGATGTGTTTATAACCGACCGGGTATACAAATGCTGATTATCGGGGTAGCCGGGGTAGTGAGCTCCGACAATACCGTCAATCTCTCCAGCCTCCAACATGGTGTTAATAGTTTGCCAGTCTGCTCCCGAAATATCAATCTGGTTGTTGTATAGCCGGTTTATGGCTTTTGCCATATCTATATTGAAGCCAACAAGATTCCCATCTTCATCAGTGTAGTTAAACGGGGGATAATCATTGCTCGCTTTAATTTTATATTGAGCATTTAGGTAATAGCAATTAGTAAGTACTATTACGCAAATTAAGAGAATTCGCATACCGGGTTATTTTGAAACAAATCTAAAAAGTTTTTTTGAAATTTAAATCCTGTTAAATTTAAGCATATTCTTTGATTAAGAAAATTAAGAAAACAAAATGGATAGAAACGGTTCAGATCGAGTTATACGAGAAGTTGAAAAAAGATTGTCGGAGGTATTTGGAGAGGCAGTAAAAGTTGAGTCTTCCAGAGTTTTGACTGGTGGATGTATAAATCATGCTTCGAAAATTGATACGAATTGTGGCAGCTTTTTTATGAAATGGAATTCGGATTGCGAAAGCGATATTTTTACCCGTGAAGCAGAGAGTTTAAAGGAACTCAAAAAGGCGTCGAACGGTACAGTATGGGTCCCCAAAGTATTCTATGCAAAAGAGATTGACGATGCACCTGCTTTTCTGGTCATGGAATATTTGGAGCCAGGAGATTCCGATCAATCGGAACGCCTTGGAAGAGGTTTGGCACTTATTCATAAATATCAGCAAGATGATTTTGGATTTTATTCTGATAACTATTGTGGTGCAACCAAACAGAATAATACCTGGGGAAAAAGCTGGGTGCCCTTTTATCGGGATATGAGATTAACGTTTTTAATTAATATGATTCGTGAAAGCAGGGGATTGGACAAATCCTGTTTGAGTTTGTTTGAAAAGTTACTCGATCGCCTGGAGAAGTTGATTCCAAATGAAGAAAAGGCTTCGTTGATTCATGGCGATTTCTGGTCGGGAAATTACATGTTAACGACGAATGGTCCGGCATTAATCGATCCGGCAGCCAGCTATTCGCACCGCGAAATGGAATTCGGAATCGTTACCATGTTCGGCGGTTTCTCTTCGCGTTTTTTTGATGCCTACAACGAAGAATTTCCGCTCGATTCAGAATGGAGCGAAAGAAATCAGTTGTATCAGTTGTATCATGTGCTTAATCATTATTATTTATTTGGAGGTGCTTATCTGCAACAGGCAGTAGCTATTGCGAAACGATATTTATAAATTTCTTTCCGGAAATTACTTGTATTTGTACGTTTTGTTTTTGTAACTTATAGTTATAATACAAAAGGCTACAGCGATGAAAGATGAAGTTTTTGAGATACCGTACAGGGCAGAGCTGTGTTACATGAAAAACAAGGGGTTGATATTGCCGGAGGAGGTGCCTTATATTGGTATGGGAGCTTCGCATATTGCAACAAAAGCTTTTCGTTTTATGGGAATAAATTTTTTCCCGGAAAAAGCAGCTGAATATTTTAATTACCTTTTAAAGTATAAAGAGCCCGATAAAGGTGTGCTTATATCGCAGTCAGGGCAAAGTTCCGAAACAATTTGGTGTGCCGATTATTTTAAGTCGTTCACAGCAATTGTTAACGACGAAAACAGTCCTTTGGGAAATCATCCGAACTGCACGAAAAAAGTGTTGTTGTATTCTGGTGTAGAAGATCATATTGCCACAAAAACATACATTAATACCTTATTGGTATTGTACCTGGGATTTGGTTTTGATCCTGTTGAAGCTGTTCAGGCACTAAAAAAACATCAGACAGAGTTTGAAGCATTGGGCACAGAGATTGGCTCGAGAATATACATGAAAACACAACGGAAAAAACGCTGCTGTGTGTACATACTTGGTAACGGGCCCAATATTGCTACTGCAAATGTGGCTGCACTTGTGCTCAGTCAGGTGACACGTATGCCGGTTTTAAGCATGTCGGTTTCGCAGTACGAGCACGGATTTATTGAAACAGCCAAAGACTCGATGGTTATTGCTATAAACCACGAGGGGCGCGAGCATAAACGCACAAAAAGGCTGTTAAAAAAAGTGAGTATTGCAGGTGCCGAAACCTATGAATTATCGAACAAATATGTGGAAAGCATATTTAGTCCGGTAACTTTGCCCATCCCGTTTTATTTTGCTGCAGAATTTTTGTCACAAAAACTAAAAGTTAAAACACTTTTCCAGGTGGGCGATAAAGTGGTAAGCAAAGTTACCATTGATAAAAATTATGAGTAAAGCCATTGTTGCCGCTTTGGTTATTGATTAAATTAGCCCCAAAACCAAATTCCAATTTTAATGATCGCACAAAAGGCTAAGGAAATTACCCCGTTTATTGTAATGGAGGTTCTTGAGAAGGCTGCCGAAATGGAGCAGCAGGGGATTAATGTAATCCATCTTGAAGTGGGAGAACCCGATTTTAATGTTCCCAAATGTGTGTCGGTTGCCGAACAAAAAGCATTTGATGAAGGCCGGACGCATTATACCCACAGCCTTGGCGACCCCGAACTACGCAAACAAATTGCAGTAAAGTATAAAGAGGAATACAATGTTACCGTTTCGCCCGAACAGATTATTGTAACATCAGGGAGTTCGCCTGCCATTTTGTTAACGCTGGGTGTATTGTGCGATGTCGGCGATGAAGTGATCATTTCTGATCCGGGCTATGCTTGTTACGAGAATTTTATACGGTTTATTGGTGCAAAAGCGATTAAAGTGCCGGTGTACGAGGAGGATGGTTTTCAGTATCGTTACGAGGAAATTAAAAAACGCATTACTAAAAAAACGCGCGCGATAATGATAAACAGCCCCATGAATCCAACCGGAAACCTTTTGTCGGTTGAGTTGATGAACGATTTGTCCACATTTGATATTCCAATTGTATCTGATGAAATTTACCATGGTTTGGTTTACGAAAATCGTGCTCATTCTATTCTGGAAGTTACCGACAAAGCCTTTGTTTTGAACGGGTTTTCGAAACGTTATGCCATGACGGGGCTTCGTTTGGGTTATGTAATTGCTCCGCAGGAATATGTACGGTGCATGCAGAAGATGCAACAGAACTTATTCATTTGTGCCGGTTCAACCACACAGCGCGCCGGAATTGAAGCCTTGAAAAATGCAGATGAAGAGGTGGAAGAAATGCGCTTAATTTACGATAAAAGGCGTCGGTATATCATAGAACGATTAACCGGCCTGGGCTTTGATATTAAAGTGAAGCCCACAGGCGCTTTTTATGTGATGGTAAATGCCAAACACCTGTCAACCGACAGTTACAAACTTGCTTTTGATATATTGGAGAAAGCACATGTTGGTGTAACTCCCGGAATCGATTTTGGCGAGAACGGGGAGGGCTTTCTGCGTTTTTCGTATGCTAACTCCATCGAGAATATCGAAGAAGGTATGAATCGTTTACAGAACTACCTGGCTAAATATCACAATTTACCTTAAGGATTGAAACGATCGAAGTGAACGATCTCTTCAATCGGTTTGCGCTTTTTGTCGGGCCTTTTGTTGTTCGGATAGCCCACCGGAATCATGGCAACAGGCTCAATATTGCCCGGAAGTTGTAAAAGGCCGGAACAGGCGTTTGCATCAAAATTACACACCCAGCAGGTTCCCAAACCCAATTCGGTAGCTTTTAATGTAATATGGTCGATGGCAATTGCCAGGTCAATATCGGCCGAATCTTTTCCATCAGAAGCCCGTTTCCACGATTGAGAATGGTCGGCACAAGCCACAATAATTACAGGCGCTGAACTAAACCAGCTGCGGTCGTAACAATTGTATAACTGTGTCAGGATTTCTTTGTTTTGCACTACAATGAAATGCCAGGGCTGAAAATTAACCGCTGACGGGGCTAGCCTGCCGGCCTCCAGAATTTCTAACAGCAGTTCCTTCTCTACTTTGGTATTTTTATAATCTCTAACCGAATAACGGTTTTTTATAATATCTGACAAATTCATGGGCCACTAATTGTTTGTTTTTAACTGTTTGCCAGCTGGCTGATACAACTTTCATTTTATCAATTCTGCCGTTTGGCCGGTGTTTTGCGGGGATTTCTGCTAAAATATGCTCTTTCTGTTCGTAAAGATAAACTTTTTCAGGTTTTAAAAGTGTAAGTAAAAATATGCTTTTCTGTCAATTTTTTATCCGTTTTTCAAATTTTAACGATCAGAGTGTAAGGGAAAAATGAATTGCGCTTAAAGTCTTTTATTTTCAGCGTTTTACTCGTGTTTGAAATGTGTTTTAGAGCATTGTTTTTTCTTGTGGCAGCATTAAAAAATATACGTCATTTGCACGAAAATTAAACAATAACAAAGTTTAGAGTTGAACCTTAAATTTTAATGTCATGAGAAAAGTAAATTTTATAATCGCAATTATTACCTTTTTTGTAATGGCCACTTCGGTTGCTAATGCTACCGGAATCCGCACCGAGTTTAATGAATTTGAATTTACCCTTGTTGATGATTTGTACATGGGCAAGAAAGTTGATGCCATTTGGACTTTGAGTTACGATAACTCGGAAAAACCGGTTACAGTGGTTAAGAGAAACACAATTGAAGGAACAGAATATGTAGTGAGTTCAGAGTTCTTTTCTGTTCGTTACGTAGCTTCTGCATCGGGTTTTGGTGCAAAACAAGTTCGAAAATCATGGTGTAATGTGGACAACAAAATTAACCAGGCAGTTATTAATCATGCCGAATTGAAAAATCAGGAGATTATTTCGCCAAACAAAGTGGATGATAAAATGGCTTTAGGACTTATTGCAAGCTACCTTCCTGATCTGTTAAATGATGGATATACGCACTTACTCAATTAATCGCAATACATAGAATAGAAGTAATTTTAATTCGAAAGTCATCCGTTTTACGGGTGGCTTTTTTTGTTTTTGCTGTTTTAGTGGAAATAATATTAAAAAAAGTACAAAATTTTCGTCGATAAAATCTGTCGTTGACCGACAGAATTATTTTGGACTTTAGAGTAGTGAAATAACAATTACTTGAAGATGATTTTGTAATAAAACACAAATAGGTATTTTACTTTCAAATTGAAAGTAAAATTAGGCAATAAGTGTTAAAATGTAAAAAGTAATCTTTTTCTGCGAACGGAATCTGTTTTACAGCAAGGCTTTTGGATGTCACGAAAATGTAATTCGTGCGTCTCTCCAATACAAATAATTACGAAAACAATTACAGTCAGAAAACAAAAATTTAGAGTCATGAAAAAAGTAAATTTATTATCCGTATTGGTTTTAGCATTCTTATTCGTTTCAGTTAGTGCATCAGCAACCGGGGTACGAACTCAGTTTAAATCCTTCGAAATTGAAGAAGTCGATAATCTTTACATGGGGAAATCGGTAAAAGCACTTTGGACGGTAAGTTACAGCGAAAATGAGGAGCCTGTTACAGTTGTAAAACGTAAAACGCTTGAAGGTGTTGAGTATGTCGTACATTCAAAACATTTCCAGGTAAGTTATGCTTCAACAAGCGAAGGATTTGGTGCCAAAGAAACCAGAAAATCCTGGAGCGATGTGCCAAAAAGAATCTCAAGAGCCGTTATTAGTCAGGAAGAAATGGAGCGCCAGCGTATTATCACTCCGAATAAAGTTGATGATGAAACTGCCCTGGGATTAATTGCAAGTTATTTGCCCGACCTGATTAACGATGGTTACACACACCTTTTGAATTAAACAGCAAATTTTATTTCATAGAAAGCAATTTTGAAGGAACCGCGAGCAATCGCGGTTTTTTTTATATGCAGCCGCATACAAATCCATCGGCCAAACTATCGAGTGCCTCTTTTTCTGCCTTCTTCTCTGCATCAGTTGCTTTACAATTCATACAAACCGGTAAATTAACTGTCGTGTTCAATTCCGAATTCTCAGAAGTGACAGGTTGCTTACAAACAAAACAGGTATTTTTTAAATCTCCCATTCGAAATATTTGCGTCAAAAGTATTAAAATTGGGCGATTACTTAATCGTTGCATTTTTGAAAGTTGAATAAAGTTATGCGCATATGGCAGTTGTGTTGGCAGATAATAGTTCCAAAAACTGTTAATGTGTCTGATAATAGACAGCTAAACTATTTGGCATAATTATTAGTAATAAGTAAAACGAATGTTTTTTTAGCCTGTACAATTAATTACATTTGCACAGGTTTTATATAATTTAAATATAAGTTGCACAGATGGCATTTGTAAATAAGATCCTGGGAAAATTGCTGGGAAACAAATCGGAGCGGGATATTAAAGAAATAACTCCTATCATCAATAAAATTAAAGAGGAATACGAAAGAATCTCCAAATTATCTCATGATGATCTTAGGGCCGAATCGGCGAAGTTGAAGCAGGCAATTGCTGATCGCATTAAACCTGAAGAGGATGAAATTGCTGCTTTAAAAGTAGAAGTTGAAGAGGTTGAAATTCAGGATAGCGAAAAGATATACGAACGTATTGATAAGCTGGAAGAAAAAATAGACGAGAAAATAGAAGAGGTTCTCAACGAAATTCTTCCAACCGCTTTTGCAGTAATAAAAGATACTGCCCGTCGTTTTTCCGAAAATGAGACTATTGAGGTTTCTGCCAGCGATTTCGACCGCGATCTTTCGACAACCCGCGACAGCATTAAAATTAATGGAGATAAAGCCATTTGGGAGAACAGCTGGTTAGCCGGTGGAAGTAGGGTAACCTGGAACATGGTTCACTACGATGTGCAGTTAATTGGTGGTGTTGTTCTTCATCAGGGAAATATTGCAGAGATGGCAACCGGTGAAGGAAAAACTTTGGTAGCAACGTTACCGGTGTTTTTGAATGCACTAACCGGAAAAGGAGTGCACATTGTAACGGTTAATGACTATCTCTCGAAACGTGATGCCGAGTGGATGGGGCCAATGTACGAATTCCACGGATTATCGGTTGATTGTATCGATAAACACCAGCCAAACTCTGAAGCACGAAGAAAAGCATACAACTCTGATATTACTTTTGGTACCAACAACGAATTTGGTTTCGATTATCTGCGCGATAACATGGCCATTAATCCGGAAGATTTGGTGCAGCGCAAACATCACTACGCCATTGTCGACGAGGTTGACTCGGTTTTAGTTGATGATGCACGTACACCACTTATTATTTCAGGGCCGGTGCCAAAAGGTGATAATCAGCAGTTTGAAGAACTTAAAGTATATGTAGAAAAATTATACAGGGTGCAGCGCGAACTGGTAAATAAAGTATTTATTGAAGCCAAACGCCTGCTAACAAAACCCGATGCTACCTCCGAAGAGAAAAAAGAAGGTGGTTTGCTTTTATTACGTGCCCACAAAGGGATGCCTAAAAACAAATCCATCATTAAGTTTTTAAGTGAGGAAGGTATGAAAGCTGTTATGCAAAAAACAGAGAACCTGTATATGCAGGAGAACAGCAAAAACATGCACATTGTAACCGACCCGCTGTATTTTGTAATCGAAGAGAAGCAGAATTCTGTAGAGCTTACCGATAAAGGTATCGATTTGATTTCTGCCGGTTTTGAAGATGCCGAATTCTTCGTTCTGCCTGATATGGGTGGAAAAATGGCCGAGCTGGAAAATAGCGATAAAGCGCCTGATGATATTCAGCTTGAAAAGGATAAGTTACTGCAGGACTACGCTATAAAATCAGAGCGTGTTCATACCATAAACCAGTTGCTAAAAGCATATGCCATGTTTGAAAAAGATGTGGAATATGTGGTGATGGACAATAAGGTGAAAATTGTTGATGAACAGACCGGTCGTATTATGGAAGGTCGTCGTTATTCTGATGGTTTACACCAGGCAATTGAAGCCAAAGAGCAGGTGAAAGTGGAAGCGGCAACGCAAACTTTCGCAACTATTACACTTCAGAACTATTTCAGGATGTACCACAAACTGGCCGGTATGACCGGTACTGCAGAAACCGAAGCAGGCGAATTCTGGGACATCTACGAATTGGAAGTTGTGGTAATTCCTACCAACCGTCCGATTGTTCGCGACGACAGGGAAGACCTGGTTTTCAAAACCAAACGCGAAAAATACAATGCCGTTAGCGACGAAATTGTTGAACTAAATAAACAAGGTCGTCCGGTATTGGTGGGTACTACCTCGGTTGAAATTTCGGAGTTGCTTAGCCGAATGCTGAAAATAAAAGGTATTAAGCACAACGTTTTGAACGCGAAATTACACGCACGTGAGGCTGATATTGTTGCCGAAGCCGGTCAGGCCGGAGGAGTAACAATTGCAACCAACATGGCGGGTCGTGGTACCGATATTAAACTATCTGACGAGGTTAAAAAAGCCGGTGGTTTGGCAATTATTGGTACCGAGCGTCACGACTCGAGACGTGTTGACAGACAGTTGCGAGGACGTGCAGGACGCCAGGGGGACCCAGGTTCTTCGCAGTTCTACGTTTCGCTTGAAGATAATTTGATGCGTTTGTTTGGCTCCGATCGTATTTCCGGAGTAATGGACAAGCTTGGTTTGGAAGACGGAGAGGTGATTCAACACTCCATGATCTCTAAATCAATTGAACGTGCACAGAAAAAAGTAGAGGAGAATAACTTCGGTATTCGTAAACGGTTGCTGGAATACGATGATGTAATGAACTCGCAGCGCGAAGTGATTTATAAAAAACGTCGTCACGCATTATACGGTGAACGTTTGGAGGTAGATGTACTGAACATGATGTACGATTCGGTTGAGGAGTTGGTAAATGAATATCATGGTTCCGATATGTTCGAAGATTTCAACATGGAACTGATGCGCTTTCTTTCCCTGGAATCGCCTATTGATCAGGAAGAGTTTAAGAGTTTAAATGCTGCAGAAATTACCGAGCGCCTTTACGAAAAAATGATCAACAATTACAACCGTAAAGTTGAAACCATTGCACAGCAAGCTTACCCGGTAATTAAAAATGTATACGAAACAAAAAAAGAGGTTTACAAAAATATTGTTGTCCCGATAACCGATGGAAAACGTGTTTTCCAGATTATTTGTAACCTTGAAAAGGCTTACAATAACAAGGGTAAGGAATTGGTAAAATCGTACCAGAAACAGATTGTGCTGAATACGATTGATGAATCGTGGAAAGAACAACTTCGCGAGATGGATGACTTGAAACAATCGGTACAAAATGCTACTTACGAGCAAAAAGACCCATTGTTAATATACAAGTTCGAGTCGTTTAACCTGTTTAAGATAATGGTTGCCAAGGTGAATAAGGATGTTGTTTCAACCTTAATGAAAGGGCAGATTCCTATTCAGAGCCCGGAACAGGTTCGTGAAGCAGAAACACGACGTAAAACCGATATGAGCCGTTACAAAACTCAAAAATCGGAACTGCCATCGGCCGAAAATGCGATGGAAGGTGCCAGTACAAATACGGGAGAAAAGGCGAAACCTCAGCCGGTTAAAGTTGAAAAACGTGTTGGACGTAACGATCCTTGTCCTTGCGGAAGCGGAAAAAAATACAAACAATGCCACGGAAGAGGTGGTGACTTATAATCAAACTACATGATGAATATGATCAGTTTACTGAACTTCATTCACTGGAATGTTGATCCTGAAATTTTTAGTCTTGGGCCACTGTCGATACGCTGGTATGGTTTATTGTTTGCCTCAGGATTTTTAATTGGCTACTACATAGGCGAAAAAATGCTAAAGTCGGAAAATGTAAATCAGAAATGGATCGACAGTCTGTTCTTCTATATTATTATAGCAACTGTTGTTGGTGCGCGACTTGGCCACGTTTTCTTTTATGGATGGGATTATTACTCGCAACATCCGGGCGAAATTATAAAGGTTTGGCATGGCGGACTGGCCAGTCATGGAGGGGCACTTGGTATTTTAATTGCCATGTACCTGCATTCAAAATGGGTAACCAAACGAACCATGCTCTGGACATTGGACCGTATTGTAGTTCCAACGGCTTTGGTGGCAGCATTTATCCGCACCGGAAACCTGATGAACTCTGAGATCTACGGAATTCAAACATCGTTGCCATGGGGCGTAATTTTCGAAAGAAACGGCGAAACCGTAGCCAAACATCCTACACAGATATACGAAGCATTATCGTACCTGATTTCGTTTGGAGTGCTAACGTTTTTATATTGGAAAACAAGTGCCAAAAACCGCCCGGGCTTATTGCTTGGCGCATTTTTCGTTCTTATCTTTTCAGCTCGTTTCTTTATCGAGTTCATAAAAGAAGATCAGGAAGCATTTGAAGCCGGCATGGCATTGAACATGGGGCAGTGGTTAAGTGTTCCTTTTATTGTAATTGGCGCACTATTGGTTTACAGAGCAATAAAGAAACCGGAGGTGGTTTTTAAGAATAGTAAAAATTAATGTTAAAACTGAATAGAGGAGCTGCAAGTATTTTGTTAGAGAATTGAAAATAACTTATTTTGCAGATCATCAAGAATTAAAGAATATGTTAGAGATTGGAAAATATAAAATGGTGAAGTTGACGTACGATCTTCGTATCGACAACGAGCAGGGAGAACTGGTTGAGCAGGCAACAACTGAACAACCTTTGGAGTTCCTTTACGGAGCAGGTATGATGCTACCAAAGTTCGAATCTGAATTGATCGGTTTAAAACAAGACGATCCTTTCACGATTAAAATTGCCAGTACAGAGGCATATGGTGCAGTAAACAACGAAGCAGTTGTTGAACTGCCAAAAAATGTGTTTTTGGTGAATGGTGAATTTGATGCAGAATTGATTAAAGTTGGTAATACCGTACCAATGATGAGCAGTAACGGGCAGCGTTTAAACGGATTAGTTTTAGACGTAAACGACGAAACCGTTAAAATGGACTTCAACCACCCACTGGCGGGCGAAGATTTATTTTTTGCAGGTAAAGTTGTTGATGTTCGCGAGGCTTCAGACGAAGAAGTTGCACAGATCCTTTCAGGTGGCGGCGGCTGTGGCTGTGGAAGCAGCGATGGTGGTTGCAATGATGGCTCTTGCGGAACTGAAAGCGGTGGTGGCTGTGGCTGCGGCTGCTAATAAATTTTGATAATAAGTTCAATTTAATTATTTTAACCCTGTTTTCATTTGACAATGGAAACGGGGTTTCTCACTTTATAGAGCTGACTGTGTGAAAATCAACTACTTTTTAGTAGCTGCCAATAACACAGATCTACTTGTTACAACAAGTAACAAACAATATTTTATAGATGAACACTTTTGGAAAGATATTTCGCTTAACCTCATTCGGCGAATCTCATGGACGAGGAATCGGTGGCATAATCGATGGTTGTCCGGCCGGGGTAGAGCTCGATATAGATTTAATTCAAAAAGACCTGGCCCGAAGAAAACCAGGACAGTCGAAAATTACAACACAACGTAAAGAACCGGATCAGGTAGAGTTTCTTTCCGGGGTATTTGAAGGAAAAACCCAGGGAACTCCAATTGCATTTGCTATTTGGAACAAAGATCAACACTCGAACGATTATAACGATCTTAAAGATGTATACCGTCCGTCGCACGCCGATTTTACTTACACTAAAAAATATGGTACACGCGATCATCGTGGAGGTGGCAGATCATCAGCACGCGAAACGATTGCACGTGTTGTTGCCGGAGCTATTGCCAAACAAATACTGGCAAAAGTTGGTGTTTCTATTCAGGCTTTTGTGTCGCAGGTTGGAGAAATTAAACTGCATAAAGATTACAAAGAATTAGATCTCTCGGCTACCGAGAATAATATTGTACGTTGCCCCGATCAGGAAGTAGCAGACCTAATGATCGAGCGCATTGAAAAAGCCGGACGCGAACACGATACCGTTGGTGGTGTAATTACCGGAGTTGCTACCGGTGTGCCTGCAGGCTGGGGAGAACCCGTTTTTAACAAACTGCATGCTGACATGGGATTTGCCATGCTCGGAATTAATGCCGTAAAGGGATTTGAATACGGTTCTGGTTTTGAAGGAACAAAACTCAGTGGCTCGGAACACAATGATATTTTTATAAAAACAGACGAAGGCGTTCGTACAAAAACAAATAACTCAGGTGGTATTCAAGGAGGTATCTCCAATGGCGAAGATATTTATTTTAATGTTGCATTTAAGCCCATCGCCACTTTGTTAAAAGAACAACAAACACTCGACAAGGATGAGAAAAGTATAAAAATTAATCCGAAAGGAAGACACGATCCCTGTGTGCTTCCACGTGCTGTTCCTATCGTTGAGGCAATGGCTGCATTAGTTTTAGTTGACCACCTTTTACTAAATAAACTTAACACGATTTAATATGCCAAGAAGAAAAAGAAACAGAAGGATCCAGGTACCTCCGGTAATTAAAGGTATGTCGGTTTATGGTGTTCGCGGACGTAAAACCAATGAAGTTATTTTGCACCTCGAAGAATACGAGGCGATTCGTTTACTGGATTATCAAAATCTTACGCAGGAAGAAGCAGCCGTTTTTATGGATGTTTCGCGCCCGACATTAACCCGAATATACGAAGAAGCCCGAAATAAAGTGGCTACAGCATTTGTTGAGGGAAGAGACCTTATTTTCAGAGGTGGTGATATTTATTTTGATAAAAACTGGTTCAGATGCAACAGTTGTAAAGCAAGTTTCAGCGATTACTCTGAAAATAATGAAAAATGCCCGGTTTGTAACTCCGAAGACCTGGTTTCGCTAAACGACTTTTATATGGATAAATAAAAGCTTTATAGCAGCAAAATATTATAAAAAGACATAAAAAAACCTCCGGCTCAATAGCCGGAGGTACCCAATTAAGTTGTGATAAAACCAGAGCCCTAGTACACTAGGATGACTGCAATATACGACTATATGTTTTTCAAGTCAATACTTGATTTCCCTTATAAAGACAAAAATGCCTTAAATAATCGCTCAAATCGTAAACGCCATGCGGTTTTCATTGATTATCAACATTTTCCAATAATGTTAATATTTAATATTTTTTGTTAAACTCCTAATCAAGCCATTTATCATATATTTACCCTTAAAACAATTTATCCATGAATATTCGGAAACTTCTACGCATTTTACATCGTGACTTTGGATACTTTATTGTTGCAATGACAATCGTTTATGCAGTGTCGGGGATCTATCTTAATCATCGTCACGATTTCAATCCTGATTATAGAATACTAATCACGGATTTTACGCACGACCTAAAGCCTCAACAATCATATACCGATGATGAAATTCAGCAAATTGTAGAATCCGTTCAGCCCGATGTAGTTTATAAAAAATATTACACCGACAAGGATGGCGATATAAAGGTATTTATTGCCAACGGAGAGGTGATCATCTATCCCGGTTCGGGTGAAGGGAGAATGCGTTACTTGCAGCGTCGGCCATTGGTATTTAGCATGAACAAACTTCACCGCGCCACCATGGGAACGGTATGGAAGTGGGTGAGTGATACAATGGCTGTAATTCTCCTGTTTGTGGCTGTATCGGGCCTGTTTATTCTGAAAGGAAAAAGAGGATTACGCCGTTGGGGATGGTGGATTACCGTTGCCGGTTTTATAGTTCCTTTAATCTTTGTAATTTTATATCTTTAACCAAAATAAAAAACCAAAACATCAAAAAAATGAAAAAAATTGCATTAATAAGTTTATTAGCAGTAATTCTGTTTGCTTGTGGTCAGCAAACAAAAAAGCAGGAGGCTAAAGTTGAAGCTGAAAAGTCAGTGGAGATTCTAAGCGTTGACGACCTTCTTGAAAAAGCGCCTGAATTAGCCGATAACGAAGTGGTTGTAAAAGGAACTGTATTCCATGTTTGCCAGCAAGGTGGTGAGCGCTGCTTTTTAATGGGAAGTACTGAAGATATCTCAATAAGGGTTGAAGCCGGTGAAAAACTTGGAGCTTTTACTCAGGAGCAAATGGGAAGCGAACTGGAAATTACAGGTATTCTGAAGGAAGTATTAACCGAAGCAGATGCACACAATCCGGGTAAAGAACATGGTGAAGAAGAAGGAGAAGTTGAAGATGCTGAAACTGAAGCTGCGCATGAAGTTCTTGCTGAAAATCAGGCAGCAGCAGAGCGTGTGTTTTTTATTGAAGGACTAAAAGTGAAAGAAATGACAGAATAGTCAATCAGTACAACCAATATAAAAAAAAGGAAAACAATTACTGTTTTCCTTTTTTTGTGTCATCATTTGCTGGAATAAAATCAAGCGAAATAGAATTTACACAATGCCTGGTGTTTTTATCTGTAAAACCTTCACCAAAAAATACGTGCCCCAGATGGCCGCCACAGTTGGCACAGGTAATTTCAGTTCGTCTGCCGTCGGCATCCGGCGTTCGGATTACGGCACCGTCAATCTCATCATCAAAACTTGGCCAACCACAGTTCGAATCAAATTTATCGGTCGATTTATACAGGGCTGCACCACACTGTTTACACACATAAGTGCCATTTTTTTTATAATCAGTGTACTCTCCGGTAAACGGGCGTTCTGTTCCTTTTTCTAAAATTACGTATCGTTCAAATTCATTTAATTTGTTGTATTCCATTTTTTTAGCGTCTTTTTCTTGTTTTTCATTTTGGGCATAACTTCCAAAACTTAAACTGAGAATAAATAATAATACAATTGCTTTCATAACACTTATAACAACCGGGAATTGTTGTGGTTTACCGCCACTCGTTAAGAAATGTAAAGAACAAGCCTGAATAATGCTACCTTTGGGCATTTATACAAAACATGAATATTCCAGTATTATATCAAGACGAATCGATCATTGTGGTTGAAAAGCCTATTGAGCTTCCGGTTCATAAAAATGATTTTATGCCCAACGACGCGCCGTATTTAACCAAGTTGCTTGGTGATGAAACGGGGAAGTGGATTTATAATGTACACCGGTTAGACTCGAAAACATCGGGAGTGATGGTTTTGGCATTTTCATCTGAAGTGGCCAATGTTTTAACCAAACAGTTTGAGCAGAAGGAAGTGAAGAAAACCTACTATGCCATTGTGCAGGGAAATCCGGAAGAGGGAACGTTCGACTCGAAAGTGTTGGTGAAAAAGAAATCGAAATTTAAAAAGCCAGCTGTAACGCATTATAAAACACTGCGCACTGTTCAAACAAAATTGATTTCGAAAGATAAAACTGACATTGAATTGAGTTTAATGGAGATTAATCCGGAAACGGGACGCTGGCACCAGTTGCGCCAACATTTTGCCAAAAACAGGTTCGATATTATTGGCGATACACACCACGGAGATTTTACCTTGAATAAAATTATTTTGGCTGATACCGATATCCGCCGGCTTTTTCTGCATGCCGGTAAACTGGAATTCAAACATCCTGCAACAGCAGAACCAGTTTCTTTCGAATCTGCTATTCCTGACGAATTTGATCGGCTGCTAAACTTTTATTAGCGGAAGTCTGCTTTTTCATCAAAACAAGACGGAATAATATTTTTTTGATGTAACGATATTTAAAGCTTTACGTCTTATTCAAAAACAAAGACATGAAACGTATAGCTTTAATTTTATCGATAGGTCTTTTTGTTATGACCTCGTGTGTTTACGAATCAGGAGTATCAGAAGCCTATTCCAAATACCGTTTTAAAGATGGTGTAACTACAGTTACTGTGCCGGGCTGGGTGATTCATCTTGCAGCCGGTATTGGAGACCTGGAAGATAGCGAGCGCGATTTACTGAATAGTATCGATGGAGTTAAAGTAATTGCCGTTGAAGATGATAATTTGAATGCCCGAATTGATCTGCACGAAGAGTTTTACAAGAAAATAAGCGAGAAAAAGGATTATGAACAATTATTGGTTGTTCGTGAGGAAGACCAGAATGTAACCATTTTCGGGCGGATGAATGAATCGGTAATAAAAGAAATGGTTATCCTGGTTGGTGGCGACGACAATGCCTTGATTTACGTTAAAGGCGAAATCAGCCCCGAAATTCTAAATAATCAAATTGATATCTCGAACCCGGATCGCTTTTTAAGCTTTAAACATTAATCAGGGCACTGTTGATGGCAGTCGCTAATGGTATGGTTCTTTAGTTTTCACTAAAGAACTTTTTCTTATGGATCTCAGCATATTCCAATAGTTCTTCTGCAATTTCGGGATGGTCTGGAATTACATTGGTCGTTTCGTACGGATCGTTTTCCATATCAAACAACGATAGTTCAATTCTTGCAGAATAATCATACTTTCCGGGCATTCCGTCTTTTCCTTTAATATCCGTCATTGTGCGGTAATTATGGGGGAGGTGCAATTTCCATTTTCCATCGCCCGACATTACCGCCTGAAATTCGTTGTCGTTGGTAAAGGCGTAATAATCGTGCGGATTTGTAGCATTTGGTTTGCAGGAGATGATGTCCCAAACGTTTTTTCCATCTATATCTGTTTCAGGAAGTGGAATATTAGCCACCTTACAAAGTGTAGGTAAAAGATCGATGGTCATTAATGCCTGGGTAGATTGTTGGTTACCTTGCAGCTCCGCCGGGTATTTAATAATAGTTGCCGAGCGGGTCCCGCCATCAAAGGTTGTTCCTTTTGCCTCGCGAAACGGAGTTGTCCCGGCATGATTTCCATAAGCAATCCACGGGCCGTTGTCCGATGAAAAGATTACAATTGTATTGTCCTCAATTCCGTTGTCTTTTAGCGCCTGGTTTATTTTTCCAACCGACCAGTCCAACTCGGTTAAAACATCAGCATACAATCCTTCTCCTGTTATGCCTTCAAATTCCGGGCTGCAAAACAGCGGAACATGCGACATAGCGTGTGGAACATACAGTAGAAACGGTTCATCTTTGTGTTTCGAAATAAAATCAACGGCATGTTCCGTGTACCATTTTGTCAACATTTTTTGGTCAGTTGAATCCACATCTTCAATGGTTACTTCGCCGTTCTCCCAGAATTTTAGCGGCCATTGTCCCCAGTATTCCGGGCTTTCAGGATGATGCCTCCACATGTCGTTCGAATACATCAGTCCGCATGTTTCATCAAAACCGCGGCTTTGTGGACGTGTTTCCGGCTGATCGCCACAGTGCCATTTACCAAAAAGTGCTGTTTTATACCCGGCATTTTTAAAAACTTCGCCAATGGTTGGAAAAGTCGTTTCAAGGCCTCGATCGCCCGGTCCGTGTGCACTAAAGACTTTAGTTCGCCCCGGGTAGCAGCCCGAAATAAGTGCTGAGCGCGATGCCGAACACACTGCCTGCGGTACATAAAAATTCTTGAACATTATACCTTCTTCAGCCAGTTTTGTTACGTTGGGCGTTTCAATACGGGTTTGTCCAAAAGGGGAGAAGTCAGAATAACCCGAGTCGTCGAGAAAAATAATTACAACGTTGGGTTGTTTGGGTTTCTGAGAATTGTTGGAACACGAGTTTAGAAACAGAGCCAATGCGGCCAGGCAAAGAAGTTGGTGTAAGTTCATTTTTCAAAAATTTAGTATTGGCTAAAATAGCATTAATCTGATAGCAAGAAAATGACAGTTCGAAGAGTTCGCTAAGTTTTTTAAATTAGCGGAAACTTTTGGAATGAATTTCACTTCACAGATAATACTTTTATTAGGCGGGCTGGCATTGTTCCTGCATGGGATGAATGTAATGACTGATGGTTTAAAAGCCGCTGCAGGAAGCAAGATGAAAGCATTCTTGCAGGGAATGACGCGCAATCGCTGGACTTCGCTGGTGGCAGGAACCGGAATTACTGCAGTTATACAGTCATCGTCGGTTACCACGGTGTTGGCTGTTGGATTTGTATCGGCAGGGTTGATTTCATTTCAAAGCACGCTGGGTATTATTCTGGGCGCCAATATTGGTACTACAATTACGGCACAAATCATTGCTTTTAAAATTACCAAAGCCTCGTGGATAATAATTGCTGTGGGATTCCTGGCCGGATTCTTATTTAAAAAGAAGATCATTAAAAATGCAGGTACAATTATATTGGGCCTTGGATTGATTTTTCTGGGAATGAGCGTAATGAGTGACGCAACTGCGCCATTGAAAAACTACGAACCATTTTTAGAGTTAATGGAGGGCCTCGATAATTATATCTATGGAATACTAATCGGGGCGATATTTACGGCATTGGTGCAAAGCTCTTCAGCAACTACCGGAATCGTAATTATTATGGCTTCGCAGGGATTACTGGATATTCAGCCGGCCATTGCCATTATTATGGGAGCCAATATTGGAACTTGTGTTACTGCGATCCTGTCGGCGTTAGGGAAACCGAAGGCTGCAATGCGAGTAGCTGTTTCGCATGTTCTTTTTAAGGTTCTTGGCGTATTAATTTGGTTTGCTTTTATTCCGCAGCTGGCCCATTTGGTAGAAAATATTTCACCCGGAAGTGAATCCCGGCAAGTGGCCAATGCGCATACCTTATTTAATTTAGCTAATACTTTTTTATTTATTTGGTTGGTAAAACCGATCTCAAGACTGGTGGTTTGGTTGGTTCCCGACAAGAAAAAGAAGGAGGAAAGAGCATTCCCGGAGTTGGACAATTTTTATTTAGAGGATGTTAATCTTGCTTTGGATTTATCGCAAAGTTCCATTGCAAAATTGGGCGATAAAGTACTTGAAATATTAAAAGCAGGTATACCAATGGCCTTGACCGGAAAAGAGCAGGAATTGGTTGAGTTAAGACATAAAGATGCATTTATCGATAGGGGACATGCCGAGATTTTAACCTTTCTGCAAAACATACAAAGCCAGTCGATTAGTAAAAAACAAAGCCATATTCTTGAGCGGCAGATAGAAGCTGTAAATGTATTGGAGTCGGCAGCTGATGTGGTTACAACATCGTTAGTTGAAGCTGCTGAACACCGAATTGAAGAGCGATTTGAGGTAAGCAGTGATACGGTTCAGCGGATAGCCGTAATTCATAATATGGCACTGGAGGCTTTTAATACGGCAGTACAATTTTACAGTGTAGATGATATCTTAACAGACGATTCGCTTGCCAAAGACCGGTTTAAAAAAGAACTACAGGACGTTCGTTTATACCTGATTGAAAGACTATCGGTAAGTGATGTGAACCGTATCGATATTTATCGTTTTGAGTCGGAAGTACTGGAAGGAATAAGACGAATACACGCTTTGGCCAGGCGCTTAAAAAGAAAGGCAGGATAACTTCTGTTTCCATAGTATCCTGCCTTCTCAGAGTTGTACGTGTTGCTAGTACTTAGTTCTTTATCACTTTCTTATTAAATGTATGCGCATCGGTTTTTACAACCACCAGGTAAATGCCGGGAGCTTTATCGCTCATATCAATTGTTGTTAATGCTGCAACAATTGGCTGTTCTGCAACTTTTTTACCAACGGTATTGTAGATAGCAAAAGATGCTTGTTCTGAAGTGTATGGTAATTGCAGATTCAATTGGTCTGTCGTTGGATTTGGATAAACACTAAGGTTCATCGTAGTCAGTGCTTCGGATGATGCTTTTGGCATCGACGATTGCATCATTGGCGGTTCAAACGAAGCCAGGTAATCTTCAACTTCTCCTTCAAAATTATCGTCACAGGCTGCCGGAGTTTTTCCTACTTTCATCGAAATACGAACTCGTGCTGTTCCTGTAACGTACGAAGGAATTGCAATCGTTTCAGAAACTGAGCCTTTTTTGTTGTTTAAGGCCAGCACTGTTTCATCAGCATCATCAAAATCTCCGTCGTTGTTAAAGTCAATCCATATTCTCCAGAAATTACGGCTTGAAGAATTACTAGGCTCCAGGTTAACGGTGTACGAGCCACCTGCATTCAGCGTAAATGGATTTGTATCGAATGAGTATTCATCACCATAACTGTTAACGGCCAGGGCATTTCCAATATTGACGTTTTGAATGTAAGTGGTACTGCTGATTAAAGCAGGTTCGCAATATATTGATGGCGTAGGTGTTGGAGTAGCATCGTTATTTGCAACATTAATATAATTTGTAAGTGTTTGTTCCGATGAAGCGAAACCTGTTTTGTAGGCTACTAAAGTAACATCGTATGTTCCACCGGTGGCATAGCTAACCGTTGGATTTGGCTCTGTACTTGCTGATGGAGTACCTCCCGGGAAATACCATTGATAGCTGGTTGGCTCGTTTTCTGATGAATTTGTGAACTGAACATTTTGTCCGGCAATAATGGTTGTTGAGCTGGCACTAAATGCAGCTATCGGAGATGCAGGTGTCGGTTCTGCAATTACAATGGTGTAATCTTCTACCTCTCCAGAACCTGAATAATCGCAAGCCGTTGGACTGCTGCTTCCCATAGCAATCCTCATGCGTGTATTTATATTCGTTTGCGGGATATCAATTGTTCCGCTAACCGATAACTTGGATTTTGATGAAGTAAAGACCTTTTCATCTTCCGTAAAATTCATATCTGAATTAAAATCAATCCAAATGCCCCAATATTCAAAACTACCTTTGCCGCTAAAACCGGGTGCCAAAGTGATGCTAATAGTACTTCCGGAAGTAAAGTTGAAGGTTGTTGCCGTGTTGTTGGCATAACCTTCCGAGCCCGAAATGTGGCTGTTTTCACCCATATGTACTTCTGCAATCCATTCATCAGTGGCGTTTGGCGATGGTGTACAATATTCCGGATCTGGTTTTGCCTGAACAGTGATGTAGTTCTCAACAGTTTTTGTGTGGTTACCTGCCGGATTGGTAACGGTTAAAGAAACTTTGTAGCTGTTTGGCGAACTGTAAGTTACCTTCGGGTTCTTTTCGTTTGATGTGGATGGATTACCACCTTCAAATTTCCATTCCCATGAAGACGGAGTGTTTTTCGACTTATCGGTGAAAGAAATTTCGGAACCTTCTGTAATGGTAGTATTATCTGCAACAAAATCAGCAATTGGAGTTTCTAAGGTATCCTGAACAGTAATAAACCCACTTTTGGTTACGGTATTCGAACCACCGGCATTGCTTGATGTCAGGCTAACACTATATACACCGGGAGTAGCATAAACAACAGTTGGGTTTTGTGCGTTGGAAGAAGCTGGAGAACCTCCACTGAATGTCCAACTCCAAGAGGTTGGAGCATTAGTCGATTGGTCGGTAAATGACACTGATTGTCCTTCTGAAATTCCTGTATTATTTGCAGCAAAAGCCGCTACAGGAGCTTCAACGGTATCAATTACCAGGATACAATTCGTAATGATTTTGGTATTCGTGCCTCCTGAATTGGTGACCTTCAGCGTTACATCGTAAGTTCCGGGATTACTGTAAACTACTTTTGGATTTTGTACATCTGATGTTGCCGGGGTTCCTCCAGCAAAAGTCCAGTTCCATGCGGTTGGGTCGTTAGTGGTTAAATCAGTAAAAGAGACTTCAGAACCTTCGTTTATAGTAGCAGGGGTAGCCGAAAAGTTTGCACTTGGAGCTGTAACAGTAACCGGTTCGGTAACAGTAATGTAGTCTGATATCGTTTTTGTGTCTTCTCCTTTTGCATTGGTAACCGTAAGACTTACACCAAAAGAACCGCTTGTATTATAGGTAACTGATGGATTTTGTTCGGTCGTTGTTGCAGGTGTTCCGCCTTCAAAGGTCCAGCTCCACGAAGTTGGTGTATTTGTTGTCAGGTCGGTAAAAGAAACAGACTGACCTTTATTAACGGCAGTACCGGTTGAGGTGAAGTTGGCAACGGGAGCAGCAGCTGTAGTATTAAGTGGCATGCAGTATCCATATTCATCCAGAGGCCCTTTTGTTGGGTCCGAGTCATCACCATCTGCTAGATCAGGACATGGTGGGCAGTTGGCGGGTTTTTCGCCTAATCCCCACCAGTAATAACCATCACCGTCGTTATCGGTGCAAACTACTTCATAGTTATTTACTTCGCTTGCAATAGGTGTTTGAATTGCATGAGTATTGGTAATATTACTTAAAGGTGTTTCTACATAAACATAACCGGCATCGCCGAAGTAAGTTCCCCAACTGTTTTTATATATCCAAACAGTTTTTCCAATAAGAGGATCTCCAGTTTCAATTGTTGTCCAGTAACGGTCTAAATTTAGATCCCTATAAAAGAACATATCACCTTCTTGTACCACTTTATAACCAACTAAAACAATGGCATGATTCCAATCGGAAAGAGCACTACTTAGTGGACCTTGTTTAATCAACATTTTCTTTAAGTTATCCTCTTCAGTTCGCGGGTATGTTGAAAGGCCAAAATCAATTCTTCCTGATATTTTGATCAGTTCAGAAGGATTTGAGCCTTTATTTTCACAAGGCTGATAAATACCATTATAAGGGAATGTATTTTCATCAACCACCCCTGTATTTTTAATATAATTTAATGCCGAACTTGGATATCCACCAGCACAAGTTCCACCACCACTGCAAGATAGGACTTCTTGTTCTGACAGATCTAAATTTAAATGTTGATTAAAATATAAATTTACCATTGCTTCTGTTGCACCAGTAGCAGCAAAAGCCCAACAAGAGCCACAACCACCTTGGTTGGTAACTGGAGAAATCCAATTTTGTCCGTGACGATTGCGCCAGTCCCAACTATCAATATAGGGGCTTGATGTTGTAGCTGATTTTAAAATGGCTGAGCCTTCATTATCTGACGTGCTTGTAGAAAGAACTCCTCCGGCGTAAAACTCAAATCCGGCAGGAAAGGTACTTTGTCCATACAACTTTTTGCGCTCGCCGTAGCTCATTTGAGAAACATTCGTTTCTCCGGCGACCCAATGCTGGCCCCTCGCTTTTAAGTTTTTGTTTAGCTTTTCAATCTTGTCTTTACGTTGAACTGAACGTTTTTCATTTTTCTGTTTATTGTAATCAGAAATTACGTCTCCTCTGGATGAATAGGATAGGTTTTTCAACGTAACCGATGCATTATGCAGCTCTACACTGATTGCATAAGGAACGACACCATCAAGTATAGCTGTTTCTTCTGCAAAGTCGATTAACGAAACCTGGTTAGTCCCGTTTAAATTTGGATAACTCTCCAATACCAGGTGCTCGTTAAAATCCTGGTCGAGCAGTACCAAACGTACCCAGCCATCGGCCGATGAAAAATAAATATCGGCACTGGCCGCAAGTCCATAGATCTTTTTGCCCTTTCCATTAAAAGGTTTGATCTCTACAGTTTTTGAAAAAGTTTGATCAATGGTAATTGATTGATGATCATTGCTTTCTAACTTAAAATGTGGGTTTTGGGCAAACGTAGTTCTTCCGATTAATGCTATAAATAGCATTAGCAACACTAACTCTGGTTTTCTCATTTTTGTCTTAATCTAGTGGTCCATACTTCTCCTGTATCAATGATTAACATCGATAAATCTCTCAATATGTTCTAAAAATTCTAACGGATAGAATCTTTATCACAACTTAATTTCACTTAGTCAGACTTTTTTTGATCCTTTCTGAAAATTAAAAATAACAGGAAACAAAAGCGTCTTTAATCAGTTCTCTTTAAAAAGGTTTGCGATGTAAATCTAAATCACTGATTATTAACATGCAATAGTTTTTTTTAACAGCACGCTATTTGGAAAAATTCTTTGATGTTAATTTCAGCTCAAACTGCCAGTGTTTTCTATATATTCAGCTTTCTTTATGGACAACAAAAAATACAGAAAAAAAATACAGAATAATGCGTAAGTATTTGATATTGTGAACAATCGGATTCTTATGTAAAGTTTTATTGCCTAAAATGGTCAGAAAAACAAACACTCTCCCTCAGTTTTTATTTATCAATCAATCAGCAGAAATGCAGAATATAGCGTCTTTTTTAACCGGCTTATATTCAGCATTCTGGAGCTTTTGTTCTCATCTTTATGTCTTAAAGTATGTAATAAATGAAATGAAAGGGAATGATCCGGGAGTAGGATTCATTTGCAGAGTTGTTTTGCACGTTATAGATTACTCAGTGGCAATTGTTATCAGAGTATAAATAAAAAAGAATTAGAATCTATAAAACTAATTTAAAATGCATTAATGATTTATTGAATAAGAATTCGATGAGAAAATTAAGCACATTGAAATTACTTGCCAAAGTTTATTCTATCAAATAAATAAGCTAAAAATTGGTCACTTCACGATTGAATTCTCAAAAAATACTAATCTGGCTAAATTAATTATAAAGTCATTTACTAATATTACGATTATAAGTAAGTACACGATTAATTGAAATACGATTAAATAAGGGTGTCATCAGAGTAGAATATATAAATACCAATAGGTATTTTATTGCGTATTTTTACTAAAACTTTCTACGGAAAATTACGGATTGACAAACTAAGTAAAAAGTAGTATATTGTAGTACTAATTTATGTAGTTACAAACTCCTTCCCTCGATAAGACAATGTATGAATCTCCTGTGTTTTTGGTTTTGTGCTTGTTTTATGTTTATAATGATAAAAAAATGGGGGGATTATGTGCTACATTGCCATATTAGAAAACTATTCACTTTTTTGTTCGGGAATAAAGTCGGTTCTGGAGCAGGCGGGAGATTGTAAGATTGCATTCGAGGCCAAGACAATTAATGCTTTTATGAGCATTTTGAAGGTCGAAAAACCGGATGTAATTATTATTGATGTCATTCATTGTCAGGACGAAGGGATCAGCGCGATAAAAAAGATCAGGCGAAAAACATCGCGTACGCCAATTTTATTGGTATTAAGCACTGATTATTCCGATTATTTCGAGGAATACATCAGCCATGGAGTAAATGGCTTTGTTTTTAACGATTCGGGAGCCGATAACCTGGTAAATGCAATAAAAGCGTTAAGAAATGGCGATGACCATTTTCCCCCGCGCGTATGGCAACTGTTAAAAAAATACCTTAGATCCAAAAAGTCTTCTGTGTCATTTGAAGATAAACGTATACTTTCCAATCGCGAACTCACCATTTTAAAACACTTTTGCAAAGGGTATACTTACAAGGAAATAGGGGCGAAGCTGAATATTAGTCCACGCACGGTTGAATCGCATAAAAAGAATATACAAACAAAGTTAAGTGTTCGATCTACCGCAGAAATGATCGAATTTGCGTACCAAAATAGTTTACAATAACTACCGAATTTTCTACAAAATAATCCTCAAAATTTTCAGTAAAATTCCCGATTGAATTCAATTTTATCTTGTGGTAACTTGTATGTGCAATTTAAAAAGTTGTAATGTAAATGATAAATAAGGGTAGAAATTACATCTTGCCCCAGATGTAATCTCGAAAAATCAAAACAAGTACGTTGGACGCGTAGAAGTTTGAGCTTCTTTTTTTGAAGATGGAGATAATTGGGTAAAACAAAGACTAAAACAAGCTTATTAGTTAACGATTATTCTAATCTTCAAAATTACATGTATGAAACAAAATTACTTAGAACCTTCGAGAACAGATTTCTCGTTGTCGTTATTAAAAAAATGGCTGTTCCGATGTTGGAGCATTATAATGGTAGTGCTATTGGGCATTATTATCGTCCCCAATAGTTATGGACAAACAATTGTTACAGAAGGATCCACTGTTAAAGCATGGTTTGGAATAGACGCCGACATCCATTCCAATATTCTTACTGTAAATGACTCTGGATTTGCTACACCTGCATACACGGATGACTGGTTCCAAAATCCTGATATTACACCAACACCAATCAGAGGATTAGGTGTAATTGACCAAACAGATGCAGGTTATTGGACAAGCCGGGTGCTTAGTAATTACAACACTTCATTTGAGTTAAGAATGAGTTCGGATCCAGATCGTAATTGGGAAGATCCTGCATCCGGAATGCTTTGGATTGACGCAGTTTACTTCAGGGATAACAATTCGCAGGGAGCATTCAAAGACTCAACTGTGTTTACCGCTGGATCAGACGCGAACGGCGCCAATCCTAGTTCGTGGAGCCTGGGCATTGGTGGAACACCTCAGAAAAACGACCTGGTAGATGTGATGGGCCACATGCGAAAAGACGAAAATGGAGATCTTTATGGAATAGGAGCCTTTACCACCATTTCTTCGGATGGTAATTCACATGGCGATTTCGAATTTTTCCAGAGTCAGGTTGATCTATTCGAAGGAGCTTTAACGAACCTTGGTCCTGATGCCGGACATACTGCCTGGGAATTTAGTCAATATGCTGAGGGCGACGTTGATTCTGAAGGTAACCCCGCTATTCCAGGCCATTATTATATATCTAAAGTCGGAGACCTGATCGTTAGCATCGATTTTGAAAACGGAGGAACCGAACCTCAGGCTTCGGTTAGACTTTGGATGTCAGATGCAACGTTTGCTGGTTTGAATGGAATGCCTAGCATACCTGGATTAGGATTTACTTTATCTGGAGAATTTAATAGTGGTGAAGACGCAACCGGATTTGGATATGCCGGAATTGTAACACCAAGTACAACATATACAATTGCATGGGCAGTTGTAAATGTGGATCAAAATGTGTTGGGAGCCCCCTGGGGAAGTTTGGAAGATAAAGCCCTTTATGATTCTATTCAGGCACTTCAATATGCCGAATTTGCCATTAATTTAACTGATCTTGGAATTGGTGATAATTTTGGTGGAGAAGATCCCTGTAACCAGACCTTAGGATCGCTTATGGTTAAAACCCGTGCTTCTTCTTCATTTACTGCCGAGTTAAAAGATTTTGGCGGGCCATTCCTTTTTGGAGTTGAATACACAACGGATATTACTGTACAGGATTTAAAAACTTGCGTAACAGGAGCCGAATCTTACGAAATTAATCTCTATTCAGGAGTGCCTAATGAGTTTGGTGGTGATATTCATTTCTTTGAAGGTGCTGCCGACACAAGCAATTTAGCTTCCGCAATTCCCAATCCTACAGAATTTCCTGTTCTCGCCGATGATATGCCAAAAACGATTTATGCTCGGAGCACCAACACGGATGATCCCTCTAAACTGTGTTATGCTGTTGATAGTTTTGTTATCGATTATTGGCCTGAGCCGTTATGCGATTTCCCTGAGGAAGATGTAAATTATCACAATGTTACTTTAGTTGGTGGCAACGACGGATGGGCAGAACCACAAATCGACGGAGGAACTGGACCATTTACATACTTATGGAGTGTCCTACCTGGAGATCCGGAAGGTTTTATACCGGAAGGTGAGGAAGATGACTTAAGAGCAGATGGTTTGACCGCCGGAGCTTATCGGCTTGATATTGAGGATGCAAATGGTTGTACAACCTGGTGTGAGATTCTGATTAGTGAACCCGATGCAGCATGTGATGTAACCCTTGATGGTGCAGAAATTTGCTGTCCCGATGTTCCGGTTACACTTTGCGCTACGGCAGCAGAAGGAACTATTTATTCTGAGTTAACTATATTTAGCTGGTATACTGGCGAAACGTTTGACGCGGCTACTTTATATGCCGAGAATACCGGTGCTGATCCTTGCCAGGAGTTTATTGTTTCAGAAGAAACTACTGTTTGGTTGGTGGTAAATAATCAAGGATGTATCAGTGAACCTCAGAGTGCAGTTATTACTATTGATAATACACCGTTAGTTGATCCTGTAGATGGCGGAGAAACTATCGAATGTGCAGATGATCTTAATACACCAACACCACCCGCTGTTTATGATAATTGTGGTGAATTGATCGATCCGGGAGAACCAGTTATTAGTCCAACACCAGATTGCGTAGGTGATGTTACCTATACATGGACTTATACCGACTGTTTAGATCGTGAGGTACAATATATTTATACTTTTACTATTTTACCACCTGTTGTAAACATACCTGATGATGGCGGAATGGAAGTTGCATGTCCTGCAGATATTGTAGCACCACCAGCACCAGAATTGTTTGACAACTGCGGTCGTCCGTTGACCTTTATTGGAGTAACAGATCCTGTTACAGAAGTTTGTAACGGACCGGTTACCTTCACTTATACCTGGGAAGATTGTCTTGGAGTTGAATATACCTGGGATTATGTCTTTACAGTACTGGATCCTGTTGTAAACATACCTGATGATGGCGGAATGGAAGTTGCATGTCCTTCGGATATTGTAGCGCCACCAGCACCAGAATTGTTTGACAACTGCGGTCGTCCGTTGACCTTTACTGGAGTAACAGATCCTGTTACAGAAGTTTGTAACGGACCGGTGACCTTCACTTATACCTGGGAAGATTGTCTTGGAGTTGAATACACCTGGGATTATGTCTTTACAGTATTGGATCCTGTTGTAAACATACCTGATGATGGCGGAATGGAAGTTGCATGTCCTTCGGATATTGTAGCACCGGCAGCACCAGAATTGTTTGACAACTGCGGTCGTCCGTTGACCTATATTGGAGTAACAGATCCTGTTACAGAAGTTTGTAACGGACCGGTGACCTTCACTTATACCTGGGAAGATTGTCTTGGAGTTGAATACACCTGGGATTATGTCTTTACGGTACTGGATCCTGTTGTAAACATACCTGATGATGGCGGAATGGAAGTTGCATGTCCTTCGGATATTGTAGCGCCGGCAGCACCAGAATTGTTTGACAACTGCGGTCGTCCGTTGACCTTTATTGGAGTAACAGATCCTGTTACAGAAGTTTGTAACGGACCGGTTACCTTCACTTATACCTGGGAAGATTGTCTTGGAGTTGAATACACCTGGGATTATGTGTTTACGGTACTGGATCCTGTTGTAAACATACCTGATGATGGCGGAATGGAAGTTGCATGTCCTTCGGATATTGTAGCGCCACCAGCACCAGAATTGTTTGACAACTGCGGTCGTCCGTTGACCTATATTGGAGTAACAGATCCTGTTACAGAAGTTTGTAACGGACCGGTTACCTTCACTTATACCTGGGAAGATTGTCTTGGAGTTGAATACACCTGGGATTATGTCTTTACAGTACTGGATCCTGTTGTAATCATACCTGATGATGGCGGAATGGAAGTTGCATGTCCTTCGGATATTGTAGCACCGGCAGCACCTGAATTGTTTGACAACTGTGGTCGTCCGTTGACCTATATTGGAGTAACAGATCCTGTTACAGAAGTTTGTAACGGACCGGTGACCTTCACTTATACCTGGGAAGATTGTCTTGGAGTTGAATACACCTGGGATTATGTGTTTACGGTATTGGATCCTGTTGTAAACATACCTGATGATGGCGGAATGGAAGTTGCATGTCCTTCGGATATTGTAGCACCGGCAGCACCTGAATTGTTTGACAACTGCGGTCGTCCGTTGACCTTTACTGGAGTAACAGATCCTGTTACAGAAGTTTGTAACGGACCGGTTACCTTCACTTATACCTGGGAAGATTGTCTTGGAGTTGAATACACCTGGGATTATGTCTTTACAGTATTGGATCCTGTTGTAAACATACCTGATGATGGCGGAATGGAAGTTGCATGTCCTGCAGACATTGTAGCGCCGGCAGCACCTGAGTTATACGATAACTGTGGTCGCATGCTTACATTTATTGGCATGAACGATCCAGATACAGAAGTATGTAATGAGGATGTTGTATTTATTTATACATACACTGATTGTCTGCAACGTGAGTATACATGGAAATACACTTTCGTTGTTAAAGACGATATTCCACCAGTTATTACCATAGACCCATACGACGAAACGTTATGTAATATGGATGTTCCTGAAATGCTAACAGCTAGCTGGACAGATAATTGTGCAGAAGGTGACATGCTTACAGCATATGCACAAATGTATATGGCAAACGATTGCGATACTACTTATTTCTACGCATTTGAAGCCATGGACGATTGTGAAAATGTTTCGAAGGACACAGCCTTTATTACCAAAGAAAGTATGGTATATGACAACTGTGAAACTGCCTTTGCTTACTATAGTGAGGAAATCAGTACTTGTTTCATCGATGATCCGGATTATAAGTTCAATCGTTGGGGATGGACAAATGCCATAAGTGAAGGTTCTTACGAAATGCCGTTGTATGCTGGCGCAGCACATTGCGAACTGGGCAAAGGTTTAGAAGTGGGAACCGTTATGGTTGATTACACAGGAGCATCATTATCAGTTGAGTATGTCTTATTTGAAGGATATGTGATGAATGAAGCACATGTTTATGTGGGCTGTGAACCATATCCAATGAAAAATGGTAAAGCAACTGTTGCACCGGGACAATTTACCTATACTGCCAGTGATTTGCAAAATTCAGGTGGAGTTGCCATTAACTTTAATGAAGTAAGTGGAGAGATGATCTATGTAATTGCCCACGCCGTAACTTGCGAAGTGGTATGTGCATGCTCTGACTATGAAGGGCCACACGATGGAGATCCACTGATTTACCAAGGTGTTCCTATTGTTTGTGAAGAAGCTCTGGAAGCAAATACTGTATATGATGAAACTACTGGTGATAATAGTAAAGAGAACAAGGGCAAAGCGAAAGGTAATAACAAAAATATTACTACCGATATTGCTGTGTTTAACTTAAGCGATCTGAAAGTGTATCCGAACCCATTCGATGACAAAGTAAACATTCAGTTTATGACAGAGAAGGGTGGACATGCAGTACTTGAAATTCACAATATGCTTGGACAACGAGTTGTTCGATTACTTGACAAACAAGTTGAAGCTGGTGAATTGCAGCGTGTAGAATTCAAACCTGAAACCGAAATATCAGGAATGTATCTCTACAGACTGGATATCGATGGCGATGTCCGGATTGGAAAACTTATTTACCGTAACAGATAAATACTTTTTCAGAATCAATAAATTACAACTTACTGAAAACAGTAATTGATTTCGGGAGGTTCTACTAAAAGTAAGATGAGAGGCTGGCTCAGAGGAGCAGCCTCTTTTCTTATGTATTATTTGAAATGAATTGTAATTGCTGATATATAATGCGAATCAAGGGGTGAACTATATTTGACTCAAAATCCTTGATATTATCTCAAATCCTAAAGGATGATCAAGGATTTTCTCGCTTTCTTCCTTCAGGAGTGAGGTAAAAAAGAGAGAAAATCGTAATATTTACACCCCATGATTCGCTAATTTTTAGGGCCTCTCCGTTTAACACCTCTCAAAGGCTCAGCCTCCAACGGGTTATCAGGCCAGTGGTGCTTCGGATAACGCGCTTTTAGTTCCTTTTTTACCTCGAAATAGGTATTGGTCCAAAAGCTGTTCAAATCATCGGTAACCTGAACCGGCTTAAATCCTGGTGATAGAAGATGCAGTAGAATTTTTATACTTCCATTGTTAACGGTCGGAGTTTCGAGTAAGCCAAATATTTCCTGCAAACGAACCGCCAGAATCGGTGCTTCACCTCTTGAGCCATATTCAAGTTTGATATTTGATCCACTTGGAACTTGTAGCCGCTCGGGGGCAAGCTTATCCAATAATTGCTGCGATTCGTAAGACAGGTGATTTTGCAGTACTTTCTTGAGGTCGATTCTTTTCAGGTCTTCCGGCTTTTTTACATCAGCCAGATAAGGCGAAAGCCATTCATAATTGGTTGCAAGAAGGTGGCTTGTACTTACATCCGGCCAATCACCATTGCTTTCCCATTGTCTTAGACTGATTATTCGGTTTTGCCATTGTTCTACGTCCGGATTAAAATCGAGCAACCAGGCACCTTCTTTTTTTATGGCATCAGAGATAGCCTTTATTTTCTGATCGATATTATAATCCTGCAATGGTTTTTGCTGAAGAATAATGCTGCCGATTCGTAATTCGGAAAAAGCAGAAAAACCACCTCTTTTTGTATCCCAGCTGATAGATTCAACGGTTTTAACCATCGGCGCGAGATCACGAGGATTTAGTGGCGATGCCAAGAATATGCGGCCAACACCATCGCGGGCATTTACACTTGCGATCGACAGCCAATCTTCATGCGCCAGATCGTCTTCGTGCCCGGCAGCAGCGATATTACCGTTCGCCAATTTAAACTGTGCATTGTTACCTGGCGTGGCGTGAGCAATGCGTTCAGGGTAAGCGTAGGCCAGTAATAAACCGGTTTCAAATGGATCAATAGATGAATTGTCTTCATCAATATTTAGCATTTTATGGTATTGTGCCGAAATTTTGGCAATATGTTTCAGTCGCTTATTTTTTAATGTTCTGGTGCGGTAACGGCGCAAAGCCTCAATGCGTAAATTTATATCGATTCCGGCATCGCGGTTTAATGGATCGCGTTCTTCCAAAATAGCAGCAATATCGCATGCCAATGCTGTAAGATTATCGTTTTGCGCCAGAAGTAACATGTGTGCCAGTCGTGGATGACAAGGCAGACGATGTATAGCTTTACCATGATTTGTAATTTTTCCGGCATCAACCGCATCCAATTGCTCCAGCAATTCGTTGGCTTGCAAAACGTGGCCTTTTGGTGGGGGAGTTAGCCAGGTCAATTTATTGATATCATCAACACCCCATATGGCCATTTCAAGGGCAAGCGAAGCAAGGTCTGCTTCTTCAATTTCCGGTGTGCGATGTTTGTTCAAACGATGATGCGTTGCCTTCGTCCACATGCGGTAACAAATTCCGGGGCCAAGCCGGCCTGCACGTCCTGCTCTCTGGTCGGCCGAATCTAAAGTTATTTCCACTGTTTCGAGGCGCGACAAGCCAGTGTTTGGATTGAATTTGAGCGTTCGGCTAAATCCACAGTCAATTACAACTTTAACGCCTTCAATCGTTAAGCTGGTCTCGGCGATGGATGTAGCAAGTATAATTTTTCGTCGTCCTTCGCGGCTGGGCATTATTGCTGCAAACTGCTTTTGCGGCGACAGCTGTCCGTAAAGCGGATGAATGGCAATTCCTTTGTGTTTGCTTCGTAAAATGGCTTCTGTGTTTTTTATTTCTGCTTCGCCGGGCAGAAATACCAATAGGTCACCATCGTGCTTTTCAACTGCTTTTGTTATCACACGACTGGTTAGTTCAGGTAGAAGCTTTAGGTCGTTATCACCTTCATAATGAATCTCGACAGGATACTGGCGTCCTTCACTAACTACCGATGGTGCTTTAAGTAACTGCGTAAGTTGTGGCATATTTAGCGTGGCCGACATGATCATGATGCGCAGATCAGGACGTAAAATCTGCTGGGCCTCGCGCGACAGTGCCAATGCTACATCGGCAAAAAGACTACGTTCGTGAAACTCATCAAAAATAACCATTCCAACACCTTCCAATGCATTATCGCTTTGCAACATGCGGGTTAGGATTCCTTCAGTAACCACCTCCAGTTGTGTGGATCTACTAACACAATTGTCAAAACGAATGCGGTAACCAACACGTTTCCCAACCGGCTCACCTAAAAGTTCGGCCAGGCGGGTGGCAATACTTCTGGCGGCCAGGCGGCGAGGTTCAAGCATGATAATCTTTTGCCCATTCAGCCAGCTTTCTTCAAGAAGCACAAGCGGAAGAACGGTACTTTTTCCGGCTCCGGGAGGTGCGTGAACGATTAAAGTATTTTCCTTTTGCAGGTGTTGTTTTACATCGCCGATTACATCAACGATTGGTAAATTGGTAGTATGTGGATCGAAATTCAATATATTTCTGTTTAAAATGCAAAAGTAGATCGTTTTTATATAAAAACAGCGGGAGAACCATAATTCACCCGCTGAAACTTTTATGATAGTTATTTATTAACCTACTATTTCAATGCCTACCGGACAATGGTCGGAGCCCATAACTTCGTTCAAAATATATGCCTTTTGTACTTGCGGAATAAAGCTTTCAGAAACAAGGAAATAATCGATTCTCCAGCCTACGTTCTTGCCGCGAGCTCCGGCACGGTAACTCCACCATGAATATTTGTCGGTAACATCGGGGTAAAAATGGCGGAATGTATCAACCAGCCCGCCTTGTGTAAAGCGATCCATTCCGTCGATTTCTTCCTGCATAAAACCCGCCGATTTGTTGTAGTTTGGTTTTGGTCGTGCCAGATCGATAGGGCGGTGGGCCACATTAAAATCCCCACACACCACAACCGGCTTAGTTTTTTCCAGGTCTTTCAGGTAATTAAAAAAAGCCAGGTCCCATTCCTGACGGTACTCCAAACGTTTTAATTCGCTACCAGAGTTGGGGACATATACATTTACCACATAAAACTTTTCATATTCGAGGCATAAAACACGGCCTTCGGTATCATGAACATCAATTCCCATATCGCACGAAACGCTTACCGGTTCTATCTTCGAAAGGATTGCTGTTCCTGAGTAGCCTTTTTTTTCTGCCGAATTGGAATAGATATGGTAGCCAGCAATAGGTGCCAGCGTTTCAGCAACCTGGTCATCTTGTGCTTTGGTTTCCTGCAGGCAAAGTATATCGGCATCCAATTGATTAAAATCCTCAAAAAAATTCTTTTTGGCAACGGCACGTATTCCGTTTACATTCCACGATATCAATTTCATTTCTGTCAATTATAATTTTCGGTTAATATAATAATTACAGTTAATCTGAAGAAGTGTTCAAAAAGAAAAAGCCCGGACAAAAGTCCGGGCCCAAATATATAGTTTTGAAATTTTTGGAGTATCAAAATCAAAGAATTTGTTTAGAATGAGAATCCCAACTCTAATTCAAATTGATTCATTTCAATATCGATGGTCTGTCCCGATGGAGGATCAAGTGGGTTAGGACCTTCAACATTGCTGTTCATTGCATAATTAAAAGCAACGTGGAATTGGTTACCCGATTTCCCAACTTCTTTTGATAAACCAAGAGCGATCTGGTTTTCAATTACACCAGGTGCAAGAATATTAAACATTACTTCTGAAGATTGAATTGGGTTATCGCCAATTGAAAGTCCTGCACGGAATTCCCATGTATCAACACCTGCATAGTTAAAACCAAGTTTGTATACCATTATATTTTCCCATCCGAAACCGGCTCCATCGTCTGCTCCAAGTTGAGTCGTCATTAGATTTGGTAACATTGGGTTGCCAATTGATTTTACATCGCCATACATAATTTGTTTAACATCGGCCATTATGGTAAAATCGTCAGCAACTTCCCATGCAAAACCTGCTGTCCAGCTTGAAGGAATATCAAAATCACCTTGCTCGGCAAACAAACCTGAATAATCATCGAATTCGCTCATCCAAACTTTCGATTGATAAGTTAAACCTATTGAGAAGTTATCAGTTAATTGACCGAGGTATCCGATTTTAAATCCATAACCCAAACCGCTGTCAGTGCCATTTCCTGAAATTGCTGATGGATTAGAAGAGAATGCACCAAAAGCCATTAATCCTTTTGCTTCGAAATATTGGTAAGCCAACACACCGGTTACACCAATACTGTGTTTTTCGCCCAACTTCTGCGAGTAAGTAATGTTTCCATACATCTGTGCAAGATTTACACCGGTAGTTTCCGACATTGGATCGTAGAATGTTGCTGTTGGGTAATCTGTGTTCATTCCTCCATTTCCGAATAAAGCAGCAGAAATACTAGAGTTGTCGCTAACCATCCAGTTGGCGCCAGCCGAAGGCATTAAAAATAATTTGCTGTCACTTTCAACAGTTCCGGGCATTAAACCAAAAGTACCTTCCATACCCGAGGGGTTTCCTGTTACGGTGTACTGTCTGTTCGGATTAAAGAAGTTAACTCCAAACTGGTATTTCGTTCCAAGGAACACATTACCGGCAGGATTGCCGTTAATTAACGATCCCTGATAAAATGCAATTCCGGCACCGGCCAATCCTTTATTAATTGTACCATAGCCAACGCTAAAATAACCATCGGTTGCAAATGTTTGTGAAGAAATAAAAAGACCAGCCATTAGAACCAGCAAAGCCTTTAGTTTTAAGTGTTTCATTTGTAATAATTTTTTGGTTTCGGTAGAACGGAATCAGGTTGTTAGTAATAATTTAGACGATCATATGTTTATGATTGATTCGCTTTACCAATTAATATTATTCAATAAAGGACCAAAGATATTCCTGAAATTATTTTACAATTAAGAAGTACCTATGATACATATCATAAGGGTGATATAATAGGAAATTCAAGTATATCGGATGAAATGCCAAACTTTTACATTTTGATACAATAAGTCGTCTTGGGGTTAACAAATCAATAAAGAATGGCTGTTTTAAGGCGAATTAAGAAATTTAATTGAATTGATAAAACTTCAATTCCGTATTTTTGTTTAAGGACTAGAAATATAATTATTATGAGTAAAAAATACACTCCCTCAAAACAGACGAGACGAGATCGCCGCGATATGATTCAATACATTAATCTGCAGTTGGCCTCCTTAGGTCAGCCAACGTTTAATGATGATTCAGACTCGGGCTCTAAATACGCCAATTCAAAATTTCAGGAATTAACCGAAGGCCTGGTAAAAAGTTTCCAGGAAAAATCACGCTTGTTAAGTGAGCACATGTCTCCGGTCGATGCTCGAATTCAGCATTTTATCGATGATTATTTAAAAGAGCTTGAATTTGAAAAGCCTTATCGTTTGCCGAATAATACGTTGGTGTTGAACCAGAAAAAAATGGCACGCGAGCTGAGTTTGCCACCAAACGGCAACGACTTTAAAAGCGATTTGCTAAGTTCCTACCGTTTAAAACAGGGAATATTGAATAATCCTGCTGCAGATAAGCGTACTACAAAAGGAACTTTCCATATTGTGCGCGGTGGTCTGCCTGTGCCTGCCGATAAAAAAGAAGTGCCGAAAATTACTTTCGCACACCTGTTACATACCGCTTTAAAACCAACAAGCGAGTTAATGACTTTGCCATTTACATCGGCGCAGAATGAAAAAGCCAAAGTGATGGTGTCGCTATTGTTGCGCCCGGTAGTTTGCCCAGAAGTGCCCGGTATTGTAAGCACAAAAAGTATGGAAGTACGTTTTTTTGCGCCCGGTAGTTTGGTGAGTAACCTCGATTTTGTTGAAACTATTTTTGGTAATGCCGGCGATCCAAACCTAGCTGTAAACGATGCCGCATTGGATGTTGAGCATTGGACCGGCCACACCGGATGTATAATTTTAGCACCACACCTTACTACGCTTAAGAAGAAAGATGTTGGTCTGCCACATTACGATGATGCATCTGAACGTCAGAAACGCGACGGGATGTGCTGGAAAGACGAGAATGAGCTTTACAACGATGGTTCAGCTTTTAAACTTACTTGTCGTGATGAACGTGGAGTTGTGGTTACGATAATTGCAGACAATTATTACGGTTACTCCAAAAAAGAGATAAAAACACAAATCAGCTATTCGGCCAACCTTTATGGTTTGGTTGAAGAAGAACATGCCGGTGGTGCAATTGCTTTCCCACGTGGAAATATGAGCGACAGTGTTTTTGGAACCAATTTTACCAAAAAATTCGATCAGCCTTATTCTTTCGATGAAGCGAAAAAGCTACTGGGCAACCGCATTGAAGTACAGGAAGGAAATTATGCCATCGATAAAAAATATCCCGATGTGGTTTATATTCCTGAGAACGCCGACTTGGATGTGGAGAAAAGTGCCGTTAGCTGGAAATTCAAGAACAAAGATTACAGCCTGAAACTTTCGCCCAATAAAGTGTATGTACATCCTACCGGACATAAATTTCAGTTGGTAAAACATCCAACACAGGCTATGTGGCGTATTATTGATACCGCACCCGAAGGAATGTTTTGCCACAAACCAAGTACGGTTTCCGGAGGTGGAAAATCAGAGATCTCAAAATCAATGCAAAACGCCATTAAGTTCGGATCATTTTATATTGAAAACCTGGAACTGGTTGAAAATATGGTTGATGAGATCATTAATAAAGATTATTCTAACCGATGGAGAGAAGTGCGCCCCGATGCAGATCCATCGCGCTCGTTCCTGAGTAAAAAACGGACATTGGGTTCAGCTGTAAAATTATTAACACCGTCTGATCAATACAGCGACGAATACAATAAATTCTTACAAGACCTGCCTGACAATGTTCGCACGCTGGCCTTTTTCGTAAAACGTCACTACCGTGGGAATGAAGAGAGAGGATTAAAATGGCGCGAGTTATTTAATGTGGAAATTGTAAATGGCCGCCCCGGAAATGTGTTGCGTTACAAACACAATCCAATTGCTGCCAGTTATGTGCGTATCGGATTTAACGAAGAAGGACGCTGGTATTTGCATAAACTGCGGTCGGATTTTGTTCCTTCGATGAAAATCCAAACCGAGGATGATATTTCGGCAACTATCACAGTTCCGTCAAACCGTTTGAAGGATTTGAATAAGGAATATAATAACCCTAGTGTAAAACTGGTTGCCAATTGCGAGAGCTACTTGTTTCAGCGTCCGGATGAAGCAGTTATCAGAGGTTACGATAAAGAAGCCGAACAGGAAATTGTGGATAATAACACATTCCTGACCAATTACGAGCCGCTAACCCGCGAGAATGCTGTAGACCTGATTGAAGACGCCATTAGTTTTGAGAAATATACCAAACCGGTTAAAAACTTTATTAAAGAAGTAGCTGAAAGTGAAAGTGATAAATACTTTGTAACACCCTCGCATCCAAGAATTGTAGATGGTGAACCAACAAAGAACCCGCGTTACCTGCAGCGCAATATATTTAAGAACGAAACACAAGACTCATACCTTGGTGAAATTGGTGTGCGTTTGTATAGAAAGATAAAAGACAAAGATCCGGTGGTTTGGCCTGTAAATGCCGTATTGCCCGGACGAAGGAACAATCCTGCCGATAAAAAAGCAGGCATTCGTCCGCTGGCAGTTTATAATCCAATTCATTACCAGGAATTGCCTGAGTTATTTATGGATTTTATTGCAAGTATCACGGGAAAGTCGCCATCAACCACCGGTGCCGGATTAGAAGGTGCGCTTACAAAAGGGCCTTTTAATATGCTGGTGCCAACCACCGACCTGAACAACGCTTTGTTGTCGTATATTCTTACCGAATACCAGGGTTTTAGTTCGGCTGCCGGTTACATTGGATCGGAAAATCGTTTCGATCACGATATCAGTATTCTTATTCCTGAAATTTGGGCACGTTTGGTTCCTGAAGATCGCGATCCGAAGAAGCTGATTGAAAATGGTTGTTTAGAGAAACTGGAGGACTTTGAATACAAAGGACAAAAAGTGCTGGCCAGCCGTTTGGGCTACCGAATAACTAAAAACTTTGCTTTTCGATGTATGAACCGTTTATTCGACGAACCACTGGCAGTGTTTAACGAGCGCATGCTGAAGCCGGAATTGCAGGGAATGGATGATTATGTTGATGGTATAAACAACATTACTGAAGCCATGCAACGTGCTGCGGCGCCATTCTTTGAGGATGGAAGTGTTGAATCTGCTATTCCGCCGCTGAAAGTGTTGCTGCATGTTATGGCTTATGGTCATTACGAAGGAAAGGACATCAGCGATCCGGAGCTGCGCAAACTATTCGACAGGGAAGAGGTGCTAAAAAGCGACTGGTATAAAGCCCGACTGAAACTGAAGCAAGACAAGGATATTGCTTTCCTTGTGGAACAAATCGGTTACCTTGAGGACTTTAAAAACAACGAAAATAACGCTGCGCTGGTTGCTGAAATGGATATTGATGGTCGATTGGCAAAAGCCAGAGAGCGCCTGAAAAATGTAGAATCAAAACAGTATCTGAAAGATTTGGTTGGTACTATTGGTACTGATCCGCTTTGCAAGTAGTAAATAGATAAATAAGCAAAATAATAAAGGTTCCGTTTGTTGATTCGAACGGAACCTTTTTTTGTATACCTGTAAACATTTGGCAGATTATTATGGTTATTATTCCATAAAAACAATAGAAATGAATTCAAGAAAACTCTCGATCATTACCGGAATCAGCTATCTGATCATATTTTTTGCGGCCATATTTGCTAATTTTGTTATGCTTGAGTCGCTCAAGCAAAATCCGCTCGAAACGATCAGGCTTGATCATATGTCTGTGCGCTTTGGCATTTTAGCTTTTTTAATTACTGTGTTGTTCGATGTAGTTGTTGCCTGGGGACTTTTTGATTTATACCGCAAGCATAAATTTACCCGTTTAAGTACCTATTTTCGGTTGATGCATGCAGCAATAATGGGCGTTGCGGTTTTTGCCCTGGTTCTTACTCTGAATTTGGATTCGGCAGATGAGATTTTGTACCAGGTAAATGTGTTCGAAATTATCTGGCTGATTGGTTTGTTCTTTTTTGGCGCGCACTTAATTTTACTCTCTATTATTATTCAAAAGCCCCGGTGGATAGCCGTATTTCTTACCATTGCCGGAATTATGTATATGGTTGATACGGCAGCACATTTTATTCTGCCTAATTATGCCGATTTCGCCGGAATTTTCCTTGCGCTGGTAGCCGTGCCAAGTATTTTGGGCGAAATGGCATTTACGTTTTGGCTGCTTGTAAAAGGCGGAAAGGATAAAATGAATTAGATTAATAAGAGATTGATTTTAAGATTGAGTAAGATTGATTGGAGATTGAAAAATTCTCCCGTTCAAGCATCTCTCGATAACTCAATAACTATTTTCCTCATTAGCTCATTCACTAACTGGCTTATTCTGTCAACTTTTTTGCTTTGTTAATTTTCTGAACCTGAGCACACAAAAACTATATCACTGTTTCTTTTTTAATATTTTCAGAAAAAAATGTAACTATCCGTTTTTAGCTTTACTAAATAGGAAAAAACACTGAAAAGTGACGAAAGAAGAGAAATTCAACACGATTGTATCTGACAATGGCGAGCGGATCCGCAATATCTGCAGGTACTACAATTCCAATGCTGAAGATCAGAAAGATATGTACCAGGAGGTGCTTGTAAATATCTGGAAAAGTCTCGATAGTTTCAGGGGCGATTCGGCCATGAGCACCTGGGTTTACCGGGTGGCTGTAAACACGTCGTTAACATTTACCGGAAAGGCTTTCAGGCATATGAAACTGATGGTAAACAGCGACACCACAAACCTGAATTCGATATTGGATGATGAAAACCTGAAACACAAACTGGCCGAGGAAAAGTTGCTTGAACGTATGCAGCTTGAGCTCAATCAGCTGTCGGTAATCGATAAAGCATTGATATCGCTGATGCTCGAAGGGCTATCGATGAAAGAGATTGCCGAGGTTATTGGTATTACCGAACCAAATGTAAAAGTGAAAATCCATCGTATTAAATCGCAATTAAAAGAAAAGCTGAAAGGAGACCAATTATGACCGCACATGAATTTGATACCAACCTGAGTAAATTAACCGGGAAACTGAAAAAAGAAGACAGGCAGTACGCGACAATTGTAAAGGCAGTTCAGATTTTTTACTGGATTTTTATACCAGTGTTTATTGTGAAAACTGGGTTAGAGTATATTGACTCACACGAAATTAGTGACTTAATAAGTGGAGTTGCTCTTATTTTGGGATTTTTGTTTATTGCGCTCTCTTTCCGAAAACTTAACAATGAATACCAGAATGTTGATTATTCGTTGCCTACGCTCGAAATGCTGAAAAAAGCAGCCTGTCGTTACCAGCCTTTTCAGAAAAGGGCATTGGGGGTTATTCCTGGCCTTTTATTAATTGATATTGGTTTAACTTTCGAATGGATAGGTGAAGGCAGATCAGTGCTCGATTCCCAGGTTTTCTTTCTCGGAGCGATACTGTTTGGAGTGATAATTGGACTTGTGATCTGGTATTTAAAATACAAACCGCTGCGCGATAAAATTATTGATCTGGTTAGGGAAATTGAGCAGTAAACTAAAGGACGATTTTGAATCACTTGGGTATTTAAAATTCTCCCCTTAGGCATGGGCTTTCGAACTTAGGTAATTAAGCCACTACCCTCGGTAAGTATCATTATTACCTCGGTAGAATTGCTTTAAATGCAAAAAAAACGGCCTGCCCGAAGAATCGGGCAAGCCGTTGCAGCTTAACTTTAGACTTAAAATAACTATTCTTCAATGTCCCACCAAACAGGAGTGGTCATATATTCATTTTCGAAAACGCCAAGCGCCTCTACTTTCGAAGCATTGTAATAACGCTCGTAGTAGGCCATTTGGTAACGACGAATATAGTCGTCATCCTGCGGGAATGCAGTTTCGTACACAAACGGCGGACGATCAAATCCTTTGTAAACGCCGGCAGCGTAGTCGTAAGTTCCGTCAGGACCGATACAGTAATCGCAACGTCGCATATCTGTCCAAACTTCAGGACTATAAGTACATGCAATGTATTTTTGCATCATAATGTGGCTCAATGTCAAATCCGATGCGGTTTGAACAACGGCTTCACTAGCCATAAAAGCGGCACTTTCATCTGCCGGAATTCCCAGTTTGTCCATGTTTGCCTGAATTGCATCGTGGTACGAAGTCAGCGCACTCTCCAAACTTCCCTGGCGGAAATAAACCTCTGCTTCAATAAATTTCAACTCAGAATAAGAAAGCAGGAAATATGGAGAATTCTTTTCAGTGTAAAATAATGGATTATCCTCTGAAGAACGCATTCCAACATAATTTACATCGTCAGTTGTTGGTGCGTGATCTGTTTCGCTTAAATCAACAGCAAATGAGAATTCGCCGGCATTGTCGCCATCCGTAATTTTAGGAAGCAGCACTTCAGTACGTGGATCAACTACACGGCTGTTCCAGGTCTCATCGCCACCGTTAATAGTGTCAACGGTATTCATCAGGTAGTCTTTCCATAATTTACCGGGTTTATTCGAGCTGCCAATATTTTGACGTTGAATACACCATCTTGCTGATATATCGCCATCTTCGCCAATATATTCGGCATCGTCGCCGTTCGATTGAAATGATTGTGCAATATTCGAAAGAATTCCTGTAGGGTTGTATGCCAACAGGTCAGTTCCTTCAGCTTTTTTCGACAGGTGGCTCATAAAACGGGCTTTTACGCCATAAGCAAACTTAATCCACTTGTTAACATCGCCATTATACATTACATCGCCAACAGACAGGTCCGGAGCATTTTCTCCCTGTGTTTTCTGAAGATCAGCAATTCCTTCGTCAATTAAGGGTAGAATCTGGCTGTAAACATATTCAGCATCGTCGTAATCGGGCTGAATATTTCCGGCAATACCGTCCTGGTAGGCAATATAACCGTAAGCATCAACCAATGTTCCTGTTCCAAATGCTTTAAGGATTTTACCAGCGCCGGTATAATGCCATGCTTCAACATCTTCGGCATCTTTCATCATTTCTTCAATGTTTACCCAGGCATAACCATACCAACACTGCCAAACCCATGCGTCAGCATTATTTGCAAATTGCCAGTTCTGAAACATATAATAGCGGTAACCGGGGCGATAAGCATAACCTAACTGTTGGGTAAGGTTAGCAGTACGCGTTCCGTGACTACCAAAAAAATCAACCGTTTCGGCTAAAACATAAGGTAGACGCTGATCCGGAGCAGCCTCTTGTGGGGCGTTGGGAGAGTTGTTTATATCGAGGTCGTATTCGCAAGAGGTGAAAAACACCCCTATAAAAAACAGAAATAATATTGTTATCTTCTTCATATCTAATTCTTTTTAAAACTTAACATTTAAGCCGAATGAAACACTTGTGGTAGCAGGTACTCCGGCATAATCAATTCCTGATGATCCGGCACCCATAACGCCAGAACCACCGGCACTAACTTCGGGATCCATTCCATCGTAATTGGTAAACAGAAGTAAGTTGGTTCCAGTTAATGAAAGATCAATACCTTTTACAAAACCAATACGGTTACAAAACGATGCAGGTACAGTATAGCTCAAAGAGGCAGAACGCAAACGGAACCAGTTAACGCTGGTTATAAATGGTTCGGCTTCTTTGGTGTAGTAGTTTTGGTAGTAATCCTGATCAAGCGTGATTGTACTTGTTGCCGGTTCGTATTCGCCGGTTTCGCTGTTTATCATCACTCCTTCAAATGTTTGAGTCTCTCCACGGTTTTCAGTGATTTTACTCATTCCTGAGTAAGCCATCGAGTATTCAGTAGCGTTGTAAACATCGCCACCAATCCTTACATCAACTAAGAATGACAGATTCCAGTTTTTATGCGTAATGCTGTTGTTCCAACCCAAAAGCATATCTGGTTCGCGGTCGCCAACAACATTTGTTGCATCTGTTGAAGTAATCGGGCGACCGGTGTCTGAATCCAGAATCAATTGACCATCATCCGTTCTTTCCCAACGCGTACCAATTAATCCGAGGAAAATATCGTCGCCAATAGATGCCGGTGTAGCTGGTCCAACCTGAACGTCGGTTACATAAAGTAACTGAACACCTTCAGGAAGATCAGATACGGTTCCGTTGTTATGCGAAATGTTTAAAGTTGTTTGCCAGTTCCAGTTTTGGTTCTGAATTGGTTTTCCGGTTAATGTAAGCTCAAACCCTTTGTTGGTAACAGTTCCGAAGTTAGTATACTGGAAAATATAACCGGTTGCCATACTTACCCTTGGCGAAATGATCTGATCTTTACTTCGGGTATCGTAATACGTGAAATCGGCACCTAATCGTCCGTTAAAGAAACGAAGGTCTAAACCAAGTTCTGTCGACTCGGTGGTTTCAGGAGCCAAATACGGGTTCCCACCGGTGTAGCTGTTGTTGTAACCACCACCGATTGTATTAACTGTTTCAATATAAGTTGCAGTTTGGTATACAGGAGCATCTTTACCAACCTGCGACCACGAAGCACGAATTTTTCCAAACGAGAATGTTTCTTTTAGGTTTTCGCCGAAGAATTCTGAGAATACAAAACTGCCGCTAACAGAAGGGTAGAAGAACGAACGGTTCTCTTCAGCAAGTGTCGATGACCAGTCGTTACGTCCTGTAACACTTAAAAATAACATGTTTTTGTAGCTGGCACTAAATTCACCGAAAGCACTGTATAATCTCTTTTTCGATTGATAGTTGCTGAATGTTTGGTTTTCACGATCGGCATTGTTTACACTCATAAAATCAGAGAGCAAACCAATCGCACTTTGCCGTTGGCTGAAATAAGTTGACTGCTCGTAGTTGTGTCCTAACATCAGGCCCAAATCAAAATCATCAACTTTTTTGTTGGCCGAAACGGTTAAGTTCGATGTAAGAATGTTGTTTTCCCTTTGTGACTCAGTAACCTGACCTTCATCGTATGGAGGAGCTACTGCAGATCCCGGAGTAAGGATGTTGCGTGAGAAGGTATTGTAATGGTCGAGACCAGCACGATAAGTAGCGCTCAACCATTCGGTAGGTTGCATGGTAACATAACCCGATCCGATAAAACGATGTACGTCGTCGGTAACAGGGTTTTTGTGAGCTGTCCAGTACGGATTGTCAACATCGTCTTCCGGATCAACATTTGGCAGAAGCGGGACACGTTGTCCTCCTTCAATCCAGTGGCTCATATTGTTCGATCGTGGCCAATTTAATACGCTAAGCATTGCACCTGTTCCTCCCGAGCCGTATAACCCCGATCCGGTAAGCGTTTTGGTGGTTTGCGAGTAAATATAGTTGGTATTCATTCCGATGGTGAACCAGCCTTTTTTATGCTCGCCGTTAAAACGAATGGAGTTGGTTGCATATTCAGTAGTGGGTACAATACCGTTCTGGTCAAGTCGGTGAACCGACATAAAGTAGCTTCCGTTTTCAGTACCACCCGAGATACTTCCTGTTACATCGTATGAAAATGCAGGCTCGAAGAAATCTTCCAGATTGTTATAAACAGTTCCGGTAAGTGGAGCTCCCCATGATGATGTAGTTCCATCATCAAAAGCACCATCGCTACCTTGCCCGTACATGGCTTGTTGCTCCGGCAATTTATTGGCCATGTCAACTTTAAATTTCGAGTTAACATTTACCTGCATTGCTCCGGCTTCTCCTTTTTTAGTGGTAATTACAATTGCTCCGGCAGCTGCTTTCAATCCGTACAATGCGGCAGCAGCAGGGCCTTTAAGTACCGAAATCGACTCGATATCGTCTGAGTTGATATCCATACCACGGTTACCGCTGTAGGTTGAAGTTGCACTTAAACCAGCACCATAATCAGCACTTACCGTACTGTTATCGATTGGAATACCGTCAACAATAAACAGTGGTTGGTTGTCTCCGGAAAGCGAGGTGCTTCCACGAATGATAATTTGCGAAGATGTACCCGCACCACCACCTGAGTTGGTAACGTTAACACCGGCAATTTTACCGTTTAACGAGTTTACCAGGTTGGGCTGTTTCACTTTTGAAAGCTCATCGCCTCCAATCGCCTGAACAGCATAACCCAGGGCTTTGGTTTCTTTACGAATACCCATTGCTGTTACAACCACTTCGCCCACCTCTTCCGAAGATGGAGCAAGTATAACCTCAATAGTAGAGGAGGAGCCAACCAGAACTTCTTTCGATTCAAGTCCGATGTAGGAAACAACAAGTATTGCCCCCTGCTCAATAGAAAGGGAAAATTCACCGTCGACATTCGTCACCGTTCCATTTGAAGTCCCTTTTTCCAGTACTGTTACTCCGGGGAGTAAATCATTGGTAGATTGTTCTCGTACGACACCACTGATGGTGCGTTTCTGCGCCGTTACAAATAGTGTAACCGCGCTCATCAAGAAGATTGTGAATAAGAATCTTTTCATAGAGAATTATTTGTATTATAAAAAGTAAATTGATAATCCTTTTAATTATGTGTTCTTCTGGTTGTTTTTATTGTTTTATTAAATTTGATAAATAACTAATTGATTATTGTTTCGTCATTTTAATAGCTTTTAGTTTTTAATTATTTCAAAATGCAGTCTCTGTGATTGAAAAAGTAAGAATCTGATGCAATATTGTGAAATATATTTAGAAATGACATCATATTGTATTATATATTATAAATGTTAATAAAAATAGTATTTTTTATTGAATAACAAATATGGTTAAAAACAAAGATTTTAAGGTTTAAAGGTCGCCTGAAGAATAGTTAGTATATGTTTAACTCACTATTTGCGTCTTTCAAATGCCTATATATAGAGGGATATGTAAGGTTGTGATCTCGGTGTTTTGTGAGTGTAAATAAAATATTAGAGGAATACTAGGGCAGTATATTTTTATTCTATAAATAATTTTTATGAAAATTAAATATGTATTACATATTTTGTGTGTAACATAAAAAGTTTTTCAATAATTAATTTACTAATTAGTATTTTTAATGCCGCAACTGAAGCGCTGGTTTTTCGAAAGTAGTATTTGTTTCACTTCATTTTGTTCTTTAAAATCCGGCCGCTTGCCCGTCTTTTCTCGATTCTGAAGCGCCGTAGTATACTTTATTTTCTTTGTCCCACATAATCGCCTGGTATCCGCCGTAGGGTCCAAGCGCATAACCAATACGGTGTCCTTTGCTCATTAATTCGCGAATGGTTTGGTATTCAAAGCCACTCTCTAGCGAAACGCGACCGCCGTCGGCCATCTTTTCGCCGGTTGGCTGGCTCGAGCCGTCGTGGCTTATTCGCGGAGCATCACCGGCTTCCTGCAGGTTCATCCCAAAATCGATCAGGTTGCAGACTATTTGTACATGACCCTGTGGTTGCATGGCGCCACCCATTAACCCAAAGCTTATATAGGGTTCGCCATCTTTTGTAATAAATGCAGGAATTATCGTATGGAACGGACGTTTGTGTGGTTCGTAAACATTCATATGTCCTTCTTCAAGCGCAAACAATTCACCACGGTCTTGTAGTATAAATCCCAGTTTCCCGGGTGTCATTCCTGATCCCATACCGCGGTAATTACTTTGTATAAGTGAAACCATGTTGCCGTCTTTATCGGCAGTTGTCAAATAAATGGTGTTCCCCTGTTCCAGCTCTCCTGCAGGATAGGAGCGTGCTGCACGGTTTTCATTAAGTAATGCTGCTCTTTCTTTGCCGTACTCTTTTGAGATCAGTTCTTCAATCGGCAGATTATTAAAATCCATGTCGGAGTAATATTTTGCGCGGTCTTCATACGCCAGCTTTTTCGCTTCAATAAAATGATGCATGTATTCTGGTGAGCCAAATCCCATACCGGCGATATCGTAATTCTCCAGGATATTCAACATTTGTAAAACGGCCGTTCCCTGTCCGTTAGGAGGTAGTTCCCAAACATCATAACCACGGTAGTTGGTAGAAATTGGCTCCACCCATTCGGAATGATGGTCTTCAAAGTCTTTCATGCTTAAAAAACCACCTTGCTCGCGTACATATCTCACGATTTTTTCGGCAATTTCGCCTTTATAAAATACATCGCGGCCTTGATCCGCAATCAGTTTAAAAGTATTTGCCAGGTATGGATTTTTAAATACTTCACCTTTTTTAGGCGCTTTTCCATTGGGCATAAAAATCTCTTCAAAACCGGAGTATTGACTTAAAAAGGCACTGCGCCCCCAGTAATAAGCAATAAGTTCGGTTAACGGAAATCCGTTTTCGGCATAAGAAATGGCGGGATTTAAGACTTCTTTCATTGGCAGACTTCCAAATTTATTATGGAGTTCAAACCAGCCGTCAACACATCCCGGTACTGAAACGGGCAGCGGTCCGTGCGACGGAATTTTTTCGTAGCCATTTTCCTTAAAATAATTAAGCGTTAATTCATAGGGCGAACGGCCGCTGGCATTTAAGCCATATAGTTTTTTTGTTTTGGCATCCCAAACGATGGCAAACAAATCGCCTCCCATGCCGTTTCCGGTTGGTTCAACTAAGCCTAAAACCGCATTGGCGGCAATGGCTGCGTCAATGGCATTCCCGCCGGCTTTTAAAATGTCGAGTGCAGCCTGCGTAGCCAGTGGCTGACTGGTACAAGCCATTCCATTTTGTGCAATTACCTCGCTGCGTGTGGCAAAAGGGAGGCCTGTTATGCGGTCTTGTGCAAATACCTGAAAGGCTAAAATGATTGAGAAAAGTGACAGTGCAATTTTTTTCATATTGTGAAAGAATGATTTATGAGATAAACTTATTACGAAAGCTCTAATTTAAGAAAATTTTATTGCATCAATTTCTTGTTTATTCAGGCTAAACTATGAACTTTAAGCCCTGAACTTTGAAATGAAGTATGGAACGATTTCTCTCGCAATGCGCTAAATTTATTTATCAAAAACATCAAAACGAGTTAAAGGATCTGTGTGTGGTTTTTCCTAATCGCAGAGCCGGTGTTTTCTTTACCCATTATTTGCAGAAAACTGTTGATGGTGCGGCGATTGGTCCCAATACGACCACGATAAATGAATTGATGGCATCGTATTCGTCCATGCAAAAAGGCGAGAAGTTACAGATGATTTCTTTACTTTATGATGTATTTCTGAAGCATACTAAAACCACTGAAACCTTTGATGAATTTTATTTTTGGGGCGAAATTCTGCTGGCCGATTTTAATGATATCGATCGTTACCTCGTAAAAGCCAAAGATTTGTTTACCAATGTTTCCGATCTGAAAGAAATTGAATCGGTTTTTGATTACCTCACCGACGAGCAGAAAAAGGCGCTGGAGCAGTTTTGGGGAAGCATGGCGGTCGTGGATAAAATGGGGTTTAAGGAAAAATATATATCCATTTGGGATAAGTTGTATCCCGTTTACCAGGATTTTAAACAGCAGCTGGCCGAAAAACAACTGGCTTACCCCGGAATGCAGGATCGGGAAGTGGCTGAAAATCTGGAAAGTGAAGAAAAGGAATTTACTTTTAAAAAATATTATATCGTAGGATTGAATGCGCTTAACGCTTGCGAGAAACAATTTTTCAAGTATCTGCAAAGATTGGGGAAAGCGGAGTTTTTATGGGATTACGATGAGTCGTATCTCAGCGACAAACAAAATGAAGCAGGTCATTTTTTGCGAAGTAACCTGATTGAATTTCCTCAACCTGAAGATTTTGAACTGGATAAAACCTGTTTCTCCAAACCCAAAAATATGAAAATGGTTGCTGTTTCGTCGGTATACGGACAGGCGCAACAAATTCCTAATTTTCTGGATGAGACAAAAAAGTCATATAAAAAGGAGTTCGATAATACGGCGATTGTGTTGGCCGATGAAAGTTTGTTGTTTTCGGCACTTGGAGCGGTCCCTGCAAATATCGACAAGGTAAATGTTACGATGGGTTATTCGGTGCGTAATTCGGTTGTTTACGGCTTTTTAATGTTACTGGTAACGCTGCTGAAAAACAAGCGAAAAGAAGGCGATAATTTTGTGGCTTATTACCGTTATGTAACCGATGTTTTGAATCATCAGCTGTTGGGTGACACTGCGAGTGAGGCTTGTAAAGGGTACATTAACCAGTTGAAAAATTACAACCGGATTACGGTGCCGCTGGCAGAGATTGACTTTTCGCCATTACACAAACAGATATTTACACTGCCGGAAAAAACGGCGGATTACAGCGAGTACTTTTTAAATGTGCTTGCTGCTTTTTATGGTCATTTAAAACAGAGTGCAATTGACAATGCGATGCTTTTAGAGCTGATATATTCCATTTATCAAGCGATTGAAAAGCTAAAAGCCGTTGTTGATGATGTGTTGAGTGAGCAGCAGCGTGAAATCAGCGAGGCTGTTTATTTTAGGTTGTTTTCACAGTACCTCGGACAAGTGTCAGTGGCTTTTGAAGGCGAACCCTTAAGTGGTATGCAGGTGATGGGGATTCTGGAAACCCGTTGTCTGGATTTTGAAAACCTGATAATTCTTGGATTGAACGAAAATAAATGGCCACGTAAATTCACTGCGCCATCGTTTATTCCGTTTAATATACGTTTGGGATTTGGATTACCGGGTATCGACGAACAGGACGCTATGTATGCTTATTATTACTATCGTCTTGTTCAGCGGGCAAAAAATATTACGGCTACTTATAGTGTTGTAAAAGAGGGAATCGGCACCGGCGAACTCAGCCGTTATGGTTACCAGTTGCAATACGATTCGGTGCATAAACCGGCTATGCTGAACCTCGATTTTTCGTTTTCCAACGATCCGGTGGAGGAGATTCGCATAAAAAGTTCGAGAGAAATAGTAGCGAAATTGCTGGCGAATAATTCGGAGGATCACCCACTTTCTCCAAGTGCAATTAATACCTACTTGAATTGTAAGTTGAAATTTTACTATCAGTATGTGGTTCGTTTGCCGGAGCCGGAGGAGGTAAAAGAGGAAATTGACGGCGTTGTTTTCGGAAATATTTTTCACGATACGTTGGAGGAGTTGTATAAGCCCTATGTGGGCAGAGTCGTTGAAAAAAGTAATATCGAGAAAATTCAAAAAGACCGCGTTTGGCTGGAAAATGAAGTGACCAAGCAGATTGCTGTACATTATTTGAAAAAGAAACTTCCGCTAAAAGGAGAAATAAAGCTGGAAGGGAAAACCTTGCTGATTTTCGAAAATGCCATAACCTATTTGCGACAGCTTTTGAAAATTGATAAGGAAATGGCGCCATTTACCGTTGTTAGTCTGGAACAGCGCTACAAAAGATGGATAAATGCGGGCGATAATAAAATATGTGTTGGTGGTATGATCGACCGGGTTGACCGTGCTGATGGCGTAACCCGCGTACTTGATTATAAAACCGGAAATGTAAAAACGACAAAGTTTTACAAGGTTGAAGATCTTTTTGAGCGCGATGCGAAAGATCCTAAAAAGGAGATTTTACAGGCTTTGATCTATTCATGGGGATTAGCCAGGGAAACGAATTCGGCTGAAATTCAGGCAGCAATTTATCCGCTTCGGAGTTTGTTTGCAGAAAATTTTGAGGCAGCGGTAAAGATGAGTAATAAAGATTTCTTCTTTGATGAAGTTGCTGAAGAATTTGAAGGTGAATTGGCCGGTTTAGTTGCTGAAATATTTTCAGTAGACAATGAGTTTGCACAAACCGAGCACGATAAAAAGTGTGAGTACTGTGCCTATCGGGGAATTTGCAGAAGGTTTTAGGAAGTTCGAAGTTTGAAGTGCGATGCTCGAAGCGGGACGGAGTAATTGAAACTGGTTACCTAGACTGTAAACTAATAAACAGCCAGCCAGTCAAAAATTTTCTCTGTTTTCTTATAAATGCTTTCGTAATCTTCTTTATCGTCGTATTCAAGCGTAACGGTTGGAATACTTCTTTCAATGCCGCAATAAGTTCCAAACGATCCCGGAGTAGGGTAACCCAAATCGGCAATTACCGGATATTCACAGAATTCAGCTATTTTATCAGCGAGCTCTTTTGCCGGGCCATCATAGTTCACACATTTTAATGGGGCATGAAGTGTAAGAATTATCTCTGGTTTTAATTCTTCAAGTAAATCGATCATTTGCTGAGTTACGATTTCCGAAGCTGGGTTTTGACCCGAATAGTTTTCATCCTTCTCGGTTTCAATCCAGTTTTTAGTGGGGTAGTTGCGGTTTAAATCAACGCCGTTTTGGTTTCCCCGAACACCACGCTCTTTTCCCCAGGGATTTAAACAGGGAATAAAAAACAAATGATTTTTTGTGTCAGAAAGATTTCCGTTTTCAAGATATCTGTTAATTACATATTCTCCCTGAGGTTCTTCCCCATGAAAAACACCAATTATCAGAATGTTTTTGGCATCAGTGTGGTTCGAGGTTCTTTTAACAACTTCAATTGTGTTGAATGGCGCTGCGTGTGGCATAAATTATTCTTCTCCTAAGTATTTTTTGTACAAGTCGGGACGTAATTTTTTTGTGCGTTTAATGGCTTGATCATGTTTCCAGTCGTCAACCAGTTTATCGTTCCCACTGCGTAAAACTTCAGGAACTTTCATGCCTTTATATTCAGCCGGGCGTGTATAGATCGGTGGACTTAACAGGTGGTCCTGGAATGAATCGGTGAGGGCCGAAGTTTCATCGGAAAGCACTCCTGGCAATAGGCGAACGACGGCATCCGTTATTATTGCTGCGGCAAGTTCGCCACCGGTCAACACAAAATCGCCAACCGATATTTCTTTAGTGATGTAAGTGTCCCGAATTCGCTGATCAATACCTTTATAATGACCACAAAGAATGATTAAATTCTTCTTTAGCGAGAGTTTATTGGCTTCCTGTTGATCAAAAACTCCTCCATCGGGTGTAGTAAAAATTATCTCATCATAATCACGCTCGGCTTTTAATGTTTCAATAGCTTTTTCAATCGGTTGAATTGCCATTACCATGCCTGCACCCTTGCCAAACGAATAATCATCAACACGTCGGTGTTTGTCTTCCGAAAAATCGCGCAAATTGTGAATATGGATTTCTGCCAGCCCTTTATCCTGTGCCCGCTTAATAATTGAATGACTAAACGGACTTTCAATAATTTCCGGCAAAACTGTTATAATATCAATCCTCATTTCTTGAAAAATTTTGCGCAAAGGTAACAATATTTTCAGCTTTGATTGCTGTGGATTATATATCTAGAAAGCTGTAGGTGATGTCAAATCGACATGTTTAAGATAACAAAGTAGACATATTGACGCATTTTTAAAAGGCAAAAATGACAAGATCGGTCGGAAAAGTTTGTTGGAACAGGAATTGATTTATGGCTAGCAGTAATTTGAAAACAAAATTTTAACAAGAGAATTAAAAATATTAGGAGGAAAAGTCATGAATTTAGTAAGATTTGAAAACCCACGTTACAACGTAAACAGAACTTTAGTAGATGAATTATTTAACAATTTCCTGAAAAATGATTACCAGGAAAACTATGTGAGCAATGGTGGTATATCGCCTGCAACCAACATTTTTGAAACAGAAAAAGAATTTAAGGTTGAAGTATTATTGCCAGGTTTTGTAAAAGAAGATCTTCAGCTAAATGTTCACAAAAATGTATTGACCGTTAAGGTTGAGAAAGAAGAAAAGGAAAACGACGAGGCCTACAAATATGCTCATCGCGAGTTTAGCGCTAAAAGTTTCGAAAAGAAATATCGCTTGCCAAAATCGGTTGATGCAGATAAAATTCGCGCGAAATTTGAAAATGGAATTCTAAATATTGAACTTCCAAAGAAAGAAGAAGCGCTTGAGAAAGAGCCTGTTGAAATTAAAGTGTCATAATTGGTTTTGACAACCTGAGGTCGATTTCAAAATAGTTCACAGCTTTAGCTATTTTTAGTCAGAAACTTTCACCGGTTTTCGAAGTACTATCGGGATAATACAAGAAAATTGGGGGAAGTTTATGGCAAAAAAAGCAAAGCCTTAAAGGAAAGTCCTTCTCACACCATCTTTGCATTTTAAATTCTTTGAAATAACCCGCTATTACTGCAGAATTAAAAATACAAATCTGATGTAATTAAGACTTTCTGTGAAAATATTTTAAAATCGACCTCAGGTTGATAGGAAAGTTAATAATGCACAAGCCTGTTTTTGTAGAAATACGAAAGCAGGCTTTTTTATGTCAATGATTTTCGCTCTTCCTATTGAAAATAATAACTTTTTTGGTTTCAAATAAGGTGGTTATGCTGCTGTTCCGGAGCCTGTTCAGTAAATATCATTTATTAAATAAAAAATGGCGGAAACTTATCAATTCGAGTTTCCGCCATTTTATTTATCAAGAGCTTAATTTATTCTTCTTCAAAACAATACAAACTTTCAAATCCTCTTAAAATTAGCTGGTTGTCGACAAAAATAGGCGATGCATGGAAGTCGTCATCCAGTTCGTTTGATGCCAGAATTTCAAAGTCTTCACCGGCTTTTACTACCAAGCAGATTCCTTTCGCAGCAATGTAAATTTTTCCATCGGCTCCCGAAGGAGATGAAAAAATAGAGCTTATTCCTTCCAGTCTTTCTTTGGAGTAAAGAACGCTTCCGTCTTTTGCATCAAGGCAGGTCATAACGCCATTGTTGCCGCGAAGGAAATAGAGCTTGCCATCCATTAATAAAGGGGTGGGTGTGTATGGTGTATCCTGGTCATAGCTCCAGATAATGGCATCAGAATCGGTAATATCACCACTGGCTTTCGCCAGGTCGACGGCTTTTAAAAACGCACCTCTGAAACCGCTCATTAGATATACAATGCCATTTTCGTAAACCGGCACCGGAATTACATTGGATGTTAATCCCTTTCCCCACCAGATAGTTTCTCCAGTTTCGTAATCATAACTAGTTATTTTGTTGGTTCCGCTAACAATCACCTGTGTTTTTCCATTGGCCTCAACAACAAAAGGAGTTGACCAGGAAGTAGGTTCGTCCCTTTTGATTGTCCAAACGTCTTCTCCGTTTTTTTTGTCCAACGCATATAAGTACGAATCACCTTCGTGGTCCCATTGTATAAAAAGCCTGTCTTTGTATAGGTAGGGCGAAGCACCATCGCCAAAATTCATGCGTTTTTCCATTGTTCCGAAATCGCGTTTCCAGATAATATTTCCGTCAAAATCGAGACAATAAAGTCCGATCGATCCGAAGTAGGCGTAAATCATTTCGCCGTCAGTGCAGGGAGAGTTGGAAGCCCAGCTACTTAATTCATGTATTTTGCCTTCCGGTAGTTCGGTGGCAACTGTTTTCTCCCAAATTACACTACCATCGTTTCTGTTTACCAGAATTACGTTAAAGTTGTGGTCAACATTGGGTGACGCTTGTGGATCGACAGATGGATCAGTTGGAACAGCTGTAAGAACCACAATTTTGTCTTCAAAAACGATTGGAGTGGCGTTTCCTCTGCCCGGTATTGCGGTCTTCCATTTTAGGTTTTTAGTTTCGCTGAAATTAACCGGAGGATTAGCTTTAATAGCTACACCGTTACCAAGCGGACCACGCCACTGCATCCAGTTGTCGTCGGCCTGGCTTTGTGCCTTACTCGTTGAAACAGCAAAAAGAAAAAGAAGTGAAAATAGAATGAACTGAGATTTCATGGTAAGAAATTTTTGGTTTATTTTGATTTTGACAGCAATTTAGCTTTTTGGTTTAAAAACTTAATCGCTTTCGATCTCAAAACTGTTCACCGTTTCAAATTGCCACATTTCCACCACTTGCGAAACCGGAATTTCATAAGGCGAATAATTTCGGTTTAACGAAACCAGTAAAAACTTTCTGTCCTCTAAACGTTTGTAAACCAGTTTGAAAACTATACCTTCATCTTTGGTCACCACAATGCAGGCTTTGCCATCTTTTATACTGGTCCAGTCTTCTGCAAACGAACAGGTTACCCACGAGCCTTCTTTTATGGGCAACATCGAATCGCCCTGAATCTGAAAAGTGCGGTATGTTTTGTCCTCCGGCAGAAATGGAAGTTTGAATTTAGGTAGCGATGCAATAAAATCCAAATCGCCATAGCTGTTGGTGTAGCCGGCCTGTGCTTTTACCGGAACCATCTCTATGTTTTCTTTGCCCTCTTTATCCACAGAGATCGTCAGTAGCCGAAGTTTTCGTCCGGTAACATCCACATCAAATCCTTTTTCGATTTGCGAAAGTTGCTGTTCTGACAAAACTGCCAGCCGGTATTTAATCAATGCATCGAGCGATACATTAAAATACTCCGACATTTTTATGAGCACCGGAAAAGGCGGCTGCACATTTTTTTCGTATCCGGAAAGCGTAGTGCGCGTTAATCCCAGCTCTGTTGCCAGATCCATTTGCGATCTTTTGCGGCGCTTTCTTAGGAATTTTAGGTTTTGTGCGAAATGCATAGTTTATTTTTAGTCGGAAGTCCGAAGACCGGAGACCGAAGTTCGTAAGTACTAGTTAATCTTGTTTCTAAAAGCAACCATCATATTTATGAGGTTAAAAGCAAACTCATATTGGTTGTCAAATTCTTCCGGGGAAATATATTCACGACGCCTAGCTTTATGCAAACAGGTAACGACTTCTGCTAATGAACGAATTGCATAGTTCATAAATCTCTTGAAATCAGGATTTGATTGCCCAATAGAACCTTCTGAAATATTCAAGGCAATTGAATCGGCAGCTCTTCTAATTTGAGATGAAAGATTGAAGAGTTCTGTTTTGGGGAATTTATAAGCCATTGAATTTATTTCTTCTCCAAAATCCATCGTTTTTTGCCAGATTATCAGCTTTTCAAACTTAAATTTCATAATGTATATTTTATAGTTTGTATTTTCTTCTTACTCCCGTCTCCCGACTTCGGTCTTCATGCTTTTATTTCCAAATATAATAAAAAATGACTAAATTATAGTCGAAAAAATGACGAAAATATCGACATGTTGAATCGAAATATTGTACATATTGATCTGGACACCTTTTTTGTGTCGTGTGAAAGGCTGATGAACCGTGAGTTGATCGGCAAACCGGTGTTGGTTGGAGGTGTGAGCGGACGGGGAGTGGTGGCGGCCTGCAGTTACGAAGCGCGGACATATGGCGTACATTCGGCTATGCCCATGCAAATGGCACGCCGACTTTGTCCCGAGGCTATTGTGGTAAAAGGAAACAGCTCCATTTACAGCAAATTCTCCGATGAGATAACCGATATTATTAAAGAAGGGGCACCGCTTTACGAAAAATCATCAATCGACGAGTTTTATATTGATGTAAGCGGAATGGACAAATTTTACGGTTGCTACAAATGGGCACAGGAACTACGCGAACGAATTATCGATCAAACACATTTACCCATTTCTTTTGGGCTGTCAAGCAATAAAACGGTATCGAAAGTGGCTACAGGCGAGATAAAACCTAATGGTTATCAGCAAATTGAATACGGGCACGAAAAAGAGTTCCTGGCACCGCTGCCGGTGAAAAAAATTCCGATGGTGGGTGATCAGACTTACAAGATGCTGCTGAGCATGGGAATCCGTTATGTGAAAACCATCCAGGAGATGCCCATTGAGCTGATGGACAAAGTGATGGGAAAGAACGGGATTGTGCTGTGGAAAAAGGCGCAGGGCATTGATAATTCGTTGGTAGAACCTTATCACGAGCGGAAATCCATTTCATCGTCGCTGACTTTTGAGAAAGATACTATTGATGTGCAGGCGCTGAAAAAACTGTTGCTGGCCATGGCCGAAAAACTGGCTTTTTACCTTCGCAATGGCAATAAACTAACGTCGTGTGTTACGGTAACCGTGCGTTATTCCGATTTTGATACCCGCACCCGCCAAAAACGCATTTCGTACACATCGCTCGATCATACGTTAATTCAAACTACTATGGAGCTTTTTGATCAGCTGTACACACGCCGGGTTTTGGTGCGGCTGGTGGGCGTGCGTTTCAGTCATTTGGTGGGCGGAAGTTACCAGATGAAACTGTTTGAAGACGATACCAAACTGATTAACCTGTACCAGCGCATAGATAAGATTCGCAATCGTTATGGGCAAAATGCCGTGCAGCGAGCTTCAACATTGGGAACACGTGGTATTGGACAAATGAGCAATCCTTTTAACGGCCAACCACCGGTAATTCCGGCACACCGGAGGATGTAAATTAAGTGATAAATGATGATTAAAGATTTAAGAATAATGAAGGAAAAGATGATCAGTGAGCAGTCGCAGTGTTCAGAACCAATGGCTAGTGACCAGTGACTGGAAACTGATTTAAGCATTCTCGCATTAAAGTATTTACGCATTGTTTATGTTACTAAACAGCCATACATACTACAGCTACAAATTCGGCACGCTTTCTATCGATGAGTTGATTGATGAAGCTACCGGAAAAGGTTACAATTCGCTGGTGTTGACTGATATCAACAATACTTCAGCCACCATCGATTTTATCCGCCGCTGCGAGGGAAAAGACCTGCATCCGGTTGTGGGAATCGATTTCAGAAATGGAGCACAGCAGCAATACATTGGCATTGCCGGAAACAACAGTGGCTTTCTGAAGCTAAACGAGCACCTGACGATGCATTTGCACGAAAAGGCTGATTTTGCGGAACGAGCTCCGGAGATGGAGGACGTGTATTTTATTTATCCGGTTGGGAAAGTGCGTCCAAAACTGTTGCGCGAGAATGAGTTTATCGGTGTAAAACCAACGCAGATAAGTAAAATATTTGGCGACCTGCGCAATCACCGGGAAAAACTGGTAGTATTGCAGCCGGTTACTTTTCGGAACAAACGCGATTTTAATATCCACCGGCTTTTGCGTACGATGGACAACAATACTTTGCTAAGTCGCCTGCCCAAAAGTGAAGAAGCCAGTCCGGATGAGATTATGTTCCCGCAGGAAAAGATCAGGGAGGTATTTCGCGATTTTCCGGATATTATTGAAAATACGCAGCGTTTAATCAACAGTTGCTCCATTCATTTTACCTTTAAAAAGGCCAAAAACAAAAAGTGTTTTACCAACTCGCCCAAAGAGGATTTTGAATTGCTGACAAAACTGGCGAATGAAGGGCTGAAATATCGTTTTGGTAATCCTTCGGAGGTCGTGGTTGCGCGAATGGAGAAAGAACTGCAAGTGATTCGGCAAATGGATTTTGCTGCGTATTTTCTTATCAATTGGGACCTGGTGGAGTACGCCCGCCGCGAAGCTTGTTACTATGTGGGGCGGGGAAGTGGCGCCAACAGTATGGTGGCTTATCTGCTGCGTATTACCGATGTCGATCCCATTGAACTTGATCTGTATTTCGAGCGTTTTATTAATCCTTCGCGGCAAAGTCCTCCTGATTTTGACATTGATTTTGCCTCGCGCGACCGTGATCATATTACGCGCTATATTTTCGACCGGCACGGATGGGATCACACAGCACTGGTGGGAACTTACATCACTTTTCAGTACAAATCGGTGGTTCGTGAACTGGGCAAAGTGTTTGGTTTGCCCACACACGAAATCGAAAAACTACAAAAAGTAACCGATTTTGGTAGCCTGGATGATATTGGGAAACTCGTACTTCAGTACAGTAAATTGATTCACGGTTTCCCGAGCCATTTAAGTGTACATTCCAGCGGCATCCTTATTTCCGAAGAGCCCATCAGTGCGTACTCGGCAACCATTATGCCACCCAAAGGTTTCCCTACTGTTCATTTTAGTATGCTCGAAGCTGAAGACATTGGTTTTGCCAAATTCGATATTCTGGGACAGCGCGGTTTGAGTAAAATTCAGGATGCCATTCAGATGGTACAGGAAAATGCCGGGAATGAAGTTGATATTCACGACCTGAGGACATTTAAGGAAGATCCGCAAATAAAAGAGCTGCTGAAACGTGGAAATACCATCGGTTGTTTTTATGTGGAATCGCCGGCCATGCGCATGTTGTTGACTAAGCTGGAGGCTGACGATTACTTGCGTTTGGTGGCGGCCAGTTCCATTATTCGCCCTGGTGTGGCGCAAAGCGGAATGATGCGCGAGTACATTTTGCGTTACCGCGACCGCAGTCGTTGTGTGGCTGCAAAAGCCGAAGCTCCGGCACTTTATAAGTTACTGGAAGAAACCTACGGCGTGATGGTTTACCAGGAAGATGTAATAAAAGTGGCTCACCTTTTTGCCGGCCTGACACTGGCAGAGTCGGATATTTTGCGTCGTGGCATGTCGTGGAAATTCAAGCAGCGCAACGAATTTGGAAAGATCAAAGACAAATTCTTTTCGAACTGTGCCGAACGTGGTTATGCCCTCGATTTGGTAAAACGTGTGTGGGAGCAGATCGAGAGTTTTGCCAATTACGCCTTTTCCAAAGGACACTCGGCGTCGTATGCAGTGGAGAGTTTCCAGGCGCTGTTTATAAAGGCCTACTATCCACTGGAATATATTGTGGCAACCATTAACAACGGCGGTGGTTTTTACCGCACCGAATTGTATGTGCACGAGGCCCGCATGCACGGCGCAACCATTTTTCCGCCCTGTGTTAACCGCAGCGAAAAACAAACCGTGATTAACGGGAAAGTGATTCATCTCGGCCTGGGATTTTTGAAAAGCCTGGAAACAAATACCGTAAATGCCATTTTGAAAGAACGCTACCGGGGCGGTTATTACCACAGTTTGCAGGATTTTCTGGAGCGTGTGCCCATTTCGCTTGAGCAGCTGAGTATTCTTATCCGGATTGGCGCTTTTAATTTTACCCGGAAATCAAAAAAGGAACTGTTGTGGAATGCACATTTTATTCTTTCGAAATCGAAAAAGACTGCACCTGAACGTACTTTGTTTAAGCAGGAAGTGAAGGAGTTTAAAATTCCGGAGTTGTATTATCATCCGCTGGAAAATGCCTACGATGAAATTGAACTGCTGGGTTTTCCGGTTACCTGTTCGCCTTTTCATTTGCTTGAAAATATGCAGCTGCCGCCAACCACTGCTGCCGATCTGGTTTTTCTGATCAATCAAAACGTGGCTATTGTAGGAAGTTTGGTGCATGTAAAACGCACCCGAACCAGCGATGGCAAAAGCATGAGTTTCGGCGTATTCATCGATTTTAAAGGGCATTGGATCGACACGGTGCAGTTTCCTGATATTGCCGCGCGTTACCCCTTTTCGGGCGGCGGCTGCTATCTGATAAAAGGAAAAGTAGTGGAGGAATTTGGCTTTCTTAGCATCGAAGCGGCTGAAATATACCGCCTGCCGAATGAAAATATGGAAGAGCCATCGACACGTTTAAAGGCGCCGGATAAAAGTAAAATACTGCAGGCTCATGTTGCCGAAGATGCCAAATTGTTAAATTGAAAAATAGCCCAATTGTATTGTGTCTTAATAGTTTTTCGCCATGCTTTAGCTTGGCGATAGAAAACTGAAGAAAGAGGCGGCTTTAGCCTTTAATCTTACTTTAACGGCTAAAGCCCTTTTCTTTTGAGATGTCAGTATCACCGCACTAAAGCATGGTGCAAAGCATTAATACTTCTTTGTGGCTTCGTGTCTTTGTGTTTAAAACAGCCCAATAAAACACGAATAACACCAAGACTTTTAAAAATATTCTTTCCATTTAAAATTTCTTCTAACTACATTTGAGTCTTAACAAAGTATGCTCAATGAAGGCGGTTTATTACGAAGAATTCCAGGGAAAAATAGGAATCAAAGAAGTTCCCAACCCAACGGTTTCGCCCGATAGTGTGATCATAAAAGTTGGAGCCACCGGACTTTGTCGCAGCGACTGGCATGGTTGGATGGGGCACGATCCGGATATTGTTTTACCGCATGTTCCGGGGCACGAGCTGGCCGGTACCATTGTTGAAATTGGATCAGAAATCAAAAACTTTAAGGTTGGCGATCGCATTACAGTTCCCTTTGTAAGTGGCTGTGGTTGTTGCCCTGAATGCCAGACAGGCAATCAGCAAATATGTGATAACCAGTTTCAACCGGGATTTACGGCCTGGGGATCGTTTGCTGAGTTCGTGGAAATAAAATATGCCGATATCAACCTGGTGCATTTACCTGATGAAATTGATTTTGTAACAGCTGCCAGTTTAGGATGCCGCTTTATTACTTCTTTTCGTGCGGTTATCGACCAGGGGAAAGTTACAGCCGGACAATGGGTAGCAGTGCACGGTTGCGGAGGAGTCGGTTTGTCGGCCATAAATATTGCATCGGGTGCAGGTGCGAATGTGATTGCAGTTGATATCGACGATGCAAAATTGAAGTTGGCGAAAGAGTTAGGCGCAAACATTCTGATTAACGCAAAAGATAAACAGGATGTTCCTGCTGAAATTATAAAAGTTACCGATCGCGGTGCGCATCTTTCCATCGATGCGCTGGGCAGCCAGGAAACCTGTTTTAATTCGATTTCCTGTTTGCGGAAACGGGGAAAACATGTGCAGGTTGGATTAACAACTGCCGATCATAAACACCCCAAAGTGCCCATGGACAAAGTGGTTGCTCACGAAATTGAAATATTGGGGAGCCATGGAATGCAGGCATTTCGTTACAATGCTGTTTTTGAAATGATAAAAGCGGGCAAGGTAAATCCTGAACTTTTGCTGGGTAAAACCATTTCGCTTGAAGAAGCACCGGAAGCATTAATGAACATGAATAAGTTTGAAAACCTGGGAGTTACTGTTATCAATAATTTTAAATAATGGAACGCTGATGACACAGATAAATCTGATTTACGCTGATATCAGTGACTATCTGAAAAATCAGTGTGCTCAGCGTTCAAAATAACAAAATGGAAAACCTGAAAATTACCATCATCCAATCCGATATAATCTGGGAAAATCCAGACGCAAACCTGGAAAAATATTCCAAATGGCTTGAAAACATCGAAGAGACAGATGTAATTATTCTTCCCGAGATGTTTACAACCGGCTTTTCAATGCATCCGGAAAAGTTAAAGGAGCAAATGATTGGCCCATCTGTAAAATGGATGCTGCGAGTAGCTGCGGATAAAAATGCAGCAGTTGTAGGAAGTGTGATCATTGAAGATGATGAAAAGGTGTATAACCGTGCACTTTGGGTATTTCCTGATGGTAAAATTGAAACGTACGATAAACGCCATTTGTACAGCATGGGGCAGGAGCATTTGCATTACTCTCCCGGAAAAGACAAATTAATCGTCGAATACAAAGGCTGGAAATTCTGTCCACAAATTTGTTACGACTTGCGTTTCCCGGTTTTTGCCCGAAACCTGGAAGATTACGATGTTGTATTTTATATGGCCAACTGGCCATCGCCACGTCATCATGTTTGGAAAAATCTGCTCATTTCGAGAGCTATTGAAAATCAGGCCTACTGTTTTGGAATAAACCGTGTTGGAATCGATGGTACAGGTATAAGCTATTTGGGCGATTCTGCATGTATTTCTCCTAAAGGAATTGCAGAGTTTATTGGAGAAAATGAAGCGCTTAAAACTTTTGAAATTTCCTATTCCGAATTACATAATTTCAGACTAAAATTCCCCTTACTTTCTGACCGGGATAATTTTAAAATCCTTTAAAAGACATTTTATTGAAAACTCCTATTGGTTGTATAACTAAAATTCTAGTTGTATAACAATCAGTGAAACAGTTATTTGAAATGACCATATTTTCAATAACTAAGAATTTAGTTTGTAAACTAATTTATTAGTTGTATGTTTGTTCACATAACGGATAACTGAAAGATAGCCATAAAGAAGATGTTGTTTTTACTATTAATGAACGGTAAACTTTAGAGTAATAACAAAATTTGAAGATTATGGAATGTAAAAAAACACAGAAGGCAGATCTGGAAGGCAAACGAAACACCTTCTTTTTAGTTGGTTTAGTAGTTGCATTGGGAACCATGTTAGTGGCGTTTGAATGGACAACGTCGCCCAACAAAGCCGATTCCCTGGGAATGATTCAATCGCTTGAAATCGAGGAAGAAATTATTCCAATTACGCGTGAACAGGAGGTGAAACCACCGCCGCCACCGCCACCACCGAAAGTGATTGAGGTGCTCAATATTGTTGACGACGATATTGAAATAGAAGATGAACTTTTAATAGAGGACACTGAAGCTGATGACGAAACAATTATTGAAGTGCAGCCCATCGTGGAAAGTATGGATGAAGAAGAAGAGGCTGTTGATGAAGTATTTGTGATAGTGGAAGAAAGCCCCGAATTTCCGGGCGGAACAAAAGCTTTGTATCAATACATCAGTTCACACGTTCGTTACCCGGTAATTGCGCAGGAAAACGGAATACAGGGAAAAGTATATGTGAAATTTGTAGTTGATGAAATTGGAAATGTAAGTAATGCAGAGGTGTTAAGACCTGTAGAAGCGTCGCTGGATAAAGAAGCCCTGCGGGTTATAAACGGCTTGCCACGATTTAAACCAGGGAAACAGCGCGGCAAACCGGTAAAAGTATACTACAATGCGCTAATTACATTTCAGTTGCAGTAAACGTTTTGAATTTAACCATTAATAGAAAAGAATTATGAAAAAATTTATTGTATTCATTTTGGCTGGCTTGTTAACAGTGAGCGTATTCGCACAGGAGAACAACAAGGAAAAGGGTGTATTTGTTATTGTTGAAGATATGCCTGAATATCCCGGAGGTGACTTAGCCATGCGCGATGATATTGCAGCGTTGGTAAAATACCCTGAAGCAGCGAAAGATAATGGAATTCAGGGGAAAGTATATGTTACTTTCGTTGTAAATGAAGAGGGCAATATTGAAGATGCCAAAATAGCCCGTGGTGTTGATCCGTCGCTGGATAAAGAGGCATTACGGGTTATGAATGCGCTGGATAAAACCTGGAAGCCTGGAAAACAAAAAGGTGTTCCGGTAAAAGTAAGTTATACAGTGCCAATCAAGTTTGCCCTGGATGGAGGAGCAGCTGAAGAGAAAAAAATCGCTAGAGGAGAAGGTTCTGATGCCGTATTTTTTGTTGTGGAAGACATGCCCGAATTCCCTGGAGGCGACGAAGCTTTAAGAAAGTATATTGCAAATGCAATCAATTATCCCGATGTTGCCAAAAAAGAAGGTATCCAGGGCAAGGTCTATGTTTCTTTTGTGGTTGAAAAAGACGGCTCGGTTGGTGATGCTAAAATTGAACGTGGAGTTGATCCATCGTTGGATAAAGAAGCACTTCGGGTAGTAAAAGCCTTGCCCATTTGGAAACCGGGAAAACAACGTGGCGAACCTGTTCGTGTTCAGTATACTGTTCCTATAAATTTCGCTTTGAACTAATTGCTCTATTTTTTTTAAACTGTACCTAAAAGAATAGTTCTCTAACTAATTTTTTAGGTACAGTTTTTGTAGTTTAGCAGAAATCAAAAATAAACGAATAAAATGAAGGAACTTACCAAAGCCGAAGAGCAGGTGATGCAGTTACTCTGGAAACTTGAAAAAGCATTTGTAAAAGACATTATTGAAGAAATGCCTGTTCCGAAACCCGCATATAATACGGTTTCTACAATTATCCGCATTTTAGAAAAGAAAGGTTTTGTGGGGCACAATGCTTATGGTAAAACTCACGAATATTTTCCTTTAATCTCGCGCAAAGAGTATACCCGTTCGTTTATGAAGAACTTTATGCGAAATTATTTTAGTGGCTCGTTTCAGGAAATGGTTTCGTTTTTTGCTAAAGAAGACAACATGAGTTTATCGGAACTGGATGAGCTGATGATGGATGTGAAACGCGATATAGAAAACGAAAACCGGAACACCGATGAATAATTTAGTAAATTTTATTATCGAATCGGGAATAAGCGTGTCGCTGCTGTCGCTTATTTACGTGTTGTTTTTACGGAAAGAAACATTTTTCCGTTTAAACCGGCTTTTCCTGCTTTTTTCAATTTTGTTTTCTGTCATACTACCATTCCTGCATTTTCGGGTTTATACACCGCAGTCAAACATGCTGGCCGAAGTTACGGTAACACCGTATCGAAATGTTCTTGAGGCGGTTACCATTTATGGGCAGGATCTTTCCGGAGCCATGGTACAATCTATCAGCTCAAGCAAGATTATCATACTTATTTATTTATTAGGATTAACTTTTTTCCTTGGAAGGATGATTTTTCGGATCATTCAGATTTTGTTGATCATCTCGAGGAATGAGGTTCAACATGTTGATAACTATCGTTTTGTGATGGTTGATAAGGAGTTTAGTCCCTTTTCATTTTTGGGCTATATTTTCATCAATCCAAATAGAAGAAAGGAACCGGGTTACGAAAAAATGGTGACTCACGAAATGGAGCACATCAAACAAGGACATACATTTGATGTGCTTATTCTTGAGATCCTTACTGTTTTTCAGTGGTTTAACCCGTTTATGTGGATGTTAAAACGTGCCATTCGCGAAAATCACGAATACCTGGCCGATCATGCGGTACTGAATTCAGGGATCAGTTCTGCTCAGTATAAACAATTGCTTTTAAGTCAGGCGGTTGGAATGCAGTTTGATATTGCAAATAATTTCAATTCGTCGCTGATTAAAAAACGGATTCACATGATTTCAAAAATTCGGTCTTCAAAATTGGCCAACCTGAAATATATTTTAGGATTTGTTTCGCTGCTGGCTTTGGTTGTAATTTTTGCATGTGAACAAAAAGAAACACAGCAAGTGACAAAAGTTGAGGATAGTAATGATCGGAAAATTACTGTTCGTCTGGTCGACGACGGCATGAAACTAAAGGGCAGTCAGGAAGATCTGGAATTTTTACATGGCTTGATAAATGACAAAAATAAATACGAATTTGATACGGATAGCACAGGCGCTGTTTTTCTTGTAAAAAGCAAGGAGCAGGAGCCTCTTCAGCTGGAAGAAGAAGAGCAGGTATTTTTTATCGTAGAAAAAATGCCGGAATTTCCGGGAGGTGATTTGGCTTTACGCAAATACATTGCTAACTCGATTAAATATCCTGAGATTTCGATTGAGAACGGTATTCAGGGTAAAGTTTATGTAAGTTTTGTGGTAACCTCTGAAGGCAAAATTGCCAATGCAAAAATTGCAAGGGGAGTTGACCCGTCAATCGATAAGGAGGCACTTCGTGTAGTTAATTCCTTACCCAAATGGAAACCCGGTTATCAACGCGGAAAGCCGGTTAATGTAAGTTATACCGTGCCAATTAATTTTGTTCTTCAATAAACTTTTAATGAATTGAAATACCTCTTCAAACAATAATACTATTGAATAAATAAATATTTATGCGATTTAGAATTTTAACGCTGTTACTGATAATGTTTTGTGCTGTAACTACATCGATGGCACAGCGCAAAATTGATCTGCTTTTAATCGAAAAGAGCTACGATAAAGCATTACAAGAGATAGATAAAGAATTGGCTGCAAATCCATCTTCCGAATTGTTTTATAAAAAAGGTGTGGTTTATAAAAACCTGCAGGATTACCAACAAGCATTGGAGGCTTTCATGAACGGGCTTCAGCACGATTCCAACAATATTATAATGCTGGAAGAAACGGCCGAGTGTTTTTCTATTCTGGGCAACAACCGCGATGCCGTTGCCTATTACGAGAAGGCACTGCAGGTTGAACCCAATAACCTGCCCCTGGCCGGAAAGCTCGGACGAGTTCATATCAATCTTGATGACTATCAAACTGCCTACAAGGTTTTCACTGATATTTATGAAAAAGACTCGACCAATGTGTACTGGAACAAACAGTTGGCTTATTGTTCATACCGCGTTTTTCAGCGCGAAAAGGCTCGCAACATTTATGAAAAAGTGCTGGAGGCGAATCCCCGCGATCATGGAACTTACATCAATCTGATACATTGTTATAACTGGAAAAAGGAGGCCAATGAAATAATGGCAACCATCGATTCCGGTTTGGTACAGTTCCCAAATGATAAAGACTTATTATTCGAGAAGGCGATGTTTTTTTATAAGACAAAACGTTATGGCCCGGCTATGTTGCAGTTTGAAAAATACCTGGAACAGGAAAAACAACCACCCTTTGAAATATTGATGAATTACGGTATTTGCACTTACTTTGCCGAGCAGGAAGAAAAAGCACTCGACATATTTGGCGACTTAAAGCGGATGAATCCAAACGATCCGTTGGTGATGTACTACCAGAGTTTGTGTAACCGAAAACTCAAAAATTACGAGGATGCTATTGAGCTGATGACTTTTGCAATTGAGGCAACAGTACCCGATTATGTGTCGGAAATGTATCATCATCTGGGGCAAATGTATGGTCAGCAACGACAGTTTAAAGAATCGATTGAAGCATTAAAAAAAGCTTACGAGCTGAATCCGGGAAAAACAGAAGTGCTTTTTGAAATAGCAACTACCTATGAAGAATATAATTCAAATAAAACGTTGGCAATGAACTACTACCGGATTTATCTGACAGAATCGGGAGAAAAGGCAAAGAATGCGATTTATGCACTTGAACGCATTGATAAATTAAAAGAGGATTTGTTTTTTGAAGAATAATCGGGGAGGTGCAATTAATTTTCACCGGTTTTTTCGCGCACCAGGTTTGCCAGTTGAACCCTGCTTTTTACTCCGGTTTTTGTGAAGATTCGATGGTTGTGGTCTTTTACCGTTTGCAAGGTGATGAATAATTTATCGGCAATTGCTTTGTTTGATTTCCCGCTGCAAATCTCCTGAATGATCTCCGCTTCGCGTTTCGATATTTCGTAAAAGCTACAAAAGGACTGAAAATCCATATTCTCATTTTCGTTTGGCGATTGATTTTTATAGCGAATAATTGCCGGAAGAACCAGGTTACTCGCAAACAAAATAACTAAAGCTATACAGGTAGAAATATATCCGAACCGGTTGAAAAAGAACATCACACCGGAATAAAGTATGGTGCAGGCAAAAATAATCAGTACCCGTTTTTTGTCGAGCCCGGTTTCTTTCAATAAACCGGCATTTTTTGTTTTTCTGAAAAACGGTAGCAGAAAGAACAACTGAACAATCAGGTTTAGCAGCACTAAAATGCGCACAACAAAAAGATCTGCATTCTTCGGTAAAAGAATATATCCATTCTGAATAAGAAAAACGAGGACGAAAGCCATCACTACAAAGGTTGGAAAGAAGCTAAAAATGAACGATTTTGATAATCGGCGTCCGTTAACATTGTTGGCGAATTTTAAAAGCATAAACCAACTTACTACCATAAATGGAATTCCAATAATTGGGATAAATACGGCTAATTTGGCACTCAATTCATCACTAATATTTAAATCGGCAATAATCATTCGCAAGCTAATATTTCCCCAAACTCCATAAAAAAGAAAGGAGAAAAGAAATATTTGCTGATACAATAAAGTTGTGAAAATTGGCTTCTTATTTTGCTGGTATTGCTGGTAAGCAAGAAGTATTCCCACAGCCGAAATTCCGGCAGAAACAATAAATGCAATAATGTATGCTAAAATTTTTATCCACATATAAACTACTTAAGTAGTGCATTGCAATTTTACGCACTTTGCCCGTGCAGCGCTAACTACGAAAGTAGTGAAATTACTAAATCCAACTTTAGTAGGAAGGATTTTTTTGAGTTATGATGTAGATTTGACTAACAATTACAAAAAACAATGTTCAGGCGCCGAAAGGTGCCAATCAGAAAACAGAAAACAAAAACATTAAAAACAAAAACAATGGAAAGCTTAAAGTATTTTGAATTGAGACCATCGGCAGGTGGAAGTTTTAGTTACGGTTGGAGAAAAATCTTTGAAAAATCATTCCTGCCACTTTTAATAGCCGTAATAATTGTTGGACTATTAAATGGTCCCGGATATGGATTTAGAGGCGAATGGAACGGAGATGATTTTAATGGCTTCGGATTATTGCTTTTACCCATTGCGTTATTTGCGCTGGCGTATGGTTTTTTGTTTGTACCTGTAATTAAATACGGCGAAAAAAAGCTATTCCTTAATGCCATGAGAGATGAAGAGGCAGACCTCATGGTAATGTTCGAAGGCTTTAAAACACAATACTTAAATATTGTTTTAGCCAATTTAATTGTAGCAGCATTGGTAACAGTCGGAATATTTATGCTTGTAATACCCGGTATTATTGTGGCATGTCGATTGGCTTTTGTGCCTTACCTGGTTATGGATAAAGAACTGGATGCCATGAAAGCTGTTGAGAAAAGCTGGCAAATGACCCGCGGTCATGGTTGGACGATATTTGGAATGGCTATCTTATCCTTCTTCATCATAATTGCCGGACTAATCGTGTGTTTTGTAGGAGTCATTTTTTCACTTATGTGGGTTCATGCAGCATTTGCAACACTTTATGCTTCGGTAGCCGGTGAAAAAGAAGATGAGAATCCAATCCCGATTTTAGGAGTTAACGAAGTAGAAGAATAAAAAACAAAAACATGTTCAAGTTTAGGAGCCCGGATTTTTCCGGGCTTTTTGTTTTTATATAGTTTCGTTTGTGTATTTTGGCATTTCAATTTTTCAGATAAAATGAAGAAACTATTTCTATTGTTATTTGTATTGGCAAGTTTTATCGGTCAGGCTCAGTATTTTGATACAGGGCAGGATCCGGCATCGTTGAAATGGCGCCAAATTAATACCACTAATTTCCAACTGATATACCCCGATTATTATGAAGACCAGGCACAGATTTTGGCTCAGAAACTGGAGATGGTCTACGACTTCGGAAGTTATTCGTTGAAATACAAGCCGGGTAAAATATCGGTAATTCTTCATACACAAACGGTACAATCGAATGGTTTGGTGGCTTATGCACCAAAACGCTCGGAGTTTTATACCACGCCGCATCAGGCAATTTATCCGCAAGATTGGTTGGAACAACTGGCTTTGCACGAATTCCGACATGTGGTGCAGATCGATAAATTAAATGCCGAGTTACCCAAAATCATAAAAATTATACTGGGCGAACAGGGAACTGCATTGTTATTCGGGGCTTATCTTCCGTGGTGGTTTATTGAAGGCGATGCTGTGGTAACCGAAACGGCATTGGGCAACTACGGGCGTGGACGTTTTCCTTCATTTCTGGTGGAACATCAGGCACAGGTGGTAGATAATAAAACATTTTCGTACGATAAAGCTTACCTCGGATCATTCAAAGATTACGTTCCTAACCACTATCAATTGGGCTATTATCTGGTGGCTAATTCAAGAGAACGATACGGAAGTGATATCTGGGAAAAGGCACTAAAAAGAGTGGGGACGAAACCATTTTCGGTAACGCCTTTTAATAAAGCACTAAAATTGGAAACCGGTTTGGGCAAAGTACGACTTTACGAATCGATATTCGACAGTCTGGCAACCGAATGGACCAATGCCAATGCACAATTTGAAGGTGCTCCATCAACTCAACTTTCGAAAAAACATAAAACGTATACCAATTATTTGTACAAACACTGGCTTAACGATGTTGAGCTGATTGCCTACAAAACGGGATTAGATGTCGTTTCTTCTTTTGTTAAGATCAACACAAAAACAGGTGACGAAAAGCGATTAATTACTCCGGGATCTATTTTTGAAGAATCGGTAAATTTCAAAGGAGAATGGATTGTTTGGGCAGAAAAAGTACCCGATGTTCGCTGGTCGCATAGTGGGCTTTCGCAAATAAGAATATTCAACGCGGATACAAAAAAAATGTATTCTGTATCTCCTGAATTTAAAGCATTTGCTCCGGCACTTTCGCCCGATTTAAAAGAGGTTGCCGTTGTGGAAACCAATTTTTCCAGCGAAAATTATTTAACGGTTTATGATATTGCAAGTGGGAAAATGAAATACCGCTATCAAACCGGGAATAACAATTTTTTCTTCTCGCCGGTTTGGCTTAACCAGTACGAATTGATTTATGTGCTACTGAACGATAAAGGAAAACAAATTGCAAAAGTCAATCTGCAAAATAATGAGCAAACCTTTCTTCCGGGAACAGAACTTGGAGAGATTAAACAGTTGCAAATTTCTGGAAACAACCTGTATTTTATTAGCAGCTATTCCGGAAAGAATGCGCTTTTCGTTTACAACTTAGCCAATTCTGAAATTAAACAAGTATATGAACCTCGTTTTGATGTTGCTTATCCGGCTATTCATAAAAACGGAACAATTGCACTTAGCGATTACACCGGAAATGGTTTCCGTATTATCGAATTTCAGCCTGAAAATACAGTGCCGTTAGACGAAGTCTCACCAGGCAGCTGGCCACTTGCTAATTCAATGCAACAGCAAGAGCCCGGCATTGTTGACTTTTCGCGTGTTGATACTACTAAACTGTTTACATCACAGGATTATAGCAAACCGAAACATCTGTTTAATTTTCATAGTTGGGCACCTGTTTTTGTCGATCCTGATAATTATGATTTTTTGCCCGGTGTTAGTTTGATGTCGCAAAATAAGTTGGGTACAGCATTTACCACTTTGGGATATAAATGGGACACCAGCGAAAAAACAGGCCATTTTTATGGACATTATACTTATAAAGGTTGGTTCCCGGTTTTTGATATTGAAGTAACGGGGGGTAAGCGGGCATCGCAATATTGGTTAATTCGTGAGTACCAAAATCAGGAAGGTCAGGTCGTTAAAAGAGATACCACGCTGCAGGATTATAAATGGAATGAAACAACTTTTAATGCCAATATGCGTGTCCCTCTGAACTTATCACGAGGAGCATTTTCTCGCTTTTTGCAACCCGAAGTGGAATACCAGTTGGCACATTACGGAAAGGAACGATCAACACCGGATGATTTTAAGGCAGGTAATTATCAATCTTTGTCGTACCGTTTATACTACTACCAGCTACTTCGCAGAAGTCATCAGGATATATATCCTAATTTTGGATTTGCGATAGAAGGGAATTTTCGCCACTCGCCCTGGCAATCTAGCGAAATGGGGCGTTTAGCTGCAGGTGCAGCAACGATATATCTGCCAGGCCTTTTGAAAAATCACGGCATTCGTTTGTATGGAGGTTTACAAGATAAAAGTTCCGGAAATCTCTTTGGATTTTCTGATGCCATCCGTTTTCCCCGGGGATGGGCAAAAATAGAAACAGAACAATTACAATCCTTATCGCTAAATTATGCACTACCACTTATTAACCCCGATTTAAGCATTGGCGGACTTACATATATACGTAGGATAAGTGCTACCTTATTTGCTGATTACGCGAATCTGCAAGGAAGTTACCATGGAGGAGAAAACCCTGCAAAATTTAATGTTAATATATCTTCGTATGGTGTCGAGATGTTGGGCGATGTTAATTTCTTTAGATTTTATGCTCCGGTAAAAATAGGAGTCAGAGCTTCGTACCTTAAAGAGCTGGAAGATGTTGGTTTCGATTTTTTGCTGTCCGTTGATTTTAATTCGTTATAGGCAAATTTAAAATGAAACAGATCAAACTAAATAAGCCTTCTGTGTAATAGTGCAGAAAATTCAGAATTCAGGGTGAATTTTTCTATTTGTATGTCATTCCCAATTTATAATATTTTGTGCTAAGTGATTAAAATTATGTAGTTTATATAGTAAAACACCTGTTTTTAAGCCTCTGAGAATTCGCCAGCTTTCTGTTTCCGTGTATTTATACGTAAATATTTACATCATTATTAGCCAAAACACAAAATTGAGAAGGACAGTAGTCGTTTCATACTATCACTACAGAAAAATGAAAATTACTCAATTAGAAGTTTAAGGTGTTACTATTCTATATCCGGGAATAAAATCTGGGGAAGTAATGTTACAGAACTTAAGTGTAATCTTGTAAAATTCACAAATGACTTTCTAAATAGCACACGAATGTAAATTCTGAATCATTGCATCAGTACACATATGTTATAATCATATTTCTGAAATATAGTTACAAATGTTTTCAATGTTAAATTGATGAATGAGGTCAATGTTCAACTTTTTAACGATAAATAACGTGTGTACTTTATAGATGTAACCTTTAAAAGCGGAGATGTTTAGATAGTTAAAGCCGAATAATACAATATAAAAATATTCACAACAGTATCGAAATGTATAAATATACATCACGGTATAATAACTTCATAAATCTTATTATTAGCATATTAACGAATTCATATGAAGTTATATATCGCTAATGACACGTAAATAGACCGATGTGTTCATTTCATAAGTATTCAGATGTCATATATTGCTGTTAATCAGTTCTTCTTAACTATCACCTAAAGCTATATAATGAATATGTTCTGGCTTTTTTGTTTCTACTCCGTATTTACATTTAATAAAAAGTAGTTGTTAAATTCAAAAAGAATATTTACATTTGTTGTTGAAGTATACACGAAGTCTGTTGGACGCATGACAAATGTATCTTTACAACACACTGTTAAAAATGAAAGACCGAATAAAAAATTTTATCGAAGCAAAAGGTATCTCGGCCGGTGAACTGGCAGCAGTTCTTGATGTGCAACGATCTAATATCTCGCATATTCTTAATGGTAGAAACAAACCCGGTGCTTCCTTCATTGAGAAGTTACTATTGGAATTCCCAGATTTAAATGCTCGTTGGCTACTTACCGGTGAGGGAGATATGTTTAATGGACAGGAATCAGTGGATAACAGTCCGCAACAAAAGCTTCCAATAGTTGAAGAATCAATTAAGCAGCAGCCTAAGGTCGAAAAAACAATAAAAAAGAATAATATCGCGGAAGAGAATATTGAAAGTCCAGTGCCTGCTTCAAATAGCGAAATAGATAAAATGGTTATTATATACCGTGATGGAACATTTAATATATATAAGCAACGTTAAGTGTATAAACTTGTAATGGATATATATATAAAAGGAGACTGTATCATACCTTAATATATTAACAGGAGTAAGGTGAAGGTTTTTACCTGGATATGGTTGGTGTTCGATAAATAACGCAGAGAATTTCAAGAATAAACAGAATAAAAACATTTGTATATTAATAGTTGTAGAGAATTGTAATCGTTTTACACAAGGTATTTGACCCTTAAACGGTGATTAAACCAGAGTAACAAAGAGGGCTGTATTTATACGGTCCTCTTTTGTTATATGAGTCTTTATAAGATATAATCAAAAATATTTCAAATTAGCAACATTTGTAAATGACTGACATTCAACAGCGCCAATACAAATGTGAATATTTTTACAAAAATAATTACCGTAAAGTTTGCATATGTAAATTTAAGTCTACATATTTGTAACAACAAAAGTAAACAACAATACGACAGGATGATTAAAATTATATAGATTCAATTTACAAACCCAATTTAAGTTGATAAAAACAGAAGTCGCATGGCCACTAGAAATAGTGGCCATTTCTGGTTTATGCGAGTATAATTTTCAGTAATGCATTTAGTACTAAAAAAGTAAAGATATTATTTTGTAAATGAAAATATTATCAATACATTTGTATACATATTAACAAAGACCCTTATTTTTTACCTAATTTAAATATTACATAGAAGGCCGTTATTCAACGGTCTTTTCTTTTTGTACCAATTCTTAGCGCGAAATTCAACGATTATTCTATTATCTTTGCGGCAAAATCAGAATACATGCCAAAAAAGTTTGTTAAAGAATTCATCGTAATTGAAAATAGTGCGCTAAACGCTACAAACTTTCTTATTAAAGTTCAATCGGATACCGAACTTCCGGAAATAAAACCAGGTCAATTTGTAAATATTGAAATAAAGGAAGCTGAAGAGATCTTTCTTCGCCGGCCTTTTTCGGTGTTTGAAGTGGATTATGAGAAGAATGTAATCTCTATGATCGTGAAAATACTGGGGAGAGGATCGCGTAAACTAACGGAGATTAAAGTAGGTAGTAAACTCAGTATGGTTTATCCATTGGGAAAAAAGTTTACGTATCCGTCAGCAGACGATAAGATTCTACTAATCGGTGGGGGTAGTGGTGTGGCGCCAATGCTTTTCTTAGCCAAAGAATCGGGTTTACCTGTTGAGAATGTTGATATTTTGCTGGGGGCACGATCTGAAGAAGACCATATAAATGTTGATAGCTATAAACAGTATGCAAATTTACATTATGCATCAGAAGATGGCTCGCTTGGTGAAAAGGGATTTGTAACGCAACATTCGGTATTTACCAATAACTTAAATGCTTACAATAAAATATATGCCTGTGGTCCGGATGGTATGATGCGTGCGATTGCAAAAGAGGCAAAAGCTGCCGATGTATTTTGCGAGGTATCGCTCGAGAACCTTATGGCCTGTGGTTTTGGTGTATGTTTGTGCTGTATAGAGCCCACGAATAAAGGAAACCTTTGTGTATGTACAGAGGGCCCGGTGTTTAACATTAATGATTTGAAATGGTAGATTTAAAAGTAAAATTACACGATATAGAATTTAAAAATCCGGTAACATTGGCATCGGGTACCTGTGGTTTTGCACGCGAAACAGCTGAATTCTTTGAACCTGGCTTGCTTGGAGGTTATTTTCTAAAAGGCACGACGCTTGCAAACCGCGATGGCAATAATTACCCGCGCATGGCGGAAACCCCGTCGGGTATGTTAAATGCTGTGGGTTTACAAAATAAAGGCATTGATTACTTTATTGAAAACATTTATCCTGATATTGTTGACTACGATTCTCAATTGATTATAAATGTAAACGGATCTACGGTTGAAGATTACATTGCTTTAACCGAGAGAGTTAATGAGCTGGATAAAATAAATGCCATTGAGCTGAACATCTCGTGCCCTAATGTAAAGGAAGGCGGAATGGCCTTTGGTGTTAGTTGCCCGGGAGCAGAGATGGTAACCCGCGAAGTACGAAAAGTATACGACAAAACGCTTATTGTAAAGTTGTCGCCAAATGTTACCGACATTACAGAAATTGCCCGGGCTGTAGAAGGACAGGGGGCTGATGCTGTGTCGTTGGTAAATACCTTTTTGGGAATGGCCATAGATGCCGAAAAAAGAAAACCACTTTTATCTACTATAACCGGCGGATTATCCGGTCCGGCAATAAAACCTATTGCATTACGTATGGTTTGGCAGGTTGCCAACGCCGTTAAAATCCCTGTTGTTGGAATTGGCGGAATAATGACTGCTGCCGATGCCATTGAGTTTATGCTGGCAGGAGCTTCTGTTGTACAGGTTGGTACAGCAATCTTTAAAGATCCGATGATTCCGGTGAAGATTGTAGAAGGTATCGAAGATTATCTGAAACGCCACAATATGCAGTCTGCCAGTGAATTAATTGGTGGTTTACAAGTATAGTATACATTTGTCACTATATACTTCTGTACATAACTTTTGTCATTCGATAAAATCTATCTGAGATAAATACTATTTAGTACGATTTTCCCTGATTTTCGAAGTTAAAATACTTTTAACTCTATTTTTGCACAAAATTAAAATTGCAATCTGAACATTTCAATTTTAGTTCTGTTGTATTAAGTGCAAATAGCAAAACATAGATTTAAAGTATTTATTATGGCAAGTTTTAATATCGTTATGCCTAAACTGGGCGAAAGTATCCAGGAAGGCACCATTACTAAATGGTTCGTAAAAGAGGGAGACACTATTGAAGAGGACGATATGCTCTTCGAAGTTGCTACTGATAAAGTAGATTCAGAGATCCCGTCGCCAGTAGATGGCGTAATCACAAAAATTAATTATCCGGAAGATAGTCTGGTTGCAGTTGGCGAAGTTCTGGCTGTTGTAAGTCTTGATGGTGAGGTTGATGAACCCGAAGCGGAACAGGCTGAAACCAAAGAGGAAGCTACAAAAACAGATGACGCACCTGCTAAAGAAGAAACAACTGATGCTTCGGTTGATGATAGCAGAAAACTTTCAAACCGATTCTATTCTCCTTTGGTAAAGACCATTGCTAAAGAAGAAAATGTTTCGTTTGACGAATTGGAAAGCATTGAAGGATCGGGCGTAGGAGGCCGCGTTCAGAAGAAAGACATTTTGGCTTACCTGGAAAGCAGAGAAAGCTCTAATGCTCAACCCGAAGCTAAAAAAGAAAGCAAACCTGCAGCACCGGCAATTGAGAAGAAAGTTGCACCTCCAGTTTCAGTAGGAGCCGGCGATACCGTTGTTGAAATGGATCGTGTTCGAAAACTTATCGCCGACCACATGGTGATGTCAAAACAGGTTTCACCTCACGTAACTTCAGTGGTTGAAGCAGATGTTACCGACCTTGTAATCTGGAGAAACAAAAACAAAGAGTCATTTCAGAAGAAATATGGTGATAAAATTACGTTTATGCCCATATTTACTGAGGCAGTGGCTGCTGCTTTGGCCGAATTCCCAATGGTTAATTCATCAGTTGATGGCGATAAAATCATCCTGAAAAAAGATGTAAACGTTGGAATCGCCGTTGCAAAACCCGATGGAAACCTAATTGTTCCGGTTATTAGAAATGCTGAACAGCGCAACCTGGTTGGTTTAACAAAAGAGCTGAACCGATTGGCTGATGCAGCACGTAATAATAAACTCGATCCATCCGAAATTCAGGGAGGAACATTTACCATTACCAATTTCGGTTCATTCGGAAATATTATCGGAACACCAATTATCAACCAACCGCAAGTTGCTATTCTGGCAACAGGAATTATTGAAAAGAAACCAGCTGTTTTGGAAACACCAAGCGGCGATGTAATTGCAATCCGTCACAAAATGTACCTGTCGTTATCTTACGATCACCGTATTGTAGATGGTGCACTGGGAGGAGCTTTCCTGCGTCGCATTGCTGATCACCTGGAACAATTTGATATAAACCGCGCAATATAATTTATTATGAAGGATTTAAAAGTACCAAAGCAATATACAATTAAGAAAACTCCGAAGGAGACGTTGGAGAATTGGTACCGGTTAATGAAAATTGGCCGTGCACTCGACGAAAAGGCACCCAATTATCTGAAACAGGCAATTGGCTGGTCGTACCATGCTCCGTATGCCGGACACGATGGAATTCAATTGGCTATCGGACAGAATTTTGAGCAAAAGAAAGACCATTTATATATGTATTACCGTGATATGCTGACTGCTCTTGCGGGCGGAATGACATCGGAAGAGATCATATTAAATGGTATTTCGAAGGCAACCGACCCATCAAGTGGTGGTCGTCACATGTCGAATCACCTGGCAAAACCCGAGTGGAATATGCACAGTGTTTCTTCGGCAACAGGAAACCACGCCTTACATGCTGTAGGAACAGGCCGCGCTATTAAATATTATGAAGAAAAAGCCGTCTCTATAAGCAGCCAGGGAGAATCGTCGGTAAGTGAAGGTTATGTTTACGAAGCTATTACCGGAGCTGATAAAGAAGAATTACCTGTAATTTTTGTTATTCAGGACAATGGTTATGGTATTTCGGTACCTAAAAAAGACCAAACGGCACAACGAAAAGTAGCCAATAACTTCACCGGATTTAAAAACCTGCGCATTATTCACTGTAACGGTAAAGATGTTTTCGATTCGATGAACGCCATGGCAGAAGCCAAACGTTATGCCATTGAAGAAAGCAAACCCGTAATGTTACAGGCCAACTGTGTACGTATGGGGTCGCACTCAAATTCTGATGATCATTTACTTTATCGCTCTGATTCGGAAAGGAATTACGTAGTAGAATACGATCCGCTGGCAAAATACAGAAGATTATTAGTGCGTTACGAGCGTTTCACTGAAGAAGAACTGGATAAAATTGATGCTGAAGTAAAAGCAGAAATTAAGGCTTCTCACAAAGCTGCGATGGCGGCTCCGGATCCGGATCCTGCAACCATTTACGATCATGTATTTTCTGATCCGTATGTTTCGGAGAAATACCCGGAAGGATTACATAATGAAGAAGGCGAGAAGACAAAATTTATTACGGCACTTAATGAAACTTTAAAGGCTGAATTCCATCATAACCCGGATACTTTTATCTGGGGACAGGATATGGCCAACAAAGATAAAGGCGGTATTTTCAACGTATCGAAAGGTATGCAGGCCGAGTTTGGCGAAAAGCGGGTGTTTAATGCCCCTATTGCTGAAGACTTTATTCTTGGAACTGCCAACGGGATGTCGCGCTACCACGAAAAAATCCGTGTTGTAGTTGAAGGCGCTGAGTTTGCTGACTATTTCTGGCCGGCAATGGAACAGTATGTTGATACCAGTCACGACCTGTGGCGATCGAACGGTAAATTCTCGCCAAATGTGACTATTCGCCTGGCGTCAGGTGGTTATATCGGTGGTGGAATGTACCACTCGCAAAACATTGAAGGTTCGCTGGCTGCCATTCCGGGAGTACGTATTGTATATCCTTCGTTTGCTGATGATGCTGCAGGATTATTACGTACATCATTACGTTCAGAAGGTTTAACCATGTTTATGGAGCCAAAGGCGCTTTACCAAGATCCGAAAGCAGCAACTGCTGTTCCTGAGGATTTTGAGGTGCCATTCGGAAAAGCAAGAGTTCGCCGCGAAGGAAGCGATTTGACTATTCTTACCTACGGAAATACAACGCATTTAAGCCTGGATGCTGCTAATAAACTGGCAGAAGATGGTGTTGCTAACGTAGAAGTTATCGATCTGCGTTCACTGATTCCTCTGGATGAAGAAACTATTTTGAACTCTATAAAGAAAACCAACAAAGTATTGGTGGTTCACGAAGATAAAGTGTTTGGTGGTTTTGGTGGCGAGTTAAGCGCGCTTATCAACGAAAAAGGTTTTGAATACCTTGATGCACCTATTAAACGTGTAGGTTCGCCATTTACACCGGTTGGTTTTAACCGTATTCTTGAACAGGCGATCTTACCAAATAAAGAGCGTATTTACACTGCAGCAAAAGAATTAATTGAATACTAAAAATCGAAAAAATGAGTAAAACCGCAATTATATATAGTTACAATACTCAAAAATCGAAAAAGGTAGCAGAAAAAGTGATTGCTGCTTTTGGCGAGAAAGAGATTGAAGCAGTTAATGCTGAAGAGCTAAGCAAAGATATACTGAATAAATATGATAATTTTATTCTCAGCGCACCAACCTGGTTCGATGGTGAATTACCCAACTACTGGGATGAGTTTGTGCCTGATCTGGAAGAAATGGATCTTAAAAAGAAGAAGTTTGCCATTTTCGGATTGGGAGACCAGAAAGGATATACCGAGAATTTTTGCGATGCGATAGGTTTACTGGCTGAAATACTTGAAGAGTGCGGAGCAACTATCGTAGGGCAAACCTCTGTTGAAGGTTATACTTTCGAAGCGTCGCGAGCACAACGAGGCGATAATTTTATTGGATTGCCAATTGACCAGGAAAACCAGGCCCGTAAAACAAAACAACGGGTAGAAGACTGGGTGGCGCAACTTAAAAAAGAGTTTTAAAGTTAATAGTTATCGATCAGAGAAAAACTCTTGCTATATAAGGTTTTTCTATTTGCATAAAGGCCGTTGGTGTTGACCAATGGCCTTTTTTACGTTTAGTATACAAATGTATAATGGCAAAAAACGCTAGCCTATGCGGTTTTTCTCGTGTTGAAATATAGTCAATTCTAATTGATTACAAATGTATCTATATACGAATTTACAAATATGTTTACTTTTGTATACTAATTTAATACCATTCTTGCTTTTCAATGTTTTTTGATATTTCCAGCTAACTGATCAGTGAATTTTAAATACGCTCAGGAAAACGGTTTAATTATTGTTAAATAGAATGAGGTTTTTAAAAGTTCATTGTTATTAACTATTTGCTATATCGGTTAAATTGCCGGTTCATTAGTTTTCGGTTCGTATTAATTGATTAATTTTGTGGCTTCGAATTATAAATAAATTTACCGTGCCTGAAACTAGATACATATTTGTTACCGGTGGAGTTACTTCGTCGTTGGGAAAAGGTATTTTAGCCTCGTCGCTAGCCAAGTTGCTACAATCCCGTGGTTATAATGTTACCATTCAAAAATTGGATCCGTATATTAACGTTGATCCGGGAACGCTGAATCCGTATGAACACGGAGAATGTTTTGTTACCGAAGACGGAGCCGAAACCGACCTCGATCTGGGACATTACGAGCGTTTCTTAAATACTGCAACATCGCAGGCTAACAACGTAACAACCGGAAGAATTTACCAATCGGTTATCGATAAAGAACGCCGTGGTGATTACCTGGGGAAAACCGTTCAGATTATTCCTCACATTACCGACGAAATTAAACGAAGAATTAAAATTCTCGGTTCAAAAGGTAAATACGATATCGTTATCACTGAGATTGGTGGTACGGTAGGCGACATTGAATCGTTACCTTATATTGAAGCGGTTCGTCAATTAAAATGGGAATTGGGAAGCCGGGCAATGGTTATTCACTTAACGCTGGTTCCTTACCTGTCGGCAACAGGCGAATTAAAAACAAAGCCTACACAGCACTCGGTTAAAATGTTGCTCGAAACCGGAGTTCAACCCGATATACTGGTACTTCGTACTGAGCACGATATTGAATTATCGGTTCGCCAAAAGGTTGCACTGTTCTGCAATGTTGGATTAGAGTCTGTAATTCAGTCGATAAATGTGCCAACAATTTACGATGTTCCGTTAAAAATGCTGGAAGAAAAGCTGGATATCACGGTACTGAAAAAGCTTGGCTTAACCATTAACGAAGAAATTGACCTTTCGGCCTGGAATGATTTCCTTGCACGCCATAAGAATCCTACACAAACCGTTGAGATTGGTTTGATTGGAAAATATGTAGAATTACATGATGCTTACAAATCGATTGCTGAAGCTTTGGTACACGCGGGAGCTGAAAACAGGTGCAAAGTAAATATTAACTGGATTCACTCAGAGGAGTTGAATGTGGAGAATATTGATGAGCAATTAAAAGGATTAAACGGAATTATCGTTGCTCCGGGATTTGGTCATCGGGGAATGAAAGGAAAAATTCTGGCAGCACAATATGCCCGCGAAAACAACGTCACTTTCCTTGGTATTTGTTTAGGTATGCAGGTGGCTGTTATCGAGTTTGCCCGAAATGTAATTAATTTGGAAAATGCAGACTCATCAGAAATGAATCCAAAAACACCACATCCGGTAATCGACCTTATGGAACAACAGAAGGGCATTACCAATTACGGTGGAACCATGCGTTTGGGGGCATACGAATGTCGTATTATCGAGGAGAACTCAAACGTTAGTAATGCATACAATAAATTAACGGTTCACGAAAGACACCGTCATCGTTATGAATTTAACGAAACATACCGTCAGCAATATATCGATGCAGGAATGGTGCCAACAGGAATAAATCCTGATACAGACCTGGTGGAAATTGTTGAAATACCTGAACACAAATGGTTTGTGGGTGTTCAATTCCACCCGGAATACAGAAGTACGGTATTAAATCCCCATCCGTTGTTTATTGATTTTATTAAGAACTCATTACCTGAATAAAAGAAAATGGATAAAAAGTCGATTATTGGAATCGTTTTAATCTTTGTGATCCTGGTTGTATTTTCATTAGTCAACCAGCCATCGAAAGAAGAAGTTGAAGCTGCGAAGCAACGACGCGATTCCATAGCACAAGTTGAAGCACAACAAGCACTGGAACTGCAGAAAATGCAGGAACAGCAAGAAATGCAAAGTACGGCAATGGAAGCCGATACTGCTGTTCAGAATCAAATACTGCAGCAGAAAACCGAGGAACTTGGTGTTTTTGGAGCCGCATCTGTTGGTACCGAAGAGTTTACCACTCTTGAAAACAACCAGGTAAAAATCACCTTCTCGAATAAAGGTGGACGTATTTACTCGGTTGAGTTGAAAGACTATGAAAGATATGATTCTACACAATTAGTTCTTTTTGATGGTCCGAAAACATTGTTTGGTCTGAATTTCTTTGCGCAAAACAGAAGTATAAGCACTGATAACCTGTACTTTGAACAGATTGGAGGAGCAAAAGATGTTGTGGTAAACGGTCCTGAAGTTCCGAAAGGAGATGAAGGTAAAATTAAGTTTAACAAAGAAAATCCGGGTGGCGAAGAATCGGTGACTTTCCGTTTGGAAGTTGCTCCTGGTAAATTCATAGAGTACGTTTATACCCTGGCATACAACTCGTTTATGGTTGATTTTGATGTAAACATGCAGGGTATGGACAGCTACATCTCACGAAATCAATCGTACCTTAATTTTAGCTGGGCTTTTGATGTGCCACGCCAGGAACACTATTCGCGTTTTGGTGAAGATCGCTATACTTATATGACCTATAAGTTTTTTGAAGACGAGGTCGATAACCTGAATAAAAACAAATCAGACGAAGAAAACCTTTCAACAAGTGTTAAATGGATCGGTTTTAAGCAGTTATTCTTTAACTCTTCCGTAATTGGCGATGAAGCATTCCCGAATGCCCAGGTAAAACAGGAAAAGTACGAATATGAAAACAACCCCAATTACCTTGGAAATTTCAGAGCTGATATTGCCATTCCTTTCAACGGAACCCAAAATGAGAAGGTTGGTATGCAGTTTTATTTTGGACCAAACCACTATCAAACCTTAAAACAATACGGGCTTGATATGGAGCGCCAAATTGATTTAGGTTACGCCATTGTACGTCCGGTAAACCGTTACGTAATTATCCCGGTATTTAACTGGTTACGTCGCTCTATCGATAACTTTGGGATCATCATCTTGCTGCTTACGCTGATGATTAAAGTGGTACTATTCCCATTTACATACAAGTCATACATGTCGCAGGCAAAAATGCGCGCATTAAAGCCTGAGGTTGATGAGATAAATGCAAAATTTCCGGGGCAGGAAAAAGCCATGGAGAAACAGCAGGCCACTATGGCGTTATATCGAAAGGCCGGAGTAAACCCAATGGGAGGTTGTTTGCCGATGGTATTACAGATGCCAATTCTGTTTGCCATGTTCTTTTTCTTCCCAACTTCAATTGAGTTAAGAGGACAAAGTTTCTTGTGGGCACAGGACTTATCAACCTATGATTCGATTCTGAGCTGGGATTTTACAATTCCACTGATCGGAAATTTTATGGGTAACCACCTTAGTTTATTTACCATATTAATGACCATCACTACGATCATTTCTACGAAGCTAAGTCAATCAGCGACTCCCAGCCAGGGAATGCCGGGAATGAAAACCATGATGTACATAATGCCGGTAATGTTCTTCTTCCTGTTGAACAGTTATCCATCAGGTTTGAGTTACTACTATTTCCTTGCAAACCTTATTACTATTGGCCAGACTTACCTGATCCGCTCGTTTGTTGACGAAGATAAGATTAGAGCTCAGCTGCAGGCCAATAAAAAGAAACCGGCTAAAAAGCAGTCAAGTTTCCAGAAACGTTTGGAAGATATGGCTAAACAGCGCGGAGTTCAAGCACCAAAAAGAAAATAATCAACGATTAGAATAGTAAAAAGCCGGCTAAGAGATTTCTTAGCCGGCTTTTTTTATTGTTTCCTGTTCTCTGTTAAAACAGTAATCCCAGGCTTATTGAAGCCATTTTGTTGTGCAGATCGGGTTCTGATTTATACACTTCAACAAATCCCATATCGTAGTTTAAACCTATTTGCAACGCTTTCTGATTGAATACCGGAAACTCCATTCCCAGTTCCAGCCCCAAACCGGCATCAAAATCTTTTGTATTGCTTTTCATATCAAAAGTTGTGTCATCCAGTTCTCTTTTAGCATCAAGCATGTAGCTTAAGTAGGGACCAACTGCAAAATACAGGCGTTGTCCTTTTTTGAAACCGGCTTTTTCTCCTGCCGAAAATTCAGCTTTTACAGGCAGCGATAAATACTGAAGTTTGTTCGTTACATCCACATTCTCCTCGGTAAAACTGCGTCCTTTTTGTTGGTACTCTAAACCACTTTTTAAGGCAAAACCTTCTGTAATCTGGTACTTCCCAACAAAGCCTATAGTTGGGCTAAAACGCACATCGCAGTTATTGGCTAATTCTAACATATCAGACTGGCAAGCTGCGCCTGCACCAATTTTAATTCCATAACTCATTTGAGCTTTTGATGCCAGTGAAAGGCCCATTGTTAAAACTCCAACCAGCATTAGGCTGTAGAGTGTTTTTCCTGAATAATTTGTTTTCTGTTTCATCATAATTCTGTTTTCTATTTATTATTATTATTTCGTATGATTTGAACTATTATCTAAAATATTCGAATTCTGATATAAAAAATTTTAGGTACAAATACCGTAAAAGAACATATCAATTACATTATTGATTTTTGTTATCGATTCCTCGCTGGTTTTCGATTTGGTTAATAAAGGAACTTCAAAACCAATCATACAGGTAAGAATCGCCTCACTGGTAAAATTGGCATCAACAGGTTTAAATTCCTTTCGGTTAATACCTTCGTTTATAATTGCGGCAATCATTTCAATCTCAAAATCCCTGTAATTATTCTGTATCTTTTCAATAAAAGCAAAGGTTGCTAGAAAATTGTCGTTCAAAGCCGTTGCCAGGTTGCCTCGTTGAACAAATCGTTTCATCCGAATATTCACATAACTTCTTAACTTATCGACTGCCGAGTGCGACGTATCTATTGCCTTGTTTATTTCGGCTACCAATTGTTTTGCTTCATGTGCAACAACGGCTTCAAAAACCTCTTCTTTGTTCTTGAAATAATAGTAAAGCGAACTTTTTCCTTTGCCTGCAGCAAAAGCAATGTCATCCATGGTTGTCTTTTTAAAACCATAACGTTCAAAAACGATTCCGGCTGCTTCAATAATTTGTTGTTTCGAGTTCGCGCTCATAATTATTTTCCTTATTCGACGATTTTGTTCCAAATGTACAAGTTTTTTATTACTTATTTAAATGGTATTACCTGATGTGAGAAAGTTTTAACCTGAATTGTCAATTTTAATAAATGAAGTGAAAAATGAAATTTAGTAATGAGATTATATAAGGGGAATATATTGTTTCCTATTTTTACATCCATGCAAAAATTGTACGTTTTATTATTGATTCTTGCTAGCATTAACAGTTTTGCTCAAGAGCGCCCATTTGTGCTTTGGAACAAAAACCAGGTTGAAATTGAACCCTGTAATAAAATTAGTATAACTGTTGCCGAAAAAATTCATTATTCACCAAAACGCACAATGCTCGATTTAAAATATGGTGAAATATTAATTGAGCATCAGGTATTAAACTGGCTTGAATATGGTGCCGGTTTCAGGGTAAGCTATGCAAACCTTCAGATTGGTGAATGGTTGCAAGAGAATCGTCCCATAGTTTTTGTAAATTTAGGAAAAGACCTTAAGAATTTTGAATTCGACTTTTATAACCGTTTTGAATACAGAACCTTTAAAGCACTTGATAACTACTTTAGATACAGGCAGTCGTTACGCATGAAATTTCCGGCAATTACCGAATGGGGATTACAATTTTATTTGCAGGAAGAATCGTTTTTAATGCTAAATGGCAAAGGCACAGACCTGGCTCGGTTTTATTCGGGATTAACAGCCTTTGAAAAGGAGCACATCGAAATAAAAATTTATTATGCGCTGCAAAAGCAAGAAGTGCTGAATACTTGGTTATCGGCTGATATTCTTGGCTTAAATTTGAGTTTTCAAATTTAAGTTTTATCGCACTTCCTTTAAACTAAAAATCTGATATGCGGTCTAATCTGTTGATTAAACAATTAAAAACAGGTTTTATGAAAAGATTAGCATTTTTATTGGTAGTAGTTCTGATAGGAACAACTGTGGCAATGGCTCAAAACAGGGGAGGACAGCGTCAGTTTAACCCGGAGGAAATGGCAAAAAGACAAACTGAGCAATTTAAAACGGAATTGAAATTAAACGATACTCAGGCAGAAAAGATGGAAAAGGTTCTCCAGAAATCATACAAAGAGATGTCGACTTTACGCGAGGAAATGAGAGCAGAGGAAGACCGCACTAAAATGCGGGAAAAGATGACCGAATGGAGAACAAATCAACAGAAGGAGATTAAGAAAATCCTGACTGATGAGCAGTTTGTAAAGTATGAGAAATTGATGGAAGAAAGAAGAGCCAACAGAAGAGGTGGTCCTGGTGGGGGCAGACAATAGCGTTGAAAAAGAAATAGATACGAAAGAGGATTGGCATTATGTCGATCCTTTTTTTGTGAAATACAATTTTAAAATAACGATTTTAATAATATGTTGAGACACTTCAAAAATAGAAATATGTGATATAGTAAATTTCGATAGACCAATAATTAGCGATGTAACACATTCTATTTCAACGAAACAATTATTGATTATAGCTGTTTTAGATAAAATATAGTTTAAAATTACCTGAAGGGTATAAAGAATTGATATAAATTAACAATTGATTTTTTGTTTATTTTATTCTTCCTTTTGTTAATTCTCACCCGCATACAAACATCAAACCTCTAAGATTTTCTAATTGTAATTTAAAACATATTAGTATTATGAGACTGTCAATTGATGTTCATCTTCCAGTTTCTTTAATTGAACAGAACTTCAAGAACAATTATTTGAAATTAGAAAATTCTAAAAATTATTTAGAATTACAAATTGCCAACTTTCGCAATATTATGTTACTTATCGTTTCTGTCTTTATATTTTGCAACCCTCTCTGTATGTGGCGTTTGTTTGCACATGAAAACGAGCTTCATATCTTTGTACGAAATACAGAACCTATAATTTACAGAAGTAACAAAAGAAGAGATTAATGAGAAGGACGTTACAGAATTATGGTAATTACAATTATCTAAACCTCTTAATTGTAATTACGTTAAATTTTATTACATTTTCAGTTGGCGCAACCAACTACTATGTAAGCGCATCAGGAGATGATGGGAATTCAGGAACCAGCGAATCTATGGCTTGGAACAGCTTAGCCAAAGTGAGCAGTACTACTTTTAAACCAGGAGATCAGATTTTATTTCGAAAAGGTGACATTTTTTACGGGAAACTTCATTTAAAGGGAAGCGGAACATCTGCTTCTCCAATAAAAGTTGGAGCTTACGGAAGCGGTGCCATGCCGGTAATTACTGGATTATCAAAAATATCAAACTGGGAATTACACGGAAATGGTATTTACAAGACTAATATTGAAAATATTAGCCAGTTAAATCTTGTTCTATTAAATAACAAACCGGTGGCAATGGGACGATATCCTAACTCAGGATATCTGACATTCGAATCGCACTCGGGAACATCTACTATTGTTGATAACGAGTTGAGTAGTCAACCTAACTGGACCGGAGCCGTTGCGGTTGTAAGAACTAACCATTGGATTTTGGATAGAAATAAGATTACAAATCACAATGGTAGAAATATTACTTTTCAGGCATCATCGGGTTATAGTCCTCGAGATGGATTTGGTTATTTCATTCAATCGGATTTAAGAACTCTTGACCAAAGGGGCGAGTGGTTTTATAGCAACGGAGTGCTTTACATGTATTTTGGATCCGAGAATCCAAGCTCACATACCATTGAAGTGGGGGTAATTGATCAACTGGTTAATATGCAGTTGATTAAATATATTGAGTTTAGTAATATTGAATTTAAAGGATCTCATGAATATGGTCTATATGTCGATTACGCTGATAATGTAAAAATTCAGGGATGTAGAATATCTGCAATCGGGCTTGATGGAATACATGCCAGAGGGGCAAAATTTCTGGAGGTGAGAAACAATGTAATTTCCAATTGTTTAAGTGTGGGGGTAAAAACAAAGTGGGATAGTAATGATTCAAAATTTATTGAGAATACAATTACTGACATTGGAATGTTACCCGGTATGGGAGGAAGTGCAGATGGTACTTACATGGCATTATCTACAAAAAGTAAAAATGCGCTAATTCAATACAATCATATTGAAAGGGTGGGATACAACGGAATTGACTTTCATGGCGACAACACAAAGGTTGAGAATAACTACGTTAACAAGTTTTGCCAGTACAAAGATGATGGCGGAGGAATATATTCGTTTTTTGAAACTAATACTGCATTTCGTTTTACGGGAGTTAAGATTCTTAACAACATCATTCTTAACGGCGGAGGTCATGAAGAAGACTATGGAGTGAATCCCAACTCACCTAATCAAGTTGAAGGAATTTATACTGATGGATTAACGAACAGCTTTGAAATTGCCGGAAATACAGTTGCTTACACTGCTTCTGCCGGAATATTTTTAAACCAGCCGAGATGGCACAATATCCACAGCAACACACTTTATGGAAACAAAAAAACACAATTCCACTGGAACAACTTGAAGATGAATGGAATTGCGCCTGGTGACAATACTGTTTCAAACAATATTGTTTTCAACCTAAAGGCTGATCAACACAGTATGTACCTTTCAGATGTTCATGGAGAAGAAATATTGAATTTTGGAACTTCTAATACCAACAAGTACGTTACAATACAAGGAGATAAACCATCATTTTATACGGTAACATACAATGGTTCATGGAACAATGATTATTATAATCTGAATGAGTGGATAACAAGGTTTAATCGTGATGTAAATTCGCAAGAATTTGAAACACCCGACAACGAATACGTGTTTGAATACAACAATAGTAAGTTGTCAAGAACAGTGGCTCTTCGACATGCAATGGTTGATTTAAACGGAAAAAAATACAGTGGAAGTGTAACTATTGCACCGTATTCTTCGGTAGTACTTTTGCCCGATCCGGATGGCAATACCGATGGAGGAAGTAGAACAATTTATACTGATGAAGATATTTTTATTTGTAAAGGGGAAAATTACAACGGCTGGAACGAAAGCGGCCAATACGAAAGAGTTTTGCTAGCAGCTGGTGGTGCCGACAGTATTGTTACTACAAATCTGTTCGTTAATCCAACTTACAATTTAACCGAAAATATAACTATTACTCAGGGGGAAAGTTATAAAGGATGGAACACATCAGGCGTATATGAAAGTGTTTACCAAAGTTTTACAGGTTGCGATAGTACCGTAACAACTAACTTAACGGTTACACAAACTGGGAATACCATGCCTGATAAGCCGGATGGACAAGGAATTACAGAGTATGTTACGATTTGTGAAGGCGAAACGTACATGGGATATACTGAACCCGGACAATATCAGCGCACCGAATCAACATCGGGCAGCACTACCGAGAAAGGAGTTAATTTAATTGCAAGTGATAATTTTTCAAATGGTATAGGGGACTGGACAAAATTTGGTGCAACCGGTTATGCAATAAATATATCTGCAGATGAACAGGAATTTTTCTCTGCACCGTCAAGTATGCGGATTGATTGCAATGAAAATGGAGATATCATCCACTACCTTCAATTAATAACCGGTGGTTCATTGATTGTTGAACAAGGGAAAACCTACGAATTATCATTTAATGCAAAAGCTACAACACCATTTACAGTTGGTAATTTAATTGTTGTAAAAGGAAGTAGTCCATGGACCGATTACGGTACATTTTCTGACAGGAAGCCAGATATCACCACAGAGTGGAGTACTGTAAAGGTTACTTTTACCGCTAACTACAATGCCTCTGATGCTACCTTCCGAATTTACCTAGGTGGCAGTCTGCCCGCAGGTAATTCATTGTATATTGATGACTTTTTTTTTGCTGAAAAATCGGAACAAACAGATTCTCAATCAAATTTTATTACCACTTACCTTACTGTTTTACCCACAAAATATTCGTTAGAAGATATTACAATTCTTGATGGAGAGAGTTATTTGGGATGGACAGAAACCGGATCGTACGAACGGACTTTAACATCGAGCGCTGGTTGTGATAGTATTGTTACCACAAATCTTACCATAATTTCAGATGTAAATACAATTGAGGATATTAGTATTTGCGAAGGCGAATCGTATTTGGATTGGACAAGTGCCGGACTGTATGAACGAGTATTAACAAGTGCTTCGGGTGGTGATAGTATTGTAACAACAAATTTGTGGATTAATCCTGTTTACTCAATTTCTGAGGACATTACCATTTTAAAAGGGGAGAGTTATTTGGGATGGACAGAAACCGGATTGTACGAACGGACTTTAACATCGGACGCGGGTTGTGATAGTATTGTTACCACAAATCTTACCATAATTTCAGATGTAAATACAGTTGAGGATATTAGTATTTGCGAAGGCGAATCGTATTTGAATTGGACAAGTGCCGGACTGTATGAACGAGTATTAACAAGTGCTTCGGGTGGTGATAGTATTGTAACAACAAATTTGTGGATTAATCCTGTTTACTCAATTTCTGAAGATATTACAATTTCAGAAGGGGAGAGTTATTTAGGTTGGACGGTAACTGGTGTTTATCAGCAAGTGTTGACTAGCGTGAATGGATGCGATAGTGTTGTTACAACCAATTTGTTTGTATCGCCTAAGGAAACCAATTATTTTATTCCGGCATGGCATGGCAAAAACGGCCAAAACCACATGACAATTGGTGTGGTTGGGGCACGTTTAAATACTTTACCGCTGGAAGCTGATGACGAAATTGCAATTTTTGATGGCAATACTTGTGTTGGTGCTTCAAAACTTACTGCAGAGATATTAAATGACGCCCCTGATAGCTACCTTTTTATAAAGGTTTCTGAATGCGATGGGACTGGAATTGGTTTTAATGAAGGAAATAGTATTACCTATAAAATTTTTGATTCCAGCGCCCAAGAAGTAATTGAGGTAAACGGAATTTCCTATCAAGATGATCTTGAGGAATGGATAACCTCCGGCAATTTTGTTTGTAACGGAACTTCGGTTGTAGAAATAAATACAATTATTGAAGATGAGCCAATTATACAAACAATTAACCTTGAAAAAGGCTGGAATATAATTTCTTCGTTTGTTTCGCCAACTGATCCTGATTTAGGATTAATTATGGAGAACATTCGTGAAGCCCAGCATTTATTCAAGGTACAAGACGAATTAGGAAATACCTATGAATTCTGGGGGAATAAAACCGGTTGGAGAAACGAAATTGGCGCATTCCAAAATACCGAAGGCTACAAAGTTAGAGTAAAGCACGATTGTTCGCTTCAAATTTCAGGGTTACCGGTAAGCTTACCAATGGACATACCTCTATCGGCAGGAGCAAACTTAGTTTCGTTTCCTGTAAATGGAGCTACAGATGCCCTGAATATTGTTCAACCTCTGATTGATCAGGGAGTTCTAGATAAGATCCAGGATGAACAAGGGAATTCTATCGAATACTGGGGCAGTTCAATAGGTTGGATAAATGACATTGGCGATTTTAAAGCAGGTGAAGGTTACGTATTCAACCTTAATTCCGACGCAGTGTTATCGATTAATGAAATTTATAACAAATCAACTTCGATTCCAGCCGATATTCCTGCCACTGTTCATTTTAATGTTGATTTTATTGGAAACGGTTTAAACCACATGAATATAAATGTTACCAATTTAGAAGAAACAGATCTTGAAATTGGAGACGAAATTGCAGCTTTTGATGGTGATATTTGCGTGGGTGCAGTTCTAATTACTGAACGCCATGTATTGAATAATGCAGTTAGTATTATCGCTTCACTGGCCGAAAATGAAGAAGTCAATGGATTTATTGAAGGGCATAATGTTAGCATAAAAACCTGGAAAGCACACAACAATGCCGAAACTGAATTTAACCCGGTTGAGAATGGAGAGCCTGTGGCATATCAGAGTTATGTGAGTTCTTTTATTCAGCTAAAAAGTGCTGAATCGGATAATATTTCGGAATTCGATGAGATGAAAATCGACGTTTATCCAAATCCTGCTGCAAATAATGTAAATATTAAATTCTCGGTATTACCAGAACAAGGAACCCGGATTATTTTAACCGATTTAACCGGAAAAGAATTAATAAACAAGGTAGTTGAATCAACTTTAGAAAATCTGAATGTAAGATCATTTACCGCCGGAATTTATATTGTGCGAGTTGAGAACAACAGCAATTATAAAATTAGCAAGTTAATTATTGATTAGCACTATTAAAAAAAAGCGTAAAATTCTGAAACACCGGGGGTATAGCTTACAATGCTATGCCCTCGGTTATTATTATCGAAAGCTATTTCAATGCTTTAAACTTAAAACTAAACACTTACAAGCCAACATACCACTTATATAACAATCGAATTCCTTCATCTATTTCAATTTTGTGTTGCCAGCCCAACGCATGAAGTCTACTAACATCAGTCAATTTTTTTAAGGTGCCGTCTGGTTTCGATGTATTAAAATTCAGTTTGCCATTAAATCCAATGGTTTCTTTAATTTTATTTGCAAGATGTTTAATGCTTATGTCCGTTCCTGTTCCAATGTTTATGTGGGTATTTCTAATTTCAATCCCACCCAAATTATTGCTGTTAACCTCAGGCGACTCACTTTTCTTTTGATTGCTTTTATCAAAAATACTTTTTTGATTAGACGGTAGCAAATCTTTAAAATCAACATTTTCCATAATAAATACGCAGGCATCAGCCATTTCTTCACTCCACAAAAATTCGCGAGCCGGATTACCGGTTCCCCATATTTCAACCGAAATATCTTCAGGAGCGCCTCCGGGAGTATAAGAAATCCCATTATTTCCCAACAGTAATACAATTTCAGTTTGGTCAGAATTTCCATCAAGTCCATCAATAGGACGTTTGTTCAAATCTTGCCGGATTGCCCCCCAATTGTTTTCTTCCAAACATTTTCCTAAATAAATTTTCCTTATTAATGCCGGTAGAACATGGCTTTTCTCGAGATCGAAATTGTCATTTGGTCCGTATAAGTTGGTTGGCATTACAGAAACAAAGTTAGTTCCGTATTGCAGGTTATAACTTTCGCATAGTTTTATACCTGCTATTTTGGCAATAGCATAAGGCTCGTTTGTATACTCCAATGGGGAAGTTAACAAACAGTCTTCATTCATAGGCTGTGGGGCCTCGCGCGGATAAATACAGGTACTTCCCAAAAAAAGAAGCTTCTTTACACCACTGATATAAGCATTGTGAATCACGTTATTCTGAATCATCAGGTTCTCAAAAATAAACTGTCCCCGGTAGTTGTTATTGGCTACTATTCCTCCAACTTTTGCCGCAGCAAGAATCACATACTCCGGTTGCTCAACAGCAAAGAAATCAGTGACTGCCGAAGCATCCATCAAATTCAGTTCGTCAGATTTTTTCCCGACTAAATTCTTATAACCTTTTGATTTTAGATTTTTCCAAATTGCCGAACCGACCATTCCTTTGTGTCCGGCAACATATATTTTCGAATTTTGATTCATTTTCTATGTGTCAAATATAATTGAGATCAAGTTACTTACAGGTAAGATCTTTATTTAAGTTTTAGCCAAACATGTTGAGTTGTTCAACCTATTCAAAATAATTTAAGGTATCGAAACCTGTAACTTTTAAGTGATGATCCTTTTTCATCAATTTTACATCTGATTGCATCATATCTTTAATTAAAGCATTTAAATCGTATTCCGGTTCCCAACCTAAAATAGTTTTAGCTTTGGTTGCATCTCCCATCAACAATTCTACCTCTGTTGGACGAAAATATGCAGGTTCAACACCGACTACCTGCTCATTTTTCAGCGCCCGTAGTTTTATGGATTCAAGATGTTCTTCGCCAACTTTTTCAACAAATACATCTTTGTTTATGCCGGTAAGCAATCCTCTCTCGTTTTTTTCCTCTCCTTCGAAAGAAATTTCCAGGCCGATTTCTGCTGCTGCCTGAAGTATGAAATCGCGAATAGTAGTAGTTATGCCTGTTGCAATTACATAATCATCCGGAACATCCTGTTGCAGAATCAGGTACATCGCTTTTACATAGTCTTTAGCGTGCCCCCAATCTCGCTGGCTACTTAAGTTTCCCATATAAACCGTTTGCTGTAAATTTAGAGCAATTCTGCTTAATGCTCTTGTAATTTTTCGGGTAACAAAAGTTTCTCCTCGTGTTGGGCTTTCGTGGTTAAATAATATACCGTTACTGGCATGAATATTATAGGCTTCGCGATAATTAACGGTTATCCAATAGGCATATAATTTTGCCACTGCGTAAGGAGAACGCGGATAAAAAGGAGTCTGTTCAGTTTGTGGTACCTGCTGAACCAGTCCATACAATTCGGATGTGGAAGCCTGATAAATCCTGGTTTTGTCGGTCATATTTAGTAAGCGAACGGCTTCGAGAATTCGCAAAGTTCCCAGTCCGTCAGCATTGCCGGTATATTCCGGTACTTCAAAACTAACTTTAACATGGCTCATGGCGGCCAGGTTATATATTTCATCGGGCTGAACTTCCTGGATAATTCTGGTAAGATTCATTGAATCGGTCATATCTCCATAGTGCAGAATCAGGTTTCTGTTTTCTTCGAATGGTTCTTGGTAAAGATGATCAATCCTTTCGGTGTTAAACATTGATGCACGGCGTTTTATACCATGAACTACATATCCTTTTTTTATTAAATATTCGGCAAGGTAGGCACCATCCTGACCTGTTATTCCTGTTATAAGTGCTTTTTTCATATTTCTATCTTTTATTAAAATGTTACTGATTTTTTGTGCGTCTGTATAATTTCATAAGTGTAATGATTACAGATGTCTTGTAGTGTTAGGGTATTTCTGAAAAGCTGCTTAGCCTCGTTATAGTGTTTTAGTAGTGAATGATTTTGAAGAATTGTAATAGCTCCTTGTTGAGGAAGTATCTGCTTTTAAAATTCTCATGAATTCCAAATTCCGATTTTCGAGTGTGAATTTTTCAGAACATCGTTTAAAAGAATCCTGAGTCATCTTGCCGACTTCGAAATCGGGATCCATTAATGTTTGCAAAGCTTTATTTAATGATTTTATATTGTTTAGTTGATAAGGGATGCCCGTTTTATATGGAACGAAATAATAATTTACAACCGATATGTTACAATAGATAATTGGTTTGTGCATCTGCATTGCCAATAGTGAAAGTAGTTGCCCTGAGGCACCTACATCTTTTTTTAATGGAATGATTACTCCATATGCGTTTCCCAATAAAGTATTGAATTGTTTATTACTGGTATCTTTATAAACAGTGGCATTAGCCGGAATATCCGTTATATCCTTGTTTAATGCCGAGGCAACAATTACAAATTTCATATCAGGATTTTGACTTATACACTTGAATAAAAGCTCATAGTCGCGATTACTGTAGCCTCCACTAAAAATGTATTTTTCTCCTATAAATGCTTTCTTGTCTGGAATGTTTTCCATTGAACACGAAAAAGGAATGAAATGTACAGGATTTGGTGAAAACCTTTCGTAAAACGTTACTTCGTTTGGCGACTGTACGATTAGTGATGTTTTGCTTGTTTTTAAGAAAAACCTCAGGAAAGAATGCACAAATGAATTTGAACTCAAATCGTGGAGATAAAAATTATAACAGTACAGGTTATAATTTTTCCCCAGTAAAAACCCAAAAAGTTTTGTAATTACAAAGAATGAATAATGTCCACCAAAACAAAAAACAGATTCGTTTCTGAATTTAAACAAGTTTACTGTAAGCTTTAGCAAACAAAAGAGTTGCTCGATGATCACGCGACTTTTACCCGGAATTTTATCATTTTTATTCGATCTACTGAAAAAATAAAAGGTATCTACCTCGAATTCTTCACGTTCTAAATCTTTTATCAATGATTCTGTTTCCAGGTACTCGCTGTAGTAATGTACAATTCTGATTTTCCTTTTAACTTCCATAAAATAAATGAATAATTATTTAGGGTGAGGTACATTATTGAGAACAAATCCGGTACAACGCGACACAAGCCTTTTAATACTTAACTGTTTGGTGTCTGGCTTGTTATTCCGTTTTTCAAACATGCTATTATATAGCTCTTCCCAGTTAGGAAGCCCTAATAAATTTCTATCGTCGATAAACAAATCGGCATATATTTTTCGGCTGTAGGTGCCATCAAATTCTTCACCCTCAAAATTGTTATTTACAGCATGAAATGTCAGGTCTCTTTCGCGGCAAAATTCCACAGCTTTTTCGAGGTCTTTACCCGAACGGTACGACCACAGAATTAGTTTGTGTCCTTTTTGCTGAAAAAGTTTTAATGTTTTAATCGCAAATGGAATTTCTTTTCCTATCGACGGATACTTGTGTTCAACAATTGTTCCGTCAAAATCAACAGCTATAACCATGTGTAAGTGTTATAAATTTTAGGGAATTACAGCGATAGATGTTACGCTATACTCATTTTATGTTTGTATTCGCCATAACCTTTCTTCCAGTATTTATTTCCGTAACCATAACCACGGTCGGGTGCTTCATTTATTATTATGGCCGATGTTTTTATCTTATTAAATTCCACCGTTTTATTAATCTGTTTTATTTGCTCTTTGTGGCTGTAGTTAATTCTTAAGATGAAAAGGCTGACATCAGAAAAACGACTTGTGAGAACAGCATCAGGCACCAACAGAAGTGGAGCATTATCAATTATAATATAGTCGAATACTTTTCGTGCCCGGTTTATCAAACTCTCAAATTTTACGCTGTCAATCAAGTCTGAAGGGTTCTTAGGAATTGGACCAGCCTGGATGAAATAAAGATTATCAATTGAAGTTGCCGAAATTATATCCTCATAGCTTTTTTCTCCGGCAAAATAATTACTTAATCCATCGGTTTCTTTCACTCCAAGGTAGTTGTGCAAAGTAGGTTTATGCAAGTCGGCTCCAATCAATAATACTTTCTTTTTTGTTTTTGTTAAAATAGCCGAGAAGTTGGAAGAAATAAATGATTTTCCCTCGCCCGGAATGAGCGAATTTATCGAAACTACCTTTGCGCCGGGCCGTTCAAGAATAGCATTTAAATTTGATTTCACTCCTCTGAACGATTCAGCAATTCCCGAACGCGGATGATGTATAACCGGAAGTTTTACTTTGTATTTGTGTTGTATAATTCCATCAAGAACCGGAATCCGGCTTTCTCTCTCAATTTCTTCGCGCGTTTCAATTTTATTATTAAAAAAGCTAAATAGTGTGATGATGATAAAAGGTATTGCAAATCCACCGAAAAATCCGATACCAACATTTTTTACCATATTGGGGCCTGTTTGAACAGCCGCCTCAACAAGAGCTTCGTCAATTACCTGAACCTCTGGAGCAATAGAGGCTTTTGTAATTGATGCTTCAGCCTTTTTTTGCAACATATAAGTGTACAATTCATTATTCAAATCAAACTCGCGTTGAATACCAATTAACTTTTTCTCTGTTTCCGGTAATTTCTTCAAGCGGCTCTGAATTGAGTTGTAGCGCTCCTGCATACTTTCTTTTTTCGATATTGTTGCCTTCAATTGATTGTCTAAAGTTTCTTCAAGAGCATCGCGTGTTACTTTTATTTCTTTCTCAATTACAATTAGTGTTGGGTTTTTATCCTGCACACTGTATGAGAGTACTTCGCGTCGACTGTACAAATCCATTAATTTTGCAAGCATTCCGTTCAGGTTCTGATCGGTAATTCCGATAACTGAAGGATTTACCATTTCCTCAATTTTTTTCGAATTATCAAGGTATTGTTGCAAGTTGGTGTAATAATCAATTTGTAGTTGAGTTAAATACTGCTCTTGCTCAATTTCTTCCAACTTTTTATATATGAGCTGGGCTTCCTGCCCCAGATTCATCACCTGGTTGTTTTTGCGGTAATTACTAAATCTTTCTTCGGCTGTTCCCAGCGACGATTTTATTCGTGCCAGTTGCGAATCAATAAATTTAACCGAGTTCTCCGAATTCTCATTTTTGTTTTCCATACCAAAATCGATAAACACCTTGTTTAGCTCATTTATAAAATCAGCTTCTTTGTAAGGTTTATCTCCTTCAATTGATATGGAGATTAAATCGGAGTTGAGGTCAACCAACTCAATATTTGTTTTTGTGAGGTATTGTGTGGTTAAAGTATTTATATCGTTAAATCGTAGTAAATACTTCTGGTTGGTTTTCCCATCTCCTTTATTGATTGTGAAGTTGAAAAACTCATTATAATAGGGTTCTCCAAATTTTTGTATCGTTTCAATTTCTATTGTTTGCAAATAGCCATTTTGGTGTGTTGTACCATCTGCTTTTAGGCTGTATTGTTGGTCACTCAGGGCAACAATTTCTAGCGTTGTATTTTGGGCATTAATTGCATTTGGAGGAACTTGTAAATCGAAAGGAGGTTGCTTATAAAGTTCTGCATCGTACAACAACTCTTTGCGAAACCATGATGTTTCCCAATTTAGGTTTCTCAATGCTTTTCGGTATAAGGTATACGATTTTAAAATTCCAATTTGATTTTCAATATTCGCTTTTTTTCCCATTGCCATAATCGGGTTGTTTGCTGAAAACACAGAACTCAGCGAATTATCTTCCTTTTTAATCAGTATTCGGCTTTCTACTTTGTAAGTATTCGGCGAGTTTTTATAGATGTAATAACCCGCGCCAACTCCAATCGCACACAACAGTAGAAACCATGGCCATTTTTTCAGGTATTTTAAGAAGACATTTTTCGTCTCCTTTTTTTCATGCGAATCAATTAGACTTATAATTTCTTCAATTTTTTCCATAACATTTTATCTTCTATAGATTCACTACTAATGCGAGGGCAACAACTAATGTTGATATAGTCGAGAGTATTTGAGAGTAGGTATCGCTACGTTCACTTCTTCGTTTTAATTTGCTGGGAGGGATGTAAACTACGTCGTTGGGTTGCAGATAATAGGCTTTTGACGCATAAATACTATTGTCTTTCAGGTTTACATTTATGGTTTCTATTCTGTCTTGTTTATCGCTTCTTTTTACAACTACATCTTCAATATTGGCAAAAGTTGTTATTCCGTTTGCCATGCTTAGCGCATCTAGCAGTGTAATTGTACCTTCATAGTTGTAGTATATTCCCGGGTTGAGAACTTCTCCGAGAATGTTTACTTTATAGTTTAAAAACTTAACCTGCACTGTGGGTTCCTTCAAATATTCTGAGGCTCGTTCTTTTAAACGTACCTGGGCTTCTCTTAGGGTAAGTCCCTGTAAGTTAATTTCACCCATTATTGGCAGGTTAATAGTGCCATCTTCCGAAACCATATAACCATTTATATATTGGCTTGACGGGGAACCATACATTTGTTGCGTTCCCGATGCAATTCCGCTTCCTTCCAGGCTTGGATTGAAGAGTTTGTTCACTTCCGGATCGAGAGTTAAAACGCTCAGATATAAATTATCGAACGGTTGAATTCTATGGTCAGGAACCGATTTCGGAATATCGTAGTAAGTGTTTAAATCCTTTTTTTCATTGAACATTGTAATATCTCTTGTCGACACACAAGATGTTAACAGAGCGATTGCAAAAAAAATGAGTAAATGTGAGTGTTTCATATTACTGTTTTAAATTATTGTCCGTTTCCGATAAAAATTACTCTAAAGGTTTTTAAGATGATTACAAAATCAAGAGCCAACGACCAGTTGTCAATGTATTCCATATCCATCTCCATCCATCGATTAAATGAAATATTATTACGCCCCGATACCTGCCAAATACAAGTAATTCCGGGATTTATGCTTAGTCGCCGGGTAAGGTTTCTCTCGTATAGTTTTACTTCAGAAGGAATTGGTGGCCGTGGACCTACAATCGACATGTCGCCCAACAATACATTAATAAACTGAGGTAACTCGTCGAGTGAGGTTTTACGTAAAAATCTTCCAATACGTGTAATACGCGGGTCGTTTTTTATTTTAAAAATAGGTCCGTCTTGCTCATTCTGGTCCATTATATCTTTTTGCAACTCTTCAGCATTAATAACCATGGTTCTGAATTTTAACAACTTAAAAAGCCGTCCATGCTTGCCTACTCTTGTTTGTTTAAAAAGCACCGGACCACCGTCATCAAGTTTTATCAATAGCCCTATCAAAAGCATAAAAGGAGAGACGCAAATGAGAATGAAAATAGTTAAGAAAAAATCGATCGTCCCCTTAAGTTTCAACCCGAAGTAGTTGCCGGGGGTATTTTTAAAGGATAGTAGGAATTGCCTGTTTATATACGAAACTGCGGGTTTCAGGCCATCGATACTAAATACATTATTGTGGATATGGAATATTACACCAATTTCACGGCATAAATCAATGTGTTTTCGAATTCGTTTGGTTTGAAAATGTTGTTTGCAAAAAATAACTTCATCAACAATGTGTTCATCAATAATATTTGCAAAGTTTTTTTTCTCCGAAAACATTGGAAAAACGCCATCATATGTTTGTTTGACTTTCTTTGAATCAGTTATAATTCCAACAATATTGTAGCCCCATTCGCTGGTGTCGATTATTTGATCGATAAACGGAATTGAATCGTCATCGGCAATAATTATTATCAGCCGGATGTTGAATCCTCTTTTTCGCAGGTATTTCATTATTAAGCGGCCAATAACTTTTTGCCACGATAAAACAACATGGTTAAGCAAGGCAAATTTGAGTAATAACGATGTACCTAAACTCTTGAATTCGAATAGTTCAACCAAAAGAATTATAGCACCAACGCCAATTAGCACAACTAAAACATATTTATGAATAATTGTACGATAGCGTTGAATCCTTGCCATGGTTCCCATTTCGAAAAACTCGAGTAAACCAAACCATATTGGGGTCATAATAAAGGTTATTACCATGTGCTCTTTATTATGTAGCAGGTAGTTAAGTGTTAAAACGCCTGACGCCCATAATGTTAAATAAAAGCAGAAAATTGTAAGTGCCACCTGGAAAACAACACTTATCCGTTCCAAAGCGGGTTCTCGTGATTTAAACATAATTGAAATTTTTAATGATGAAGGTTATTCGGGATATAATCTATATTTTAATATAGCGATCAGGTATTAGAGGTTAACAAGCTTCTTGATTTTGCATCGCCTAAAAGCTCGTTATATACACTAATTAATTTTTGGCTTTCGTGTTCCCAGGAGAGTTCGTTAACAACTCGGCGGTAACCGAAATCTGCCATTTCTTTTCGCAGTTCGGGATGGTCAATCAGATGCATGATTTTGTCTGCAAAATCTTTTGTGTTGTTATTTTCAGCATACAACGATGCTTCTTGTGCGGATATTCGACCTTCTTTTAAATCATATTGAACGATTGGCTTTTTTAAGGCCATGTATTCCATAATCTTATTCATCGTCGATAAATTATTCATTTCCGAAGGTTTGTCAGGATTAACGCAAACATCTGCTGTGTTTAGTACTTCCATTAATATTTCATCAGAAACCCTTCCGTAAAAATCTACATATTCGGTTAGATCCAGTTTTTCTGAAAGTGCCTTCATCGCCTCAAGACAAGTGCCTCCTCCAAGTATTGCAAATTGAATATCCGAACGTATTTGTGTAATGTATTTAATACTTCCCAGTAGTAAATCAATACCTTCCTGTTCGCCAATAACGCCAACATACCCAACCATAAAAGGTCTGTTTTTTCTGTATTCTTCTTTTTTTGGTAAAAGTTTAAGCCGTTCGAGTTGGGGGCCGCTTCTTACCACCTGTACTTTATTGGGCAACATTTTTCCGCGTTTAATTGCAATTTCTTTATACGAAGAATTGGTTGCAATTGAATACGATGCCGTTTTGAAGGTTAGGTATTCAAAAGCAAGCATCATCTTATAAAAAATGCCTTTTCGATTAAACTTGGCGATATAGAGCTCGGGATTTATATCGTGATGGTCGAAAATGTATTTTACTCCAAAGAGTTTAAATACTAACGCCGACAGAAATATTAAATCCGGAGGATTGCAGCCATGAATAACATGAAAGCGTTTTTTTAAGAAGATTTTCCAACTAAGAACAAACTCCCAAAAAATTGCAACAGAGTACTCAACCAGATATCCAAGGGCACCACTTCCTTCCACTGGTAGCGGATGTCGATAGATATTAATGCCGTTTATAAATTCGTGGCTACTGTTGTACCCTTTCATTTTGGGGCAAATAATACTAACCTCGGCTCCGTTTTCTTTTAAGGTATTCGCTTCCTGCCACACTCTTCTATCAAATGGTAACGGAAGATTTTCAACAATTATCAATATGTGTTTTCCTTGTAGTACGTTCATTTATTGGTGGTTTTGGTGAGTGTTACAGCTTGTCTCCGCATTAATCGAGTTTTTGATTCCTGCTGTTTTTTATTGTATACTTTTTGGCATGTCGATGGCCCAACTTTTGCTCTCAGTTGATTCCGACGTATCGATTGCCCAATTAATACCGGTATAGTTTTGTTTACTAATTAAACTTTCGTCTAATCTAACCATGTCGATTATTATCTTGCTATTAACATTTTTAAGAATATCGGTAAACTCTTTCTCTTTGTTATTTACAATTATCACATCGCAGTTATCAATAATTTCCTGCGTTGAATTAACCAGAAAAGAGGAGAGGTGTGGAATCTTTTCATCGATAAATTCTTTGTTTGTTCCGGTAAGTAACGAGAGATTAATGTTCTTATCGTAGATTGAAATCTCACATCCTTTCCCGATGAGTCTCTCAATAACTGCAACTGCCGGACTGTTTCTTAAATCATCTGTTCCGGCTTTAAAACTTAATCCTAAAAATCCCAGTTTTTTATTCCAGTGATTTAAAATGAGGGTTACAGCTCTGTCGATTTGTAGATCGTTGGTCTTTCCAACATTATTTATTATTGGTGTGTCGATATATAAATCGTGTGCCAGTGTTTGCAGGCCTTTCAAATCTTTTGGCAAACATGATCCTCCGTAAGCAAAACCAGGCTTAAAGTAGTAAGGCGAAATGTTGAGTTGTTTATCTTTGCAAAAAATATTCATCACTTCATGCGAATCAATATTCAATTCGGTGCAGATGTTCCCAATTTCGTTACCAAAAGAAATTTTAAGTGCATGAAATGTATTGTTTACATATTTCATTATTTCGGCAACCTTTAAATTTGTTGTAATTATTTCTGCCGGAAGATGTTTATAGAGCAGCGATACTTTTTCGGCGGCATCTCTATTATCCGATCCAACTAGTGTTAGAGGAGGATTAAAGTAGTCGTTCACAGCACTTCCTTCGCGCAAAAACTCAGGATTATCTACAATTGCAAAATCTTTGTTTCTTTCTTTTCCTGAGATTTCTTCAACAATTCTTGCAAACTCATCGCACGTGCCCGGCATAATTGTAGAGCGGATTACAATAATATGAAAGGAGTCTTTATTCATTAATGCTACGCCAATTTGTTCAGCTACACTATAAATGTATTGCAAGTTCAAATGGCCATTTTTGCTGCTGGGAGTTCCTACGGCAACAATACTGATTTCTGAATTTAGGATTGCATCGTTAAATGAAGTTGTTGCCGAAATTCGATTTAACTCATGTTGTTCGGCAATAATTTCAGCAATATCTTTTTCAATTATAGTGGCTTTGCCACTGTTTATTTGTTCTACTTTAGTTGTGTTAACATCAACGCCAATAACCTGGTGCCCGTTTTTTGCTAAACATCCAAGGCTAACGCATCCAACGTAACCGAGTCCGAAAATACTTATTCTCATAGTTGTAATTTTTATTTAAGTGAAATGATGGTTTGAAATTTCTGAGTTGTTGTAATTGTTGTAGTGCAGTAAATCGTATTACTAGGCTCTTTTTGCATAAATGATTTAGAATACCAACCTAATAGTTCAGGTGATTCCTGACCATTTACAATGTTTGTTTCAAGCTTTTTATCCAGCGAAACATGGGCTATATGTAGTTCTTTATCAATTAATTGAAATTCAGAATTGCCGGTGTTTTTAATTTTTATATTTGGATGTAAATGAAATGGTATCTCTATATAATATTCACCTTTTTGTTTACACTGAATGGTGTCGATTATACTAATCCGATTATTATCTTTTTCGATGCGTAATTCTCGTGAGTGTATTATACCCAACTTTTGGTATCCGTTATGTTGGGCAACAACGGTGTCGTTGTTTTTCGACAAATCGAGCTTGGTAATTTTACATTTATAGTGGTTTAACCAAAGTGTTGGACCAGCAAGTTTTGCCTGGTTGGTTTTGTTAATCCGAACTGTGTTATGAGCAAGCGTACCCATAAAATATTTGCGCCACTCATATTCGGTGTGGTAAGTGTACGTTCCCGGATCGACAAAAATGGGATTGCCGTTTATATGCAGAATAAATGAAAGCGCATCAGCATGCCCGTGTGCGGCTATCGATAAAAAGCCAAGAGGAGCAGCATCAAAATGCACATAAACTTCTTCTCCTTTAGCGGGGAAGCGAAAAATACCATGTCCTTCTTTTTTATAGAATTTTGATGTAAAATCAGTGGTCGATGGCTTGATCTCTGTCTGAGCATTTTTTGCATTTGCTTCAGTTAATATTATTGTTTTTAAATCAATATTTGTAGCTCTTAACTCCGGTTTATTGAATAGAATTGCCCCTGTGTTTAAAAGCGATTGAAAATTATTTATATCCTTATCTTCAGTAAACAATATACATTTGCCATCATCTTCATCCCCGTATTTGGGGAAATTACCTTTCACATCTATAAAGCCTTTTATGTAGAAAAGAATGTTGAGCAAATAGCTTTCGTAATCAGTACTAAAAGGCGTGTTGTTTTTCCGGGCAACTACATAGGGCAATAGAAAGAAGTCGGTTATAAACTGAATATATTCTGCCGCTTCTTCTTTATTTATTCCGTTATCTGAGTGTTGCCGTACAATCTCTTTTTCCAATCCTTTTTTAGCATGCCGGTTCCATTTATTCGATTCGGGAAATTGCCAAAGCACACTGGCTATAAACAATCCTGAATATTCTGAAATTAAATGGTTGTTCGACGAAGAATATTTCGATGGATTTTTGTAAGAATATTTACAGTGCTGATAAATACATGGCAACCATTTCTTTTCTACAAAATTTTTAAAAAAATCATGCTCTTTTATTAGCTTTTCTGCATCAAGCAGATTCCAGCAAAAATACCATACAATCAGTCGTATATTTACTTCAATGTTGCTGTACCAGTTAATGCCTTTTAAATATGGATTTTGTTCAATCCACGATTCAGTAATGCCTATAAATAGCTTTATATCTTTTATGCGTCCAAATTTTTTATACCTCAGGGCTATTAGGCTTAAAAACTGCATACGATTTATTTCCCATACTACTTTGGCCGAACGATTATTACTCGTTCTAATATTAATTGATTTAGAGAACTCTAACGAAAACTGTTTTTCTGAAAAAATATCGGTGTGCCAGTTAATGTCTGACCGATTATAATTAAAGTCTTTACCAAAAATGCTTATTTTCCCTTGTGTATTAAAGTCGGTAAAATCGGCGAAATTAATAGGCAAACTGTTGTACTTTACGGTGGGTACGTCAGCCTGTTTTCCCATTAAAAAGTACTTTTCGTAGTATTTCTGAACGAGTTGTTTTATTCTAAAAACTACCTCGGGCAAGGACATGGCGAGTAATCGATTTATTATCCACATTAGTTTTTGTGCTTTTGTGCTTGAAAAGGGTAGCGATCAGCGTTATTACTGTACTATTTTAATATTTATAAATTGCCTGTAAGCAGGCATGAACTGCAACAAAAATGCAGTACTAATAGGTTTGCACAAGTGATGATTGCCTGGAATTAATAGAACGTTTGAATTGGTCCAGTTTGCCTCGTGGCGACAATTCTAACTTATCCACAACTTCCACCGAGAACTCTATAACTCCTTTTGTCTTTTTGGCAAATTCGTGCTGGATTTTAGGAATTTCCTGTGTTTCAAACTTAGCGTTCGGAACAATCAGAATTTTAACCTTTCCTTTTTCATTTTGAATGAACTGGTAGTTTAAAACATTTTTTAAAACCTGATTGTGCAAATTGAATGAGGCATGCGAAATGTATTCCATGTTTTTACCATAAATACCATCGTTACTTTTCCATTTTCCAACAATCTTATACCCCCCTTCAACTTTTTGTGCCGAGTCATCAGTTTTATATCTGATTAGCGGCATGGTTTTATTTAAAAAGCCGGTTCCTACAATCGTTTGTGTGCCATTTTCATTATCCGGCAATTCTGTATACCCGTAATAGGGATCGAACTCGTACGTTTTTGGCAATACTTCGCGCGCAATAATACATCGTTCAGAATGCCCGTAGAATGTCGACGATTTTATATTGAAATAATCTTCGATATACTCTCGCTTTTCATTGTCGATATTTTCCGATATCAGAAAAATACCTTTCAATTTATAGTTTGGTTTTAAGTTATTTTCCGATAATAATTTGGTGAAAAAATGAATGGATGATAAGTAACCATGCAGATACATGGGTTTATACGAATTCATTTTTTCGAGGTACAGCGAAATAGTTTTAGCAGAAAGTCTGAAAGGCGAGAACAACATCTCGTTATACATAGGATTTAATTTGTAATAAGTATTGTCAAATTTCACACCTCTGAACGTCACTATTTTATCACTAAAAGTATAATTCAATGCTTTCCGGTAGAAATAAATAAAAGCATTCTCCATAAAGATTGAATTATAATCAAGAAGGACTTTTAAAGGACTCCCGGAGCTTCCTCCGGTACTGGCCTGGTAATAACCTCCGTTAACTTTTTTTTCTGAAATTAGTTGATCAAAATTTTCCTGAATTAGCTCTCTCGTCAAATAGGGTACTACCTTAATATCGTCAAACGAGTTCATTTTTTCCGGATTAAATCCTGCCTTTTTAAAGAGTTTGTTGTAATACGGAACATTATTTTTTGCATGTGTTGTAATGTTCTTTAGCTGTGTAAACTGAAATTCAAGTATTTCGTTTTGAGTACGACTTTCTCTTTCTTCGAGGAATTGAAAACACTCCTTAAAATGAGGATTATTAATCAATCTGTTTCTTATTAAGGGATTTGCTACAACTTTTAAGAATTCCGGCATATTATCCCTTACTGTTTTTAACAGGTATTTATTCATATTTCATGAGGTTTAAGAGTTGTAAATATTGACTAATTCGGATATTACTGAGTTTGGTAAATGCTTCTTTACGAGTTGTTTCGACACCTGCCCAAAAACCTTTATTTGCTCAGGCTTATTAACGAAAAAATCGATCGCCTCTTCAATCTCGTTAAAGTTTCCGGGAGTTATTAGAATCCCGTTTTTATTTGTTTTTACTATTTCAGGTATACCTCCAACATTTGTCGATATTATTGGGTGACCATAAGACATGGCTTCCAAAATGGAAATAGGAAGTCCTTCGTAATAGGAGGGCAAAATGTAAACATCGGTCTTTTTTAGCCAATTTGCTTTTTCGTCTTTTGTAACCCAACCAACAAATTCAACAATCGGCGAGAGTTGATTTTCAGTAATTAATCGCCGAAGTTTCTCAACTTCACCATTTCCTCCAATAACAATTTTAATCTTGCCGCTATACTTTTCTTTATTGTCGGCAATTAGTTCTAACAGATCGAATATGCCTTTTTGTTTGTGAATGTATCCGAGAAATAAAAATACCAGCTCCTTTTCTTTCGGAATGGATTTATATACAACCGGATAATCAATAATATTTGCAATTATCTCAATACGTTTAGGATTGAAATTCTCGGTAAAAAAAGTTTTCCATTGTACCGATAAACAAATGAGGCAATCAACATTATTTATAAAGTATCGTATTTGTTTTTTTACAAAGGCATTACTGTTTTCGTAAAAAACATGAAATCCCCCTCCGTGGATATGGTATAACACCTTTTTATTGAACAGTTTTTTAGCTATAATAAAACAGATATATTTTCGAAAAAAGCTTCCTCGCGATGCTCCGTGGATATGAACAATATTTATGTTCTTATTTCCAATAAGCTTCTGAAAAAGTAGTACTACTGTTTTTATAAACAATAAAACGTTTCCAAGATTGGTGCCCGGTTTATGGCTTTTTATGTACTGAAAACCATTGGAATATTTGCTGTATATTTCAATAACAGCCCCAATTCCACCTCGGTGGTTTTTATACTGTGGCCCTATAGTTAATACCTGCGCTGGAATTTTTGTGGGGATTATAACCTGTCTTTCCATTCTTCTTATATGCATTTAAGTAGTTCTTAGCACAAACATTAATATGATAATTCGATGAAAAAAGATTAATCAAAGCCTGTCTGTCAATCTTGTTTTTTGACTCTAGAAAGCGCGATAAACTTTCGTAGTAGGCTTCTTCCGATATGGTGTCAGAAACATATCCGTTAACCCCGGTAATTATCATCTCTTTTATTCCTCCGGCAGGTGTGCAAACAGCCGGACATCCGCAGGCAAAAGCTTCAATAAGTGTAATTGGCATTCCTTCGTGAATTGAAGAAAGACAAAAAGCATCGGCCGCATAATAATAATCGGCAATGTTGTGTTTCGGTCCTAGAAAGTAGATGTTACTGCCAGCTGTATCTTTTAGCTTTTGGGCTTTCGGCGAATCAAAACCGGGGCCAATAATATATAAATCAACCGGGTAGCCATTTTGGGTTAATTTATTAAAAACAGAAATCAGCAGGTACTGGTTTTTTTGTTTGTTAAATCTTCCAACATGAATAAAAGCAGTTCGATTGGGTCTTTGTATTTCCTTTTTAACGGTTTTTAATTCTTTGGTAGGTTGCGGAATACTTCTGCCATTAAAAATCTCTTCATATCTGTCGGTTTTGTAAAATTCGCTAAACGAAGTTGATGTATCTTTTGAAATTGTTATTGCATTGACAATCGATTTTGAGTAGAAAAAACGACGTATAAAATATTCAGCTTTGTTACTTATTTCTTTTGGAGCATCGTTATGTATCGTATGAAAGAATTTTGTTTTTGAGAAAAGAAAAGTTAGCGGAAATATATAATTAATCAGGTTTAAATGGCAATGTACAACATCGGGTTTTATTTGTTTAATTACCTTGTAAAGTATGTGGATATTGCTAAACCGCAAACCTTCGGGAATTTTCAAATTCATGTACTGCACACTTTTACTAATCTCTTTTTTATAAAACCCATTATTCCCTATTGAATCATCTCGTAGTACACATAAAATAACCTCGTGTCCGAGATTTGCATGTGAATTACATAAATCAACAACAAATCGTTCGGCCCCACCGGGTGCCAGTTCGTATATAAACTGCAGTATGCGCATAAAACTAATTTTCGAAAATGAATTGGTATAATTGTTTTGAGTTTTTTCTGTAATCAAAATCTTTCATTCCGGTAGCAAATGAACGTGTAGCAATCTGTTCTCTCTTTTCCGGAAATTCAATTACTTCTTGCATCTTTTTACTGTATTCTTCTATATTGTAAGTTTCACTTAAAAATGCATTTATTCCGTCTTTAAAGTAGGCTTTAACTTCACCAATATTAGATGAAACAATAGGTCTTTTCGACGCTGTATATTCTCCCAGTTTATGAGGGAACCGGGCAATATCCTGCAAATTTGGCCGAAGCGGAATTAATAATGCAACGCTTCCTTTGTATAAACTAACAAGCTCAGAGTACGGTATATTACTCTTAATTCTAACCAACTGAATGGTGTTGCTCTTTATATAGTTTCGCACTCTTTCAATCCATTTCGGATCGCCACTTATAACCAGTACTAAGGCTGTATTTGATTGAAGTAAGGCATAGGAGTCTAAAACAAATTTTATTACCTCGAAATAGGCAGCCGAACCACAATACAGAAAATATTGCGAGCCGTTAACATGTCGTTGCTGGTTCTGGAATTTAGAGAAATCGCAGATAGCCGGAATTTTTATAGCTGGTGTTTCCGGTTGATCCTTTTTTAGTTTTGTCATCAAGAAATCGCTGATAACAATACTTTTATCAGAAAGGGCACCGTAATATCTGTCGTTTAAAAATGAATCAATCTTTCGCTTTTTACCAAAATCCTGGGCACTCCAAAATTCAACCTGATCGACAACTGAAGTGTATTTTAAAACTTTGGCAACAAGTGTATAATACAAAATACCTTTAAAATTATTACATGTTATTATTAGCACTTTGGCATTATTCTTTCGACTTTCTTTTATAAGCGTTTTTAGTTCAACAAATAATCCTTTTATTTTTAGAATATTTCTACGAAGAAAACTTTCTGAACGGAAAGGTGTACCACTGCAATATTTATAGTCTATTCCTTCAAAAACTCCGTCCGCCTTTATTTCTGTTTCAGTTTTGTTGTGAACACCATACCTGTTTAAAACCAGAACTTTACAATTGTTTTCGGCGAGCCCCTTTGCAATAAGTAATTGGCGTTGTACTTGCGCCATTCCTTTCGGGAAACTAGGGTAACCAACATAGATAACATTTTTCATTTTTACGAGTTTGCGGGTTTTACTTTTGCAGTGCAATAAGATAGCTGTATGCTTTAAATTTTAATAAATCGAATTTTGGCAAATACTTACTTCGCATTAACCAAAAACACATTAGCAGAGGAGTAAATATCAGGGCATAACTTATTGATATCATTATAATTAAAAGTGTTTGAAAGAACCATCCTTTGTAACCAAATGCCAATTTGTAGTCGATTGATGTTTTTACTAAGCTGTATGAAAAGAACAGCAATCCGACCATTCCGAAAATTGCGAGCAGGTTTCCAAACCCCGAAACGGTGCTGATTTTTGCTCCTAATTGTTCTGTCCATTTTGCCTCGCTATGTCCTCCATATCCAACAATAGGGTGATTTACAAAATCGATAAAATCTATTTGTATCGATTCAAATCGTTGTGGTCTGTAGTCGAATCCCCAGGTAATTGAGTTATAAATCAGCTCTTCGGTATTAAAACTTGAAACTTCTTTCAGCTTCTCAGTCATAAATGGCAAAGAACTGATGTACATTGTTAACATCAGAATTACCGGAACCAGCGTTACAAAATATTTTGATTTTTGATTGTAGGCGTAAAAGGTTAGCAATATTAAATACAACGAATACCCGGTTGTTGACATGGTAGTTAAAAGCGCAACTGATAATACCCAGAATTTGTTGGTTCTGAATATCTTAAACTTACTGGTAATCAGCAGGCTAAAAATTGCCAGGTTTATAAAACTTGCAAATGCTCCCGGTTCCCAGGCAAATCCTGAATTTCGAGGAATCGCAAAGTTTTCGAGAATAACGTCGCTTTCAATGGTGTATAATACAATATTTATATGGTTTTCGTTTGGCCCCGAAACCGAAAGTGGCTTTAAGATACTGGTTAGTATACCTGGAGCAACAACCTGAATGACCCAAAAAACAAGGCAAATAATGCACAGGTAGTATACGATGTTTGCATACATTATTAAAAAACGCTGCTTAAAAGCATTTACAACTACGTATGCCAGGAAAAAATTAACGATATACATTCCGAAAAACCGCGGATGTACCTCGTGAAATTTAAAGGTTACAACAATAAAATAGGCTAAAAAACCAATAAGCAGAAAGACAAACATATAAGAGAACGACAATTTTCTATCGTACATCAACCAAATAGAAAAAGCCACCGGAATAAACAGCCCCAAAGGGTATTCCCAGGTATTTAACGAAGCTGTAAATTGCGATGCTGATCCTGCATAAATTACGGTCATTAACATAAAACAGTAATCAATCGCTATATTTCTTTTTGCGTTACTTAAACTTTTTATTCTGCTATTCATACAATGCTCGCTTGAATTATTACCCGTATGAGGAAAATTCGTTTTTTATTGAGTGGTGTAAATGTTACTTTTTGTTTTTAAACTTTTTTATAGTTGTTTTTGCCCAGTTAAATCCAATATTCAACTCTTTTACTTTAAATATCCACAGGCCAAACATGTACACCACCGGTGCAATAATTATACATGCCAGTAAGTATTGAATGTTACCCGATATTATTTTTGATATAAGTATTCCGGTGGCAAGCATGAATAGTGATGCCACAAAAAATGGAAATATATTTTTCAATTGAGAGAGTAGGGATATTGCTATAACTTTCTTCATGTAATAGCACCCTACAAAAAAGGTTATTACAGTTGCAACCATGTGTCCCAAAATCAAAGCAGAAATTCCTTTTTTATAGGTTAAAGCGATTGCCAGAACAATCAAAATCTTATCGATAATCTGAATGTGTAAATAGAAATCGCTTCGGCCTTTTATTGTTATAATCTGGTTATTTACAGTAAAAAACACATAAACCCACGAATACAAACACAATAGTTTAAGGTATGGAACAACCGGCAGCCATTTTTCTCCAAGTACAATTTCAATAAGCGGCCCGGAACTGATATATATAAAAACCATGAGTGGAAAAGCCGCAGAGGCCAGCAAACGATAAACCTTATTGTATCCTCCAATTACCTTTTCAGTATCGTTTTGTATAGATGAAAATACCGGGAAGGTAACTTTTTGAATAACTATTGTTAAAGTACTAACAGGTAGTTCTGTAAACTGAGCAGCCCGTGTGTAGTAGCCCAAACTTTTGGCATCGAAAATCCTACCAATAATTAAATAGTAGATGTTTCGGAATACCGATTGCAACAAGCCAGCCAATAAAATTTTAGAGCCATAAGAAAACATTGAGGCTAAAGATTTTTTGCTAAAAACAAAAATCGGACGCCATTTACTTACAAACCACAGAAGCAGGGTAGTAATTAAACTTCGTAAAACGGTATTAACAACCAATGCCCAAACACCAAAATCGTTATAAGCAAGAACAATACTTACTCCACCTGCAACAAAAACACTAACAATACCAATTATTGATGGTGCCTTAAAATCGAGGGCTTTATCGAGATAAATAATTTGGATAAGCCCAAAAGCATTAATAACAAAGTTGAGACAAATAACCTTGGTTAACAGAACCAGTTGAGGTTCGTTATAAAAACGTGCAATGTAAGGCGAGCAAACGAATATTACAGCGTAAATAAGTGTACTTGCCAGTATGTTAAAATAGAAAACAGTAGAAAAATCAGTAAGATCGGCATCTTTTTTTTGTACCAGAGCTTGCCCATAACCGCTGTTGGTTAAAGTCTGCCCAATTACAATAAATATGGTTAACATTCCCACCAATCCAAAATCAGCAGGGCTTAACAATCGGGTTAATATTATTCCAATTACGAATTGTCCGCCAACCTTTCCAACATTATCTAAAAAAGACCACTTAAAACCATTTACGGTTTTTTCCTTTAGTGTACTACTCATTGTTTTTTAATATCTCTCCTTTTCTAATGAATTTGAAAATAGGTTGGAAATAACAGCCTCAGTGGTGCTTCCCCTTATTTGAAGCCTAAACTTCAACTATAGGCAACACACTGAAATCCATTATTTCACAAACCTATTAATGATAAAAAACAAGGGTATCTAAATTCAAATAACAGTTTTATAGTTGTCTTTTGTTACCTTACAATATTTATTTTTGCGCGTTCGGTATTTTGTCCGTTTTGTACGATCAGAATATATAAACCATCAGAATATTCCTGTGCGTTTAATGTTAATCGTATCGGAACGTCTCGTTTTACATTTTCATTTAAAAGTTGCGTTGCCAGTTGGCCTGTAGAATTGTACAGCTTAATAGTTGCTTTCCCATTAAATGAAGGATTAAATGAAATAGTAGCCGAATGTGAAACAGGATTCGGGTAAACAATAAGTCCATCTTTATCTGGTATTGCATTACTATTATCAATTAATGCCGATTTTGTTTGATTCTGAACATCAACGGGATATTCGCATAACATTCCACCGTCGTGACTAGCTCCTGAAATAATAAGGAAGTCTCCAAAGCTCATTCCAGCATATATGGGTTGCGAGCAACTTGTATGAATTTCTATTGGATCGCCGTCGTTGATGGTCAGGAATATTTTGGGCCCCATCTTTCCATGATTGTTCACCCCGCTAATTGTAAAAATGTCGCCATTATTTATATTATCGAAAGTTGCGAATAAGTTATTGTCCTGGTATTTCCTTTCATAAATTTTTATTGAAGCATCAGTTTGTTCTCCTAAAAATTCGAGTTCCAACATTGTTATTTGTCCTTCACATTCATCGCAGCCGGCTTGCGGGGGATCCTCGCTCTTTATCGGGTTGTAACATAAATCGCCACCATCGTGACTAGTTCCTTCAACAATTAAAAAATCGCCAAAGGTCATGCCTGCGTATATGGGTTGCGAACAACTGGTGTGGATTTCAACAGGATTTTCACCATTTATTGAGACGAAAATTTTTGGTCCCATCTTGCCTTGTTTTCTGTTACCAACAAGCGAGAGAATATCTTCGCTATTAACATTATAAAATGTTGCAAGTTCATGTCCATCCCGATATTTACTTTCGTAAACAACAACCGTTGCATCTGTTTCTTCGCCTAAAAATTCAAGATCCAATGTTGTAATTTGCCCTTCGCATTCGGCACATTCCTCAGTTTCTTCAACCGTTAACAGTACAGAGCCGGTAATAAACGAATCACCAACTTTTCCATCAAGGTTAACTTCTGGCGAGTAGATTTCAACAGTAACTGTTGTAACGTTTCCGGGAACATCAGAAAGCTGGAGTTTTTCAAAACGCAACAGGTCTCCTTCGTTGTTGGTCTGAAACTCAGACTCAACCATATCAGTTCCAGCTTTTACTGTAACATTAGCCCATCGCAGAAAGTTACTTTGCAAATCGCTAAATGGTACCACTACTTCTACATTTCGAGGAGTTGCTGAAGCCGGAATACTAAACTCGTATATTAGGGGAGAGGCTGATCCATTGTTAAAAACAAATGCATGATCATCTTTTACCGTGCTGTAGATATTTGGAGGGCTGTCATTTCTGTATACATATGCCGTAAAAGATAATACTTCTCCAAAATGAGTTAACTGTTCAAGACTAATTCCTGATGCGTCAACATCACTAAACGTTGCTGTAAAGTAGCCAAAATGATAAAAATCGCCATTTGCATGAACGCTTAAATTTTGCTCAACATAGTTAAACTCAACTTCATAATCTTCACCTCCAACGGTTTCGTAAAAACGGGCTGTGGCAGGTGCTCTATCCTCGAAAATACAAGCAGCTTCAACCACAACCATATCAATGCTGGCCGGATCTGTAAAAGTTATTGTTTGGTTGTCTTGGTTTAAAACGCCTTTTCCAATTAGCTCTATTTCTTGTGCGGTTGAATAAAGGGCCGTACAAGATATCAGGCAAATTATAAGTAAATAGTTTTTCATACAACGTAATTTAAATTTTTTAAAAGTTTAATTAATGCGTTTGCGCATCTTCGAAATTCTAAATGCTGAATACATTGCATTTAGTAACAAATACTACCTATATGTAGGTGCTTTGGAATTTGGGGTGGTTAGTATATCATTAGTAAAACCGTATTTTTTAACGAGCTTGGAAACATCGTTCGAGAACAGTTTATAATTGTATTTTTTCTCACACATGTATTTGCCTCGTTCGCCCATTTCACGGGCTTCGTTCGGGTTATCAATTAAGTAGTTAACACAATCTTTCCATCCCTGAACATCTTCAAAATCAATATTGAAACCAACTTTTTCTTTTTCAATATCAAAGGGGTAGGCTTTGTTGTGCGACGAAATTACAGGTTTAGCCATTGCAAGTGATTCAAAAAGAACGGTTAAGCCAATTGGGAAATTGGTGATACTCTTTTTTAACGGAATGGCAACGGCCAATGCATTATAATATTCTTTCCGGATAAGACCAACAGAATATAAGCCGGGAGTTACAGTATTGTCTATCTCAATATTTGCAGTTTTGTTATCCAAAATATGTTTTTCCAGATCGCCTTTGGTGGTAACTCTTAGTCGATAGTCAATGTGTTTAAAAGCTTGAAATAAAGTATTATAATCTCTTCCGGTTCCACCTGTAGCATACACATAATTTTGAGCAGGAGGTTCAGTTTGTCGGTTCAGAAACGTATCGAAAAAATCAATATCGGCTCCCCATGTATTTGAAAACTGGTGAGATGCTTTTAATTTTTTGTAGTTATTACAATGCTGATAAGTAATTTCATTTATAAACAACAATGAATCGACACCGTTTACATAAACCGATCGAAGCAATTTTTGTCTTAATCGTTTAAAGTAATTCTTTTTATAAGGTGTAAATGCCTCTAAGGCTACAGCCACAACTGGTTTATTATAAAATCCGAATGATTTTAGAAGAGCCAGTAAAAAAACGTCGCTAACAAAGGGAGCAAAAATAACATCGAATTCATCAGAGCGTTTAAGAAGATCAATTTGTTGCTGCAGGTTTAAAATCATTAGCTTCTCACCAATTTTGTTCCATCTGCTATTTTTGTTGTAGTCGATACATTCGGCTTGCAATCCATCCTCTTTTAATTTATCGTAGCACCAAATGTGATGTCGCGGATATTCTTCGCCTTTATCAATAAAATCCATTATCTCATCAAGCGAGTAAAACCGAATTATCTCTGCTATCTTTGTCATATCTAAAAGTTAAATTCTTTGCGTATTTACAGGCAAATCAACTCCGGTTCGAGATTCATATCGGAAAGCATTTTGCCAATTTCATCTTTGTAGATCCCGTTCATAACTATAACAGTATCAGGGACAATTTTGAGCAAATTTTTAGGACTAACATACTGTATTCCAATTCCGGGAATATAGTTTCCCTGTATATGAGGATTTATATCAACAACATGTTTAATTAGTTTCAAATCATCAACCTGTGTTAAAAAACCAACTGACTTTGAACCTCCGCCCCAGATTACAACTTTTTTGTTATCGGTTTTCATTTGTTGCAGCTGTTTGCGCCAGTAGGCCAGCTGTTTATTTATCGTTACCACAAATTTCTGCAGATAACTTTTTAGTTCGTCTATTGATTCCTCAAGTTCATGAGGCGTATCCAATATTCTGTCGGTAGTTTGAGCCACCAAAAGCAAATACTGATTGTCATATTCCAGTTGAATGTCAAGTACCTCAAACTTATTTAACCTTAAAAGTTTGGCTAAAGAACCTGCACTAAAATATGAACAGTGTTCGTTGAAAATATCCCAAAAGGCACAAATATCAAGTATCCGTGTTATGTTGGGAACTTCGATAAAAACAGTAACTTTTTTCTTATTTTTTACCGAAGTGCGTATTGTGTGTATAAAATTGTTTGTCTTATAAATATGCTCGAGTGTATGTCTGCATACAATTACATCCATTGGTAAGTCGCCATGTTTTTCCGAATAAAACTCATTTATAAACCGGACGTTAGGATTTGGTTCTAATCTTCCCGGCACATAAGCCGGATCAATGCCAATACCTTTGTTGTTTCCAAGTTTGCAAATCAGTTGAAGAAACTCACCTTTTCCACAACCAATTTCAACGATGTTTTTATTTTCAACATCGTATTTTTTTATGAGTTGATTTGATATTGCGGTAATAAACTCTACAAACCTTCCGGAAAAACCTTGTTGATCCTCGTATCCTTTGGTGTAATAGTCGATACCGGTATCAAAAGTGCTGTTAAAAATGAATCCACAATTATTACAAAAAGTAAGCGTAATATCGTTTTTCGGAACCGCAATTGCTTCGTCGTATGTTTTAACGGTAAGCACACTCTGTACAGGTGCATTTTTTACGGTAAAAAAGTCTTCTACGTTTTCGCTGTTGCAACTTAAACATGTTACTTGTTTCATTCTGCTTTTCGAGTTTTGGTGAAGTAGACATTTAGTCTAAAACTGTTAATTCCGGAGCCGGTATCACCAGTTTTCCACCCCATTCGCGAACGTATTTTATTTGGTTACTTATCTCTTCTTTAAGGTTCCAGGGGAGTATAAGTACATAATCGGGTTTCGATATGGTGAGTTGGTTTGGGTGATAGACTGGTATGTGGCTTCCGGGTAAATACTTGCCTTGTTTTGAAGGAGCTGCATCGCAAACAAAATCAATCAGTTTATTGTCAATTTTCCCATAATTGAGTAAAGTGTTTCCTTTAGCAGCAGCACCGTAGGCACTCACTTTTTTCCCATTTTTCTTTTGCGAGGTAAGGAAGTGAATTAATTCGGTTTCAATTTTATCTGCCTCACTCTGGAAATTTGAATAAACCGAAAGATCTTGCAAGCCATATTCCTTTTCCTCATTTAGAATAGCAGTAACTGCTTCAGTAGTTTGTCGTGCATTCTCCGAATGGCAACCATAAACTCGTAAACTACCACCATGAGTCGAGAGTTTTTCTACATCAAAAATGCGTAAACCAGCCATTTCAAAAATTTGACTAACCGTATACAACGACAAATAGGAGTAGTGCTCGTGGTAAGCCGTATCGAATTGTTTTAAGCGAATTAGGTTTAGTAGGTGAGGAAACTCCAGGGTGATTGTTCCTCCAGGTTTTAACACTGCTTTTAGGCCCAGCGTAAAATCATTAATATCAGGCACATGTGCATAAACATTATTTCCAATTATTAAATCGGCTTGCTGGTTGTTTTTGGCAAGATTTTGAGCAAATTTTTCACCAAAAAACTCCCGAATTACCGGCACTCCAATTTTTTCCGATACATCGGCAGTGCTATCTGTTGGTTCTATTCCAACACATGGAATTCCTTCGGCAACAAAATTTTTCAATAAATAACCATCGTTTGATGCTATCTCGATAACAAAACTATCCGAATTTAACTCCAAACGTTTTTGAATCATTTTTGCATAATCCTGAGAATGTTTAAGCCAACTGCTCGAAACCGACGAGAAATAGGCATAATCGTCGGTAAATAAATCGGCTCTGTTCGAGTAGTCTTCGGTTTGTACAAGCCAGCAATTATGGCACACACACAATTTTAATGGAAATTCTTTTTCAGGATGTGCTAGTTGGTTGTGGTTTAAATATGCATTTGAATGTGGGGCATATCCTAAATTAAGAAAAACATGTTTTAACGGCGTTTTACAATGTCTACATTTCATCGTTGTTTTTTTTGAAGTATTAACTATGTGGCTGAGGATTAACTCCTAAGCATTTAAATAATTATCAATTTGCCTGTTGCAAACTGCTCGCATGTTTTTATTTTCATAAAATGCTTTGTGCCACTCAACTATGTTGTCTAAAGTTGTTTCAATATCCCATTTGGGTTTCCACTCCAATAGTGATTTTGCTTTAGAAATGTCAAGTTTTAAGGACTGAGTTTCGTGTGGATGAACATTTTCATCTAATTTAAAAGAAGCACTGTTGCCCCACTTTTTACAAATTGTATAAATTATCCATTCTACGTTTTTTGTTTCCGTGTCATTTGGTCCCAAGTTCCAGGCACCGCTATATTTGGGTCCATCAGTAAGTAATTTACTTAATACATTTAAATAACCAGTCAGCGGCTCGAGTACATGTTGCCACGGTCTGATAGCCAAGGGATTTCGAATAACAATTTCTTGCCCTTCGGAAATAGCTCTTATAAAATCGGGGATGAGTCGGTTTTGGCCCCAATCACCTCCTCCAATTACGTTTCCGGCACGAGCTGTTGCTATAGCTACACCGTGCTCATCGTAATTGTTTTTATTAAAAAAGGAATTTACGAATGAGGCGGTTACAAGTTCGGAACAGGCCTTGCTGTTTGAATATGGATCGTAACCACCAAGCCGGTCATTCTCACGATATCCCCATAACCACTCATTGTTCTCGTAGCATTTATCAGTAGTAACGTTCACAATAGCTTTAACACCGTTTACCTGTCGTGTGGCATTTAACAAATTTACCGTTCCCATTACATTGGTTAAGTAAGTTTCAACCGGATTTTTGTATGACTCTATCACCAGCGCTTGCGCAGCCATGTGGATGATTGCATCGGGTTTAACGCGCTCAATTGTAGAATAAAGCATTTGGTATTCCTGAATGTCTCCAATCGTTGAATCAACGCATTTATCAACATTTGCAACCTCATACAACGATGGGGTAGTTGGTGGCGCCAGGGCATACCCCGACACTTTTGCACCAATTTTATCTAAGAGCAAACAAAGCCATGCTCCCTTAAATCCGGTGTGGCCGGTAACCAGTATCTTTTTACCTCTGAAAACCTCAAGGAAAGTATACTTCATTTAATCAGACATTAACAGTATGAATAGTCTTTTTTCCATTAACCTTTTCGGAGGTATTGTTCTCCCAAAGCATCCACGGTGCTTTTTTAGATTGAATGAGTTGATCTAAAACTCTTTTGTCTTTTATGGTATCCATTGGACTCCAAAAGCCGGAGTGTTTATAAGTTACAAGTTGTCTGTCGCGGGCAAGATGCTCTAGCGGCTCTTTTTCAAATATGGTTAAATCGCCTTCGATGTAATTCATTATTTCAGGTTCGCAAACAAAAAAGCCTGCATTAACCCATTGTCCATCACCTTTTTGTTTTTCCTGGAAGCTAATTACCTCGTTGTTTTCATTTATTTCCAACGCCCCCCAACGCCCTTCGGGTTGTACCGAACTAACGGTTAGTAACTTATTATTGGCCCTGTGAAAAGACAATAAATTGGAAATGTTAATATTTGATACACCATCGCCGTAGGTAAGCAGAAATGTTTCCTTATTAATGTAATCCTTAATTCTTTTAATTCGGCCTCCGGTCATCGAATCCATGCCAGTGTCGATTAGCGAAATTCGCCAGGGTTCTGAGTGATTATTCAGAATTTGTGTTTCGTTATACTTTAAGTTAATGGTAATATCAGACTGGTGCATGTAATAATTGGTGAAGTACTCTTTTATTACATAACCTTTGTAGCCCAGCAGTATTACAAAGTCGTTAAAACCATAATAAGAGTAGATTTTCATTATGTGCCATAGTATTGGTTTTCCTCCAATTTCTACCATTGGTTTTGGTTTAAGTTCTGTCTCTTCAGACAAACGGGAGCCTAGTCCTCCTGCGAGAATTACTACTTTCATACTATTAAATTATTTGATTTTAAAATGTGATTCGGGAAACCGAATAGGGGGTTAACTCTATCAAGAACGGTGAATTAGCGATTGTTGAATTTTTGGTAATTAACAGAGTATCGAAAGTTATTGATAGGATTCATTTTATATACTCTTTACGATACTATTTCTGCTCTCAACCTTTTTTGCGAATTCAGTTTGTATGTCAGTCAAATCTTTAATCATGTTTTTTGTAACGTTTAATGACAGACAATAGCCAAGAGCCTCTACACGAACCACGATTCTGGAGTGTCCGCTCATTTGTACTACCTCGCCAATAACTCCTTTCAAAGGGCCGTGTTGAATGCGAACTTTTGCTCCATGTGCAATTTTTTCACGTGTTATTATAACTTCTTGTTTACCATGTTCTACAAAAACCTTTACATTTTCAATTTCGAATGAGGGAATGGTTTGAGGCTTTCCTCCAAAACTGACGTAATTAAAAACACCGGGAATATCCAGTACTTTAAAGAATTCAACATTACTAACTTTCACAAATATGTAGCTTTTAAACAGCGGTTCTTCAATCCACTTTTTTCTGTCGCTCCATTGTTTTAACGTTTTGTGCACTGGCAAATAGCATTCTATATTGCGTTGTTCAAGGTACTTTTTAATTCGCTTTTCAAAATTGGTCTTCGTATACACGGCATACCATGCGTAGGTGGGTTTCTTTATCATATTTGAATTTTATAGGTGGACGTAGAATTAAATATTACTCATTAACAATGAGTTTATAATTCGTTCTATTCTATTTTTTCGAGCTGTGCTTTTAGCCTCATGTTTTCAAGACTCAGCTCAGCAAACATTCGAGATAAGCGTTCGTAATCTTCTTTTAGCTTATGTAATTCTTGTTTGTTGTAGTTTGACGATTTCGAGTATTTTGCTTTCCAATTGTAAAAGGTAGCCAGGCTAATTCCATGTTCTTTGATCAGACTTTGAATCGAAGCTCCTTCTTCATATTTATTTAGGATTTCAAGTATTTGAGTTTTTTTAAATCTCTTTTTAACCATTTATTTAGTTTTTAAAAGTTTGAGACACATGTTTATTGAAAAAGACGATGTGATTAAAGTAAAACTCTTATTCCCTCGTAAAACACAGTGGTATATAATTAGCCCGCCTATTTAATTTTTGCTTTAATGTGCTTTAACTTTCAGATTGTGATATAACTTTGATGTTAATGCTTAAATAAACCGATTAACCTTTGTGGAGGAAATAGAAATTTTAAGAGTTTTCTAAATTTATTTTTATAATTCTAAATAGCTTATTAGAACTTATAAGAATCAGATAATTAGCTACTTGTGCAATTGAAATCTTGTTTGGTCTCATTTAATCCATCATATTTTGAGTTTAAGGTAGAGGTATCCCTACTGTTACCCCCATTTTTGTAACATTTTCACAACTCAAAATTCTAATTTTTCTCTGGATTCCAAATTTGTTGTTTGGAATTTGAAAAAAAGTTACGAATTCAATATGTAATTTCCAATAGAATTCTGATAACTAATTAGACAGATTCTTAATAATGCCACATAAAATACCTGTAAGTGTTTTATTATCAATGCTCCGGTTACATAATTATAAAATATATTTTTTTTACTATTTATTTATTTTTTAATCTTTTTTAGTCAAACCGTTACAAATTCGCACCAAATAGCTTTCTACTGATTAGAATATTCTAATTTTAGAAGAAAGAAGTAGTTGTGCTTTCGAGTCGTAAATTGTTTTCAATAATTATCTTTTGTTAAATAGTTTATGGCACTTTAATCTGAAATTATCCTGACGATTAAAGTAAGCCGGTATTTGCAATAAAGAATGTGTCGTCCGGATATTTTTCGTCCTTGTAGCTATTGATTATTTCCGCTGGTAATTTTAATTCTCCCTGGGATTTTGTATTAAATAGAACCAACCCATACTATCTTGAATGAAAAAATCTCTGACACTTCAATATTGATAGTTTATAATAAGCACCGCAGCGACCTCTAAAGTATAAATATTCAGAGGTCACCGGATTGGCCCCATTTACAATGGTTTTTTATGGTGTATTTTGACCTTATAAAAAAAAGAAAGCCTGTAAATCATTTGACTTACAAGCTTTTGATGTTTTTTAGATTTTGAATCTGTCGGGATGACAGGATTTGAACCTGCGACCCCGTCGTCCCGAACGACGTACGCTACCGGACTGCGCTACATCCCGAATTGAGGCTACTAAATTAAGTAAAAATTAAAAAATAACTTAGCCTAAGGAATAGAAAAAATTCACAACTGATTTATCTGTTATATTTACTATTTTGATCATGAGTTCAAAAGGCAGATTATGAAAGAATTAGAAAAAGTTGAATTGAGTAGAATAGGTACGATTTCTACACCGCATAAAACCATTGCAAACATTCCGATTCAGTCGGTTGGAGCAAAAGAGTACACCGGCATCATTGAGTTAGAACCATATTTAACAGAGGCTTTGGAAGGGCTTGAGGGTTTTTCGAATTTGATTTTGCTTTACCATCTTCACCTGGTTGATGGCTATAAACTAAAAGTAAAACCATTTATGGACGACAAGGAGCACGGGGTTTTTGCTACACGATCACCTAAACGCCCATCTCCAATTGGAGTGTCAACTGTTGAGTTACTTAAAATTGAAGGAAATAGAATCTGGTTTACCGGTGCCGATATGCTGGACGGAACACCACTGATTGATATTAAACCGTTCTTCAGGCAAGTGGATAACCGGCCCGATGCAATTAGTGGTTGGCTGGATGCAAAAGACGATGATTTACCCGCCAAACACCGTTCCGATGATCGTTTTGCTTAATTTTCTATTTGTTTTTTTTACTAAAAATACCTTTGATCTTTTTCCAGAGCTGACCTTTATCTTTCTTTTCCACTTTAACGTCAGGTCGTTCTTTCAGGTTTTCGTTCTCTTTCTTCCCAAAAATACCGGCAAAATCGAAGCCGTGTTTTTCAATGTCCAGCACTTCCTTGTATTCCGGTTCGTTTAACATAGCCAGTAATTCCGGTTCCGGATCGGGGAAAGTACTGTATTGCAAATGTGAGAATTTCTTGTCGTGATAAGTTTTATAAAAGAACTTTCCAACAATTGGCAAAGCCATGTACGCACCTTGTCCGTAGGTGGTTGTTCTGAAATGTACGCGCGGATCGTCGGCACCCACCCAGCAACCGGTTACCAACTCGGGAGTAAGGCCAATAAACCAACCATCCGAGTTATTTTGCGTTGTACCGGTTTTCCCGGCAAACTCACCAGGTATTTTATAAACTGTACGGATTCCTCGTCCTGTTCCTCCATCTACAACAGCTTCCATCATGTTTAAAACCGCCCTGCAATTTTCAGGTGATACCACCGGTTCAGATGGCAGATCATAATCAAAAGTTTTAAGAACTTTCCCGTTCTTGTCGGCAATTTGTAACAGGTAATTCGCTTTTACAGGTTTTCCGTCGTTTACAATGCCGGCAAAAGCTTCTACCATTTCTTTTAGTGATATAGAAGCTACTCCAAGTGCCAGAGAAGGATAGTCGGGAAGATCCGCCGAAATACCAAGATCCCGTGCAATATCAATAGTCTCATCAATTCCGGCTTCCAGTAATACGTCAACCGAAACGGTATTTAACGATTTTGCCAGAGCACCTTTCATGGAGTAGTAACCACCATATTCGTTGTGCGAATTCCGCGGTGCCCAGTCTTTATATTCCTCGTAAACTTTGTGCTGATTTACGAAATAGGTATCTGCCGGAATATCTTCTTCCAACGCGGCCAGGTAAACAAACGGTTTGAATGTTGATCCCGTTTGTCGCGGAGCAGTTACATGGTCGTACTTAAAAAAGCGATAATCAATTCCGCCAATCCAGGCTTTTAAATGCGAAGTGTGCGGATCGATAGCAATAAATCCGGCATTTAGCATTTTCAGGTAGTGCTTTAATGAATCGAGGCGTGATACCTCGACATTTTCAATGCCATCCCAGGTAAATAACGATGCATGTGTTTTTTCTGAATATTTCTTTAGCTCATCAGAATAACTGGTACCACTGGTATTTTGATTCTGAATAGCACTTTTTAATACCTCAGGCTTCTCTCTGAAAATATCTCTCGATTTCCAGTGGTTATCAAATACCTTCTGCAGGTTTTTCATGTACTCTTTTACCGACTGTTGTGCGTAACGCTGAAGGTTGTAATCAATACTTGTGGTAATCTTTAAACCATCGGTATAGAGATTGTAAGGTTGACCTTTTTCATTTACATTATCCTCACACCATTCCATCAACTCGGGTTTTAATCGCTCCAGAAAATACGGGGCGGGGCCCTGGTTATACGAAATCAGGCGGTAATGCATTCCCAGCGGTTTTTCTTTGTATTTCTGGGCATCAGCGGCATTCAGGTAATTGTTCTTCACCATTAAGTCAATCACCACATTTCGGCGGCCTAAGGCACGATCGGGATGAGTCCGCGGATTGTAGTAGTTGTTGGCTTTTAGCATACCAACCAAAACTGCCGCTTCATGCACATCCAGACTTTTGGGCGATTTGGAGAAGAAACGCTCGGCAGCAACCTCAATTCCAAAGGTATTTTCGGCAAAGGGAACTGTATTCAGATATAAAGCCAGAATTTCCTGTTTATTATAAATACGCTCTAAACGATAGGCAATAATTGCTTCGCGCAGCTTATTCACCGGCATCGATAACGGCCCGTAATCAACCCGTGGAAACAGGTTCTTGGCAATTTGCTGACTTATGGTACTTCCACCTCCGGCAGCATCGTTGCGTAAAATAATGGACTTAAAAAGAACACGAGCCAATGCAATTTCATCAATACCGCGATGCTCGTAAAAACGTGAATCTTCAGTAGCAACAAGGGCATTTATTACATTGGGAGAAATTTCGTCGAAAGTTGCATAACTTCGGTTTTCCACGTAATACCGGCCAAGTATTTTACCATCGACTGAATATACTTCCGAGGCAAGTGGGTTGTTGATCTGATGTAACTGTGTTTTAGAAGGAACCGGGCCCAATACGCCCAGGAAAACCAGGATAAAGAACAAACATCCGAGTAAGAATAGTACTACTCCGGCTTTAAAAATAAAACTGAGTAGCGGATATTTTTTACCTGTTTTTTTTGATTTGCTTTTCTTTCTGTTCACCGGCTTTTTGGTCCGGGAAGTTGTATTTCTTGTCTTTTTAGCCACGCGACAAAAGTATTATTTTAAACAATGTTCTTGTTTATCAAACTAAATTGAATTGAAAATATTATAAACGAGGCTTTGTTTATATTCTAATTGTTAAACAATCATTTCTTTTACGAAATACCAGGTCATCATACCCGATGCGATAAGTTTTAGCAATGTGCCGGCTAAAAATCCCATAAACGATCCAAATCCTGATTTTAATGCGGCTCCCGAGTCTTTACCAACGGTAAGTTCACCAACAACAGCACCTATAAACGGACCTATTATTATGCCAAAAGGAGGGAAGAAGAACATCCCTATTATCAGGCCGATAATACTACCCCAAATGCCACGTTTACTTCCTCCGAATTTTTTAGTTCCCCAGGCCGGAATAAGGTAATCGAGAGCATAAACTACAACCGTAATTATAGCCCATATAATCAGAAATTTTGAAGAGAACTGATAACGCCCGGTGAAATGCAGTAACAGAAGGCCAATATAACTTAACGGTGGCCCCGGAATGATTGGTAAAACGCAACCTAAAACTCCGCTGATAATAAAAAGTGCTCCTAAAACGATTAATAAAATGTCCATATCTTTAAATTAATTACGGACGTAAAAATAGCGTTTCCTCTTTATCAGATTGCATATTTTCGGTGAACAGTCGCTTATCATCGGCGTTTGCCAAACCAAGGTATACTGGTAAAATAAATCAGCACGACTGAAAGCGCCATCACAAGCGCACTTAGCAGCAGCAGGTTATTTCGCTCTAAAAGATAGATGGAGTATTCTCGAATTTGTTGCCAGTAAGTTACGGATAGCAATACCAAAGCATTATTAATGGAGTGCCCGATTATAGCAACAAAAATATTATTGGTGCGTAACATCAGCCAGCCAAGCAGCAGCCCCAGCAGAAACGTAGCCGGCATTTGCCAGGGATTTAAATGAAAAAGTGAGAACAAAAGTGCCGACATAAATACGGCAACAAAACCATTGTAATTTTTTCTGAATCCGTTAAATATCAGGCCTCTGAAGATTAGTTCTTCTATAACGGGCGCAATAACAGCCACTTTTAGGAAAGCGCCCATAAAACCATAGTCGCCTTCAAAAATACGATCGAAAAGTTCCCAAAACCAGGGTGGGGCAGGCAACATCTTTTCTACCCAGATATTAACATATTCCAGAATGTTATGTGCGCCCCAAAGAAACGTTACAACCGGAAGAAATACCAACGGATTAAAAAGTTTAACAGGGAAGATCTCCAAAACAGGAGCTTTTGCTTTTCGAATTCCATAAAGAAGAATAAACACTACGGAACCAACGCCAAGCGCAATTTTTTTAATCGGGTTATAAAGGTACTCGGTGCCTTTGTAATAATCGATTACCGCCAACGGAAAATCAACAACGGTTTGAATAAAAATGTAAAGAATAACAAGGTGTATGCCCTGTAAAATGGTTGGATAATATTTAATACGGTACTCTTCCATACGGCTAATAAATATAATACAATCCGTAAAACTAATGTTAACCTGAATGAAATTTTACGAACGGTTTCGCGCGGCAAGTAGTTTTTTGCCGGTTTTGAATGTAAAATAACGTTGTGCCATGTAGCTGTAAGCAATTACCAGAATGGTAGTTAGGATTTTTGATAACGTGGCGTACAGTCCACAATATTCAACAAAGAATTTCAGAAAAATATAGTTAAGCAGAATCGATCCTCCAACGGTAAGCAAATACCTGAACAGTTGAATACGCCCTTTTAATTCAGACGAAGTAAACGTTACATATTTCGCCAGAAAGAAACCGCTTGTGAATGTTATGGGAAAAACGATAAGAAAAGCGGCAATGTGCGGACTTATAGCAATAAATCCTAAATCAACGATTTGCATTTTTATTACAAAACGGTAGAAAATGAAATACAAACTAATGTCGAGTAGTGTGTTTGCGCCGCCTGTGGCCGCATATCGAAACACTTCGCGCGGAAGAAAGTGCAGAATTGGAAAATAGAACCAGTCAACAACGTTGATGATCATCTTTCCTATTTTCTCCATAATGTTACGCATACAATACTTTCAGAATTGAGCCATAAAGAAACGAAAAATACTTAGATACCGGTAAACCACAAATTAGAATACAAAAAATAGTAGGTAAAGACCATGTTGAAATTGGGTACAAAATGACTGGGTAATTGCAGTATGTTGATTAACAATTTTTGACTACTGATATGTTAGTCATTGACTGTAAATAGTTTTTAAATGTGGTTTAGTAATCTATCAATTTTTCAATTACAAATCAGGCCGTTGGCGCAGTTGTTTTTTAGTTGATTGCTGTTTTTTTTTCTCCAGTCGTTTAAATTTCGACGAAATGGTTGGCTTTGTTTTTACTCGTCGTTTGACTGGCGTTAAAACCTTTTCTATCAAGCCAATAAGTTTGGCGATGGCTTGCTGTTTGTTTTTTAACTGGCTGCGTTCGCTGCTTTCGAAAAGCACAATTACTCCGTCAGAATTTATACGGTTCTTTAATTTAACGCCAAGCCTTTGTTTCTGAGTTTCGGTAAAAACAGCACTCTCATTAAGATTAAAACGCAGTTCTATTTTTGTATTTACCTTATTCACATTTTGCCCGCCCGGGCCGCTACTGCGAATGGCCGAAATTTTTAATTCGTTTATAATTTGGTCTTTTTGTGTTTCCGAAAGTTTCATATTTAGTGTGCGCTGCAAATAAACTCTATGCGACAAAAGAACATGGATTTTTTTAATTATCAAATCATTATATGGATTAAAACAGATAACAAATATTAATACCGAACCATAAAATTCTATTGCAACGGTCCGTCAAACTGTAACCTTTGCTGTATATAAATGGTATATAACACATAAAAATACCGGACTCCGGTTCATTGGCAGTTCAAATTATTAACTATATTTCCTCCAATACCTTTGAGAAAGCTTTTCCCTCGCACTTGTTTTGTGTACTAAACTAAACCTGGCGGAAGTGAATAGAAGAAAAAACTTTAATATCGGTAATGGCTCAAAAATAGCTGTTATTGGCGGAGGTCCTGCCGGAAGTTTTTTCGCCTATTTCGCGCTCGGTTTTGCTGAACAAAAAGAAATTAGCATCCATATTGACATTTACGAAGCAAAGAATTTTCATGTAGCAGGCCCGGCAGGTTGTAATCGTTGTGGCGGAATCGTATCGGAATCATTGATTCAGGCCTTATCCACCGACGGGATTGTTCTACCGTCGAATGTTGTACGGCGTGGGATCGAGTCGTATAAGCTTCATATGGAGCAAGGTGCAACCTTAATAAAAACGCCATTGAAAGAGCAAAAAATCGCCTCCATGTTCAGGGGATTTGGCCCCCTGGGAAGCGATAATATCGACTCGGTTAGTTTCGACAATTATTTATTGGAGCTCTGCCAAAAGAAAGGAGTTAATACGATTTATGAAAAGGTAATCGATCTGGAACGAAATGAGACGGGGATTAATGTTAAAACGAAAACAAATTCAGCAAGTTACGATCTTGTTGTTGGTTCGGTGGGATTAAATCCACGGTCGTTTTCCATGTTTAAAAAAGTTACTCCGGCTTTTATTCCGCCTGAAACAACAAGAACTTATATCTGCGAATTTAAACTGGGCAACGAACTGATCAATCAATATTTTGGGAATTCGATGCACGTGTTTCTTCTCAATCTGAAAAACATAAAATTTGGGGCACTAATTCCAAAAGGGCAATACGTAACACTGGTTTTATTGGGGAAGCAGATTACCGGAGAAATAGTTGACAGCTTTTTAAACAGCGGGGCTGTTCAACGATGTTTCCCAAAAGGACTGGATATAGACAAAATTACGCCTTGCCAATGTTTTCCGGGTATTAATATTAAAAATGCGCACTATGCCTATTCTGACCGGGTGGTGCTGATTGGCGACTCCGCATCATCAAAATTATACAAAAACGGAATTGGTGCAGCTTATATAACTGCCAAAGCGGCTGCAAAAACAGCGCTATTCAATGGCGTATCCGAAACTGATTTCAAAAAGCACTATCAACCTGAATGTACCCGTTTAAACAGAGACAACACTATTGGTGCATTTATTTTTTGGGTTACCACAATAATTCAAAAATCTTCCGTACTGAAAAATGGAATATTTGGCATGGTTGTTAACGAACAGAAGAAGGAAAACGACAAAAGAAGAATGAGTTCTGTTTTATGGGACACGTTTACAGGAAGTGCACCGTACACCGATATTTTAAGGCGGGTATTGCATCCGGCGACCTTAATCTCATTACTGGCGAATTCGATAAATGGAATATTTAACGGGCCAGAAAAGGGGATTGAAAAGTAATTCGTTTGGAAAGGTAGATCGATCAAAGATCCAAAAATTACTCAATTATAAATACTCTTTACCATTGGCCATTTTTTCCAGTCGCCATTCGCTTAACTGCTTTACCCGGTTTAAAACGTTTGAAGTAACCCGGTTATGCACACCTTCCCAAATTTTATTTACCAATCTGTTAGCTTCTTTTTCTTTTCCGTAAAAATTAAAACTTACTGCAAAAATTAGCTGCGATTGTGCAATTTCTCCCATCTCTTCGATGGGCGAACGTACGTACATAACAAAAATGCCAATCGGGTATCCTCCAGTGCAATCGTATAATAAATAACGGGCATTATCGAAATCAAAAGCGTCGGGAGTGCTTTTAATTCGGATTGAATGCAGTTTGAACAAGGGAATTAAGTTCATGCCCAGAAAGCTCTTTTTAAAGCCAAAAGGATACTTTTTAAGGCCAAACGGAAGAATCTCGATATTTTCAATGTTATTATCAATTCGTTCAACTTTGGCAACGTGGTTTGGCCAACAGGTTGAGTCTCCGTTCCAATTCAATAATTCATTAAAAATATAGCCTACCGGGGCATTCACGCCAATTTTATGAACGTTTAAAACAAAGTTTTTATTCACATCAACACCTACACGTTGCAGCACCCGCCTGTTATATTCTTTTCGGGTTTCTTCCGATTCAAATTTAATTAATGTCGGCTTTTGGGGTTTATTGATTAAGAAGTTTTTAATGTCGGAAAATACATTTTTACTCCTCGATGGTGGATTTATATTGATCGGTGATGATTCCTGATGATTTACCATTTATAAGTAAAAATGTTGAATTATTTCGAATAAGAATGAATCGAATAATATACGCCTTTTGTGACGATAGTATTTGATTTTTAAAGTACAAAATAACCGGGTGAAAAACAATGAAGTGAAGAGATAATATGAATTACTTAATCATTTAATGTTAGCCGTTTTTGCTGATATTCAGAAGTTGTGCCGCATTGTCGACAATAATGTTTTTGCCATTAAGCGTAATAATCTTTTCCTTCTCAAACTCTTTCAGAAACTTAATGGCACTTTCTGCTGAAATAGACGCAAAATCAGCAATATCCTGACGGGTAAGAAACTCAAAAATATTCTTCTTCAGAAATTCTTCCTGGCTCAGGTAGAGCAGGGCAGAAGCCAGTTTTCCGCGCATTTGTTTGTACGAAATGTTTTTGATCACCTCAAACAAATGCCTTTCGTTTTGGTAGTTCTGTGAGGTGATTTTTAATGCAAATTCAGGGTTGTCCAGCAATATTTTCTTCAGACTTTCCTTTTCTATCATACAAATTTGGGTATTGCTGATAGCCTGTGCCGAATAGGTGTGGACCGGCTCGCCAAACACTGACGAAAACGCCAGGAATTCGCCTTCGGAAGCCACACTTATACTCATGTTTTTATCAACTCCGGTTTGCAGGTACACTTTTACCAGGCCCTCGACAACGTACATTACATAAGGAGCAAACGCGCCCTGTTTAAAAATCGTTTCGCTTTTTAGATACTGAATGCGGGTCTTGTATGCATTCAGGTTGTTTAAGTTTTCTATGTTGTCTGTAAAATCCAATTCAGAATCTGATATTTTTCCAAATTTACATAAGAATTGCGATTAACCAAGCTATACCAATTGTATTTCAAAGTGAGCCAGGGCGAAACTTTGAAATTACTATGGTTAGTGCCGATCGAAAATGATACTGGCTTGTGGAGTTTTCGAATATAAGGCTCAGTTCTATTTCGAATCGGTTCTAAAACTATCAAATGACAGGAATGAAACTGTCAAAATTCAGTTTACGAACCGACAGACTTCAGTGCCATTTTTACGGTTTGTGTTTTCCAACGATTTATCTTTGTAGTGTTGATTTTTCATAATGATATTGAATTAATAATGGTTGGATAAAGGGAAGATAAAACAGAGTTGTACTAGTTTTTAGGCACTCTGTTTTTTACCACAAATAAAATGAAAAAAGTAGCCATACCTATAGCGAACAAAAAAATTAGCGAATACCTGTGCGGATGTTCGCACTTCGCATTTTATGATATGGAAACAAAAAACACGATCATTTCTAAAAAAGAAGTTATCGATTTTTCCAATGCAGATGAAGTTCGCTTGTGGATTAGGAATAACGAAATAACCGACATTATTCTTCACCGCACAAAGAAAGAGTTGATTGGAATTTTTGCTTCAGAGAAAATAAATTTGTTTGTTGGTGTACCAATGGTTTCAGCAGAGCAAATTATCGAGGCCTATCGTTGTGGAAAATTGGAATCGGATAAAAAAATTATAACAGAAATAACAAATTAAAACGAACAAATATGAAGCTTTTAAGAACAGGATTACCCGAAATTGAATCGGCTGCAGAACTGGAAAAAGTACTGGCAGAAAACGAGAATGTAATGGTATGTTGTGGCCGTATGGGCCCGATGTGTTTCCCTGTATACAATGTTATGGAACGCCTGGAGAAAGAGCGTGACAACGTAAAATTCATGGTTATGGCCTTTGATAATCCGGAGGCTGCACCGATTCGGAATGCACCTGAATGCAGTGGTTTTATGGGACTTCCGTTCACTATGTATTACAAAAACGGGGAAGTGGCCAAAGCAACTACAAGTATCCAAACTCATGAACAGGTTACTGCAATTCTCGACGAGCAGTTTGAGAACTAAAAATCGATTTAATTATGGCAAAACAAGAAGTAAAAGTTAGCTGGAAAGATAAAATGGCTTTTGAGGCCGAAGTAGACGGACACAAAATCACGCTCGACGCAGCCGAAGCTGTTGGTGGCGAAGACCGAGGCCCGCGTCCGAAACCGCTGATGCTTACGGCACTTGCCGGCTGCACGGGAATGGATGTTGTATCTATTTTGAAAAAGATGCGTGTTGAAGTGGAAGATTTCGATATCACCGTTGAAGGTGATTTAACCGATGAGCATCCGAAACAGTATTATAAAATGAATGTTATCTATACGTTTAAAGGTAAAGATCTTCCTTTGGAGAAACTAAAAAAAGCAGTTAGTTTGTCGGAAGAAAGATATTGTGGAGTAAGTGCGCTTTACAAAAAAGCAATCGAAGTTACTTCTGAAATTAAAATTATAGATTAAAGATATGTCGACTACACTAATTGTAATTGCTGTTGTTCTTGCCGCGTTGGTTGCATTAATTGCAGTAAACTATTTTCGAATGAAAAATGCCAAACCGGTGGCAAACAGCAAACGGATTAAAGTGCTGAATAATAAAAACTTTAGAGCAGCAACAAAACGCGGAGTTGTATTGCTCGATTTTTGGGCTCCATGGTGTGGACCATGCAAAATTATTGCACCTACCTTAAACGAAATTGCCGATAGCCAGACTGATTTTATGGTGGCAAAAGTTAACGTTGACCACAACCAACAACTGGCACAAAAATTTAAAGTGCGCAATATTCCAACCATGCTGATTTTAAAAGATGGTAAAGAAGCCGGTCGTATTGTTGGTGTAAAAACCAAACGTACCATTCTTAAAGAGGTTGACGCTGTGCTGGCAGGATAATCAGTAAAATAAAAAACCACATATAAGGAAAGTCTCTTATCGATTATTGGTAAGTGACTTTCGCCTTTTATGGCAAGTTACCCAAAGGTGGTTCAAAAATACTGACACCCGATAGGCAATTATGCAGGTTATTTCAAACCTTTTAATAGCCGTATTTAAGAATATTATTTACAGCCACTTGATTCGGATCGGCTATTTTTGAAATATAATTTAGAACACAAAACAAATCACAGATAGAGTCGCTTTCACGACGAATTTACAAGCCTGAATTTTTCAGGCTTTTTTCTTTTTCACTACTTTGTATTAACTCCTAAAAAAACAACCAGCAAGCTTTTGTCCATTGCAAGTATTCCCAACCGTTGGCTAGCAAACGGTTGAGCAGAGAGACTTAAAATACCGGAGAGTGGTGTAAAATAAAAATGGCAGGAAAGGAAAACCTAACCTGCCATTTCGTATAATTTTGCAATCGTACTAATTCTTAGTTAAACCAGGCGTCGATCATTGCTTTGTTAGCATCGTAATATTGTTGTGCGCCTGCCTCTTCACCAGCTTCTGAGATTTTTCCCATCAAATCGTAAAGCTGATCTTCTTCAAGGTTGAAGTTTTTAAAGAAATTACCTGCTTTTGGCATATCTTCTGCAAAACCTCTACGCGAGATAGTTGCACAAACATCTTTTGGATAGATACCTTTTGGATCTTCCAAATATTTCAAATCGTTTTTAGCCCATTTGAAATGTGGTTTCCATCCTGTAATAACAATCCAATCTTCATTTTTAATCGCTTTTTCAAGGCTGGCTACCATTGCCGGTCCACTCGATGTAATTTGTTCGAAATCCAAACTGTACTCTTCAATAACTTTCTCCGTGTTAGCATGAATACCGGCACCACTGCCAATTCCGATTATTTCACCATCAAACTTGTCTTTATTTGCGTTTAATTCTTCAATAGAATTAATGGTAACATAAGAAGGAACAACCAAACCTGTAGTACCATTACTAAATGATTCGCCAAGTTTTACCAGTTTATCGCCATAATCGGCCCAATAATCTTTGTGGGTATTTGGCAACCATGCATCCATAAATACATCGCCTTTTGAATCATCTTTCGACAGTTCGCCATAAATCAATCCCGGTTCAAGGTTCGTCAATTCTACTTCAAATCCATTGGCTTCAAGAGCAACTTTTGCCAAATGGGTAAAAGCAATACCTTCTGCCCAGTTTGGATATAAAATATTAACTTCTTTTTTCTCTTCAGTAGTCGATTTTTTCGAACCGCTGTTTGAGCATGATGTAATTGCAAACAGTAATGTTGCAGCTATAAACAGGGTTCCTAATTTTTTAACGTTCATAATAATATATTTTTTAAGATTTATAATTTATTTTTTAGCAACAGCTTGTGTAATACGGTCTAATATAATCGCCAGCACAACAATACCCAGTCCCGATTCGAAACCTTTGGCAATGTCGTTTTGCTGAATTCCCTGATACACAATTGCTCCTAAACCTTTAGCCCCAACCATCGATGCAATAACAACCATTGACAGTGCAAGCAGAATTACCTGATTGATTCCGGCCAGAATTGTTGTTTTTGCCAGAGGTAATTGTATTTTAAAAAGAATTTGTTTGTCGGTTGCTCCGAAAGCATGACCGGCCTCAATAACATCGGCGGGTACATTCCGGATTCCCAAACTTGTTAAACGTACAGCCGGTGGCAACGAGAAAATAACCGTTGCAATTACACCCGGCGTATTGCCAACACTAAAGAAGAAAATTGCAGGAATAAGGTAAACAAATGCCGGCATGGTTTGCATTAAGTCGAGAATTGGCCGAATTATAGCATTAGCCGTGTTGCTGCGTGCAGCCCAAATTCCCAGTGGAATTCCAAACAAAAGCGCTATAATGGTAGCCACTATAACAAGTGTTGTTGTTTGAATGGCTTCTTTCCAATAGCCCATCGCCCAAATCAGCAAAAGACCAAAAACAACAAACAGAGCTAACCCAACACCTTTTTTGAAACCTTCCTTTTTAAAAGCCAGTTTCCCTGCGTTGGCATAGTAGGCACCAAAAGTAACAAGGGCAATAATTACAATGAAAGGAATAGCAAGAAACGTGTCGTTTAAGAATTCTACCGTCCATGAGATTACATCATCGATAGCTCCCCAAAGACCGGAAAGGCTTTCTTCCAGTACATTAATTCCCTGTTCAATATATTTTCCGAGGTCTATTAACTTGTCCATACTATAATTCGTTAGCTTGTTCTTTTAATTTAATCACTTCTTTTTTCTCGAAGCGTGTAGCCTCAATAATCAACGAGGTTTGTGTAATCAGTCCCAGAAATTTTCCCGTTTCTTCCTCAATTACCGCAAGCGGATGCCTGATTCCGGTAATTAACGGAAGCATATCCTCAACCGTGTAATGTTTATACACACTTGGGACATCGGTTTTTATTACTTTCTCGATCGACTTTTCATTACTGGCTTCCAACTTCAAAACATCTTGAAGCCAAACATGGCCAAGGAATTTTTTGTGTTCGTCAATAACCGGTAACTGATCAGCTCCAATCGAACGCATTTTTCGAACAGCACCTTTTGGTCCGTCTTTATGAAGCTCGAGAGAGGTGTGCTTTTTAAACATTAAAGTTTCTGCAGTAATAATGGTTTTTCTGTCCACTTTTTCCACAAATGCCTCAACATATTCACTGGCAGGATTGGTAAGAATATCCTCAGCTGTACCAATTTGCTCAATCACACCATCTTTCATAATGGCAATACGGTCGCCAATTTTAATGGCTTCGTCGAGGTCGTGCGTAATAAACACAATTGTTTTGTGCAGCTTATCCTGAATCTCAAGTAATTCGTCCTGCATATCAGATTTAATCAGCGGATCGAGTGCAGAAAAGGCTTCGTCCATTAGCAGAACTTCAGGATCGTTTGCAAGGGCACGAGCCAAACCTACACGCTGTTGCATACCACCTGACAATTCTGATGGATATTGAGCTTCATAACCTTTCAATCCAACTGTTTCCAATGCTACTTTGGCTCTCTTATCGCGATCTTCCTTGTCTTCGCCACGAAGCTCTAAACCAAAACCAGCATTCTCTAAAATAGTTCGGTGGGGGAGTAATCCAAATTTCTGAAAAACCATACTCATTTCTGTTCTACGGGTTTCCAATAATTCTTTATTACTTTCACGTGTTATGTCGTGATCATCGAAAATTACTTTCCCTGCCGTTGGCTCGTTTAAGCGGTTTAAGCAGCGAATTAAAGTCGATTTTCCACTTCCTGAAAGTCCCATGATCACAAAAACTTCTCCTTCTTTTATTTCAATGCTGGCACGACTTACCCCCACGGTACACTTCGTCCTTTTCAGAATTTCATCCTTAGAAACACCTTGCTCTAATAGCTTCAGTGCCTCTTGTTTGCGTTTACCGAAGATTAGTGTTAAATCTTCAATCTTAATTTTTGTTTTCCTTTTATCAGGCATAACTCTTTTTGCTTTTATTAAAAGTAATATCCAATATTGATATTGAACCTTTTATTCCACTCCGGATCTTCAACACCTGATCCCAGGCCTTTACCAAACGATTCGGTAAGCCATGGCTGGTTTTTACCCATTGCATAATCAACATAGGTATAAACCGGACCAGCGCTGATTAAAAATCCGGGAATTAGGTGTTGGGTATCAAAAAAGGCTTCCTCTTTTTTGTCGATTAATGTATAATCCACATAAGGTTGGATGCTTGAAATTGGGCCAAATTCAAAAGGAATTGTGTAGGCCAGACCTACAACATACATATTTGAATTAGAAGCTACACCGCCGGTATAGTCGTCTCCACCAAAATATTCATAGCCATAGGCACCCATCTGAACAACATCTAGTTCTTGTCCGTCGTCGCCTACAGCTTTATAATTATAATTAATATACTCCGCTTTCAGGTTAAATTTACCAAAGTTTCCTACAACGTGAGCTGCAAATGCTGTTGCTGCTTTAGCTTCGTCAAGCACCGAGTTGTAAATACGGCCAACTTGTCCTGATAACCCAACTTCCCAACCTTCAGACACGTCAACTGCAAGTCGTGCATTAAACTGGTCGAGCTCGCGCAAACTTGCCGCAGTAGTTACAATTTCACCATCAGCAGCTACATAAGCGCCGTTTCCGGGAACAATGTCGTAAGAATAACGACCAGGGCCAGCATTTCCGAAAGTTACATCACCGCCAAATTTTGGTCCTTCAGGTTCAGCCTGACGAAAATAGGCAACTGAGATTTCAACTTTATCACTCGGGTTTATGTCAAAATTAATCCCCATATCGTAGTCATCTTCCAAACCAACGTAATATGGGCCCTGAAACCACCATGAGTGAGATGCATAAGTTGTAATACCAAACGGAACTTGTGTTACACCTAATTCCATATACACCTGATCTGAAAATTTGTAACCTAAAAATCCGTGGTGGATAAAGTGGGTACCAAATGTTGGATAAAACCTGTATTCAAAACTTAAATCGATATCGCCCATAGAGCCATCGACATTCAATCGCCAGGTATCCCATGTAAACTGTGGATTTAAGTTACTTGCTCCACTTTCGTAATTGGTAGAAAGAAGGTTAAATCGCATGGCTCCACCAATTTTAAAACCATCTTCCTTCTCTTCCTCCTGCGCGAGCACAATTGAACTGGTAAAAATTAAAATAAACAGTAGTAAATTTTTTCTCAAATTCATAAAGAACACTATTAGTAGTTAATAATAAAATTAATTATTGTTGTTTTGACTGTAGTCAAATTCAGACAGCAACGGTAATCACCGTTGTACTACATTACCGGTGGTTTCTTGGGATTGCCGGTAGAGCGGGTGTAGTTATAAAAGAGAATATTTGAGTTGCTATTGAAGTCTAACTCTTCCCTTGTATATTTTGAATTTCTATGTTGAAGTCTTTCTGATATCTCCATAAAACGTCGCAAAGAAACTAAAAAATGTCGTATCTGGAAAAATATGTAAAGTTTTGCAGCTCATTATTAACTTTAAATATTTGTTAATCAATCAATAGTAGTTTGACCACATGTAATTCCGCCCCGGATAAACAACTGCAAGTCAACACTATTCTTTCTACACGAAATATATTTTAGCATCATGTTAATTGAATGTAATTAGTTTTAATGAAGAGCATTACCGAAGATCACGATCAAATTTTTTAAATTAATTTTTACAGAAACGAGATTTATAAATTGAGCTTTTCGAAAATATTCCTCAAATTCGCTATTCGGATTCATTCTTCCGAATAATTAATGTTGTATATAGTGCCGGAAGTATCGTCGGAAACAAGGATAGAGCCATTGGGCATTTGTATCACATCCACTGGTCGTCCCCAGGGACTTCCGTTTTGCAACCATCCGTCGGCAAAGGTTTCATACGATACTGCTGTATTCCCATTTAGCTCCACACGGGTAAGTCGGTACCCAATGGGAGTTGATCTGTTCCAAGAGCCATGCTCGGCAATGATAATACTGTTTCTGTAAGCTTCGGGGAACATATTGCCGTTGTAAAAAAGCATGCCTAATGCTGCCACATGCGGACCAAGATCCTGAACCGGAGAGTTAAACTCGTCGCAACTTTGCTGATCGCCAAACTCAGGATCGGCAATTCCGGAACCATGACAGAATGGATAGCCAAAATGCATACCAGCCTCAGGAGCCCGGTTTAGCTCGTCGGGTGGCAGATCATCGCCCATCCAGTCGCGTCCGTTATCGGTAAACCAAAGCGTTCCGTCCTCCGGGTGCCAGCCGAAGCCAACAGTGTTTCGAATACCATGCGCAAAAATCTCATGATTGCTGCCATCGGGATCCATACGCGAAATGGTGGCATAAATTTCATCGTCGGACAAACAAATATTACAAGGTGCACCAACCGGAACATATAGCTTCCCATCGGGGCCAAAAGCAATGTATTTCCACCCGTGATGCCCGTCAGTGGGGAAGTCGTCACTTATCAGAACGGGCGCTGGTGGTGATTCAAGATGATCTTCAATGTTTTCAAATTTCCATATTTTGCTTATTTCAGCCACATAAAGATCGCCATTCAAAAAAGCCACTCCGTTGGGTTGATTCATATTATCGGCAATTACAATCACCTGGTCAGCCTGGTAATCCTGATCTTCGTCGATAACCGCATAAACTTTTCCTGCAGTTCTTGACCCGACAAACAGTGTTCCTTTATCACCCAATACCATTGATCGGGCATTGTCTACATCATCGGTATAAACATGAATTTTAAAACCATCGGGCAAATTTATTTCCGGAACGTTTTCGTAATCGGGCGAAGGTTTTTCTGTTTTATCAGAAGATGTACATGCCATTGTCGCTACAAAAATAAAAAGTAGTAAGAACAAGTCTTTTAATTGTTTCATAGTTCTGTTTTAACGTGTTAAAACTTTGTTTATTAAATTAAACAGCAAAAGCCTGACGATGTTTGTTTAGCCATTTTAGATGGCTAAAAATCTGCACTTGCATCATAATTCATGGTATTGCAACATATTTTATATGTCCTCACGAAACTTCATATTGATTGGCGCATAAGTTATTTGTACTGCATCGGCGTTTATCGGAACTTTACATCAACAAAATCAGAAACAAGTGATTGTACTATCGCAAAAACTAAAACATATGAAAACACGAATAAAAGTAACAGGTATTGCCATCTTATTTTTTGTTCTGGTAGCTGCTAGCTGCAACAGCACAAGTAAAAACTACAATTACCATGTTCCGGACCAAACAAACGACGGGTTACAAGTTGAATCGCTGGAAAGATCGGACATTGATTCAACACTGATCATTGAAACAGCACACCGCATTCAGAAGGGTAAATACGGAGAAATACATTCGATGCTGATTTACAAAAATGACAAGTTGGTTTTCGAAGATTATTTTCAGGGACATAAATACCAATGGGATGCTCCGGGGCATAAAGGAGATTATATAACCTGGGATGCAACTACACCACACGTGCTGCAATCAGCCACTAAAAGTTTTGTATCGATGTGTTTTGGCATTGCCATTGAAAAGGGATTTATACAAAGCATTGATCAGTCCATTTTCGATTACCTTCCTGATTACCAAAATTACAATGCTGACAACAAAGACTATGTTACGATAAAAACCTTGTTAACCATGACGTCTGGGTTTCAATGGGATGAATGGAGCTCTGCATTGAGCAGTACTCAAAACGATGCCATCGGCATTTATTTTTCCGATAAAGATCCTGTTGAATTTGTATTACAGCGCCCGTTGATTGCTGTTCCCGGAACACATTTTACCTATTCAGGGGGCGACATGCAAATCCTGGGCGAAATTCTTAAGAATGCAACAGGAATGAATATCGACGAATTTTCGGAGAAGTATTTATTCGAGCCACTGGGTATTGAATCAAATGACTGGTGGTTGAGATACGACACCGGCGAAATCAGCACTGGCGGAGGTTTAAAACTCACACCGCGGGACATGCTAAAAGTTGGCGTACTGTTTTTAAACGGTGGTGTTTGGAATGGCCAGCAGATTATTTCAAAGGAGTGGGTTGATAAATGTGGACATCCGTTTGCCGGTAATTATGGGATTAAAATTCCTGGGGAAGATTTGGGAACGGTTGGATACGGATACACCTGGTGGACAAAACAATACGAAGAATATGGACGCATGTATTGTGCTCTTGGCTGGGGTGGACAGAAAATTATCGTTTTCCCGGATATAAATGCAGTTGTTGTATTTACCGGTGCTAACTTCAAATCGAAGGTGAAGCAAAACCATATACTGGAGAAATACATTTTGCCAGCGATTAAATAAGGGATATTTATAATGAGTCGATTTTGGGAAGGATTATTCCATGAATTAAAAATTCTTAAAGCTCTGAGAATTGAATAAAATATTTGTTTAACACAATTATCCAAAGAAGCACAATCTCGGTGCGCGGGCTTTGTGCGATTTATTTACCTGAGCGGATTAGCGAAAGCAATCCCGACTGTAGTTTTGTAAGTTTTTGTTTTGCAAAATCAAAAACCACAAAAACTAGGATCGGGAGCAGACATAATATTGAATTATAGGGAAAACTTTTGCCAAGAACACTGTAGACACTTTTACATAAAATCTTTGCCGATATCGGACTTGTCGTCGCGATATCTGATTTTATGCAAACCAGCAGAGCTGGGCGTATTTTGTGAAGTACTACCAAATATTAAACAAAGACGTTTGTCCTATAATTGATATTATGTTATTTACGTGAATATAAAAAAGGAGAGAATTTCCCTCCTTTTTTATCTAATATTCTATTGTCCTAACAACTCAAGAATCTCATTGTACTTGTCCATATTTTTCATACGGTAGTACAAGTTTTTAAGCGATTCTAATGTCATTTCTTCCTCAGGATTCAACTCATGACATTTTTCCATATATGGAAGTGCTTTTTCAAACCACACATCAGCTTTTTTCAATTCAGCTTCGTATTTTTCATTTTCGTTAGCCGGAACTGCATTAGCTACTTCAATTTGTTTTACACCTTTGTTGTAATAAAGTGCACCTAAATTGTAATATGCATTAAAGAATGTTGGATCAACTTCAGAGGCTTTTTCATATGCTGCAATTGCATTTTCTTCTTCACCAAATTTTTCATATAACGCACCTTTGGCAAAATAATAAGTTACATTGTTTGGATCTTGCTCAATGGCCATATCCAGGTATTTCAATGCTTCTTCATTTTTACCAATTTTCATGTAAAGATCAATCATACTTGTCAATACGTTATTGTCATCCGGATATTTTTCAAATCCTTCCTGTACAGCTTTTAACGCATTAACAGTGTCTTGCATTTGAATATACGAATCAGAAATTAACGAGTAAGTTCTTGCACCGTTATAACCGTATTTAGCGGCCTCGCCGTAGTATTGAACAGCTTTCGTATAATTCTGAGCATTGTAAGCTGCCAAACCTGAGTTGAATAAAATTACAGTGTCTATTGCATTCGGACTGTCTTCTTTTACTACAGGAATATCCTCAACTTCAAGAATTTGCTCGAAAGATTTCAAGGCCAAATCATAGTCGTTATTAGTAAAAGCTTCAACCGCCTGATTGGTTAAGTCGTTGGTTAACAGCGTTAATTTAATTTTTACACTTTTCGAAAATTTATCTTTTTCGTCTAATTCAAGTGCTTTTTTATACGACTCTAACGCTACTGTTAACGGATCGTCACTTAAAGCTTTCACATTTTCATCCTGGCTTGCAAAAATAGCCTGGTAGATTTCGCCTTTAACTTCCCATGTTTTTGGCCATGGAAGTGTTTTTTCAGACTTATCGTTTGACGGATCAGTTGCTTCATTGATCGCTTCCAACGCTTTATCTAATTTCCCGGTGTCTTTAAGGTTCTGAGCACTGGTTACTTTACCTTTCTGCGCAAATACTGCAGAAACAGAAAATACCAAAGCTAGAAGAATAATAGTTCTTTTCATTGTTATACTTATTAATAATTTTACAATTCGTGTTTATACCATATTCAACCTGATACGATACAGGCCACAAAAATATATGTTTTCAAATTTTATCAAAATAACTAGAATAATAATATTTAATTTATTCTTGTTCTAAGTTATTTTCTTCAGTATCAATGCCTTCAGTGTCAACTTCAGTAATATCTTCGGCAGTTTCCTCTACCACTGCTATTCGGGCTACTGAAGCAATACTGTCATCATCTCTCAAATTAATTACACGCACTCCCTGAGTTGCTCTTCCGAGAATAGAAATGGTATTAACTGCCAGACGAATGGTAATTCCTTTCTGAGTAATAATCATTAGATCATTATCGTCAGAAACGCTTTTGATTGCAACCAATTCTCCTGTTTTTTCAGTTACATTCATTGTTTTTACTCCTTTACCTCCCCGGTTGGTAACACGGTAATCATCAATTTTAGAACGTTTTCCATATCCTTTTTCGGCAATTACCAGGATATCTTCATTCTCATCCATTACACAAACCATACCAATTACTTCATCATTCTCGTGGCCAAGAGTTATTCCACGTACTCCCGAGGCTGTTCGACCTATAGCTCGAACGATACTTTCGTTGAAACGAATTGCCTTTCCTGAGCGTACAGCAATCATTACCTCGCTGTTACCATTTGTCAGCCGAGCTTCCAGTAACTGGTCGCCTTCTTTAATGGTAATTGCATTCACTCCATTTTGACGTGGACGAGAATAAGCTTCTAAAGTTGTTTTCTTGATAATACCTTTTTTGGTAGCAAGAATAATGTAGTTATTATTGATGAATTCCTGATCGGCCAGTGTTTTCACTTTAATAAATGCCAATACCTGATCGTCCGGCTCAATATTCAACATATTTTGAATTGCACGACCTTTAGAAGCCCTGGTTCCTTCCGGAATTTCATAAACTTTCAGCCAGAAACATTTTCCTTTTTCGGTAAATAGTAAAAGGGTGTTGTGCATCGAGGCAATAATAATGTGCTCCAGGAAGTCTTCATCGCGGGTAGTGCTTCCTTTAGAACCTATTCCCCCCCTGCCCTGAGTTCTAAACTCGGTAAGAGGTGTTCGTTTAATATATCCCAAATGCGAAATGGTGATAACCATCTCTTCGTCGGCATAAAAATCTTCAGGATTGAATTCTTCTGCATTAGGAACAATTTCAGTACGACGTTCATCGCCATACTTATCTTTCATTTCCTGCAACTCGTCTCTAATTATTTCCTTCCGTAAATTAACATCGGCAAGAATGGCTTTAAAATGTTCAATCTGTGCCATAATCTCATCGTATTCTTTACGAAGTTTGTCTTGTTCCAGACCGGTTAGCTGACGCAAACGCATTTCAACAATTGCTCGTGATTGAATATCACTTAGCTCAAATCGTTCTATCAGTTTGTTTCTTGCTTCTTCCGGAGTTGATGAACCACGGATAATGGCAATTACTTCGTCAATATTATCGCTGGCAATTATTAGCCCTTCCAGAATATGAGCACGTTTTTCGGCTTGCTCCAATTCGTATTGCGTGCGGCGTATAACAACTTCATGGCGATGCTCAACAAAGTATTTGATCAGCTCTTTAAGGTTCAAAAGTTTTGGACGACCGTGCACCAACGCAATGCTGTTAACACTAAACGAAGTTTGCAGCTGTGTATATTTATATAATTTATTTAAAACAACGTTGCTCATTGCATCGCGTTTCAAATCATATACAACACGCATTCCATCGCGGTCCGATTCATCGTTTACATTCGAAATTCCTTCGATTTTCTTTTCGTTAACCAGATCGGCAGTTTTCTGGATCATTTCTGCACGGTTAACCAAATAAGGAATTTCGGTGACAACAATTTTCTCACGTCCACCTTCATTTTCAATGTGAGCCTTACCTCTGATAACAATACGTCCCCTTCCGGTTTCATACGCATCTTTCACGCCCTGGTAGCCATAAATAATACCTCCGGTTGGAAAGTCTGGCGCTTTAACGATTTCGATAAGCTGTTCCATTTCAACCTCATGATCCTCAACGTAAGCAATTGTCGCATCGATAACATCACTGAGGTTGTGTGGCGCCATGTTTGTGGCCATACCAACGGCAATACCTGAAGCTCCGTTAACAAGCAGCTGAGGAATCTTTGTTGGCAAAACAGTAGGTTCTCCTAACGATTCATCGAAATTGGGCTGAAAATCAACAGTATTTTTGTCCAGATCGGCCAATGTTTCTTCCGAGATCTTCGACATTCGAGCCTCAGTATAACGCATTGCTGCCGGACTGTCGCCATCAACAGAACCAAAGTTTCCCTGGCCGTCGACCATTGGGTAACGCAACGACCAGTGTTGAGCCATACGTACCATGGTGAAATAAACTGAAGAGTCGCCATGTGGGTGGTACTTACCAAGCACCTCACCTACAATCCTTGCCGACTTTTTATATGAACGATTGGATAAAATTCCAAGTTCGTGCATACCAAATAAAACCCGGCGGTGTACCGGTTTAAAACCATCGCGTACATCTGGTAGTGCACGCGAAACAATTACCGACATTGAATAATCAATATAGGCAGATTTCATCTGCTCCTCAATGTTTATTCTGATAATCTTTTCACCTTCTGTCATTATATCTCCTTTCAAAATAAATTATCACTAAAAGTTTGTGACACAAAAATTAATACTCAAAGCCCTTGTAAATAAAGGCATTTAGTTCTGTCTGTATGTGATCCCAAAAATGTGTAGCACCGTTTGGTACACATAAAAATAGCTTATTAATTGATAAGCTGTCAAAAGACCCACAAAAATAGTAAAATCATTTGTGTAACACGGATATCTAGTAGTGTTTTACACTCTTTTGATAAGAAGATATTAACAATTTAACTGTCATAAATTCATGATGTTTTTGTTACATTTGATAACTTCTGCCATTTCGGTACATCGTAGCTTCAAATTTTATTTAATTTAGTCTTTCAACCTTTTAGGAATAGTATTTGTTAAACCGAGATAAAAAGGAAACTATATATGGATTCACAATTTTCACCAAGAATTAAAGATATTATCGGATATAGCCGGGAGGAAGCAATTCGTTTGGGGAATGATTATATTGGCCAGGAGCACCTTTTTTTGGGAATTTTAAGAGAAGGCGAAGGTACTGCCACTGATATTCTCGAAAACCTGGGTGTTGATATGGTTGAAGTAAAACAACTAATCGAAAGCAAGGTACGCACAGATAAAGATATTAATCATAAAGCAGATTTGATAATGCTTAAATCAACAGAAAAGACGTTGAAGTTGATTTACCTTGAAGCACGATCGTTTAAAAGTGCCACTGCCAACAGCGGCCACCTCTTGTTAGCTATATTAAAAGACAACGATAGTTTGATTACCCAGCTTTTAGTTGAACTGGGCATTAACTATTATATGGTAAAATCACAATTGCAAGATTATCAGCAACCCGAAGCGAAATCGGATTTCCCTGAAAGCGATGACGACGAGCCGGGCGAAGGTTTTGGTAAAGGTCCGTCGGGCGGACAAAGCTCGAAAAAAGCTGCCGGAGCCAAATCGGACACACCGGTGCTCGATAATTTTGGTATCGATATTACCAAACTGGCAGAAGAAAACAGCCTCGATCCAATAGTAGGTCGCGAAAAAGAAATAGAGCGTTTGGCGCAAATACTGAGTCGTCGTAAAAAGAACAATCCAATTTTGATTGGAGAACCTGGCGTTGGCAAATCGGCAATAGCAGAAGGTTTGGCCCTTCGTATTGTTAGCAAACAAGTGTCCAGGATATTGTTTGACAAACGAGTGGTAAGTCTTGATATTGCATCGATCGTTGCCGGCACAAAATACCGAGGACAGTTTGAAGAACGCATGAAAGCGATATTGAACGAGCTGTCGAAAGTTAATAATGTAATATTGTTTATCGACGAAATCCATACCATTGTAGGTGCAGGTGGAGCAACCGGTTCGCTGGATGCGGCTAACATGCTAAAACCTGCGCTGGCAAGAGGTGATATACAATGCATTGGAGCTACTACTCTCGATGAGTACCGTCAGCAAATTGAAAAAGATGGTGCACTGGAACGTCGTTTCCAAAAAGTAATGGTTGATCCTACTTCGGTAGACGAAACCATCGAAATTCTGAATAACATTAAAGACCGTTACGAAGATCACCACAATGTAACTTTTACGCCTGCAGCGATTGAGAACTGTGTAAAACTAACTGCACGTTATATTACCGATCGCTATTTGCCGGACAAGGCCATTGATGCGCTTGACGAAGCCGGTTCGCGTGTTCATATCTCGAACATCAATGTTCCGGATAACATTGTTAAGCTTGAAGAAAAAATAGAGAAAACAAAAGAAGATAAAATTGCTGCGGTTAAAAGTCAAAATTTTGAGCTGGCAGCTAACTACCGTGATAAGGAAAAAAATCTGCTCACGCTTTTGGAAGATGCAAAAGAACAATGGGAGAAAGATCTTATTAACCATCGCGAAATTGTTGATGAGCACAAGGTAGCTGAAGTGGTTGCAATGATGTCGGGAATTCCGGTACAACGAATTGCGCAGGCCGAAGGAAAACGTCTGATGAACATGGGTAAAGACCTGAAAGGTAAAGTTATTGGACAAGACGAGGCAATCGTTAAAATTGTAAAGGCAATCCAACGTAACCGCGCAGGACTGAAAGATCCAAATCGCCCGATCGGAACATTTATTTTCCTGGGCCCAACAGGTGTTGGAAAAACCCAGTTGGCAAAAGTTTTAACAACTTATTTATTTGACAATCTTGATTCGTTGATTCGAATTGATATGAGTGAATACATGGAAAAATTTGCCGTATCAAGATTAGTTGGAGCGCCTCCGGGATATGTGGGCTACGAAGAAGGTGGCCAATTGACGGAGAAAGTTAGAAGAAAACCCTACTCGGTTGTTTTACTCGACGAGATTGAGAAGGCACATCCTGATGTGTTCAATATTTTACTTCAGTTAATGGATGAAGGCCGTTTAACCGATAGTTTAGGACGCAATATCGATTTCAAAAATACAATTATTATTATGACATCGAACATTGGGTCGCGCCAGTTAAAAGACTTTGGGCGTGGTGTTGGTTTCTCAACTGCAAAAACAGCAGAAGAAGAAAATGAGCATACAAAATACGTCATCCAGAAAGCATTGAAAAAAGCTTTCGCACCGGAATTTCTTAATAGAATTGACGATGTTGTAGTCTTTAACCAATTGGAGAAAAAACATATCCACTCTATTATTGATATTGAAATTGACGGATTGTACAAGCGCGTTGAATCGCTTAATTACAAATTGAAAATTTCTCCGGCAGCAAAAGATTTTATTGCTGAGAAAGGCTATGATCCTCAGTTTGGTGCCCGACCGTTAAAACGAGCCATTCAGAAATATCTGGAAGATGAGATGGCCGAAATAATTATTAAGGCATCAATTAGCGAAGGAGATACAATCTCTGTAGGTTTTGACAAGAAAAATGAGAAACTTCAGATGCGTATTTTATCAAATAAAAAAGCGCTGAAAGAATAAGAAATTAATTATTGATATTTAAAAAGGGAGGTGAAAGCCTCCTTTTTTTTTATGCCTTATATTGAAAGATCAGCAAGGTAATATCATCCGATTGCTGAGCATGCCCCATGTACATTTTAAAACTCTTATCTAATCGCTCAACCATTTCCTTCGGGCTCTGGCCTGCCAGCGATTTCAGGTTCTCAATCAATTGTTTATTACTGTATTGGAAATTGTTTTCATTGAGCATTTCTGTAACACCGTCGGTATATAAAACCAGTGTATCTCCCTTTTCAAGCTGAATTTTGGCTGAGTTATAAGATTTGTCAGGATAGAGTCCTAAAGGAAGTCCGTGAGATTGGGCTAATTCTTTAATCTTTCCACTATTGCTCAAAATATATGCGGGAGTATGAGCCGCATTGCAATACTGCAATATGCCCGTTTTAACATTCAAAACACCCAAAAAAAGCGTTAAAAAGAACTGATGCTGATTCGTGGTACACAACTCTTTATTCGCTCGTTTTACAATCAAATCTGCTTTAGGCTCTAACGCGTTGGTTTTAATAATTGTTTGTGCAACGCTCATAAAAAATGCAGCTGGAACTCCCTTGCCTGATACATCTCCCATTGTTAATACCAGGTGTTCTTCATCAAGGAAGAAATAATCGAACAAGTCGCCACTTACTCCCCTGGCAGGTTGATAAGTTGCATAAAGATCAATATCTGTACGTTCTGGAAAAGCGGGATCAACAGTTTTAATAAAACTTTGCTGAATTTCAGAAGCTTGAATCATATCTTCCTGACGCTGTAGCTTTTTCTTTTGTTCGTCCGATTGTGTTTGCAGGTATTGCTCGTACCACGATTTCATATAATTCAAACTCTCAGCAACCTGAATGACTTCATTCTCCGGAATATCCTTATAAGGACCGGTTAAATTACTGAATCGTTTTAATTGTTTGGTAACGAGGCTTAGTGGTTTTATCTGCCGGTTAATAATGTATGTAACTGTTAAATAGATGACAAGGATTCCTAAAACGGAAAAGAACAGCATTTGAAGTACAGGCAGGTACAAGGGTTCAAATAATTCTTTATAAGGCAGTGCCGATACCAAAACCCAACCATTTTGTTCAATGGGTACATAATAAACCAGGGCTTTCTCAAAATTAAATAATTCGGGATAAGCGATTAAAGTTCCGGGTTTTAAATCTGACAGTACTCTATCGGTCGTAGCAGTTAAATCTTCTTTAAGAACCTTTTTATTCGAATCATAAATTCTTTTGTTTAGTATCCACTCGCTCACAGGATGGGTAATATAAACGCCATCGTTTGACATCAGAAAAGCAAATCCCCCGTTTCCGATTTTTAAGCTATTCACCTGCCTATTTAATTCATTTAACGACAACTCGCAAATGATTTCTCCAACTCGTTCAACTTGACCCGATGCAGTTTTTATCATTATAGGCGCACAATAAGCGGCCACTACAATGTTATTTCGGTTGCATCTATAGGGGTCTGACCAACCAATAGCTTGACGTGCAATAAGTTTTTCAAACTGTTCCTGTTCATTGGCACATGAAGAAAAAGTGTTCTTCCCCCTTCGTATAATAGTGGAATCGCCATCTTTATATGTAAAATAATTCCAATATGATAAATCGGTAACTGTTGAATCAATATTTACAAAAATGGCATTGATAAACGAATATTTATCAATTAAACTCTGAATAAATAAATCGGCGTGATCTTGCCGTCCATAAAATATTACCTGATCGGCAACGTTCCCTGCAACTTCCGAAGTTGTAACAACATAGCGTTTAACACTTGCTAAAACTTCGGTGCTTTGTGACATGGCCTTGTTTTTAACACTATCTTTTATAAGGGTTTGATTAAAAAAGAAAAAGATGCCAATAAAGGCAATAAACACCCCTATTACTGCTAAGGATATGTAAACACTCAACTGATATGCAATTGACTTATTTAACATACATTGTTTTATTGTTTTGTATAGAAAAACAATTTACGGATTATTTTTTAGATGTCAGGCATTATGTTTGAAATTTAACCATTTCCGTGTTCCTTTAAAACTGCAGGTAAATGAAGCTAATGAGGCTGCTTTCTGCATAGCGCTTTCGAAATCAGCGCATTCAAGAGAATAGTAGCAAAAAGCGCCATGAAGAAAATCTCCTGCGCCAAGAGTATCCATTACCTCCACTTCCGGCACCTTAATTCTTCCTTTCTTTTCTTTTGATAAAAAATCTATTTCAGACCCTCCATTTGAAATAGCCACCGAATGGATACTCATATTTGTCATAAATTCAAATAGCTCTTTCCTGTTTTTACATTTTGGCGGCATAAAGTCGGCTGAACATATGGCAACATCAATATAATTTAACAGCTCGGCAAACTGCGGTTTCCAGCTTCCACAATCAGCAACAACAGGTATTCCCCGTTCTTTACAAATCCGCACACATTCAAGACTGAATTCAGGATAAAAACCATCAATAAGGACAACCTGTGGCTCTACCAGATCGATTAGTTTTTGTGGAGAAATAGTGCTGTCTACTACTTTTGGATTATGTGTTACAATGGTTCGGTCGCCATTTTTTGATGTTAATACAGTGGCCAAAATAGTCTCAAAATCCTGGCCGTAAGCCAAATCAAAATGATCGACCCCTACCCGGTTAAGATCCTGATCGATAAAAGATGAAAACGCATTCAGACCGGCAGGACTGGCAAGTGTTGCCGTTTTATTCAAATACGCAAATGCAACAGCTGCATTGGTTGCCGGTCCACCAACTAAAATATCCGGAATATCGGTTTTGATTTTGGTATTGGCAACCGGAATCTCATCGATAAAATATTGAATGTCAATCGTAGTTAGTCCTACGAATAAGGCCCTGTGTTTCATCAAAAACAAAGAAACAAAAAAAGCTGCCCTTTCAGACAGCTTTTCATTATTATATAACGTTTTTTAAGTGTTCATTGCACCACAAACAGTGATAACCTGTCCGCTTACATACGACGATAAATCGGATGCGAGGAATGTTGCTACTCCAGCTACTTCTTCAGGAGTTCCACCTCTTTTCAGAGGAATTGAGGCTTCCCATGCTTTACGCGCATCTTCCGGAATTTTACCGGTCATTTCAGTAATAATAAAACCAGGAGCAATAGCATTAGAACGAACACCTCGAGAACCTAGCTCACGAGCTACCGATTTTGTAAAACCAATAATACCCGCTTTTGATGCCGAGTAGTTTGCCTGTCCTGCATTTCCGCTAACACCAACAACCGAGCTAAGGTTAACGATTGAACCCGAACGTTGTTTTAACATGGTGCGTTGAGCCGCCTTTGTAAAGTTAAATACCGATTTCAGGTTAACATTAATAACTGCATCCCATTGATCTTCAGTCATTCGCATTAACAATGTGTCTTTTGTAATACCTGCGTTATTAACTAATACATCAATACGGCCAAATTCTTTTACAATTTCGGTTACAACACGGTCGGTATCTTCAAAATTACTTGCATCAGAAGCATATCCTTTAGCTTTTACACCGTAAGTTTTTAATTCCTCTTCCGTGGCTTTCATATTGTCATCTTCAAAAAGATCGGTAAAGGCAACATCGCACCCTTCCTGTGCATACTTTACAGCAATTGCTTTACCAATACCGCGAGAAGCACCGGTAATGATCGCTGTTTTTCCTTCAAGTAATTTCATATTTTATTTTTTTTAGGTCGGAAGTCCGAAGACCGAAGACCGAAGATTAAAGTTCGAATTTTGATGCGCAAATATAATTGTTCTTCTCTTTTATAAAAAGACTGTACGCCTTATTTAGACTTAATGCTGTTCTGTATATGTCGAAGAAGTTAAAAGTTTAAACTTGCTGTTGAAATATTCAAAATAATTCCTTTCCAAGTTTCGACATAATTTCAGCTGCTTTTCCTTTTAAATGAATATCGGTTATTGCTGAGGTAAAAATTGTTTCATCGGGATTGATTTCTATGATTGTGGCCCCTGCCTGTTTCGCAGTACGTGGCACATACGATGCCGGTGTTACTTCGCCCGTTGATCCAACGATAATACAAACTTCCGCTTTTTCGGCCGCTGCGAACGAATCAGCATAGGCATCGGGCGGTATTCCTTCGCCAAAAAATATAAAGTCGGGCTTTAGCACTTCTCCATCATTTATACATTTTGGCGGAATGTTTTCAAAATCAATAGCTCCGGCATCATAAATTTTTCCGCACTTTAAACATTTTAACTTTTTTGAATTCCCATGAAACTCATAAACTGTTTCACTTCCGGCTTCGTAATGAAGGTTGTCGATATTCTGGGTAACAACTGCATTTAACAGCTTATTTCTTTCCATTTTCGCCAGAATCCGGTGCGCATCATTGGGTTTTGCATCAGCAAAAAAATCGTAAAATATTTCGCGAATATAGTTCCAGCAGTGTTCCGGATTATTCAGAAAATATACCAAATCCAGCACCTGCGGATCGTATTTGTTCCAAAGGCCGTGTTCTCCGCGAAACGGAGGAATCCCACTTTCAACCGAAATTCCGGCACCCGTAAATGCCATTGTAAATTTCGATTTTTTTATTAGGTTTGCTGCTTCATTTTTTAAGATTTCCACATTTACTCTATATTTAAAGTATTATGATCTCCAAAACAGATAATAATATCACCGGAAATACCAGCTTGTGTTATTTTATTCATTATAGTACCACAGATATCTTACCCTATAACGTTCAATTATACATTAATGAACTATCAAGACATTTTGATAAAGTTAGGGTACTTTGCAATAATGAAAAAATTCTAGTCAATAATTATTCTTTAAAAACGAACATCGAAATTATTCATAATCCTAATAAAGGTTACGACTTTGGAATGTTTTATCGTAATGTTTATGATATTGACTTGAATAAATACGTACAAATTGCCGTGATAAACGACAGTAATATTTTATTTAATAAACTTGATTTGGTTTTTGAATGGGCAAAAAAGGATGATGCTGATTTCTGGGGAATTATTGATTCTCACGAAAAGCCCTGGTTCTCAATGCATCCTGAAAATTACCATCTTCAAAGTCATTTTTTAGTATTTAACAAAAATGCAATACAACAATTACCTTCGTTTTTAAACCGAATTGATGCAGACAAAATATTTAACGAGAAGGATAAAAAGCGCCTTCGACGCCTCGTAATAAATGAATGGGAAATAGGTGTTTCGCAATTCTTAATCGCTCAGGACTTAAAGCCAGCAGCATTTGTCGGGAGCCGTGACATGGAGGATCAACTAAACTCAAAAGCTAAAAACCTTACATATTCGATGTATCATGAATTGGCAAGCCAGGGATATCCTCTTTTAAAAAAGAAGGTAATAACGGGTAAAAAAAAGTGGTATAAACTAAAAGATAAAAAGTGGAAGAATACTATAAGGGAATATGGTAATAAAAAGTGGAGTGTCGAAAAAATTATAGATGAATTTGAATAAATGGAAAATGCAAATAAGTATTTTTAATTGTTTTTAAAGAACAAAGAAGCAGTTTAAAAGCATTAATCAGAATATGAACAAACAAAACAGGTTGAAACTATATTCATTCTTTTACAAACCCATTAAGGTTAACTTTCTGAGCGATTTATATACCCCTGTTTGGGTAGGAAAAAATAACAGAAATGAAGTTGAAGGTTTTTGCGGCGATGACAGCGGCGATCACATTTCTGATAAAAATCACAACTATAGTGAGCTGACGGGCCTTTATTGGGTTTGGAAAAATACACAACCCGAAATTGTTGGAAGTTGCCATTATCGCAGGTACTTTACGACTGCCAAAGAACCATTAGCCTATCGAATAAAACGCTTACTTTATTTTCCAGCAAATTTATGGAAAAAACGTTATGGATTAATCTACACCTCAAATACCGAATACTGGGGAAAGCACTTATTAAACGAAGATGATACTCTAAAGATTTTAGAGAAGTATGAAGCCATTTTACCGGTAAGACGTAAATTACGTAAAAATATAAAGCAACATTATTCTAAATATCATAGTGCCGATGATTTAATTTTGCTTGAAAATATTTTAAAGGAAAACTCTCCTGAGTTTATACCGGCTTTTAACAAGGTTTTAAATCAGAACCGATTATTTGCCAACAATATGTTTGTGCTGAAAAGAGATGATTTTGAAGAGTTAATGGAATGGCTGTTTGATATATTATTTAAATTTGAAGACAGAGTTCCGAGTGAAAATTACAAAGGTTATCAGGAGCGAATTTTTGGCTTTCTATCTGAACGACTTATAACAGTTTGGGTTGAACACAAAAAACTAAAATATAAGGAACTGCCTTTAATATATTTCAAAAAGTTGAAGAAATAGTGAATATGCTCGATCAATCAACAATATGTGCCATATCAACCTCGCCCGGAGTTGGAGCGATTGCAGTAATTCGCCTCTCAGGAAGCGATGCGATTGCAATTACGGATAAAGTTTACGAAAGTCCCAAAACCGGCAAATTGCTTGTTGACCAAGCGGCAAATACCCTTCATTTTGGCAAAATCGTTTCTGCCGACGAAACCATCGACGAGGTGGTTATTGCATTGTTTCATGCACCTCATTCGTTTACAGGCGAAGATATTATTGAGATTTCGTGTCATGGGTCGGTTTATATTCAGCAACAGATTTTAAATGTTTTGGTAGAAAATGGCGCTCGATTGGCATTGCCGGGAGAATTTACGCAGCGAGCATTTTTGAATGGTAAAATGGATTTGTCGCAGGCCGAAGCGGTTGCCGATGTAATTGCATCATCGAATGCTGCGGCTCATAAACTGGCTTTAAACCAAATGCGTGGCGGATTCTCGAAAGAAATAAGTGCCTTGCGCGATCAGCTATTGCATTTTACGGCAATGGTGGAACTGGAATTGGATTTTAGCGAAGAAGATGTGGAATTTGCCGATCGCACAGCCTTACGTAATTTAACCGAAGAAATTGAGGAGTTATTACGAAAGTTGAAAGATTCCTTTCAGCTGGGAAATGCCATTAAAAATGGAATTCCGGTGGCAATTATTGGTGAAACGAATGTTGGAAAATCAACGCTGCTAAATGCTTTACTGAATGAAGACCGGGCTATTGTTTCAGATATTCATGGTACCACCCGTGATGTAATTGAAGACGTGGTAAATATTAGAGGGACTGCTTTTCGTTTTTTCGATACTGCCGGTATTCGCGAAACCGAAGACCATATTGAAAATCTGGGAATTGAACGCAGTTACAGCAAACTGGAACAAGCTACAGTGGTTTTGTTGGTCGTTGACACCAATAACCCCTACCCGCTTGTAGAAAGCCGCATTCAGAAGATTCGCGAACGAATTGCTTCACATCAGACATTGATTATTGTGGCCAATAAAATCGATTCCGGATTGCGTGATACCATTCAGCAGATAGAAGTAATGGAACTTACCGATAATGAAAAAGCGGTGTTTATTGCGGCTAAACAAAAAGAAAACCTTCAAGAGTTGATCGATTATATGAGCCACTCCATTGATATGGAGGAAGCCGAGCAGCAGGATGTAATTGTTACCAATGCCCGCCATTACGAAATTTTAAAGAACGCCCATGAAGCTATTTTGCGCGTATTAAATGGACTTGAACTGCAAATAACCGGCGACTTCCTTGCTCAGGACATTCGCGAATGTTTACATTATCTGGCAGAAATTACCGGAGAAGTTGGTACTGAGGAAGTTTTGGGACATATTTTTAAGAACTTTTGTATCGGGAAGTAATTTCATATATTTTTAATTACCATATCACACAAACACCTATCAGTCAAAACATTGTTTTTCAGTGGGATTAGAGTCAATTTCAGCTTTTAGCCAAAATTCCTTAATGTTTCTCTCATTTTTGTACCTCATTTGTATTTTTCTTCAAATATTCTTAACTTGAAAAATGAAAAATTGCAAAGTAGTGTAGTTTATATACAATAATATGTATTGGTTTACGATAAAATACAATAGATGGGTACTTTAAGAAGGACGAAATGGAAATAAGCAAACATTGTTTATGGTGCAATAAAGAATTTACAGCACAAAAAACAACTACAAAATACTGTTCTCATAGATGCAATAATCAAGCATACAAAGATCAACAGAGAAAGGAAAAAATTGAGAAGAAAAAAAATACCAGTTTGTTTTTTCGAAGAATACCTTCTTATAATGAGATATGCTCAAAAGACTTCTTGCGAGTGAATGAGGTTGGCATATATCTGGGATTGAGCAGACAAACCATTTATAAACTAATTCATTCAGGACAGCTACCTGTATCTAAAATTTCGTCAAGAATCATGCTTGTAAAACGCACCGACATTGACGAGATGATGGAGAAGGCAATGGTAAGAAATATTCCTCCTGAAAAAATAAAAGAATTGCCTCCTGAATATTATTCGATTTCTGAAATTAAAGAAACCTTTAATATAAAAGATAGCTGGGTATATAAAATTATTAGGGAAAACAATATTCCTAAAATTGTAAAAAATGGAAGAAGCTACTATAACAAGCTTCACATCGATAAATTTTTCAAACTCAAAGGAGACGCAAACCATAAAGAAATAACGGAGTGGATTAGTATTTCAGAGATTTGTACAGAATTATCAATTACAACATCAGCTGCTTACACCCTAGTTTCAAGACATCAGATTCCTAAGAAAAAGGAAGGATTATCGGTACTCTATTCAAAGAAACATATTCTAGTTGCAAGAGGTCTTAGTGAGCAATCATTCATGGAATATTATACTGTCCAGGAGGCAATGCAAAAATTCAACATTAGCCGGGACGGTCTGTATGGCTTGATAAAGCGAAATAATATCGATAAGGTCAAAGAAGGAAAATACGTAAAGATTGCAAAAGATGAGTTAGACAGAATTTTTTCACCAACAAACACTGAATAATTATGGCTTGTGTAAAAGTTACTTTAAGAAAACGTTCGATTTCAAAAGGAAGACTATCGCTTTATTTGGATTATTATCCTGCTATAAGGAATCCATATACGATGAAACTGACACGCAGAGAGTTTCTCGGCATATACATTTACAAAAAGCCAAGGACGGAGCTTGAGAAGGAATATAACCGCGAAGTGCTGAATAAAGCTGAAGGTATTCGAGCAATCAGGGTGCAATCGCTAATAAATGATCAATTTGGATTTCTGGACAAGCATAAACTTAAAGCAGACTTTTTAGATTACTTCTACAAAATTGCTCTAAAGAAAGATCAGAAATGGATGATGGTATATGCTCATTTTGAGAATTTTGTGAATGGCAGATGCTTATTTGAGGACATAACGGTTGATTTAAGTAGAAAATTCAGGTCATATCTACTAAGTGCAAAACAGCTAAAACATACAAAATTTCCCATTTCTCAAAACTCTGCAGCTTCATATTTCTCAACATATAGGGCACTACTAAAACTGGCTTATCGGGACAAATTAATATTTGAGAATATAAACGACTTTCTGGAAAGCATTGAAACCGTCGATACCAAAATTGAATATCTGACATTAGAAGAACTCAAAACGCTTGCAGCAACTCCTTGCGACATATCTGTTTTGAAGTCCGCTTCACTATTCTCGTGTTTGACCGGATTACGGATCAGCGATATCTTAAACTTAAGGTGGGATAATATAATTCCAGCATCCGAAGGCGAATTTTGTATGCGGTTAAAAACAGAAAAAACCGATACGGAAACAACATTGCCTCTAAGCAATGAAGCTTTGCAATTATGCGGTAAACGCACCAATGGAAGAGTTTTTAAAGATATGGTGAGAAGCATGACTTTTCAACCATTGAAGAATTGGGTTGCCTCGGCCGGAATAAAAAAGAAGATTACATTTCACTGTTTCCGACACACTTTTGCCACCTTACAGATAGCTCTTGGCACAGACATTTACACTGTTTCGAAAATGCTAACTCATAAAAACGTTTCGACCACTCAGATTTATGCCGATTTAGTTAATGAAAAGAAACGGGAGTCTGCCAACAAGATTAGTTTAAAATAGTTTCTATGACGATTAAGAAACCGGAAAATATTATTCTTATTCTTCTTGTTTGCTGTGCCATTCTGGTTTTGGCGACATTAACAAGATATTTCTGCTTATTAACTAAGCTTGATTTGTTTACAGCGAATATCGTTTTTTTAATTGTCGTTGTATTTTCAGTGGCTGTGTATATTAGTATTAATAGCCTGATCGATAATGTTTTGCTACCCAAGATAATTTCTTCTAAAGTATTTGAGAGAAAAGAATCTGCTAAGACTGTGTTAAAAGCAGGTTTGGAATATATTCCCAACAACGTCCCAACTAATGAAATACGCGAAACATTTCAGGAAACATCAGATCAAAAAAAGCAAAAATTATTAAAACAAGCTCTCCGATATTCCCAAGAAATTTTTGCTCCATATGCCTCAGATTCTGAACTTTTAAGACTGTGTACATTTGTAGAAATGTATTCAAATGGAGAAGAATTAAAATCAATACGCCCAATAAAAGTTGACAAGCAATTAAAAGCTAACGACATCTATCATTATGGGTGGAATATTTGGAACCATTTTCGAATAACAGACCAACTATCCATCTCCCATTTCCTTAAAATAGTGTTTGCCCCTACCCTCCAGGAAGTGAGTGAAATCAAGACAATCAAGAAAAAACTTAGAATTCCTGATACCAACTGCAATATTCCAATTAAGTACAACCTCGGCAACTAAAACATTATAAATTTCCGGTGTTTCTAAGGTGTTTTTTTGGTGATTAACAGGCACCAGTAAAACACCTTTTTCATTTGTACACAAACAATTAAAAACAGTTGCCATGTGTAAAGATGAAATTACATTCGAAAAGTTACCGGAAGCTGTAGGCTTTCTAATTCATGAAGTAACGCAGTTAAGAAATCTGATCGAAGAAATCCAAAGGCCGGATATTCCGAAAAGGCCAATCGAGATCAATGAGGCTTGTAAAATTCTTATGAAAGCCAAATCAACAGTTTATACTCTTGTTCGAAAAGGAAGCATTCCCTGCTACAAAAGTGGCAAGAAGCTCTATTTCTATGAGGATGAATTATTGGAATGGATAAATACAGGCAGAAAAAATAGTTCAGCCGGTATCCATTCGCATATTCCTGCAATAATGACACCTGAAGTTCTCTCAGAAGATTATTCCATTCCATTTTCAAAAAAACGATAAAAACCAGCCACCATGAATACTTTTAGATTTAAACTTGAACCATATCAAGGTTCTTCAACACGACATTTATGCCCTGCTTGTAATAAAAAGAATGTATTTGTAAGATATATTGATACAGAAAAGCAGATTACCTTTCCCAAAAATGTTGGGAGGTGTAACCGTGAAGAAAAATGTGGCTATCATTATACGCCCAGTCAATACTTTCAGGACAACAATTACATTCTACCTAAAACACGTGAAACCTCCTTTTCTTCCAATAGTACTCCTGAAATCATTCAGTCAATAAGTTTTATTGATAAGGATCTATTATACGAAAGCCAGAGATCCTATAAGCATAATAATCTGTTTCAGTTTCTTTGTTCACAAATTGGGGAAACAACAGCTCTGGAACTATTTGCGAAGTACAAACTTGGAACTTCTAAAATATGGGATGGGGCAACAATATTTTGGCAAGTTGATTACAATGGAAATATTCGCACAGGTAAAATCATGCAATATTCCCCAAAAACTGGGAAACGCATAAAACACCCGTTCAATCACATCTCCTGGGTACATTTCCGAATTAAGCACGAAGATTTTAAACTCAAGCAGTGTTTTTTCGGCGAACACCTACTTAATGAAGATACTTCGAAACCAATTGGAATAGTAGAAAGTGAGAAAAGTGCTGTAATTGCTGCCCATTTTTTAAAAGATTACCGTTGGATTGCTTCCGGTGGAAAATATGGAAGTCTGAATACCAGTAATTTTAAAATCCTATCAGATCGGAAAGTGGTTTTATTTCCTGACCTGGGTGCTTTCCAAACATGGCACAGAAAAGCCAAACTCATGAAAAGATATGGCATCGATATTCGAATTTCTGAGTTTCTGGAAGGCTTAAGTAAAACTGAAAAGTTACCAGCCGGTTACGATATTGCAGACTATTTAATTGAAAAACTAACACCGGAGACCAGGTACATTACAGAGCAAATGATAAAGCAAAATCCAGCTTTAAAATTGCTGATTAAAAAGTTTGAACTAGTGCCGGACGATCGTCTGAAGGAGGAAATCACGTTGAATTTCTCTCGACGAAAACAACTGAAATTATAAGGCCTCAAACGCTAATACCCTGTCAGTTTTATGCGAAGCAAGTTTATGTTTTGGTATTACCAAAACCCTTGCTTCTGCATCCCGCTGGTCTAAGTAGAAGAAAATGAACAGTTATAAAAAAGGTGGTAGACCCACAAAAATTGTCTCCGAAAAGAAAACTTATATCGTCAGTTTGAAGATGTCAACTGAAGAATATTATACGCTAAAAGGTAAAGCTTCAGAAGCCAAAACATCAATGAGTGAGATTATCCGACAGTCTATTGCTTCATGCACGATTATACAAAGGTTGACACCTGAGCTGAACGATCATATCAGAAAGCTTTGCGGAATGGCTAACAATCTAAATCAAATAGCGAAGAAGGCTAATGCGGGAGGATACAAAAACGCCAGAACAGAGTATCTGTATTTAGCCGGTGAGATTGACTACATCATTGACAAAATTAAATGATCGCAAAAATTATCAAAGGAAAAGGTTTTAAGGGAGCGGTGGAATATGTACTTGACAAAAAGAAGGCAGCCGAGATTCTTTCCACAGATGGAGTTAGAACCAAAAACTCCAAAGCTATTATTCAGAGTTTTATCCAACAGACAAACCTGAATCCCAGAGTGACCCAAACGGTTGGTCATATTTCTCTTGATTTTTCTGCGCAGGACAAGGACAACCTTAGTAATCCTAAAATAGTGGAAATTGCTCACGAATACATGAAGAGAATGGACATTAAAGACACCCAATATATAATCGTTCGCCACTATGACAAGGAGCATCCACATGTTCACCTGGTCTTTAACAGAGTAAACAATCAAGGCAAAACCATTTCAGATAGAAATGATCGCTTTCGAAGCGAAAAGATCTGTAAGGACCTGACTTTTGATTTCGGACTCTATTTCGCGAAAGGAAAAGAGAATGTAAAAGAACACCGTCTGCGAGAGCCGGATAAAACCAAATATAAAATATACAATACACTAAAAGAGGTTGTACCTAATTGCAGGTCATGGAATGCCTTGATTCAAGCCTTGAAAGAACAAGGAATACAAACTTCTTTTAAATATAAAGGGCGTACAGACGAGGTTCAGGGAATAATATTCACAAAAAACAACTTCAAATTCAATGGTTCTAAAGTTGACAGGCAATTTAGTTTCTCCAAAATAAACAGGCAAATACAGCAAAATATTTCGCGCGAATCCCGAATTAATACAAAATATAGCCGTGGATATGAAATGAATCCATTAGTAGATCTATCATTATCGGCATATAAATACAGGCATATTGACAGAGAAAACCATAGTTCTTCTGTAAATCTGAGGAAAAAGCGAAAGAACAGGGATCAAGGATTAAGCAGGTAATTAAATAATTGAATATGAGTAACAATAGTTTAATAGCAGCCATGTTTGAGGAAATCAAAAAGAGGCTATCAACAATTGAAAAAGAGATGGGAAACAACAATACCAATCAAAAGCCTAAAGAAGATACTCCAAAACAAGAGGAACGGCAGAAGTTTGTTTCGGCCCATACATTTTTGAATCAAATCCAACGGATAATAGAAATTTCTTTTCAAAAAAAATTTGATAAGACGAACTCAGAAATTCAGCTAACTAAATCTGACATTACAAATCGTATTAAACAGCTAGAAACAAGTATCGAAAGTTTGAAATGTTTCCCTAAAAAGAAGAAAAGGAACCTTGCGGTCAACGAGCTGAAAATATGGAAGATTGGATCAACTACTGTATTTGTATTGCTCCTGTTGTGTATTGGTGCCCTAAAAATTCAAAATGTAAGACTAATGAATAATGATCTGAAGTACAGATATATTAACTCACTTCAGGGAATTGATTCAAAAGGTTTGAGAAATATAGAAACAGTATTTCATATTAAGCGCGACAAAGAATTTATTAATGACATTCGGAAAGCTGTAGAAACATACGAATTGAATGTTAAAAAAGGGCTTGAAGAAAACGGGAATGCAATAAATCCCGAACCTGCAAATTCTCCGGGAAGCTTCCCAAAATGAACTCCATTCAGTTTAAAGGTGATTCCAAATCACAAACAAAAGTATTCAATTCAATCCAAACAAGCCTGCGGTTGCAAAAGACTTCGGCATAAACGCAGCGCATGAATAGTCAAGAGTTTTTGAAAACGATTATTCTTTTGCATGAATACACCTTTCTCATTCTTCGAAAGGAAAATTCATTGCAAAAGAGCAGTAAAAACACTTGACTATTAACGCGCCTCCCCCGCTTCGATTATCATCGTCCATTTATTCCGATTCCTTTTGCAATTCGGATTAAATTGATTTTTGAGTGTTTACGATTTGGAATATGAGATATTTATGTAAAAAAGGAATAATGTTTACAAAACTGTTTTCTGATTTTCTTTATTTTTTATTAATACTTTTTGTTTTATAATGGTTCTCTTAAAAAGGAGAGTAGGATCTCCTCTACTACTATAAATAATTCGGATGGATTCACTTTTCAACTATTCTTCTGAATTAGTTTTGTAGTTCAGAATACTTTACCAATAATTCTTCCAAAATGGATAATAAATCCATTGCACATTCCGACGTATAAATGGGATGGTTATTTTTTTCTGATATCGTTTTATTTAGTAGTTTATCCTTTATTCTCTTAATTATGACTAAGTCTCCTTTGTGCATCGCCGTTTTTACAAAAAAACTCATCATTCTGTGCTGCATTATTTGATTGCTTTTATAGTAATCCAGAATTTCAAAAAATAAGTGAATTGTAAATTCATTTTTTTCTAACCAGCAAAGAAAAATAATATACTCAAGAATTGTTTTTTGTGTAAAGTTGACCATTATTCGTAAATCAATAGTATTTGTAGGTTTAAAGATTTCATAAAGAATTCCACTGGAAATAAGTTGATTGTAGGCTGGTGCAATATTTGTTTCTGACAATAATTGATTTTTTTCAACCCAAAAACATTCTTGTCCTCGTTCGCACAGAGAAACGTAATGCTCTATCAGCGATAATTTTTCATTAAGCAATGGAGGGGACAATATTTCAGCCTTAATTAATTGGTTTAAAAGATTAATTTCAGAGATGTTTTTGCAGCGCTTTAATTCATCAATAAAAACAGAGTATAAGTAAGGCTTAGAAACAATCCCAAGAATATCATCAAATTGACTAAAAATATCAGTCCATAGACTCTTTATCTGATGAAGCTTGAACAATGCGTTAATTTCGGTTGTATTTAATCGAGAAATATTTATTGCATCAATGTAGTTTTCGTGAGCAAAATCAACATCAAACCAGAGCGATTTCAAAAATGGTCTTTTATGGAGTACACAGTTAAATGTATCTATATTTTCAGGTCGACATGTTAATATTACCTTGAACCAGTCTCCTTCATTCATCATCAAAATATGTGTCAAATTTTCAACAAGTTGGATATAATCACTTCGCTTATGGAATACATCATCAAAATCATCGATAATTAGCCAAAAACGACCTTCTGCTAATTCATTATATTTCTGAAAAAAAATGTTTTGCTTTGTGTTTATATCAAATTCTATAAGGTCGTTTAGAATGTCGACATTACCGCTTTTAAAATATAGATCGAAAAATATCTCTCCGTCAATTAAACAAACAATATCGTGTTGATACCTCTTGTCCTCTTGCAGAAAATATTCTTCCATAAGTTGAATCAATATTGTTGATTTACCATATCCATCAGGTGCAATAAAAAGAGTTGCAGGTAAAGTATCTGCTTCAAATTCTTCAAATCGTTTTCTTCCCTGTTGCCTAAAAATGAACTCGTCCTTTTTGTAGTTAGTTTTCTGTTTTAACGATGATAAACTTCTAAGCGTAATTCGACTTGTTCGATTATTTAGAATATTCCAAGATACCTCTGTACTATCGGTGATTAGTTTATCATCATTACAAGTCTTGAAATCATTCCAATTTCTATATCCAATAAATTCAGCGAAGGTGTCAAGTGTATATTTAGAGGGTTTATAATTGCATTTTATAAGACCGAAAAATCGCTTTATGGTAGAGCTGCTTATCCGTCGTAGTGTTTTTTCAAAAATCATTTGTGACAGTATAGTGCAATCACTTCCATACATTTCACTTTTATTAATCTGGCTCTGGATACTATTTCGTAATAACTTGTAGATATCCATATTCTAGAGACTGTTAGAAGATTCAAGTCATTATAATTCCAATATGATTTACTGTTTAATTTTCAAATTGTTACAAAATTTAGAATAAAAGTGATTAAGAAATAGTTTTTAATCTTTATTGAACTTAAGTCGGTATAGTATTTATTATCTATTATTTTATTTTTATCTTATATTAAACCTAATAATTCATTTCACGAAAATGAACAGAATGAACTAAAAAATGGAAAGAACAATATTTCTATTTATCATTCTAAATTTTCTAACTTTATTTTCCAATTCAGCGATAAAATCATTATAGCTTATAAACACTAGTTGAGGTACAGAGTACTTCTATATAAAAAGAGTTAAGAACCTGATTGACCCAGAGTGAACTAATTCGCGCAGAATGTGGTGGTTAACAATCAGGAACTAGTTTTGATAAAAAAATAAGGGACAATAATAGTATTATTTAAATCAGAAGAAACTTTAACTTTTATACCTCTTTCATATTCTGACAAATACAAATATTATAATTGTCGCTACTTAGAAAGCCAAATATTCAATTTTAATAATTGAATATAATTGCTAAACATTTCCGATCCATAAATACCATGGATTTGAATGATGAATGGTATGTAACAATAGAAACTGAAATGAATTGCTAAAACTGTTAGTAATGTAGGGGGACCCTTTTTCTACCCCCAGATTTAAACAACTAGAAACTTTTTTTACCACCCTAAAAAAGAGAAATTCAGAAATAGATTTATCAAACCTATTAACCAGTTGAAAAATAAAGTACAAAATTGATATTATAAGAATTCTACATCTATTTCTAATTAGAACATGTAATCCTGAGAAGAAATTAACAAAGCCAAATTAGAAGTTTTTTGACAAAACTTACATGGCATGTAAAAGCAATACTTTCAGAAATTAAGATAAGAGAGTTTGTTTTATAAAATTATAATCATAAACATCAGCATTATTAAAATAAAAATCTATTCTCTAATTCTGGAGAAATCAGATAACGTTCCTGTTGCGCTCTAAAAGAACCAACGATGCTTTCAAGTCAATAAGTAACAGTTTTCATAAAAACAAATGAGAAATAGAAGATTTACCAAAAATCAAATAACTGATATACTAAAGGAATATGAGAATGGTACACCCATCCCAAAAATTCTGGAGAAATATCAAATAAGTCAGGCTACTTTCTACAATTGGAAAGCGAAGTATCAACGAGATTATATAAATGATCCGGAAGAGATTAAGAAACTGAAAGAAGACAACGAACGACTAAGACGAATGTTTGTTGACATAAGTCTTGAAAATCAAAAATTGAAAACATTGTTGGCAAAATATGAAGAGTCTATTAAGAATGCATTGTAACTAGAAGTTTTGATGATTTTAAAATTAGTGAGTATGTATATCGGAAAGCTTAATTATCAATGGTATGTCGTTTATACCAGGGTAAATCAGGAAAAAAAAATTGCACAACTACTAGATGAACAAAAAATTGAGTTCTATCTACCTGTAACCAAAAAATTAAGACATTGGTGCGATCGTAAAAAGTGGATTGAAGAACCTCTTTTTAAATGTTACATTTTTGTGCGAGTGAGTTATAAAGAATTCTTCAAAGTTAAGGATATGACCGGAGTAGTTAACTATGTGTCATTTGGTAAAACGCCACAAAGTATTCCTGATACACAATTAGAGGATATTAAAACAATAGTTAAAGAGAGAGAAAAAGAAATAGTAATTACACGAGACAGAATATCAAAAGGCATTAAAGCTAAGGTTAACTTTGGCCCTTTAAAAGGTATACAGGGAGAGATTGTTAAAATATGCGGGCATTCACGAATTTTGATAAGAATAAAAGCAATGGGATGCTGCATACATACCAATATTGCACAAGATCAGGTTCAGGTTATAGAATCCGAAACATTGAACAGGAATAGAAATGATATTAAATGTCAACTTCTGTATAAAAAAAGTTTAAGCACTCGTGTATAAAGGTTCTCAAAAATATTTGAGCTACAAAAAAGCGAATAATTATTGGAGAAAATTGCTGTCTGTAATTCAAAATCAAACTATATCGCTAAAAGGAGAAACACGAGGAGCCAAGGCAAAACGCCACATATTATATTCCTTTGGTATTCAGGGATTATCTATACTTATTGGTTTATTATATGTTCCTCTCCTACTTCATTACTTAACTCAAGAAAAATATGGAATTTGGCTTACATTAACTTCTATTCTTGGTTGGTTCAGCTATTTTGATATTGGTTTAGGAAATGGGCTGCGCAACAAATTGGCCGAATCGATTGCATTGGGAAACAATAGATTGGGAAAAAAATATGTAAGTACAACATACGCATTGTTAACAGGCATTTTTAGTGTTGTTTTATTACTATTTCACTTCTGCAATTTTTTTCTCAACTGGAACTCCATATTAAACACCAAGAGCATTGATAGCCATGAGCTTTACGTGTTGGCATCAATAGTATTTACTTTTTTTATACTTCGTTTTATTTTTCAGTTAATAGTCGTTATTTACAAGGCCGATCAAAAACCAGCTTTTGGAAAATTAGTAACTACAATGGGGAACCTGGTTTCATTTCTTTTTGTTCTCCTTTTAACTAGATTTACTATTAAAGGCAATCTTATTCTGCTAGGCACAGTAATAAGTGCTATACCTGTCATTCTTCTTATTGCTGTTTCGTTTTTTGCTTTTAAAAAAAGATACAGAATATTTAGTCCTTCATTCAGAGAAATAGACATCAAATTAAGCCATAGCTTATTGAGCCTGGGAGTTAAGTTTTTCTTTTTACAACTTACATACATTTTTGTTTATTCAACATCAAACATTTTTGTTACACAGTTTTTTGGCCCGCAGGAAGTTGCCATTTACAACATTGCATTTAAGTATTTTCAACTACCTCACATGGCCTTTTCAATAATATTAATTCCCATATGGTCGGCAGTAACAGACGCTTATACAAAGGCAGATTTTTCATGGTTAAAAAATACATTAAAAACATTGAATATTTTTTCACTGGTATTTGGAGCAGGAATTATTGTAATGGTACTTATTAGCAATTGGTTTTACCTGATTTGGGTTGGAAGCGAAATAAATGTTCCCATGAAGTTATCTATATCTCTAGGAATTTATAGCATTATGCAAATTGTAATATTGCCACATTCGGCCTTTCTAAATGGAATTGGAAAAATAAAAATCTCCTTAATATCAACCACAATAGGCATGATAATCTACCTTGTATTAATCTATGTATTTAAAGATATTTATAAAGATAGTACTGCCATTGTAATGGCAATAAACTGCACATTTATAGTTAGTGCAATCCTTCAAATTTCGCAGGTACATATGCTGCTAAACAAAAAAGCAGTGGGTATTTGGAATGAATAATAAGTTCATCTAAAAACAGGTATAAATACAACATGTAAACAAATATTAAAACTAAGCTCATGGAAGTTAGTGTTATACAAACAGAAAAGATAAGGGAGTTTATTTCAGAAGTTAGTTTTACCAAACCTGAAGAACTAAAAGATGAAACCTTGCTATTCGAACAAGGTATATTTGATTCATTAGGTTTTCTAAATCTGATTAGTCATATTACCGATGAATATGGAATTGAAGTAGCCGATACCGAACTGATGCCGGAAAATTTCAAATCAATTAATGCCATTGTAGCGTTTATTGACAGGAAAAAATCAATGTTGTAAAATCATTTCTGATGTGTGGTATCGCCGGTTATTTTGATTCAAACAATCAAGCAAACCAAACAATAATTAACCGAATGCTTTCTCGCATTCATCACCGAGGCCCTGATGAGTGCGGAATCTATCTCAACAAGCATTTTGGTTTTGGGAATGTCAGGCTGAGTATAATTGACATTGTCAATGGTCAGCAACCACTGCCCAATGAAGACCTGAATCTTTGGATTGTTTTTAACGGAGAAATATTCAATTATATTGAGCTTCGAAATGAACTAAAATCAAAAGGCCATTTTTTCAGAACGCAATCTGATACAGAGGTAATCATCCATTTATACGAAGAGTTTGGGGAAGATTGTCTCTCAAAACTAAATGGTCAATTTGCATTTTCGATATGGGATAACCACAAGAAGGAACTATTTTTAGCAAGAGACAGAATCGGAATTCGGCCATTGTTTTACTACAATTCTGCAAATCTGTTTGTATATGGATCGGAAATAAAAGCCATTTTTGAACACCCAAAAGTTAATCGAAAAATATCAGTTAACGGTTTGGCAGAAACATTCACATTTTGGACAACAATTTCGCCAAATACAATATTTGAAGATATAAAAGAGTGTCCGCCGGGGCATTTCATTAAATACAAAAACGGACAGATAAGAATTGAAAAGTATTGGGATTTAGATTTTGCCACTGAAGGAAATTATTACCAGGGTAATTTTGAAGAAGCTAAAGCAGAATTTGATGAGCTTTTTCGGGACTCGATAAAAATACGCTTACGGGCAGATGTTCCGGTTGCCGCATATTTAAGTGGAGGAATCGATTCCAGCGCAACAACTGCATATATTAAAGAGATAAGGCCTGATATACTCCGAACTTTCTCAATTGGATTTACAGAGAGCGAGTTTGATGAATCACATTACCAAAAGCTGGCATCAGAATATTTTAAGACAGAACATACAGGCCATAAGTGTACAACGCATGAAGTAGGTAAAAACTTTCCAAAGGTAATTTGGCATAGCGAAATACCTTTACTACGTACTTCTCCTTCTCCAATGTATAGCCTGTCGAATAAGGTAAGAGAAAACAATATTAAAGTTGTGATTACAGGAGAAGGTGCCGACGAATTATTGGCAGGATATAATATTTTTAAGGAAAATAAAATACGACATTTTTGGTCTAAATATCCGGATTCCAAAATTCGCCCACTACTTTTAAAAAAACTGTATCCTTATATTCCATCCTTACAAAATGCAAATCCGAACGTTCTTAGAATGTTTTTTGCGTATAAACTTACTGAAACAGATTCGCCAATATATTCTCATTTGTTAAGATGGAAAAATTCATCAAATATTATCCGGCATTTTCATCCTGATATACTTGATAAACTATCGTCCTTTAATCCTAATTCAATAATTCTCAAAAAACTAAATGGCAAAATCAATCATTTGGATTCTCTGGCCAAAGCACAATACATAGAAACCACAGTATTTCTTGCAGGCTATCTGTTATCATCGCAGGGAGACCGGATGGGAATGGCAAATTCGGTTGAAGGACGGTATCCGTTTCTTGACCATCGTATTATCGAATTCTGCGCTTCATTGCCACCGGAATTCAAATTAAAAGGTTTAAATGAAAAAGTGTTGTTAAAATCAGTAATGAAAGGAAGATTACCGGATGAGATTCTGAAAAGACCGAAACAGGCTTACCGGGCTCCTATCCATAATAGTTTTCTCGGCGAACATGTGCCAGGGTATGTAAAATCGGAACTAAACAAAAAAGCATTGCAGAGTACGGGTATTTTCAATTACGAGTCAGTCTCCAAATTACTAAACAAAATGACGATAAATAGAGAACATTCGGAGGTTGACAATATGGCACTTACAGCAATACTTTCTACTCAGCTATTACACAAACTGTTTATTAAAGAATTCAGACATCTAAATATTAATGAATTGATTTCATGCACAATCAGATCGGAAAATGAATATCTCGTTAAAAACCATTGCAAAGAAACCAGCATTCTCAAGTGATATTGTAAAACTAACGGATGTTGAACAAACAGTGTTGAACATTACCGAACATCTAAAAAATGATGTTTCTAAAGTGCTTAAAAGAAGAGGTGGTGTGGTTGGTATTAGTGGTGGAATTGATTCTGCCGTAACCCTTGCACTCACTTCCCGGGCTTTAGGTGCAAAAAATGTACTTGGCATTATAATGCCGGATCGTGATTCAAGTTCAGATAGCAAAACACTAGCATTGGAACTTGCCGGTAAATTTGGTATTAAAACAATTGAGGAGGATATAACTGCCGCACTAAATGGATTTGGCTGTTATGCAAGAAGAGACGAAGCCGTTAAAAGTGTAATTCCCGATTTTAATCCGAATGAGGATAAATTTAAAATTGAGATTAAGCAACAGGTAATTAATATGAAATTACCACCGATATTTTATGCTACCGTTCATTTTAGCAACGGAGAAGTTGAAAGTAAAAGATTGCCACTGAAAGAATACCTGCAAATTGTTGCTGCATCAAATTTTAAGCAACGAAGTCGGATGTCGATGCTTTATTACCATGCCGAAGCAAATCATTATGCTGTTATTGGTACGCCTAATAAACAAGAGGTACGACAAGGTTTTTTTGTTAAATACGGCGATGGCGGTGCCGATGTGATGCCAATTGGCCATATGTTAAAAACACAGGTTTATCAATTAGCTCATTTCCTGGGTGTGCCCGATGGAATAATCAAACGAACACCAACAACGGATACTTATTCAGCAGAACAAACCCAGGAAGACTTCTTTTTCCAACTTCCTTTTAATATTATGGATCCGTTATGGCATGGATGGGAGAATGGATACTCTGCTGCGGAAGTTGCTGCAGAATTGAATTTTACCGAAGAAGAAGTTGAAAGTATATACACAAATTTCAGACGAAAAATGCAAACGACGAATTACTTAAGAATGCCGCCGATCCATTATTAATAAATAATCTCGTATCAACTGCCTGCAATATTTGCCAATTCAATTTTCAATTAAAACTACCATGAATGCAACTCAGTATTTATTTGAAAAAACTGCCAGACTTGACAAAGATTTTGTTTTAGGAAATAAAGAAACAATATCATATTCCAGTCTTTATGAACAAAGTTCGAAAATGGCCACTTATCTTTCTAAGAAATTTGGAAGTCAGAAAAATATTTTATTGGTAAGTAATAACAATCGTTTTTTTCTGGTTTGTTATTTCGGAATAATGTTATCAGGGAATGTGTGCGTGCCACTAAATCCATCAATTGAAATCGGCAATTTCCATTATATCGCCGAAAAAAGTGAATCTGTTCTGTATTTTTTAGAAAAAAGATTAGGAAACAAATTAAACCTTCCGTTAATACAAACCATAACTGATACCGAATATTTAGATTTGATAAGTAACGAAAGTCAATATCAAAACAATGATACTTTTGATTCGAATTTGTCGGCACAAATTATTTTCACATCTGGTTCAACCGGCAAACAAAAAGGTGTAGTATTAAGCCATAAAAATATTATTGCCAACACAAATTCTATTATAAAATACCTTAAACTCTCTCAAAAAGATATTATGGAAGTTGTACTGCCTTTTTTCTATTGTTACGGGCTTTCACTTCTCCACACCCATTTAAGGGTTGGCGGTTCCATGGTTTTAAATAATACTTTTATATTTCTTGGAACTGTACTAAATGATATAAATAAATATAAATGTACAGGATTTGCTGGTGTTCCAAGTCATTTTCAAATCCTGCTACGAAAATCAGAAAGTTTTAAAAAAGGGAAATTCCCAACACTGCGATATGTTACTCAGGCTGGTGGTAAACTACACAATACATTCATTTCCGAATTTATTCGTTGTTTCCCCGACATCAAATTTTATGTAATGTATGGACAAACCGAAGCTACCGCACGGCTTTCGTACCTCAATCCGGATGATTTAAATGACAAATTGGGCTCCATTGGACACGGTATCCCGGATGTTCAGCTAAAGGTTGTAAATGAAACCGGACAACAAATACAAGCTGGAGAGATTGGTGAAATTATCGCAAAAGGTGATAATATCATGCTGGGATATTATAAAGATGCTGAAAGTACAAAAAAGACACTAAAAGATGGATGGTTATATACCGGCGATGTTGGTACCATTGACAGCGACGGATACATTTACCTGACTGCACGAAAAAAAGAAATTATTAAAGTGGCAGGAAGACGAATCAGTCCTAAAGAAATTGAGGAAGTTCTTGTTTCTTTCCCTGATGTTGTAGACTGTACCATTGATGCAATTGATGATGATATAACCGGTGAAGCCATAAAAGCAACAATAGTTTTGAAAGAAAATGCAAAGCAGATTGTAACAGCAGAAGTTCTGAAATCATTCTGCAGAGAAAAACTTGATCGTCATAAAATTCCTCAGACCATTGAATTCGCGAAGGGGATGAAGATCAATTCTGCAGGTAAAAAAGTAAAAGCCACATAATACGCTGGTTTAATAATGTTTATTGCATTCGCAGTTCGTTCAAAAATCCCCGTAAACAAGTTTTAATTTTATTTACACCTATGCTACAACCAATACATTCAATGAAAACACGTGCAGTTTGGCTCTTGGCAATAATTATAGTTCTGTTTGTTGAATGTAAAAACGATACCAGTATGAAAGAGAATAACAGTACTAAAATCCTCTTTTTGCATCATAGTATCGGAAAGAATATATTAAGGGGAAATCATAATAAAATATGGTATAAAATAACAAAGAGAGGAGATGTTAAAAGGTTATTTCAAAAGTACAATGCCCTACATAATACCCAATATGAATTTTATGCACAGAACTTCCCGAAGAAGAAACCGTACGGGTGGAAAAACTACCCATATGATTATTATAACATTTGGGTTAAGCATGCAGGTGACTCACTCTTTCAGGAAGAACCGACTTTGGAAATACTTACCAAAACTTACGATATAATAATCTGGAAACACTGCTTTCCTGTTTCCAGTATTATAGAGAATGATGGACATCCGAACGTAAATTCAAAGATAAAAACACTGGAAAATTACAAGCTACAGTACAATGCACTAAAAAAGAAAATGCATGAGTTTTCAACTACGAAGTTTATTGTATGGACACCCCCCGCTTTAGTTAAAAATGCAACCACAGAAGACATTGCAAATAGGGCAAACTTGTTTAGTGACTGGATGATTAAAGAATGGGATGAGAAGAATGACAATATATTTATATGGGATTTTAGAGAACTTGAAACCGATGGAGATTTTTTTATAAAACCTGAATATGCAAATTCGATAAACGACCCCCACCCTAACAAAAAGTTTGCTGCAAAAATTTCCTCACTATTCGTTAATCGCATAATAGATATTATTGAAAACAACGGAAACAAAACAACCTTAACAGGGGGATAAGTTGGTTAACTCCCTGCTATCCTGAATAATGATAAAACTAAAAGGTATTGACAAAGTGGTAGATTATTTTAAGAATAGCATTATTCTGCTGTATTGTAGTACTATAATAGCAACCTTTATTCTTGTTTTAGGTTTAAACCTGAATGCGCAACACTATAGATTACTGTTTAATACATTATCATACATCATAATAATTGTTGGTCTCATTAAATTTCCGGTTATTAATTCGGCATGTTTTAGTGCAAAAGATAATATCTTGATTGGAATTCTTTTGACCTGGTTCATTTTTTGTATTTTCAGGTCAATTCATATTCCATTTAGCAACTTAACAACGATGCCGCGATTTCTTGGCGGAAGACTTTATTCGGCAGCTTTGCTGGCTCCGTTATTTGTGTTTTGGGGTGGCAATCTTAAAGTGTTCATTTCATTATGGCAGTTCTCTAAAATATTTATTGTAATCTTTTTAATTTTAAGTCCTTCCCTGTTTTTTTTTGAGAACAATTACTTATGGCGTTTAACTTATATTTTACCACTCTTTCTTCTTAATAAAGATAAACTTGAGAAAGAATATGTTTTGTACACCTATCTGGCTATTGTGGTGGTTATGCTGTTTTTTGTTATTACCAGCGAGCGTAACCAGTTTGCAAAATTATTCTACTATTTGGTTATAATATCAACTTTCCGAATCAATAATAAACTAAATAGTATTACAAACATCTCAGTTAAAATTACCGGCGTTATTACCGCTGTAATTATATTTTGTGGGTTTATGTACATTTACACCGGTAGGTTAAGCAAACACTTTTCAGATCCCGTGATTGTTGAAAATATTAAATCGTATGAAAAAGACAATTTAAATTCTGATACGAGAACCATGGTTTTTGAGGATTTTGCCATTGATTTTTCAAAATGGCCTGATTTATTATTTGGAAGAGGAGCGTTAGGCACAACCTATAGTCCTCGATTCATAACACTACAAGAACTTTACAATGAAAATGAAAATGTATTCCGATTTCCTTACGGTCACCGGCTTGAAGTGGAGTCTGGTTATCTGCAAATAATTCTTAAAACCGGACTACTTGGTCTAATCCCGCTGGTTATTATTGGATTACGAGCCATGTTTTTAGGTTTTTATAGAACAAAAAACAACCTGACGATTATTTGTGCTTTTATTGTATTGGAACGATTAATACTTATGTACCCATTCGGGCTGCCAGCTTATTCAATCGACTATATTCTATTTTGGCTCTGTATTGGTGCATGTCTGTCGAAAAAAATCAGGAGCTTGTCGAACAACTGCATTTATTTACTTTTTAGAGTAACAGAACTTTTCCAGTTAATCTCATTCTCGAAAGAACAAAGAAATCTTAATAAATAAGTCAAGTACGATTCATTTGATTTAAGTAACTCCAGATAAGTATGAAAAAGTTACAATTAAAGAATTATGCACATTATTGTCATGAAATAATTAAGAAATTAATTATTGTAAGATACTATATACCCAATATTGTCAAACTAAAGTGGTGGGGTATTAATTTTTCTCCGAAGATTAAATTCGATGGCCCAATAATAATCAGGCGTTTACCATCAACGAAAATTACTATAGGTGAAGGGTGTTATTTCTCCATGAGTTCAAGGCATAATGTTTTTGGCATAAACCACCCATGCATAATTGCAACCAAAAACAAGAATGCGAGTCTTACAATTGGAAATAACTGCGGTTTTAGTGGAACAACTATCGGATCTTTTAAATCAATCATTATTGGCAATAATGTCAGAGCTGGAGCCAATACAACAATTACAGATGGTGATGGGCATCTTGATGATCCCCGTACCTCGAATCCTCAAGCAGTTGTAATTAAAAACAATGTTTGGCTTGGAGCTAATTCTTTAGTATTAAAAGGAGTAACAATAGGTGAAAATTCAATAATAGGTGCAAATTCAGTTGTTACAAAATTCATTCCGGCAAATGTTATTGCTGCCGGTAATCCTTGTGTTGTTTTAAAGGAAATAAATCCATCAAAAGCAACTAATAATTCAGCTATTCAACTTATTGTAGAAACAATAGAAGAAGCATCATTTTAACGAATTGGATTCTAAAATAGTAGTCCAATATGAATGGAATAATCAAAAACCAATAAAATGAAGAATACTATTTCTTATGTGCTTTTATTACTGTTACTTGCCCCTGCAGCTTGCAGAAGCCCCAAAGATATTACTATGTTTCAGGCGGTACAGCAGGAATACGAATCCAGACCTTTAATACCAAAGAAACATCAAATTAAACCCAATGACATTTTATATATTAGAGTACTAACTCTTGATCAGGAAGTAAATCAACTTTTTAATCCTAGTCTGGCCGTAAACGGATTAAGTTCAGGGACTGAGCAAATGTATGGTTCTCCGACAAGTCGCTTTATAAACGGATATAAGGTTTCCTCTGATTCAACAATCACCTTGCCGATTTTAGGTAAAATTAATTTGGCTGGGCTTACTTTAGAGCAAGCACAGGAATATTTAAAGACACAAGCACAGGAATACCTAAAAGAACCAACAGTGCAGGTAAAACTCATAAATTTTAAAGTTAATGTTAGCGGAGAATTAACGCATCCGGGAATTTATTACAATTATGAAGGTCATCTCACAATATATGATGCTATTAGTATGGCTAGTGGCATAACCGAATTTGCTGACCTTAAAAATGTTATCGTAAAAAGAGAAACATCAGATAATATTCTAACTTATAATCTTGACCTCACAAACAATAGTGTTTATTATACAGAGGCATTTAATTTACAACCAAACGACTTGGTATATATTCCTCCCAGCAAACTTAAGCGGCGTACACAAAACAACGATACGTATTCCAGAATCTTATCAACGGTTTCTACTTTATTGGTAGCAGCAGCATTGTTTTTATCTCTTTAAAAACGTAACCAATGGATAATATTGAAGAAGTAATAAAATTTATTGATACACACGAAAAAGAAAGAACCAGGAATCTTCTCTTCAAATACATTAAGAAGTGGCCATGGTTTCTACTCTTTTGTATTATTGGACTGATATCAGGATATCTATTCACAAAAAACTCACCCGAATTGTTTCTGGTAAAAAGCAGGATTCTGATTATTAATGAAGATAATTCAATTAACAATTTCTTACCATTCGAAAATTCAATAATTAATATGCCTAATAGCAATATAGAAAATCAAATTGGAATACTTCGCTCTTTTACATTATACCGCAAGGCATTAGATAATTTGAACTGGGATTATTCTTGGTATAAAAAACAAAAACTATACAATTCTGATCTTTATAATAACCAACCATTTAACTTGTCGCAGCCCCCAAACGCAATTAATGCTCAGGATGTTCCTATTGAGATAGAAATAATAAGTGATTTGAAGTACAAGGTTAATATTAAAGGTGAAACAGATTTGAATAATTATGTTGAAAAGATTGATATTAGCCAGGAAGTTAATTTTAATGAACCATTTACAAATAAATTCTTCAATTTTTCGCTAACACAACGAAATGCAGAACCTAACCAAACCTATATATTGGTGTTCAATAACTTAAATAATCTAACCAACAAATACCTTACAAACACAAGAATTAATGTTGAGGAAGAAAATTCGGATATTATTTCAGTAAGTCTTGAAGGCGAAGTGAAACAGAAAGATGCAGATTTTATCAATGAGCTAAACAATGTTTTTATACAATTTGGAATGCAGAATAAGTACAATAGCTCTGAAAAATCAATTGAATTTATTGATTCTCAGCTTTTACGTATAAAGAAATCACTGGATACTGCTGAAGAGACTTTTAGCACCTACCGTAGAAACAATCAGGTAATGAACCTGGGACAGGAAGCTCAAATTGTTTATTCAAGGTTGGAAGAAATTGAGCAGGAACAATATTTAACAGAATTGCAAATCGAATACTACAAAGATTTGCTGCAGTATATCGATGATTCTAAAAAAATGTCAGAAATGCTTAATCCGTCAATTATTGGTATTACCGACCCGAGTCTCAACTCACTACTCACGCGATTAACTGAATTGTATAGCCGAAGAGAAGTTTTATCGTATAGTGTTGAGGAAAAGAATCCGACCTACATCGTACTTCAAAAAGAAATTAAAATTGCGCGCGACGGGCTTGAGGAAACCATCAAAAATCAACTTAAAACTACACAATCACGAAAAGAGAGCTTAGAGGATCGGTTTAATACAATTCAGGGACGACTGAGAAGCTTACCCGAAACAGAGCGAAATTTAATTGGTATTCAAAGAGAATTTGATTTAAATAATGATTTGTACAATTATATGTTGGAGCGAAAGGCTGAGGCTTCAATAACAAAAGCATCCATTGCTCCACAAGTTCAAATAATTGATGCTGCGTTAACAGAATCGGCAGTTCGTGTTGGTCCAAACCTTTTAACAAATTTAGTAGTAGGTCTTGCTTCCGGAGCTGTTATTCCGCTTCTCTTTATTACCCTTTTAGGATTTTTTAATAATAAAGTTGAAACCAGAGAAGAAGTTGAAAGTGGAACAAATATTCCGGTTCTGGAAGGTATAATTAAACATCGGTATAAATCAAACCTGCCAGTTATTCATCATCCCCGTTCGGGTATAGCAGAGTCGTTCAGAGGATTAAAAACAAATCTGAATACGTTTTTAGAGGTACCGGGGGCCAAAGTAATATCAATTAACTCCTTAATTCCAGGTGAAGGAAAATCTTTTATTTCATCTAACTTATCTGCTATTCTAGCCAAAAACAAACAAAAAGTTTTACTTATTGGGGCTGATCTTCATCGTCCAACACTTCAACAATTTTTTAAACAAAAAGAAAAAGCTGGCCTGAGTAGCTATTTGCGTGAAGATAAAAGCATTAACGAGATTATTGTATCTACTGACATTCCTAATCTAATGTTTATTCAGGCAGGTGAAGCTACCAATAATCCTTCAGATTTATTTGACATCAATAAATTTGAACTACTAATTAGAAATACCCGTGAAAACTACGACTACATTATTATAGATAATGCTCCACTTTTGCTAATTCCAGATGCTATATCAACCAGTCATTTTTCAGACATTAGTCTGTTTGTGCTTAGAATCAATTACAGCCACAAAAAACAAATTAAACAAATTGCTAAAATTGTTCAGTTCAACAAAATAAAACGTTCATCTATTGTCCTGAACGACACAATCAATAGAAGTTATGAGTATGGTTATGGCCATAAATACTGGAAAAAAGGATATGGCGAATACAAATTTAAAATGAGTATTGCCTGAACCAGAAAAAAGAATTAGTATTTCAATCTCTATTGGTAAAAGCTCCTATCCCTTATAATTCATCGTAATGAATAATACTTCATTCATGCGTGCAACTCTTTGTGCCAAATTTCTATTTGGTAAATACTAAATGGGAATATAAAACTTTAAAAACTCTTGAATTATGAATCTGCATCTCTCCCACTTGAAGCTTTATAACAATGATTTAAATAGTTTGCCAAACAAGAAGCTACTCATAAATACAATTAATGCTCATTGTTATAATATTGCCCAAAGCGACCAAAAATATATAAATGCACTAGCGAAATCGGATGTTTTATTACCCGACGGAATTAGTATTGTGCTTGCAAAACGTTTATTAAACTCTAAGAGTATTCATAAAATTGCAGGATCTGATTTATTTTTTTATGAAATGGAGAGGTTAAATAAATCTGGAGGAAGTTGCTTCTTTTTAGGAAGTAGTCCTGAAACTCTTGCACGTATAAAGGTTCGTGCCGGAATTATGTACCCTGAAGTAAGGATAAAATGCTATTCGCCACCGTTTGTTGCAAAATTCACTAAACACGACAATAAAATTATGCTTAAAATGATTAATCGTTTTAAGCCAGATGTTTTGTTTATAGGGATGACAGCACCGAAACAAGAGAAGTGGGCTTCTAAAAATTTTGAGAAAGTAAATGCCGGCCATATTTGTGCCATAGGTGCAGTTTTCGATTTCTTTGCAGGCACTGTTTCGCGCGCACCTAATTGGATTATCAAGATTGGATTTGAGTGGTTATATCGCTTATGTAAAGAACCTCGCCGACTATGGCGTAGATATTTAATCGGAAACTTTGTTTTTGTCTATCTCATTCTTAAGGAGAAAGCAGAATCACTATCAACCAGATCAAATCCAAGGAAATTACCTTCTGGTGCTGAAAGCGTATAAAAAACAATCCTGCCGGGATTTGAATATTAATCCTGGATAAGAACACAATAAAGAACGTACTAGTCCTGCTCAATGCGAGTTTAGATAGAACTCTACACTCCTCTCTGGTTTAAATTATTACAACCAGCTGCTTTTAAGGATTGCTGATAAAAAATAAGAATTTATCAGTTGTCACTCTTATACAAATACTTGATTAAACTCTAATTTTTATAGTCATGATAAAGGAACGAGAATCCACATTTGAAAGAATTAATGTGGTTATCCAAATATTCTGGACATTAATTTGTTTTTACGCGGTATTGTGGTTTAAAGGAATTGTCTCGAAAGAAAATGTTTTAGAAACACAGGACCATTTGATATTAGCGATTGTTATTATTCCTGTCTGGTTTTTACTTCTGGAAATGTATGAAATGGGAACGATGGCCCGTATTCAACGGTATAGAACCATCCTTAAGAAATACATATTTCTACACCTCATAGGTACTGTTATTCTATATCTCGTTTTCCATATCTTCAATTTATACTCAATACCGGGAACCATTTTCTTAGTGTTTGGTGTAGCAAATATTTTTGTTCTTTCAATGCAAAAGATTGCCGGAAGAATGGTGATAAATTTTTTTAGAAAAAAAGGATATAATTATAGAACCATTCTAATTATTGCCGATGAAAGCAGCATTCCTTTTATACAGCAAATAATTGAAACCGATCGATGGGGATACCGAATAAGAGGTATCGTTACAAATTCCGAGAAGATACAGAATGAATTTGGCGATCAATATCCGATACATCCCGAAAGTGAAGATTTTGAGCATTTAATTGATGAAAAGGTTATTGACGAAGTGTTTTTCTGCAAACATGATTTTGATACGAACTCAATAAGGCAGCTTATAAACGAATGCAGAGAAATTGGTGTAGGTTTTCATCTCCATAACAAGGTGCTTTCGTTTGGTGGTATTGCTCCACGACTTACATTTCTAAACCGACAATTCTTTCTGTCGTTTAGAAATACTCCTGAAAACTATATTACACTTCAGATAAAAGGAGCTATTGATTTCTTTTTATCCTTACTGTTTTTAACAATGGTTTCTCCTTTTATGTTACTTATTGCCCTGTTAATAAAAATGGAAGACGGAGGCCCTATTATTTTTAAGCAAGTTAGAGTTGGAAAACACGGTCGTTTATTTAATTGTTTAAAATTCAGAACAATGGTTGTTAACGCCGAAGAAATGAAAGAAAAGTTAATGGAACTAAATGAACAAGATGGGCCTGTTTTTAAAATAAAAAATGATCCTAGAATTACGAAAGTCGGTAAATTTCTACGAAAAACATCATTAGATGAGCTACCACAATTTATAAATGTGCTTATAGGAGACATGTCAATTGTTGGCCCAAGACCGCCTGTACCTTCCGAGGTTAAGCTATACAAACGCTGCTTGATTAGGAGGTTAAGTGTAACCCCCGGAATTACCTGCATCTGGCAAGTTTCAGGCAGGAATAATATTCCGTTTGACAAATGGATGGAAATGGACATGCAATATATTGATAATTGGTCGTTAACACTTGATTTTATTATAATGCTAAAAACATTGAAGGTGATTCTAAATCACGACGGGCAATAACAAATTGAAATATTAGTAACAATCGGATTGCATTAGTTTACCTGGAGGTTTTACAGAATGAAAAATATTGTATTTGTTGATGCTACTCATGATTATCCTTTAAAATATTCAGCAGGAAATACGAAAGTTGAATTTATGAGTAGAGGCCTCAATATGCTCGGAAATAAAATTACTATTATCAACAGTCAAAACGGGACTAAGAATAATTACGGCATAAAGGTTTTGCACAATTCCTTTTCTAAGAGCTTCCTATTCCCTCGTAAAAAATATATCCTTAATACAATTTTTACGAACTACATATCGCTATTTATAATTTTGAGAAAATTAAAAAAAGACGAAGAAAACTTCCTAATATATGATATTACTAAGTTCTATCCCTTTTTTGTGGTAGTAATGAGCATGGCTAAGTTTCTCGGCTATAAAAGAATCGCCATATTTCATGAATGGCATAAGTCTTTTTTGGTTCCCGCGTACCGGAAATGGTCATATCTTCTGTTCGACTCTACTTTCGGCTATTTTGTTACCGGAATTCTGCCAATTTCTTCTTATCTGTTAGAAAAGGCATCAAAGTTCAATAAACCTATGTTAAAACTCCCTGCCCTAGCTGATTTTCAGGAGAATATAAAATTGCCACAAATACACAAAGCTTCGTATTTTCTATTCTGTGGACATGCCAGATTTTTAAGGTTAATATCTATTTTATTGCAAGCCGTAAAAACAACCAATAGTCAATCAAATATTCGGGTAAAGTTAGTTTTAGGTGGTAGTCCGGAAGATATTGAAAAGATTCAGCATGAAATACAAGCGCTTGACTTAAAAAATGTTGAGATATATACCTCAATACCTTATAGCACATTAATGGATTTATATAAAAATGCACTTGCTCTTGTACTGCCTCTTTCGGAAGTTAATTTGCAAGATAAAGCAAGATTTAGCCAGAAAATTGCCGAGTACTTATCTTCGAAGCGTCCTATAATTACCGTAAATGTTGGAGTGATACAGGAATACTTTAAAAACCGGATTAATGCATTTATTTGCGAAAGTCTAACGCCCCGGGAACTAAGTTCTCAATTCGAACTTGTAATGAATAATCCCGGTCTGGCAGACGAAGTTGGGCTAAGAGGATTTAAACTTGGACTTCATAAATTTGATTTCAGGAGCAATACCAAACAACTTGATACATATTTAAGTAATTTATAATGATTGAGAACCGAGCTGGTTTAAAATATTATTTATCAGAGGACTTAAAAAGGTTCGGCGAAAAACCGTCTATAAAAGACTGGTTTTTAAAAAATGAGGTTTGGTATATTTACAAATATCAACGCCATCTTCGCTATGTAGAATATTATAAGAACACAGGAAAATCAAAGATCCTGTTTTTCTATCATTTTCTTAGGTATAAGAGAATGTGTTTTAAGCTTAAGATCGATATTAAACCTAATAATATGGCTCCTGGTTTCAGGATATATCATTTAGGTGCATTGATAAGAATAAAACCTAACTGTAAAATAGGTAAAAATTGCTCGCTAATGCCAGGCGTTGTAATTGGGAATAAAAAACTACATTCTGATTATAGTTGGGTTAACATTGGTGATAATTGTTATATCGGATTGGGAGCCAAAATATTTGGAGAGGTTACTATTGGAGATAATGTGGTAATCGGTGCAAATTCAGTAGTTACAAAGAACATTTCAGATAATTGTGTAGTTGCCGGAATTCCCGCTAAAGTAATTAAGCGGAACGGAAAAAAATTGAAAACGATATAAAATGACTTGTATTGGATGTAAAATTAAAGATGCTTTTGAATTTTTCATAGACATATTCCTGGCTTTTTTTATTAAAAATGCGATGGGAAATTGTGGTCAAAATGTTAAAATAAAACCCTTAACTTCAGTATTTAAAGGAATCGAAAACTTTTATTTTTCCGATAATATTAGAATTGCTCGATTCGCTGTAATTTACTCAACAAAAGCAAAAGTTTTTATAGGCGAAAAAGTTGCAATATCACCTTATTTAAAAATAATAACAGGAAATCATAGGTTTGATAAAGTTGGACATTTTATGTTTGATGCAGATTATGAAAAAAGACCAGAAAATGACAAAGATGTGATAATTGAAGGTGATTCCTGGATTGGAATAGATGTTACTTTGTTATCAGGAGTTACAATTGGCCGTGGTAGTATTATTGCAGCCGGAGCAGTAGTAAATAAATCATGTCCTCCTTATTCAATAATTGGTGGCGTGCCTGCAAAAGTTCTAAAATTCCGTTTTACAATTGATGAAATTATTGAACATGAAAAACAGCTTTATTCATTTGATAAACGTCTTACCAGAAAAGAACTAACTTCGTTTAGAGAAAAATACGCCATTCAGAATAGTAAGAGAATTATTGTTGAGGCCAATTAGAAATTCCGAACAATACATCCTTTTGTAAGAGGATAAAAGATGTAAAACGTATACCTTCATCAATAGATTCAATATTCTATTCATGTAATGTCTGAATTTGAACAGACTATTTTATTCTGATTTCAATGAACTTGTAGAATCTCTCTAAAAATTGAATCATGAAAATATTTCTATCAGTCATTATTTTATTTCTTACAACAACTATAGCTATTGGTCAAACCGTCATCTTCCTTCATCATTCCACAGGTTCCAACGTATATAACGAAGGGAATGTATCAGATTTTATAAATGATTACAACACAGAAAATGGAACCGATATTCAAATTCAAAAACGATCTTATCCCAATACTCCCTATCCCTGGCAAAATTATCCTTACGACTACTGGAACCTCTGGATTAACAACGAATGCAATAATAATAACAGCGGAATTGAATGTCTGGAAAGTATTGCCACATCATACGATATTATTGCATGGAAACACTGTTTTCCGGGTGCCGGAATAAAAGACGGTAATGCGGAAGGAGATATTAGTAGTAGCATTAAAACACTTGCCAACTACAAACTTCAATACCGGGCTTTACGCGACAAAATGGATGAATTATCCGACACGCATTTCGTTGTCTGGACTCTTGCTCCATTGCACCGGCTGGCCACCAACAGGCAGGATGCAACCAGAGCAGGAGAATTTGTAGAATGGGTAAAAAATCAGTGGTTAAATGAAGATGGAAAAGACCACCAGAATATTCATATTTTTGATTTTTTCTGTATTGTTGCCCAAACTGAAGAAAATCCGGATCATGGTTTTCAATATGCCCTGAAATACGATTTTGAGCGTTCTCATGATGATAGTGACTCGCATCCGAACACAATCGCAAATGAAACTGCAGGACCTCTTTTTGCACAGTTTATAATTGATGTAGCTCTGGATCTGGTTCTAAGTACTGGATTAATTGATTCTCGTTATGAGAAACTGGAAGCATATCCAAATCCTACTTCCGGCCCAATAAGTATAATAAATGAAAATATCCAGATACAGACGAAAATTGTAGTTTATAATTCATTTGGCCAAAAAGTACTTGAAAAGGATAGTGATGTTACAGAGCTTAATATTAGTGAATTTTCAGAAGGAATCTATTATTTAATAGTAGGCAACAAAGTACTGAAAGTAGTAAAAAAATAACCAGTTTTCTTATTCATGGAAAACATTAAAACATTTTTCTTCTTTCATTAATCAAACGACCTGGTATGTAGATCTGCTTCGATCCACAGGTGAAAATAACTCTTGGATGACAATTTACAATAAGCTTAAAAAAAACGATTTTTTAAGTGCAATACGTGCTGTATATTTGAGGTACTTTGCTGTTACACGAAGCAAATTCGGATATATTCATCCTACCGCTTGGTATCGTCAGCCAATAATGATAAAGGGAATAAAAAACGTCTATTTGCACGAAAATACCAGCATTCTGGGCAATGCTTTAATTTTAACCGTGCTTGCAAAGTTTATTGTAAAAAAGAACACCGGAATTGCCGAAGGGTTAACGGTAATTACAGGAAACCATGTATCACCTATTGGAAGATGGCATCGGTTTGTTGATGACACAGAGAAACCGGGCAATGCGGATAAAGATGTTGTTATTGAAGAAGATGTTTGGATAGGTGCTAATGTTACGCTTTTATCCGGTGTTACCATTAAACGAGGCGCAATTGTAGGTGCCGGATCAGTTTGTCGCTTTTCAAGCCCCCCCTATTCCATTGTTGCCGGAAATCCTGCAAAAGTTATTGGTTTTAAATTCACCCCATCGGAAATCATAAAACATGAGAAAGCATTATATCCTGAAGATGAGCGCTTATCATTAGATGAATTAAACAAAAATTACAGAAAATACTACTGCAAACGAGTTAAAGAGATAGTCAATTTTCTTAAATAATATTTCTATTTAAGCTCGCAGATGTGCCAAACACTCAATCCTGTCAAAATTTCAAGTCTTATGTTATTCCCAAAGCTTTTGTTCAATATGATTTTAAAAATCGTTTTGTTGTTAATGACTGAAAAACAAAGATTATGGCTATTAAAAAAAGCAAGGTTCTAATTGTAGCCACTTCGCGAAAAACCAGAGGAGGTATTACATCCGTTGTAAAATCGCACCAAGCTGGTGATGTATGGAGAAATTATGACTGCAGATGGCTTGAGACACATATTGACAAATCATTTCTGCATAAATTAATGTACTTTTTAAAGTCTTTCATCATTTATTTATTCATACTACCTTCATACAATTTAATCCATATCCATACCAGTGAACCACCATCTGCTTTAAGAAAAACTATATTTCTGTTTGTGGCCTATCTATTCCATAAAAAAACAATTGTACATTTCCATTCATTTTCGCCCAAAACAACAATTAATAGCAGGTACAAAATGGTTTACAGTTATTTATTCCGAAAAGCAGATACAATACTGGTATTATCTGAATATTGGAAGAAAGAACTTCTTGACGCTTTTAGTCTGGAGAATAAAATAAAAGTTCTGTATAACCCTTGTACTGAACCAGACATTAAGAAGAAACATAACAGAAAAAGACAAATTCTGTATGCCGGAACAATTAATGCTCGTAAAGGGTATGCTGATTTAATAAAAGCTTTTGCCCGGATTTCCGGCAAATTCCCAGCATGGAAAATAGTATTTGCAGGCAACGGCGAAATTGAGCAAGCCAGGTTACTTGCAAAAGAACTAAAAATAGATACACAGGTAATTTTTTTGGGCTGGATAAATGGCATTGAAAAATCTAAAGCTTTTCAGGAAGCTTCAGTGTTTTGTTTACCAAGCTATGCTGAAGGGTTCCCAATGGCAGTGCTTGATGCTTGGGCTTATGGTTTGCCAGTTGTAACAACTCCTGTTGGTGGATTACCTGATGTTTTAATAAATGGAAAAAATGCTTTAGTATTTCAACCTGGTGATATACACGAATTGGCACAGCAGCTTCATAAAATAATAGAAAACAGAGAATTAAGAATGGCCATTTCTGAAGAATCTATATACTTGAGCACTAATTTATTTAACCAGTCTGTTATTTGTCTTCAGTTAGATAATATCTACAATGAAATGTTTAAAGTTGAAAAGATTACACATAAATACAACTTAACGGGTAAAGTCTGATCAAATTATAAAATGAAAAAGCCCACCGTAACCATATGTATTAGTAACTAACAATAATTTCTGTATAATCTTTACGAATATGGCTAATATTTATGGTGATTTTTTCGTAATCAATAAATTACATGTACCCTTATTTTTATCGATACGGTGGGCTTCATTTTATTTGGTTAATTAAGCGGCTAATACCATCAAATAATTAGGAAAATATTTCAAGTTGCCTCTCAAATAGAGACACAAACCAATTCATCCACTCAAAAATTTCAATCATTCAATAAATCCAGAAAAAATGGTTATTGCGGTAGATTTTGACGGAACAATAGTAAAGCATAAATACCCGGCAATTGGGAAAGAAATTCCTTATGCCATTGAAACATTAAAACTTATCCAATCAAAAGGACACAAAATAATACTGTGGACCTATCGCTCGGGTAAGGAACTTGACAAAGCAGTCGATTTCTGCAAAAAAAAAGGTCTGTTTTTTCATGCAATAAATAACAATTTTGAAGGAGAGGAATTTGATAATACTTACAGTAGAAAGATATATGCTGATATCTATATTGACGACAGAAACATTTTAGGAATCCCTGAATGGGAAAAAATATACCATTTGCTTACTGATACCAAGAAACAAAAACTAAAACCCTGAAATTATGATGCAAAAAACGGCTTTAATAACAGGAATCACCGGACAAGACGGAGCCTATCTGGCTGAATATTTAATAAAAGAAGGATATGTCGTTCATGGAATAAAGCGCCGGGCATCAATGTTCAATACTCAACGTATCGATCATCTTTACCAGGATCCGCAAATAGAGAATCGTAATTTGATTTTACACTACGGAGACTTAACCGACAGCTTAAATCTAACGCGAATTATACAGGAGGTTCAGCCCGATGAAATCTACAACCTGGCAGCAATGAGCCATGTAAAAGTTAGTTTCGACACTCCTGAATATACTGCAAATGTTGATGGAATAGGCACTCTTCGAATTCTTGAGGCTGTACGCTTACTCAATTTGGTAAATAATACCAAAATTTACCAGGCATCAACTTCAGAGCTTTTCGGAATGGTGCAGGAAGTTCCTCAAACCGAAAAAACCCCATTCTATCCCCGATCTCCTTATGGCGTAGCAAAACTTTATGCCTACTGGATTACTATTAATTACAGAGAAGCATATGGATTACATGCATCAAATGGGATTTTGTTTAACCACGAATCACCTGTACGTGGTGAAACCTTTGTTACACGGAAAATTACAAGGGCTATTTCAAGAATTGTGCTGGGAATGCAAGAAACCTTATTTATCGGTAATATGTCGTCATGCAGAGACTGGGGACACGCCAAAGATTATATAAGGGCAATGCACCTTATTCTTCAGCAAGAACGGCCAGATGATTATGTTATAGCAACAGGGATAACAACGTCGATACGTGATTTTATAAAAAAATCGTGTAACAAAATTGGATTGTCAATAATCTTTCAAGGTGAAAAAGAAAATGAAAAAGGATATATTTCTGATATTGATGAAAAACTATTTTGTAGGTTAATTGGAGATAAATACCTTCCAATTATTAAAAAGCGTACCTTAAATTCGGAAATGAGAAAAAATATTCTTCCTATTGTCGCTGTCGATCCTCAGTATTTTCGACCTACAGAGGTAGAATTGTTAATGGGAGATGCTTCAAAAGCCAGAGAAAAATTGAGATGGATACCAGAATATGATTTAGATGCATTAATTTCAGATATGATTCTCTCTGATATAAGAATGATGCAACAAGATGCTTTCTTAAAAGAAAGAGGTTACCACATTTTTAATTATTTTGAGTAACGTGTTTCTGATTTTAGCAATAACCCGAAAATGGACATGAAAATATGACATTCAGAAATAGAAAATGAATAAATTAAGTAAAATTTATGTGGCAGGCCACAATGGTTTGGTTGGCTCGGCAATTTGTAAGAATCTTGTAAGCAAAGGATATAAAAACATTGTTGGCAAAACAGTTGATGAACTTGACCTTATTGATTCTGTTGCCGTAGATCAATATTTTGAAGAAGAAAAGCCTGAATATATTTTTCTGGCTGCTGCCAAAGTCGGCGGAATAATTGCAAATAATACTTACCGCGGCCAATTTATTTACGAGAATCTGATGATACAAAACAATATTATTCATAGTGCCTGGAAACATGATGTGAAAAAGTTATTGTTTCTTGGAAGTACCTGTATTTATCCGAAAGAAGCGCCTCAGCCAATGAAGGAAGATTACTTACTAACTAGCCCACTTGAATATACCAATGAGCCTTATGCTATTGCAAAAATTGCAGGTATAAAAATGTGCGAAAGCTATAACATACAATACAATACAAATTTTATTTCAGTAATGCCCACCAACCTTTATGGTCCTAATGATAATTTTCATCTCGAAAACTCACACGTCCTGCCTGCTCTTTTGCGTAAAATTTATCTTGCCAAACAACTTGAGGATAATAATCTGACTGCCATTAAAAATGATCTTAATAAGCGTCCTATAAGAAACGTAAGCGGGATGGATTCTGAAAATACAATATTAAAGACATTAAAAGAGTACGGTATTTTTGCTTCTCAGCAAAAATTGCTAGTAGAGATTTGGGGTAGCGGCAAGCCTATGCGTGAATTTTTATGGAGTGAGGAAATGGCTGATGCTTGTGTTTATATTATGGAAAATGTTGATTTCAAGGATATAATAACAACAAAAACTTCGGTCTTTAAAAACGAAATTAGAAATACCCATATAAATATTGGTACAGGTAAAGAAATTAGTATTCGAGACTTAGCATACTTGATAAAAACAAAAATTGGTTTTAATGGAGATCTTGTATTTAATACCAACAAACCGGATGGAACAATGCGTAAACTAACCGATGTCTCAAAACTTAATTTGCTAGGTTGGCATCACAAAATTGATATTGTCGAGGGCTTAGACAAATTCATTGATTGGTATAAAAGAAATTAGTATTTTTTCATTGAACTAAAATACTGAATAATAGAAAAGAGGCATCTTCAAAACTGAAGATTGCCTCTTTTTTGTATTACATTGTACCCTATAGTAACTAGTGAATTTTAGTATCAATTTCCGCAATTTTTTTAATTGCGTGCTCTAGAATTGCTTGTTCAACTTTGGCAGTTTGAATCATCCTTTTCAGTATCAAATTTTCTTGTTTCAATTCTGCCTTTGATGTCCATGAATAGTTTATCTTCTTTTCATTAAATTTCATAACAATATTCGTTGCAAATAAAGAAGAATGAATCGACCTAATTTTTTATTAACTTATTAACCTGATAATGATTACCAACCATCGTTTTTACTAAATAAATTCCATTCGGATATGTTTGTAAATCAAAAGTCTCCAATGTCGATTGTACGAACTTGCTTGCCAATTCTTTTCCTGTAAGATCCATAAGCACAATTCGTGTTTCTTCAATAGGCATATTAGAAAATCGAATATTAACTTTATCTTTTGCAGGATTTGGATACATATCAATATCAACTACAAAAAATTCTGAATCCTCAATCCCTGTGTGTAATTCTTGCAATAGAACAAAAACACTTGCCTCGGTTTGATAGGTCATATCTCCATTAACTTGGTCTGGAATTATAATTGAATTCTCTTTTGAATAAGAATTGAAAGCATGTAATTCAATTGTATTTCCATGGATAAAACCATTCTCCTTTCCATCATCGGCAACAGAAGCATTAATACTTACAGAGTTATCTAAAATATGTTCACCTGTTAGTTTGATGGCGCCCACACAGATAGAACCATCAAATGCTGCAATTTCATCACCTGCAATAAAATTGGCCTCCTGCAATCCTCCAATATTAATATTCATATGATTGGAACCATTTCCATTAAATTCAACCATAAAATGGTCTGTTTGTGTCATTTCTTGTGCATCAAGACCAGATTTATGGTATGAGTCTGAGATTTCCAATGTACAATCTGTGTTAACCTCTACTTTATATCCTTCGCCACTTTCAAAATTTCTTATTTTATTGCGCCAACCAGACCATTTCCACCATTTCCACTCTTCAATAGCATTTCCTTTTTCATCCTGTACTTTTACCAATACTCCTTTATCTATTAATGGTAGAACTACATCCATAGCATTTACTGAGTTCTCTAAAGGAAATGAAATAATATTAACCCCTTCGTTAAGTTCAATTACGAGAGGAAGTTCAATAGGTGTACCTGTTAAATTCAGTTGGCAATTAGAATTTACCTGAATTTTATATCCTTCCGTTTTCTCTATATTTCCAATTGTATTTGTCCATGAACTGGATTTCAAATCATCATTCTTATATGTATTCCCATTTTCATCCTCCACCATTATTAACTGACCTGATTCACGAAGGGTTTCAAACACGTCTTCCATATTTGGTGAAGCTGGAGATAAATATGAAGAAAAAATATTCCAGCCAGCTGTTAAAGAAATGCTCTGAGTGATAATTTCTCCATTAGATTCAACGGTCAAGATTGTTGTAACAATACTATCACAACCGGTTGCAGCGGTTAATATGCGTTGGTATTCGCCACTTTCGGTCCAGCCGTTGTAAACTTCTCCTTCGTTTATCGTCACCTCCTCGGTAGTGTAGAACACCGGATTTACTGTGAGGAATGTTGTTACTACACTGTCGGCTCCCGATGTTGCCGTTAATGTACGTTCGTATTCGCCGCTTTCGGTCCAGCCGTTATATGATTCACCTTCGCAAAGTTCTACATATTCAGTGGTATTAATTCCCTGTAAAACACTGAGTTTTGTTGTAACAATACTATCACAACCAGTTACAGCGGTTAATACGCGCTGATATTCGCCACTTTCGGTCCAGCCGTTATAAATTTCTCCTTCGTTTATCGTTACCTCCTCGGTGGTGTAAAGCACCGGATTTACTGTAAGTAATGTTGTTACTACACTATCGGCTCCCGATGTTGCCGTTAATGTGCGTTGGTATTCGCCGCTTTCGGTCCAGCCGTTATAAGATTCACCTTCGCAAAGCTCAACATATTCAGTGGTATTAATTCCCTGTAAAACAGTAAGATTTGTTGTAACAATACTATCACAACCAGTTACAGCGGTTAATGTGCGTTGGTATTCGCCGCTTTCGGTCCAGTCGTTATATACTTCGCCTTCGTTTATCGTTACCTCCTCGGTGGTGTAAAGCACCGGATTTACTGTAAGGGATGTTGTTACAATACTATCGGCTCCCGATGTTGCCGTTAATGTGCGTTGGTATTCGCCGCTTTCGGTCCAACCGTTATATGATTCACCTTCGCAAAGCTCAATATATTCACTGGTGTATTTTGTATCTGAAATTGTATTGACAAGATTGTACAATTCAGTCACCTCTGAATTACCAAGTGCGTAATTAAAAATCCTTACCTCGTCGATTAAACCTTCGTATAAAAGAGTTGGTGTAGCTTCATCTCTTCCGGCACCAATCAATAAATTGTAGCCTTCTCCCGATTGTATATCCCCGGATGCAGCAACCGATGCAATTTCTTCACTATCAAGATAAATTTTCTTTTCAGCTCCATCATAAGTAACCACCACCTGGTGCCAATCTCCATCCCACAAATCATTGATATTTGCATAAGTATACAATGAATTTGAAGTGCCGGCTGTTTTAAAAGCAATTGCTTTCGAGTCAGGATAAATATAGAGTGCAAATGTACTAATGCTTGGCCCACCATGCAGTAATATTCCCTGAAATCCTCCTGTCATGGCACTAGGTTTAATCCAAGCACTTAATGTAAGCTCCGTCTGAACATTATCTCCAAAACATTGCCCCAAGGTAATATATTCTGCCCCTGTAAATTGTAAACCATCCCCTTTTATTCCTTCAACTCTTATTTCTTCATTCATGATTGTTCCATCATTCGACCCTTTCGAATCAATAACTGCAGTGCCGGAACCTTCTTCAAATAAATATTCGGAATATGAAGATGATAAATCAGGGAATCTAATTGTTACAGTTGCACTTACCGAAGTTGAAATATTGCCAGCAGCATCTATAGCCCAGGCATAAAGAGTTTTTATCCCTTCTTCTGAGAAAGTGTAAAAAGTAGGAACAGAAGAAGTCCACTCTTGGTCATCGGCTGCCGGAGCAATTGAAGTTTCTGTTAACATGTAACCCGTAACTGCTTGATCGTCCATAGCTATGAAAGATGACACTTCTACTGTTAATGACGTAGCTAACAAAGGAATAGAAAAAGACGATATTGATGGTGCAGATACGTCTGGGCTTGGGGGTGTTATTTCTTCATCCCCTGTTATGATAATGGTGATTGTAGCAGAGGCAGACAATGGTTCGACAGCATCATCAGATACCTGAACATTTATTATATATGATAGGTCTTCGGAAGTGCTAATTCCAGTACTCACTAGAATTTCACCGGTAGCGGCATCGATGGTAAATAATCCATCTGTGTTACCCTCAGTAATCTCATAGTTTAAAGTTTGATTAGGGTCGTTATCTGACGCAACTACTTGTCCAATCACTTGATTGGCTGTCAAAGGAGCCTGAACACTAAAGATTTGATCGGAAATAACCGGACTTTCATTTTCTATGGTTATCGAACCAGAACCAAATAAAATTTTGGATGTAAAGGATTCCAAAGTAACTGAGCCTGAAAGTAGGCTACCATCAATTTCATAATAAGTTTTGCCACCCAAATTAAAAGTTTTGTTTTGGTTGGTATTATTGTACAACAGCTGTAAGTCATTATCATCATCAATGGTTATTGCAGAAGCAGAAGAATTAACGTCTTTCCCTTCCTCGTTTTGCCATTGACTTAATGTTCTTTGATCCCAATTGCCAACATAACTAGTCATTATACTTCTCCATTCTCCTGAAGGATTAGTCCAATAGTTATGATCAGAAGTTATACCGACAGGGCTTGTGGCATGTACATCCAGTATATAAAGTGTAAGCACATTGGCTTCATTAACAAATTGATTATATCGAATTGTATTATTAATCAGATTATTTTCATCTCGCATAGAATTCTGAAGGAAAAGACTGGTAAAACCATTTTTAAATGATATGTTATTTTCAATAACAATGTCATGTGCCTTGTGAAGTTTTATTCCTGAATACCCGTTATATGCAACGGTATTATTTGAAACAGTAATATGATTTGAATATTCATCAAGATAGATACCTTCAGCCATTATATATGAGGTATTTCCACCTTTTGAATTCCCTTCGGTATTTAATACAATATTATGATCTATAAGCATGCCTGCATTGCTCATCGTAGAGGCAGACGTATAAATGCCTCCTCCATCATTTTGATTCAAATTCGTGCGATTGATAAAATTATATTGAATCTTTGTATTTTCACCATACAAAAGAATACCGTTATACCCAACATTTTCAATAGTATTATAACTAACAACTGATCCTGCTCCATTGTCATTCATTATGGCATTATAATATCTTGGACTTGAACCAATTATTATTCCTACTCTGGAGATTTTATTATAGGTAATAGTACTAGAAGCACCTATAATTCGAATTGCTGATTGATTAATATCATGAATGGTATTATTATTCGCAACACCATTAGATCCCCAAATATGAATACCATCATAACCGGCGTAAGAAATATCGCAATTTTGTACTGTTATATTATTTGATAAGTAACCTGTGTTGATGGCATTTTTAATGGAACCTCGTATATCTAAATCTGTAATTGTAATATAATCATATGTACGAGTGTAGATCAGTTCATCTTTTGTCGCAACTTGAATGGAGTACTCGTTTGGATTTCTATTTCCAAAATATAAATAGAACTTGCCTGCTTCTTCATCGTGGTACCACTCTCCAAACTGATCAAGGGTTCTTAAATCATTTTGAATAAAATATCCATTTCCATTAACCCCGGTCCAAACACTCGAAAAACCACTATAATTAGTATAATTAATAGTTGTTCCGGAATGACTTGTAATAATGTATCTATCCCACGACCAATCATTTGATCTTTTAACAAGGTCTGCTCCATCCCAATCAGGTGAACTCGAAAGCTGGTTATCAGTTATTGATGATCGTCCACTATAACTTTCATAGGTCCAATAATCTTCATCAGCATTAGGTTCACGCCCTTTACCGTATTCAACACCATCAATTGCAACCATATTGGTCTCCGAATCAGATGTTATAGGATACGAAAAAATACCATTACCTTCATTTGTCCAACCTGACGTTATAGTCGTAAAACCTGATAATATTGGTTTGGCACCGGTTCCATATGCACCAATTTCAATTGGATTACCCGAACTACCGGAAACTGTTAGATTTATAGTGCCATACCATTGCCCGCCTCGATCAAAGAGTATCTGATCTCCCGGAGAGGGAGTAAGGCTATTAACACGGTCTAATGATTGCCATGCTTGATCCGGACTTGTGCCCGTATTGGCATCATTTCCATTTGCACTTACATAATATACCGTAGCATTGCTGGTAATTGCCAGCGATATAAAAAATATGGCAAGCAGGCTGCCATAAATTCGTTTTAAGAACTTTGATCGTAAAGCAATTAATTTTTGCATTAACGGATTAAAATTTTTCAAAATCATAAAATAATACGGATAAAGCGTCTTCATCTTATCACAATTAATTGGTTAAAAATTTAATAGGTTTGCAAATACGCCGCTAAAATATAAAAAAGAAGATATTCTGATATAACACATTCATTATGCAGCAGTTATATATACCCTCGTAGACACGAAAGGTAAACATAAAGCACTAAAAACAAGTAATAGATGTTTTTAATGGAGTAGTTAGAATATTATAGAAATTATAACTAATTCTAAATATAAAATTATGATGAATATTTTCAGTATTGAATCTAACTATTAAATATAGCATTATTTAGAAAAGATAGCGGCATTAATTAAAAAAAGCAGTTATAAGAGTGTGGTAGAAATTCGTACTGTTGATTACATATAAAATTTAACAAAAAATGATAAAAAATAATTTTCAAACAAAACGTCAATTTAGATTCGTTCTAAATAGCAGGATTGTATTTTCTTTGTTTCCTATTTGTATTTTACTTATATAATAGTCTGTTTTTATATTTTTTACATTTTCTGTATCGGGAAATAATTAAAACAGATCATACAAAATTCCCTGATAAAAGAAGTGCATCTCAATTATGAAATGCACTTTTTCTTATATATCCCCAATATTTATCGAGATTTATTATCCTAATTTCATCGTATCCGGATTCCAAAGTACCGGTTTAGCCTTATAATAGCTTTCGTTGGCCAGAAGCGCTGCACCTGCTGCGCGTAATCCGAAAACCGGATCTTCAACAATTTTCTGTTGTCCACGAACGCCCTGGAAGAAATTATAAAAATGATCGTAATGAGCACCTTTGTAATCTCGTGGAGCTTCATAAACGGTCTCCCCAATATTCAGATCAGCTTTTCTTTCATTGAGGTATTTCATATCGTACTCTTCCTTTATTTTCTTTTGCATTTCCTCGGTGTAAGCGATCAATGAATAACTCTGTGGTTTCATGTTTAATTTCGAACGGATGAGTTTTACGCTATTTGAACCAATTTCCATTTCGCCTTCAGTTCCAACGAGTCGGAAACCACCACCACCACCATTTCCGGCAATAAAATTCACGCGGAAAGCAGCATTAAACGCGGCATGTGTATTCGTTTTAGGAAAATCGTAAAGTGTAATCGAAACATCGGGAACGTCTCTCCCATCGTCCCAGTAGCGCAAACCACCTGCTGCCTGAGCTCGTTCCGGACCGTTTGAGCTGATTACATAATGCAAAGTAGAAAATGCATGTACAAACAAATCACCGGCAACTCCGGTACCATAATCCTTGTAATTTCTCCAACGGAAAAAACGTTTCAATTCAAACGGCACTTTTGGAGCGCGTCCTAGAAAAGTGTCGTAATCTACCGTGTCAGGATTAGCATCCGGCGGTATTGGATATTGCCAGGCACCTTCGGCCGAATAACGATCGTTGAACATGTCGAGCATTACAATTTCGCCAATTGCACCATCTTCATACAATTGTTTTGCTTTTTCGTTACCCAGCGACGACATGCCCTGACTTCCAATTTGCATCACCTTCCCCGAATTTTTCCAGGCCTGAATCAGCGGATGCCCTTCATCGAAGTTTTGTACCATGGGTTTTTCACAATAAACAGCTTTTCCGGCGTTTAGCGCTTCGGTACTGATTTTTATATGCCAGTGATCGGGTGTGGCAATGATGACAGCATCAATGTCATCACGGTCAAGAATCTCGCGGTAGTCGCGGGTGACAAATATATCATCGCCCCATAACTCTTTTGCGCGTTGCAAACGGCCAGTATATAAATCGCAGGCTGCTACCAGTTTCACACCCGGAACACGAAGCGCCGAAGTAGTATCGTAAATTCCCTGGATTCCGGACCCAATTAATGCCAACTGTACCTGGTCGTTGGCAGCAAACTGTGTTGGTTCAAATTCTCTAGATTTTAGCACGATTCGCTGACTGTAGGAATTACCCATAATTGTTGGAGCAGTAGAAACAAGGGCTGCTCCGAGGACCGTATTTTTGATAAACGATCGTCGGGATGAATGACTTTTACTTTTCATTACTCAGATTATTAGTATTAGTTAGTTTAAAATGCCAAACACCTGTTTATACAAATTCTGACATTACTTCACTACCAAAGTTATAAAAGATTACGATAGAAGAAAATACTAAAAGTCATGGAAGTTTTAAGCTGATTTAATAATAGTTCTATACAGTTATTTAGCACATAAAATTTTACTACACTATTCTCGGCACCTTGAAAAATAACCTGTGGAAATAAAAAAAGCCGGTAAAACCGGCTTTTAAATAGTATTATATAATGTATTCTTTAGTCATTATCCATTTCATCGATAACACGGATCTTATCTTTCAGCAATTCAATTTTTTGCTTTGTTACTTCAATTTTCTTTCTCACATCCTCAATCAGCGATTCAGCATTTTTCGATTTGGCAAAAAATCCAACGTTATTATCAAGCAGCACCAGGTCGTTTTCCAGCTGCTTCATTTTATTCATGTACTTATCGCGCTCCATGCGCATTTTGTTTTGCCCACGTGATGATTCAGAGAATGACGACATTTTATTCCTGAATTTCAGCAGGTTACGCTTTTCATCGTCCAGATTAAGATCATCGAAAAGTTTGTTGATTGCATCTCTGAACTGTACTTTAACTTCGTCTTTCTTTTTAAACGGAACATGACCAATTTCTGTCCATCTACGTTGGAAAGTTTTTAGCGATTCCAGATTTTTGTCAACATTGTCAACCGGTTTAAAGTTCTCAACCTCTTTAATCAGGTCTTCTTTCAATTTCAGATTATCATCCTGTTCAGTATCTACATCGGAGAAATGTTCTGATTTTTTATCGAAGAAAAAGTCGCATGCAGCACGGAAACGTTTCCATAAAATATCGGAATGTTTGCGTGGCACCGGACCAATTTCCTTCCATTTTTTCTGAATATTTATAAAGTCCTGAGTTGTTTTTTTCCAATCTTCACTGTCTTTCAACGACTCTGCCTGAACACATAAATCGGTTTTTAACTGAAGATTATTCTGTTGCTCTTCTTTGTTTTTAGAGTAAAATGCGCGCTTGGCGTTAAAAAATGCATCACAGGCATTACGGAAGCGCTCGTAAATTTTGTTGTTATCTTTTCGTGGTGCAAATCCAATTGTGCGCCAAACCTTTTGTAATTCAATAAGTTGTTTCGATTTCTCATCCCACTCTTTATGATTCGAAATTTCCTCTTGAATGATCTCTTCGGCTTTTTCGCAAAGTGCTGTTTTAGCTTCCAGGTTTTTCTTTTGCTCAACTTTCCTATTCTCGAAAAATTCCTGATGCTTTTTATTGATCTTGTTTGTTGCCGCTTTAAAACGTTCCCAGATATCGTCTTTTTGCTCACGCGGCACCGGACCAATTTCGCGCCACTGTTCGTGGTATTTCTGAAGGGTATTAAATGCTTTCAGAATTGATGGCTCTTCAACCAGCAACTCCTCTGCCCTTTCGCAAAGTTTGATTTTCGCTTCAAGGTTCTTCTTCAGATCCAGGTCGCGCAGTTCGCGGTTGATTTTGATATAATCGTAGAAATTCTCAACATGGAAATGATAAGTATCCCACAAATTCTTCATTTTTGATTGCGGAACCAGGCCAATTTCGCGCCATTCCCTCTGAAGATCACGAAAATCATTAAAGGTTTTATTGATCGATTCTTCGTTATTGATCAATCCTTTAATCTTTTCAATTACATCATATTTTTTCTGCAGATTTTCTTCTTTTTCACTCTCCAGTTGTTTGTTGTGCTCAATACGAATATGACGGTATTTTTTAAGCAGATCTTTGATGTCTTTTTCGTAAGGATCTTCTTCGAGTTTGAAATCCTCTTCAGCACCACCATCAGAAATAAATTTCTTTTTATCGGCCTCGATGTTCTCGTTCAGATTCTTATAAAACATCGCTTTAATGGTGTCGATTTCTTCTTTTATATTGATATCATTATGCCCTTCAAGTAGGTCGCGGAGTGCATTTACAAGCTCAACCTGAGAATGTTTTGAATAATCAATCGGTTCTCTTTTTTTCGGTTTTTCTTCTTTAACAGGCTCAGCTTTTTCTGCTTTACTTTCGCTTGGTTTTTCCTGCTCTGTTTCTGCTGCTACAACTTCCGGTTCCGGTTGTGTTTCTTCTGCTATTTTTTCTTCAGCAGTATCTTCCGATTCTTGAGTTGAATCAACTGCGCTTTCTGCGTTCGAAATTGATTCGGTTTCCGATACTTTTTGTGGTTCTTCTGCTAATTCAGCTTTTGGCTCTTCTTTCACAGTTTCTTCAACAGGTTCTACTGGCGGATTTTCAGCTGTTTTTTCCTCGATTGGTTCTACACTTTTTTCATCCTCAACAATATTCGGTTCATCCGATTTTGCAGCTTCTTCCGAAGTTGGTTTAACTTCAGAATTCTCAAGTTCAGTATTCTCCGTACGCTTTAACTCTTCCGAGTTTTTTAGATCTTTAGGTTCCATTTACACTATTTTTTTACATCGTATTGCAACGATTTTCATGATATCATTCACCTACGAAAATAGGGAAATCCCTATTAATACTCAATTAATCAGAGAAAATAATAATTCGTGAATTTTATAGCAATTGGTTTTCAATTGGTTAGCGAATAATATTTTGTATACTTAATGAGCTAATATCTTCTGTACGAGCTTTTTTAGTTGGATTTCGATACTTTAATTTCACATTTAACGAAAAGAGTCAATTCATATCTTCAATTCACCGGCTTTGTTTTTAGAATATGTTCTGAAATCATGTTTATAAACATGGTTAAAAGTTTAATTATCAAAACATAAGGCATTTTTATTGTGTGAGAATTATAGTAAATTACATTTTTCGAATTATAAAACAGACACCAACTAAAAGCTAAAAATAATGGGATAAGCATTTTATTCTTAAGCAACCGAAACTCATGCAGAAGCCAAATGGCCGAAGCCATACTTCGAAACTTCAAAGATGATAATCTTCGCATTTATTCTGCCGGATTAGATCCTGTTGATCATGTTAGCTCAATTGCCATGGAGGTGATGAGCGAAGCCGGTATAAATGTAGAACAAAGTGTACCGCACAGTTATTCGGAGTATTCTGATCTGGAATTTGATTACCTGATAACGGTGGGCGAAGGAACGAGTGAAGAGTTAAAAATTCCGAAAGTAAATTATAAAAGAAAACTGCACTTGGGCTTTAAAAGCCCATATAAGGGCGCGAAATCACAGGAAGAAATTCGGGAAAGATGTTGTGCCGTGAGGGATGAGCTTCTATCGGAGATGGATTATTTTTACCACCGGATATTAAAAAAAAGGCATCCACAAACATGAATGCCTTTTTCTGATTTATCCTTGTTGAACGATCTTTTCAACTTCATCAGGTTCAATCGGAACCCGCTCTCCTATTATTTCGCTTCCTGATTCGGTAACAAGAATATCGTCTTCCAGTCGGATTCCACCAAAGTCGCGGTATTCGTTTACTTTATCAAAGTTTATAAAGTCTTTGTTTATACCTTCGGCCTGCCATTTGTCAATCAGTGCCGGAATAAAATAACAGCCCGGTTCGTTGGTGATTACAAAGCCCGGTTTTAGACATTTACCCAAACGCAAAGCTGCTGCACCAAACTGATCGACCGGTCGGGTTTCATCATCGTAGCCCACATAAATCTGTCCCAAATCTTCCATATCGTGAACATCCAATCCCATCATATGTCCCAACCCATGTGGAAAAAACAGAGCATGTGCCCCGGCTGCCACCGCTTCTTTCACATCACCTTTTATCAGTCCCAGCTCTTTTAATCCACCGGCAATTACTTCAGCAGCAGCTAAATGAACCGACAAATACGTTACCCCAGGTTTTGTTAGCTCAGTAGCTTTATTATTGGCAGCCAGAACAACCTCATAAATTTCGCGCTGTTTACTAGTGAATTGCCCGCCAACCGGAGTTGTTCGTGTAAAATCGGATGCGTAATGAAGCAATGATTCGGCACCGGCATCGCATAACATTAAACGGCCTTTTTCAAGCGTTTGCGAATGATCGTGATTGTGTAATGTTTCTCCGTGCTGCGAAAGAATAATCGGAAATGATGCCATTCCGCCACCGGCAAATGAAATGCCTTCCATCGTTCCGGCAATTTTTTGCTCCCATGTTCCGGGTTGTGCCATTCGCATTGCCGCCACATGCATTTGATAACCGGTTGCACAGGCTATTTTTATTTCTTCTACTTCCTGCGCTTCTTTAATTTCCCGAATCGAAATAATGGCTTTTATAAACTCCAGCGATGCGTGATTCCGAACCGACAATACAGAAAGTCCGGTTAATTTCTCCAGCATAATCTTATTCTCACCCCGATATGGTGGCAGGAAATGAACTTTTCGGTTTGAATCCATTGCTTTTTTTACAATGTCGAAAAGTTTTGCAAATGGCGCTGTTTTGGTAATCCCTACTTTTGCGGCATTATCTTTTAAAGGAACCTGTGGGCCCATCCAAATAATGTCATCAATCTCAACATCATCACCAAAAATATATTCCTCACCACTTTCAAAGTCAATTACTCCGGCCAATCCGGGAAAATCAAGACCAAAGAAATACAGGAAAGAACTATCCTGACGAAAATGATACGTGTTATCCAAACAATTCATTGGCGATTCTCCATTTCCCAGGATCAACCCAATACCTTTTAGCCCTTTAGATTTCAATTTATTTCTACGATCGATATAAGTATTTTGGTCAAACATATTGTGCAGTTTTATGAAAATTTCACGAAGATACTGTTTCTAATATTATTTAGAATGAATAAATATTTAATAGAAGTTAAAGATAGTTCTTCGTGTTCGCAATAGAACTGACTCTTGTCACAACAAGGAGTATCAACGATCAAGCATCAGATAATCTGATAGTTAAAATTGATATGAATGCTAATTTAATTCAAAATAATTGTAACGTCTGGCTAAGTCTTACACTAAAATCACCAGCAAAAACAGAACATGTTTACCATAATTAGCGTAATCTAGTATACAACAAAGCTTAGATATTATGGGAAATTCATTAATGAACTATCTAAACAGCCGCATGAAAGAGAAAAGACATCATGAATTCGGCAACAAAAGTGAGGCCGGGCCGGTAATTACCATATCTCGTGAAGTGGGATGTAATGGTCTGGTTTTGGCACGGCTAATTGCCGAACGACTCAACAAAAAACTCGCAAAAGGCTCGTGGAGTGTATTAAGTAAAGAAATATTTTACGAAAGCGCAAAAGAGCTCGATCTTGATCCTGAAATGGTGCGACAAACGTTTAAAAAGACCGACCGCTATATTTTTGAAGAGATTCTTAAAGCCTTTAGGGAGAAACGTTATAAAAGTGAGGAAACGATTATTAAAACGGTAAAGGAAGTAGTTCGCACACTTGCAATTGATGGTTATTGTATTATTGTTGGGCGTGCCAGCCATATTATTGCCAGCGATATCAAAAATGCCTTACACATCAGGTTAACCGCTCCGCTTGGGTATCGGATAAATACCATTATGACGAATAATAAACTCAACCGGAACGAAGCAATCGCTTTTATCGAAAAGGTTGAAAAAGAACGAGCAGCATTTCGTAAGGCACTTAAAGAGAGCAGTCTTCGTGAAGAGTTTTTTGATCTTACAATTAACCGGGGATCATTTACCAACGAACAGGCAGTTGATTTGATTGAGTTTGTAGTTGAGAAAAAGGGCATTCTGCATGAATTCAGCCCTAGAACTGAGTTTCATTAATTGACAGTTATTTCCCATAAAAAACGGGTAAGATCAATTTGGTCTTACCCGTTTTTTATTTTTGATTTATCCCGTAATTTTATCGGGTAAGCCTTTTACATTTACCGGTTTTTCAGCATCCGGTTTGGGCTCAAACATATCGTTTGGCGTTAATTCGCACTCTTCCAATATTTCCAAACAATACTCCAGCTCGCCAAGGTTTTTGGTTACATTGTTTGTACCGAATGAAAACTTTACGCCTGCTTCCTTGGCCATTTTTATCATTTCGGCACTTGGCGTTTTATAACGTGCATTAATCTCCAATGCAATTCCGTTGTCGGCCAAAACTTTTACAACACGTTCCATTCGTTCCTTTGTCCAGAGTTCTTCATATTCAGGCATTAACTCAGCAGGTAGTACGGTAGGATTCACATAAATATCAACCGGTTCCTGCGAGAAAATCGCTTCAATCTTTGCTACCAGGTCGTCCATAAATAGTTGCTTATCATCTACCCAAACTTCTTCAGGTATCCAAATCCGGTTCCGGCGTCCTTTTCTATCAGTAAAGGTCATGGCATCGGTAAAAATATAATCAAATTCGGCCACAGCTTCCGGAGAGAAAAGGGTAATCCATTCGCGGCCTTCAGCCTGCATGCCTTTGTAAGTTGGGCTTCCTTTTACATCGTCCATGTATGCATACAATGATTCGTCGTCAGTAACCGGGAAATGGAGACCACAATTGGGTGCTACTCCGTAATTTATTCCTAACCGCTGTGAATTATCAACCAGATCGTCGAGTGTTAAACCGCCTTTTAAGTGTATGTGGTAATCCACCAACGGAAAACCGGCAAACATCAGCTTGGTAACTTTTGTATCCCACTCTTCATCTACTTCAGGTGTTACTGGTTCTGCTTCAGGAAGTGCTTTAACACGAATGTTCCGGTAATAAATTGTACTGCCTGGATCGTGTGCCTGTAAAGCAAATGTGCCATGACTTAGTTTGGTGTTTTCTCCGCCATCCCATCTCCAGGGATTTTCCGGCTCGATGTATTCGTTCACTTTAACATCGTTAACAAAAACTTCTACAACATTTTCCACCACTTTTATACGCATGGTAAACCACTCATTGTCGTCGGCCAGTGGATAGTAAACATTGCGGACGTTATAAATACTGCCGGTTTTACGTCGCTCGGGATACTTTACAGAGCCGCGATACGAATTATTCACCTGTATTTCGTAGCCTTTTGACGGCCATCCTTCTTCCTGATATTGAGTATGAATAAATACTCCCGAATTGGAATGTTCCTGCGCTTTTATTTCTGCTTCAAATTCAAAGTTTTTAAAATCGCCGTTGTAAAACAGGTGCGAACGCTCTCCGGCACATTTAATCATTCCATCTTCAACGCTTATGCTTTCAGGATTTTCGCCGGCTTTTTTCCAGCCATCCAGTGTTTCTCCATCAAAAATAGTCTGCCACTCTCCCACCGGAACTTTATTCTGGCAAGCGGTAAAAACGATTAAAATTAGTACAGGGAAAAATAACTTTCTCATGTTTATTGGTTTAGATTATTATTGGTTCTTAAAACTAAAGAAAAAAACGTTAGCTGAATAACGAATGACTATTTGTTTTTATAATTAAGGCGCTTGCACCATATGTTACAAACGCCTTAATTTATTTTTTACTCATCAGCCAATGGAATTAACCGTGCTGAAAGATCAGGATCATCCATGTCTTTATCTAACGGGAACATCGGACGATGAATACGTTTATACCCCAATCGTTCCAAATCCTGATCAACGCCACCGGGAGTAAGTGCCATCAGCCAACCGGCGCGCATATTGTAAAGCTCCGGAACCAGGTAGCCAATTTTTACTACAACAATATCAGCTTCGCGTGGATACAGGCTTAAATCGGTAAAATCAGTTTCGTGATGATAAGGTTTCCGTTTTTTAGTTACAATTACATCAACACTGCCCACGTTAATCACTACTTCGGTTTCGGCATACCGATCGCCTTGCTTAATCGCCTCTACCCTGCCGGTTAATTCAAGCGGACCGCAAAAACGATCATCAACCTGGGCACCAACCATGCCGGTAACGGTTTCGCCAACACCTGCTTCAACAGCTTTAGCAACAAGGTCGGGGCCGGGAATAGATGCATAAATTAACGATGGCCCGTTTTTCTTTTGAAATTCTTTCCGCTGAAGTATTTCGTTCAATGTCCAGGTAACATCACCGGCGCCACCGGCTGTTGGATTATCGCCCATATCGCTAATGATAAAGGGCTTTTCTTTAAAGGCAATTGCCCTGTCGAGACATTCATCCAACGGGGCTACCGGAGCCACAAATTCAAACTGCTTTCGCACATCCCAAAAGGCTTGCGCCAGCTCTTCGGCCGATTTTGTTACTGCTTCTTTGTCGTCGCCATAGGCCATGACTACCGCACGGTTGCGAGGCTCGTCGGCCCATGCGTAGCCCACCCAAATAGCTGCATCAATTACGCCTTCGCGTGCTGCTGTCGGGGCAACTTTACCATAAAGGCTTTTTCCCGGTTCGATGCGGGTACTTGTCTTTTCGCCGGGTAATAAAATTGGAACAGGAATCCAGGCTTTGTATTTTGGTTTGCCTAAACCACTCTCCAGACGGTCGAGCAAATTGGTTAATGCACGTTTCTTCGATTCTATTGCATCTTCATGCGGTGCCATCCGGTAACAGGTAATCATATCGCTGTAATGTGCCAGTCGTTCACTTACATTTCCATGCAAATCCATCGATGTAGAAATCAACACATCATCGCCAATTACTTTACGAATACGCTCGATAAAGTCTCCTTCCGGATCATCCAAACCTACCACACTCATTGCTCCATGAATATCAAAAAACAATCCATCATAAGGCATATTTTCTTTTAACATGTCTAACGTTTCACCTACTAATGTTTCGTAAGCTTCGCGGGTTACAATTCCTCCGGGCAATGCATGCCCACGCAAAGTTGGATACCATTCAGCACGTTTACGGGTGGCAGCGGTATCGTCCATAAACGGATAATAACTGAATATCTCGTTTCCTCGACGTGCCTGAAACGCCTCAATGCCCGACTGTGCAGGCGAAAAAGTGCTCGATTCAATGGCCAATCCGGCAATGGCAACACGCGGAAGTTTGTTTTCCTTTTTCTTCTTACAGCCCATGGTAAAGGCCAGGGCGACAATTAGCAATCCGAAAAGAATTCGTCTCATATCTTTCTAAATTTTTTAAGTAATCAAACAATAAACAAATTTAAGCAGAAAAGCAGTAATGAAAATGAGTTTATTCAGAATTATTTTGAAAGCTGATTTTATTAGAAAAATTATAGAACTGTTCAATTATATTATTATTTAATCACATTTCTATTTTGAATTTGTATACTTTCACAACATCTATTCTGAATAAATGAAACGAACATGAAAATTTTCATTCAAAAATTACAAAAACAAGAATGAATAAATTTTATGTGAGAGCGACGGATGGAGCGGTTCCATCTGTTAAATTTGATTTTTTAGATTCATCAGAAAATTAAAATTTATACGGATGAAAACAGACATAAAAATACAATCAAATAAAACGGTAATTGGAGACCGGAAAAAGATGCTTCTGTTTTTATACATTTTCTCAGAACTATAAGATTCTCATTTCATATCGCCCCCATATTTTAAATCAACAAATATTCATTTGATCATTTTTTTTGAAATGAAACGAGCATTCTAAAAAGCCTTCATAATACTTAGGTACAGATTATGCGAGTTACATGAGTCACCTTTAAAACAATCAATTTTAGACAAATGAAAACGTATTATAACTGGCTGAATCAGCTGGTTAACAACAATAAGTCTGCCTTTAGCGAGAGCACAAACCTAAACTGGGTGAACAGTTATTCTGCGCAGGCAGCGCAGGATAAAAAAGTAGCTTTACTGGAAAAAGCCGAGAATATTTTATTCAAAGGCACAAAGCCGTATTACAAACAGATTTCCAATGGCTGCAAACTTTGCGGCCTGGGACAATGGAGCTGTTTGTTTATTACCGGAAAATGTAATGCCTCATGTTTTTACTGCCCGACATCGCAGCTGGAAGACCATTTGCCAACTACACAGAATCTGAGTTTTACCGATCCGGCCGCATTTGCCGAGTACATCAATCATTTCAGGTTTAAAGGTGTAAGTTTTAGCGGTGGAGAACCGCTGCTTCAGTTCGATCGCACATTGGATTACCTGAAACAAGTGCGAAGAAAATGTAACCCGGAAACCTATATCTGGATGTATACCAACGGAATTCTGGCTGAAACGCAAAAGTTTAGAAAACTGGCAGCAGCCGGAATTAATGAAGTGCGGTTTGATATCGGGGCCACAGCATTCAAACTCGATAAAATAGCAGCAGCAAAAGGTATTATCCCGGTAATCACTATCGAAATTCCGGTGGTTCCTGAGGAATTGGAGCGTTTAAAAAAGCTCTTGCCCGAAATGGTAAAGGCAGGTGTTTCGAACCTGAATTTGCACCAGCTTCGCCTTACTCCACACAACGTAAAACAGCTGTCGAAACACAACTACACCTACATTCATGCCGAGCAGCCTGTGGTTTTAGAGTCGGAACTGGCAGCGTTGGAACTCATTGCCTATGCCCACGACCACTCCATCGATATTGGCATCAACTACTGTTCGTTTCACTTTAAAAACCGCTTTCAAAAAGCCGGATTTCGAAATAAGGTAGCCACGGCACTGGCAAACGATGAAGATGTGCTTACGCAAAACGGTTATATCCGTCGATATACAAGCACAGGAGTTGGCTACGATTCGATACGGATTTTTGATGTAAAGCCCGAACGATTGGCAGTTCATGAATTTCAGTTAAAGAACAAAACCTACTATTATTCGCGACAGGTGGTGATGAATACGGTAACGATAGATAGAACCATGAAGGACAAAATAGACAGGCTACTTGCAGCCGAACCGACGGAAATACCTGACGATCCACTGCTGTTTAGAATCTGGCAACTGGAATATATTGAAAACGGGTTGCGGGAGTATTAACATTTGGTAACCGCTCCCGAGCTTCAGCCGGATTCTGTAAATCACTGCAACTGATCACTTGTTAAAGAATTTAAGTCAATACATTATGATTCTTTCACGTGGTCATAAATGCCGGATTGGATGATTATGATTCAGCCATGTACTTATCCTGTGGATTATGCGCTTTAAAGCAGATGGCAGAAATTACCAAAATAATACCCAGCAAGGCATAAATGGCATACGAATAGCTGCCCAAATGCGAATGCGACAAACTGAATACAATTGGCCCCAGTGCGCTAAAGAAAACGATAATGGCCATCACAAAACCCGTGATTTTCCCCAAGTGATCGCGGCCATAAAAACGTGGCCAGGTAACACTTAACAGCACGTTATACATACCACTAGGAATAGCGCTGCCAATAATAAATGCGTAGTAATAAAATCCGGTGTTTATATTGGCCAGTGCTATTAAAGACACTACCATTCCTGCAAGCATTAGGTAAAGCAGGTACTGAAGTTTTATACGGTCGCTAATCCATCCGCCAACAAAAGCAAGTACCACCGAAATCATTGAAATGGGAATAAACACCGAAAGCGCCTGCTCTTTATCGATGCCAGCCTCGCCAAAGACCGAAACCAGATGAAATACATATCCGGTAATGAACATGGCATAAATGGCCGAGGGTAATACGAATAGCCAAAAAGTCAATCCACTACGTGCCTCCTTTAGGGTGAATTGTTTAAACGGTTTAATGATTACATCGCGCTCTTTGTTTCCGTGTTTCTCTCCGTCAGGAATCTGGTTACAATCTTCAGGATTATCGCGGAAGAAAATAAATACAAACAGGAAAAACCCAACGCCAATTCCCAGTGCCATAAGTAACCAGGCCCAGCGCCACGAAGTTTCTACTATCAGCATATCAAACGTTAAGGGAGCCATTGAAAAACCGATCGATACAAATACCGAGGAAATACCGTTTACCAGTCCTCTGCGGGCGATAAACCATTTCATCAGCATATTCCTTGAAACCATGGTAATTACGCCCTGCCCGGAGAACCGCAACATAAAAAAGAATACGATACATGTTGCTACTGCTACGCCTGCATATATACTTGAATGCTGTGGAACAATAGCTTTTATAATGCGGTCGGACTGGCTGAACAAGACCAATACAAAGCCCAGCGTAAGCGCTGCAGCCATACCAACCCAACGTGCACCATATTTATCGTAGAGTGTTCCTGCATAGGTAAGAATAAACGAACTGCCAATGGTTCCAAACATGTAGGCAGTGCTTATCTGGTCGCGACTAATGCCAATGTTATCGATCAGGTAATCGGTAAATGTAGAAACACCTGTTGTTTGTCCGGGCGCGCTGCACAATACACCAACGGTGGCAGCAAACAAAATCACCCAGCCATAAAAGAACGGCACTTTTGATGGATTGAACGGGAAGTTGTTGTATTTCTGTTTGAGCTCCATTGCAGCAAAGCTACTTATTGTTTAGCAGATTGAGTAAAGACCGCCGGACTCTTGTCGGTGATGGTAATGATAATTTATTAAGTTGCCGGGGATTGAAAGTGATTGATGGGGTGAGCACTGAAACATTGAGGCTTTGAGATGTGAGATTGTGAAATTGTAAAACTGCTAAATTTCAAAATAGCTTCGTGACTTGCTGACTTGGTGCCGGCAATCTGGAAATTGCAACAGATTTCTCCTCGTTCCTCGTCGAGATGACAGTTTCCCTCAACTTTTCCTTGAACAACTTACTTCAGTAAATGCAAATATTTTTCAATACCGGAAGTTATAGCCCACGAATCAAACTCATAATTGTGCCCGGTGGTAACAATTACTGTATTTAGCGTTGGAAAAATATAAATAAACTGGCTGCCAAATCCGTTGGCCCAAATACAGTGATACTCCTCTCCTGCTGATTCTAGCGAGAGATTCCACCACTGGTAGGCATAGTCATCGCCCTGGATATGCGTGTGTGTTTTAAAGCTTGTCGACTGTTCAATCCATTCTTTAGAAACAACTTGCTGGCCGTTGAACTCACCTTTATTCAGCACCAGCATTCCGATTTTTGCCAATTCGCGCGGCGTTATTTCCAGCGAACCTGCCATACACGGATATCCGTTTTGTTTACCGATTTCCCAGTTGTAATTTGTTATATGCAAAGGTTCAAATAAATATTCTTTGGCAAACTCGTCGCCGTACAAACCTGTTTTCTTTTTGATAATGGCACCCAATAGCTCTGTATTTCCACCATCGTACTGAAATTTAGTTCCCGGCTCGTTATTTAATTGGCGCGATAAAATTGTTGCAATGCGATCGTTACTTAAATAAAGCTCTTGATCGTTTGGTGTCAAGCCCGAAGTCATGGTAAGCAAATGTTCCAGCGTAATTCGCTTGTCAAAACCCGGCGCATCCAGAATTGTTGCAACCGGTTCATTTAAATCGGTAATAAATCCTTTGTCCATTACAATTCCTATAAGCAACGAGGTAACACTTTTTGTTGTTGACTCAGCCTGGTGAAGCGTATTTTGCGCGTAGCCATAAAAGTATTCCTCGCAGATCAGTTGATTATTTCTAATCAGCAAAAAAGAGTTAAGGCGGCCATAGTTGCCGTTTATAATTTGCGGTAATAATGAATAGATAAAAAGCGAATCGCCTTCATTTTCAAATTGCGTGGCAGGTAAAAGATCATCAAGCTGTTTAGGTGTTTGGCAGTAATATTTAAAATCAGAGTTGTGGCAACCAGGCAGCGCATCGGTAAGAAATCGTGCAATATCATCATTTCTCACCATCAGTACCGAGTCAAAAGGTTCGTCTTCACAAGCGAAACCTCCGCTGATATTATTTCCTGACAGTTCTCCAAAATAGGTACAGTTCCAGTTGGGTACAAAAAAGCGAATGGAATTTCCTGCAATGATCAGGCTGTCGATCTGAAATCCCGAATCATAAAAACCTTTATCCGTCCAGTAACCTTTTGCAGTGGTGCTATCATCATCTGTTATCTGCACATAGAATTTTTTGTTGAGATCTATGGGATGCGGGCCTTCCCAAAAACCGGAAAAAGAATTGCTGACTTTATTTGCAGTGCATGCAGCACAAAGCGCAACAATAACTAAAAAGCTAATAATCCGGAACATGGCTGTAGAATTTGGTTATAATCAAATTTAGCCATGTTTTTGCTGGAAAACAATATTGGTTGATGAACTACTAAAAAGAATGTATAAAAGACTTAAATCCTTCGATAAGCGGTTGTTGAGCTTATTCTTCTTTCTGACAAACCACTTCAAACTTTATCCCGTCAGGAGCTTTAAAGAAAACGGCATAATAATTCTTGTGGTACTCGGGATATAAACGTGGCGCACTGATAATATCAGCACTTATTTCCAGCAATTTGGTATATATATTATCAACTTCTTTGCGCGATTCAGCTTTAAAAGCCAGGTGATGGAGTGCTCCCGGCCGGCGGCGGTGAACAGCTTCATTTTTCAATGATTCGCGTGGTGAAGTAAGCGCAATACAAAGATTGGGATGCGAATATTCAACCACGTGTTTGTCGTGCGAGGCTATGTAGGCCGAAGTTTTCTTATCGGGGCTAAATCCGAGTAATGGTAAAAATTTGTCGTAAAACGAAACCGTTTGGTCAAGGTCTTTCACCGTAATTTCAATGTGGTCGATAATGGGTTGCATGGTTTTTAATTACAAAGATTACAATAAAACCTGAACCATGGCAAAGACTTTTCATAAAAAAAGCCACCTGAAGACAGGCAGCTTTTTCACTTCTTAATCAGGCGATTATTTTCTTTCCTTATGAACTTCTTACTTATCCTTTTTAGTCTTTGCTACAATTTCTTCGTATTCTTTTTGGGTGATCTTAACCGCTTTGTAGCCTTTCTTTTCTATGGCTGCGGCCAGTTCATCATCGGTATTCTTCCCGTCTTTGTATTCCACAAAAATGGTATTTGAGACAAAATCAATTTTCAGATCTTTCACCCCTTTCTCAAACTTTAGGTATTCTGTAACTGTTTTCTCACAGTCGGCGCAGTCCATATTGCTTTTAAAGCAAACTACCTTATTCTCTTTTTTCTGTGCAAATGTTTCGTTAGCGGTAAAACCGATAAACATCGCCATCGTAAATAATAAAATCAGTTTTTTCATTTTTTTAAAGTTTTTAGTTTCAAGCTTCACGTCACAAGTTATTCTTTCTTGAAGCTTGTAGCTATAAGCTTGAAACTTCTATTCATAATTCAAATTAAACCGTAATCCGAGGTAGATTTTTCGCCCCATTGTTGGCCCCCAAATATTGGTTGCACTAAATTCAGGTCCGAATGGATCATCAGCCCCTTCAATCGGATTTCGTTGTGTAAAATCGGTCAAATTTTCAACCCCCAGATAAATATTCCAATAGCGGAAATATTTTGTTACTTGAGCATTCATAATCGTATAAGGTGAAAATTCAAAAAAGTCTCCCGCGAAATCTGCCCGGTTCATCCATTCTTCGTAAACATGCGGAATTCGTCCGCCTCCATTAAATTGAATGTTATAATCGAACATCCATTTTTTCAGGTTGGTTGTGTAATTCAGGTTAATCAATCCTTTGTAATCGCTGGTTAATGGAGCCTCTTTCAATTCACCGCCTATGGTTTCTTTAATGACGTTAACCCGGTAAGCCAGCAACATATCCAAACGTTCAATGGGTTGCCAGCGCACATCAAACTGAAGGCTATTGGCATAGGCCTTTTCGGTGGAAGGCAACAGGTATATAAATTCAGACGATGTTTCCCTGTCGACCACTAATTTCTGCTGAAAATCGGTTCGGAAGAATTCGGCATTGATACTCAGGTCGCGATCCAGTAATTTGTAATTCTGGATAAAAGCAAAACCAAAGTTCCAGGCTTCTTCCTGCATGGCATCTTCCGTCCAGCTAATCGGCCGCGAGTTCGCCAGTAAATATGTATTTTCCGAGATTACGTTAGCTGTACGGTAACCTTTTCCGGCGCTGGCGCGAATGGTATAATGATCAGCAAAATTATAACGAAAGTGCATACGTGGTGTAACAAAATTTCCAAAAATATTGTGAAAATCAGCACGAATACCAGCCATTAGCGTAAGATTTTCACTTGGCATAAAAGTATATTCCGTAAATATTCCCGGAACTTTTTCGGTGCGTTGTACATCCTCGTTGTACAGCATTTCGTTAAAATCGTCGTAAATAAAACTCGCCCCGCTGTTTAAAACATGAATAGCCGCTTCGTCTAAATCCTGTGTATAAATCAGGTTGGCATAAAACCTTGTCTCATCGGCATCGTAATCGGTTAACCCATAATAGGATTCGGTTTCGTGACGCGCGAAATTAGTAATAATAGCCAGTGCACGATGATTATCCTGCGAAACAATTCCCGATTTAAAAAACGCATCCACACGATTATTTACAATATTAACACCGTACGGATTATCGATTGACGGTGTCAGATCTCTGTCGGCGCCAAGCTGTCCTCCCATTCGGTCGTCCCAAAGTAAAGTAACTCCGGCTTGTGCCATTCCGCCTCTATGGTTGTTGTATTTCCAGCGGTTTGCCACCTCAAATGTGCTCGACAAAGGCGAATCCAGAAAACCATCGTGGTTATGATCGTTTTCTTTCGACAGATCGCTGGCATGCACGAAAACACCCGTTGTGAGCGTGTCGCCTTTAACTTTTATATTAGTATTACCATTAAATTCATAACGGCCTTCATTGTTTCCGTAAACATTTAAAAAGAGTTTTTCACTGCTATCCGGCTTTTTTAATTCTGCATTAATTTGTCCGGCAATCGACTCATAGCCATTTAACACCGAAGCAGCTCCTTTCGAAACTTGAATTGACTCCAGCCAGGGACCGGGAATATATGTTAATCCGAGCGTTGTAGCCAGACCTCTCAAGTTCGGGATATTCTCAACCTGAAGCTGCGAATAGGTTCCGTCGAGTCCCAAAAGCTTAATTTGTTTGGCTCCGGTAACGGCATCGCTGTAACTAACATCAACCGAAGGATTGGTTTCAAAACTTTCGGCCAGGTTACAACAGGCAGCTTTGTGTAGTTCCGCACCTCCAATATTTTCAGTTTGGATAGGATTAATAACCGATAAGTATGTTCCTCTATCCTTTTTAATCACCGTCACTTCTTCCAATTCAAAATTTGGCTGAAGCACCACTTCTAAAGTATCAGCATCGTGCACTTGTACTGTTTGTGGCTCATAACCTACAAAACTAAAAACGAGCTTGTTCCGCCCTGATTTCTGCTCTAACCGGAAGCTTCCGTCGGGTTTTGAGGCAGTACCTTCACTGGTACCTTCCCAAATCACATTCACTCCGGGAAGCGGCTGTTTACCGCTATCCTCGTCGCTAAAAACTACACCTGAAACAGACTGCGCTTTCGTGAGAAACGGAAACAGGACAAATAAAAGTATGATGTATTTCTTCATTATTCTTAAGATTATAATTGGAATTCCTCGCAGCAGAGCATGAGAGGAATACGATTCCGTTAAGGATCTTTTTATTGTTTTGTTCGCTTATCCCGAGGCTAAGCCATCTGGAATGCACTCACCGGAATTCAATACGTGCAATTTGCTTTGGATACAGAAATGCACAATTTTATTGCTGCAAAAACAGTAGTATTCTGAACAAACAGAACAAATCTTAAGCTAACGAGGGAATTTTAAGTTGTTGGATTTGGATAAGAAAATCCAGTGATGATACAATCTTTGGTGGTGGATCGAGGTAATAACAACTATTTATGTTGCTTTCGCCATTTATTATCAGCTCCTCAAGAAGATCAGCGCTGAATATTTTTAATTCAACCGGCTGAACGGCAACGAACTTAACTTCATCATTAACCGCCTTATCCATCAATTTCATAAAAATGGATTCGGGCGCTTCACATCCGCAAGTATCTGAATGTTCGCTCGTTGGTTGGCATTCATGACATTCGCCTTCGGAACAGGTTATTTCGTTGTTCGAAAGATCGTGTTTGTGATGTTGATGAAAATCGGTTTCACAGGTTTCGGGTTTTATAATAATACTGGTGTAATCCTCGCCCGAACAAACGCAGTAGCTTTTGTACAGAATAAATCCGGAAGTTGACAACAGAAATATCACTCCAAGAAATAAAACCGATATGTTCTTTAACTGATTCACGTTACAAATATAACCTCGGATGCAACAAAATTGTTGTTAACAGGGTGTTAAACTCTTTGAAGAATAAACTATCATAAAAAAGAACCGGGAAGCAACTTACTTCCCGGCTTGTATTTTTAAAGTCCTAAAACTTCTGCTCCCTGCTCGAAAACGATATCGCGCGGAATACCGGCCTCTCCTATCCGGTCCAGATCTTTTTGAAGTGCTTCGCGAATAAATCCTTTCTCTTCAATGATTTGTTTGGCCTGCTGATAGTCGCCATCGCCCTGAATTTTCAGAATAATTTCCGACAGGTTCATCATGGCATCTTTCATTTTATCGTAGTCAACACGATAGGTCCCGGTAGTCTCGTCGCGTGTAAAAGCTCCCATTTCCTGAAAGTAATAGAACCGCATCATGTTTGCCTTACCGTGTGCGCTGGCAGCACCAAAACGTACAGAACGGAAAATGCCGGCCATAAAAGTTACGAAGTTGTCCATCATATCTTTTTCGCTCAACTCGCCCATTTCATTGAGTTGGTAAACACACCACAAACCTAAAATATCGGCTTTACTTTCTTCAATTGAAGTGTAGGCATCTTTTAAAGCTTCACGAACGGTGTTACTCTGATCAACGGTGTTGCCCAGGCCAAGGCCGTGAGCCACTTCATGAAACATGGTGTTTTCGAAGAAAGCATCGAATTTCACATGCTGGCGTTGATCTTCAGCAATCAGCAAATCGGCAATTGGCACCAATATTTTATCGAATTTAGCCTGCATCGAATTTTTCAACTGCAGTTTACGGCTGCCTTTTGTTTCGCGAACCTCTTCGTCGTTAGGCAGATTGATTGCGATGGTTTTACTTCCGGCATTACAATCACCAGCGTAATAAATAGCATCGTAAACATTCATATCAGAATCGACGCCCGGAGTTTCGTTTTTATAAGGCTGCTCGCAAGGCAATGCTTTTTGCAGGCCCGGCAACAATGCTGCATATTTCTCCAGTCGTTTACTCCAGTCTTTATCTTTAATCAGGATAAACGATTCGTGTGCGGCTTTGTAGCCATAAAGCTGATCCTCGTAATTTTCAATAGGCCCTACAATAAACTCAATGGTGTTGTTTTTCATTTCCATCCACGCAACATCACTTGCATAATAATCATCGGTAAGTAGCGCTTTCGAACGCTCTTCCAAATATTTTTTCAGTCCGGCATCTTCTGCCAGTTCAGCTGCCTGCAATAACAGCTCGGCAACCTTTTCTATTTCATTTTTGAATGCGATGTGGTATGGAACGGATTTTAAATTACCGTCTTCGTCGCGGCGTATCATGGTATAGAGGCTGGTTTTTGTTTCATCATTCCAGGCTTCAAATTCTTCCTTTGTCATATCTTTCGGATAGAAATTTGCCCCTGCCGGTTTTTCATCGTATCCGGGCAAAAATGGTTTATTGGCATTTAAACGTTCCCAGGGACCATAATTTAACTTTATAAATTTCAGGGTGTATTCATCCCAGCTTTGGCTCAACAATTCGTCCTTTTCGCCGTATGCTTCCTGCCAGTAAATGTCGTTCATTAAATTTGCGGCTTCGAGCAAAATCGGCAGCATTTGCTTTTCATTCTCGGTTAGCACGCTTAAATCGGTGGTTAATTTAAACGATACAAATTCGTCGGCTTTCTTTTTTATTTCCTGATTCACTTCCATTTTTGTGTCTTCTTTTGCTTCTTTTTTAGTGCTTGTAGAACAACTAAAGAATAGAGTTGTTGCCATAAACAGCATGAATATTCGTTTCATTCGTCTAAAATTTTTTGTTTTAAAGGTGACTCATGGAACTCGCATAAACATTGTATTGTATGATAAAATACTTTTTACTATGCTCGTTTCATAGGTAACAGTTTTTATTTGTTTTCAAAGCTAAAAAAAGCAGCTACTATATGAAAGCATATAATACAGCTTTTCGCGATTATCATTCATATTTTCGAATGTTATTGAACAAAATTCGATGAGAAAAGTTAAAAAAGCAGACTTAACAGCTGAAAAATGATCATTCGTGAATAATTTATTTAAACTGAATTAACTTTGCACGCGTATTTTCATCTGGATATTTTAACACATAAAACAGATGGAACCGCAAAAATTTATCATTGTCGTGTATGTCAAAAAAAATTTTGTCACACACGTTTCATAAAAACAAATTATGAGTAACAATTTATTAAAAGGAAAAAAGGGAATTATTTTCGGGGCACTAAATCCTGATTCAATTGCCTGGAAAGTGGCAGTAAGAGCACACGAAGAAGGAGCCACGGTAACATTATCAAATACCCCGGTTGCCATTCGTATGGGCGAAACAAACCAACTGGGAGAGCAAATTAATGCTGAAGTTATTGGTGCCGATGCAACCAATGTTGAGGATCTGGAAAACCTGATCAAAAAATCAATGGAAGCTTTAGGTGGCAAAATCGACTTCATTTTACACTCGATTGGTATGTCGCCAAACGTAAGAAAGGGACGCCATTACAGTGATTTGGATTATAACTATCTGGACAAAACCCTTGATGTGTCTGCAGTGTCTTTTCACAAAGTTCTTCAAGTGGCACGTAAAATGGATGCTATTAACGAATGGGGATCGGTAGTTGCCTTGTCGTATGTTGCGGCACAACGTTCTTTCTTTGGTTACAACGATATGGCCGACGCAAAAGCATTGCTTGAATCGATTGCCCGTAGTTTCGGTTATATTTATGGTCGTGAGCGTAATGTTCGGGTAAATACCATTTCACAATCGCCAACCATTACAACCGCGGGAAACGGTGTTAAAGGTTTCGACCGTTTGTTAGACTTCTCGGAAAGAATGTCGCCACTGGGTAATGCCACAGGTGATGAATGTGCTGATTACTGTATTACACTTTTCTCAGACCTGACGAAAAAAGTTACGATGCAAAACCTTTTCCACGACGGTGGATTCTCGAATATGGGAATGAGCCTGCGTGCACTGGAGCAATACGAAAAAGGTTTGGATAAAATATGTGCGTGCGATAGTGATATGCCCAGCGCTGATGAACATCGCTACGACTAATAAAAACAAGAAGAAAAAAGTAAGGCCGTTTCGTTTGAGACGGTCTTTTTTTGTGCCTTACATACTGCAATTCATTGTTGCCCTCGGTGTTTATACTTTTTTGGGGCTAATGATAGAAGTTTGATGATACCACAAAAAAAATCCATTTACAGGCCTGCAAAAGTCTAAAATTACTAACTTAAGAATTGCTGCATATCAATGGGGAGATCTTTTAGTCAGCAAGTTAAGCAAGACACCATCCATTCTAATAAATTAAGCAGGTTAAATGTAGTCACCTGCTTAATAAAAACAAAAAGCCGCTTCAACTCAATGAAGCGGCTTTTTCTATATTCTGTAATTCAGTATTAAAGTGCTACTGGATTAATGTTCTTCTTCAATGTTTTAGGAGATATTTTTCCCTGAACTTTGAAATTATTTGTAGCAATTTGTGCTTTTTGTACAAGATCCTGTACGGTGTGTACCTTGAATGGAACAACGCTTTGAGTAGCGATTCCCGCAGACTTGCTGGCATCTGGTGTAAACGACAGGCCATAGTAACCATCCAACCAACCTCCGGCAGCTTCGCTGCGAATCAGGTAACCATCGGCTGTACTGGTATTTGTCATTATCAAATCACCCTGCATATTAAATGTAAAGTTCATTACGGCTGTAGTACTTACACCTCCATCAAGATCGGTTGTATACAAAGTAACATCGTATGTCCCGCTACCTAACACAAGGTCAGGCATTACTTGCGGAGTAATAGTCATAACACTTGTTGCCGGATCAAAAAGTGCAAGCACTTCAGGAGCATATGTGATACCGGTAATAACAAATGTATTCTCATCGTCACCTTCGGCGATATTTACGTCCATACTTGCATCTGCCTCGCCAAACTGGCTCATACCAGACATTACAAAGTTGCCAATAAAATCTTCTTTAGCATATGAAACTGCATCTTCTGAGTAGAAGAATTTTTCAGCAAATTCACCAACAACAGTACCATCAGCATAGTGGAATATTAATCCCAGCGTGTAAATAGTAACTCCTTTTGAGTTTACTTCAACTGAAGATTCGATGTCTTCGCTTGCCGATACATAAATATCCTGTCCAAATACTTCAGTTCCGATTGGTTGGTTTTCAGGAATAGTAACACCAACACCTTCTTCGTAATAGAATGCTACACCGTAACCAGCAGCATACAAGTTAGACAAGTAATACAGGTTTTTATATTCGCTGTCCTCATTATCCGGATCAGCATCAACAGCCATTGCTAATGTTTGACTCCAGTTATCGCTGTATGCAGCTGATGCAAACTCACTTACCGCACCTGCAATTGCTTCGTATTCAACATCGTTGAAATCTTCAATTTTAAGGTTAGCAGCAATAAAAGCTTCTTTGGTAAGATAAATATAAGTAGGTGTAGATGCCGGATATTCTCCTCCGTCTTCGTAATCTGCCATACTAATATACAATGAATTAGCAGGGAAAGTAATAACACCATTAGATAATGTACCTAATGGGTAACTACCAATATTCTCAGAAATATTACCATAAACAGAACCAATAGAGAACATGCCGTACGACCAGCTTACCCCCAATTCATGAGCAGACATGAATACATCGCCTGATGTTCCTGCCGGATCATAAATTTCAATTGTTGTGTACCAGTCTTGACTTTCGTCCATTTCACCTGGCCAAACAGAAGGATAACCGTCATAAATTCCATCTCCATCAGGCACGGCAATATAGTCTGAGTTGTCAGCATTCCAATCTCCTGTAGCTACACGGTAAGCATTTTTAAAACGATAACGAACCGATTCACCAAGCTGTGCTTTTTCAGCCCAAACGTACATTGGAACGATACTCACCCCATAGAATGTAGAGAAAGTACCATCAACATAAACCATTGGCTCGGCAACCGGCTCCCACTTAATACGGGTAACCTGGGTTGAAACAACAGGCGAAGCAGCAGAATATGGATTTATATACTGATCTCCTTCAACAAGCAATTTCAAACTATAAGTTGTTCCTTCTCCGGCACTTGGGAATGGAACAGTAAAATCAACTTCAGTTTTACCATCAGCAAAATTTACAGTTGCCGGCACGTTAAAAACATCGTCGGTATTCGATTGAACTGAAATTGGAACATCAACAGATCCTGTCGAAACAGTTCTGGCAATAGTTAACGTAATTTCAGTTGCTTCTGTTGGTTCCAGCTCAAAAACAGCTGTATTCGAACTAGGGAAATATACTCCCTGGCATCCTTCAGGTACGGCAGGACTTGACTCTACCGTATCTTCATATTCATCACAAGCCGCAAAAAAGAGCGTTGCGATAAAAAATATTATATATAATTTATTAATTTTCATACTATTAAAATTGTTTATTTTTTCGGTATAATATGGAACTCGCACATATTTTAACAATTCTTGTGGGTGTAATATTTTACATGCTCGTTTCATAATCTTAAAAATAAAGTTGAAACATTATAAATCCGCAACTGGAGTTGGAACCGGTGCGGAAGGATTGTTATCGCCTTCGTTTAATGCCCGGTTTGCCTGAACCTCTGCCTCAGGAATTCTCCACAACAAAATATCAGATCCTGGCGCAATATTGAAAATCATGTTGGCATTTGGATAAGCTCCTCCTCTACGATCAACGCCTTTGTTTAAACGCATAATATCGAACCAGTTCAGACCTTCACCCCATAGCTCAATTCTACGTTGGTGATAAACTTCTTCCTGAACATCGCCACTGATGGAAAAAGAAGGATCGCGATAAGTTTGAACAAAACTAGTCAGCGTACCTGCTCCATCACCTCCACTCATTGCTTCAGCTTCAGCTTTAATCAGGTACATTTCTTCAATTCGCATTAAAGGAATATCATTTGAGTTTATTGAAGTACCCACCTCGTTTTTGTAAGGTGCAAATTTTACTTGCGTGTATGGCACATAACTGTACTCAACCATAAAATCCTCTTGCTCCGAAGTCAGGTTGTCTGACATACCGTTTTGATCTAAAAACCAACCTTTACGAACATCCGTTTCAGGAATTGATTCGAATAATACTTTGTTAATTTGTTTACCTCCCGAGTAGTTGGCATAACCATAATTCAAAGATCCCATGTGAGAAATCCAGTTTACAATACCTGATTCAACCACTTCGTCGGTTTCAGAAATAATTATTCCCCACATCCAGTTTGATTCGTCAACAGTCCAGAAAGCTGGTTTGTTAACATCATCAATAGCGGCAGGTGTAGCTTCCGAGTTATCAATAGCTGCTGTTGCATCGGCTGCTGCTTCGCTCCATTTTTGCATGGTAAGGTTTACACGGGCACGAAGTCCATAGGCTACTGCCAGACTAACGTAACGTTTGTCGGCACGAACCATTCCGTTTTCTTCGGCCGACTGTAATAAATCAATAGCTGCATCAATATCAGCCAAAATTTGGGTATAAACTTCACTAACAGTCGATCTTGGAGAACCTAACAAAGCTGCTTCGTCTGAGTTTTCGTTGGTAACAAGAGGCACACAAGGATCAGACTCGTGACCTACATAGTTAAACTGGTACAACTGTGCTAGTACCCAATAACTAAATGAACGTGCAGCTAAACCTTGTGCAAGGAAAAACTGTGTAGTTGCATCTTCAGTGGCTGCATCGATAGAACCTACAACGTTATTCGCTGTAAAGATGATCGAATACATATCGTTCCACAAAATCTGACTTTCGTTTGATGTGTAATCACGATCAGAGAATTCAAGGTTGTTACCATTCCAGTTATAACCGGTATTATCAGAAACCAGGTCCTGACCATTAGAATCGGTGAAAAGCATTACTGAAGGATAACCATAGTCGTTATGACGGCCTACATCGCCTAATGCGCTATAGTTTGGCTCGTATTGGCTAAATTGAGCAAAAATGGCGTTAACACCAGCTTCTGCTTTGGCGGGATCATTCGTTACAACATCTTCTTTCTGCGAAGATGTAATTGTATCACCTTCGGGCAGGGTATCTAAATCCTCACACCCCACGAAAGCAAATAAACTAATTGCTAGTAAAGCAAATATATGTTTTCTCTTCATAGTTATTCAATTTTAAAAATTAGAACGATACGTTAATACCTCCTGAAAGTGTTCGAATAGGCGTATAACGTGCTGTTGTAGCCGCTGTAAAACTCTGACGTGGATCTAATCCTTTACGGCTTGTCAATAATGCTACGTTATCAGCAGCAAAGTATACTCTTAGTTTGTCAACTTTTAATACCTCCGTTAATCTCGTTGGCAAGGTATATCCAACAGTAATGTTGTTGATACTTAGATAATCCGAGCTTGTTAAGAAACGAGTTGATGTAGAATTGGCATAAAGGTCGCTGGCATCAACACGTGGTACATCAGAATTGGTATTTTCCGGTGTCCAGGCATTGTAGATGTCCTTATGCCAGTTGGTTCCGGCTGATCCTGAGTTTCCTTCGTGCATTAAACGGGCATAACCTGAATCGTAAATTTCGCCACCCAATTGGTAAGAACATTGAATGGATGCATCAAAACCATAAGCCTCAATACTTGTATTGAAACCACCATAAACTGCTGGTAACAGGTTGTCGGTAGATACTTTGTAATCTAATGCATCTGAATAATCACTTGTTTTTACTCGTTCTCCGTCTTCGCCTTCTTCCGCGTAATAAAGTGCTAAACCTGTTTCAGGGTCAACACCGGCATATTCTACAAAGTAAAAACGATACATTGATTCACCTTCTTCATAAATACGAGTACCATCAATTAACTGGCCTTCAAGGTCGGGGTGCAAGTCATTAATTTTATTTTTAATAAAGGTTGCGTTGGCATTTGCTGTCCAGTTGAAGTTATCGCGGGTTAAAATGTTCCAGTTCAGGTTCAATTCAAGACCTGAGTTGGTCATCGAACCAATATTCATTGGAATTGAAGTATAACCAACACTACCCTGTACCGGCTTGTAGTATAGCATATCAGTTGATTTACGTCCGAAATATTCAACTGTACCCGACAGTTTACTATTCAGAACAGCAAAGTCTACACCGATATTGTATGAAGTGGAAGTCTCCCAGGTAATATCAGGGTTTCCTTTGTAATCCAGCGTACCATCAGAGAATACTCCGTCAGCACCTGACATAGAGTATTGGTCTAGCCATGCGTAATAATTACCAATGTTATCATTACCCTGTTCACCATAAGAAGCTTTCAGTTTTAACATATCAACCCATGAAATGCCTGCCATAAATTCTTCTTCTGTCATCATCCAGGCAGCACTGGCCGACCAGAAATCACCCCAACGGTTATCAGGGCTAAAACGAGACGAAGCATCACGTCGATAAGCAACGTTAAAGTAATAAGCATCGCTCAAAGAGTAATTGATACGTCCGAAAATACCTTCAGTTGCGTAAGTATCTTTTTCACCACTGGTATTCAAATTATCAATAGCGTTACTTAAAAAGTAACTTTCAGGGTTGTACAAGTTCTGTCCACTACCTGTAATTTGTTCCTCAGTGTAAGAATAACCATCGTAACCGGCAGTAATATCAAACTGGTGTAAATCGTTAAGAGTAAACAAATAATAGGCTATATACTGTTGGTCAAATCCCCAATAACGAGTTTGTTCCTGGTATATAGTTCCACCATACTGCGCACTTTGTCCCATGTAAGCATTTCCAAGAGAGTTTAAACGAGTATTATCCAGGTGCAAACCATATTTTGCAGTAAGTTTCAAGCCTTCAAGTGGTGTTAACTCGGCAAACCAGTTACTATTAACGATGTCCGACAAATAGTCTCTTTTGTTATAAGTCAAGTCACCGGCAGGGTTGGCAATCTGCATAAACGAACGCGAGAAGTTTGTACTAACTCCATCACCGTAATCGTATACTTTGCGGCCATTCATATCCATTACCTGCATTGTTTCGCCATCGCGAACATACATTGGATAGACAGGCGCAACATAGTTGGCAATAAAGAATGCATTACCGCTTGAACTTGTAGAGGTCTGACTACTAGGATAATTACTTTCAATTTTATTATAGCTGATATTGGCACCAACTTTTAACCAATCGTTTACCTTTTGGTCTCCTTTTAAACGACCGGAAAAACGATTAAAGCCAGAACCGGAAACAATACCTGCATCATCAAGATAACCAAAAGACAAGTAGAAATTTTGCTTTTCATTTGCACCAGAAATGGTTAAGTTATACTCTTGTCTCATGTTGTTTTGGAAAGTCTCATCGGCCCAGTTGTCAGGAGTGTAATAATACTCACCATCATTATATCCCAACACTGCATTTGGATTCAGTTTTCCGTTTGTTCCAACCAAAGACTCTCCAGTGGGCAATGTGTATACCTTGTAGCCATACCCACCTTCGCTGTTTGACGTAAGTCGCGTATTTGCATAAGAATTTGCTTGTACCGCATCATATCCCAGGTTGTAAATTCCTGCATTATAAATAGCGGCATAAGTCATTTCGGTATAATTCTTTGGGCTGGTTAAAACATCGTAGTTTTTAATCGCACGCGAGTTTGATCCAACTTTTACATCTAAGGTAACTTTTGTTTCACCACTTTTACCCTTTTTAGTTGTAATCATGATAATACCGTTCGCACCTCGGGCACCATAAAGTGCTGTAGAAGCAGCATCCTTTAAAACAGTCATCGACTCAATGTCCGTAGAATTGAGAGATGACAGATCACCATCAAATGGTACTCCATCAACAACATATAGCGGATCAGTCTCTGCATTAATAGAACCTACTCCGCGAACACGGATCGTTGCAGAACTTCCAGGCTGACCATTATTACTTAATACCTGTACCCCAGCAATTGTTCCGGCTAAAGCATTTGAAATGTTGGAAACCTGACGCTTCTCAATTTCTTTTGCTTCAACAACTCCGGCAGAACCGGTAAACGATCCTTTGGTAGACGTACCATAAGCAACTACCATTACTTCGTCTACTCCAATAACATCAGGAACAAGGGTCGCATTGATTACACTCCCTGAGATTGGTTTTTCCTGAGTTTTCATACCCACAAACGAGAAAACCAAGGTTGCGGCATCTGCTGGAACTTCCAACTGATAAAACCCGTCGAGATTTGTAACTGTACCGATTGTGGTACCTTTAACACTTACTGAAACACCGGGTATTCCCATATCATCGTCGGAACTGGTTACAGTACCCGTGATACTTTTTACCTGTGCTTCAGCAACAAGCACGCCAAACAAGGCAATGCCCAATAGCATTAGCGCAATTTTTTTCATAGAATAAAATTTAAAATATTAGTAAATAACTCACTCAATTTTAATACTCACCGGCAAATTAGATAAAAAAAACATCAATTAACAAATATTTACATCAAACAGTTATTCTTGTAAAATTTGTTCTTGATATTCGGTTTAAGGCTAAAGACTTAGCTTAACTAATTCTAATTCGAAGTGTTATCATTTTCATATACCTACAAATTTAACGAATGAGAAACATCTCAAAGTGACTTTTGTCATATTTATTAATCATAAACGCTCTTTTTTTATAAAAACAATTAACAAAAATTAACAATTATGTAAATCAAAAAATAATTTAACAATTAATATTTTGTTGATGTTCAAATTTTCTTTTGATTTTGTAAGAATAGTTGTTGGAAAAAATACTGGTTACTATTTCAAGAGTTTCCTTTTTTCCCGGTTTGTCATTTCCATTCTTCTAATTGTTTTAGGATGATATATTATGTAGGGTTTTACAATGTTCAGAATTTCCGCATCGCCATTCTTGTTTACCACAAACTGAGGAATTACAAATGATAACTTTTGGTTAAATAAGGAATCGTGAAAAATAAGTACAACCAACTCGCCGTTCCTATTGGCCAACTCCCCTATTTTTTGGCCGGCATATACTTTTTCCCCTACCACAAGTTGCTCCGGATTATACTGAACGCCATGATAACAAATTAAAGTTCCATCGGACTGTAACAAGGTAATACTTTTCGTCCACGCATGATACCAGATACGCGAATCTCCGGTTCTTGATTCTTCAACAAGTTCAGCAACAATACCGTTTCGGCTTGCAAATACAGCATCTCCCTGCCCAGCCATAAAACCTTTGGCATACCACGAATCAGGTGTTTCATTTCCCCAAAAACCATCAATACTTTTTACATCGAAAACCGATGCGCTTTTACCTTCTTTTAACGGAATTAAATAGGGGAAATCAAGATCTACATCAGCTGTTGGATTCGAGCGGAAGGTTTCAATATCATAATTAAACCGGGGTATACCAGCATCAAGATCGCGTTGAAGAGTAAAAAGACTATTAAAACCCGGCTCAACTTTCGTTATATAGGGCAATGGTTCGTTAAACGTGGTGTTCTCCAGATCAGCAAAGTTAATATGCAAATACATAGGCACTTTTGCGTTATTAGAAGCACTAAAAATACAATCTCCAACCGAATTGTAATTTGCCTGTACCTCAACATACTGAGCCATTGAAACTCCGGCAATCAATATTAACTTTAATAATAGAAGAATTCTGTGAATCATAAGTCGCGTGTTTTACAATTGATAAATGTAAAAATTAAATTTAATTTACCTTTGGCGCATGTATTCAAAAGAAGAATTACGACAATTGAAAATTGATTTCTGGCAACTATTTGACAAGCGCTGCAGTGTGCATCCTGAATTAAAATACAGGAAACGGAAATGGGTGCTCCACAAAACAAAAATTAAAGGAGTGGCGCTACGTTTTGATATTAGTCGCGAAGATGCGACGGTAATTCTCGAACTGGGCAACAAAAATGAAAACAAAAGACTGAAAGCCTACGAATTTTTGGAAAAATACAAGCCTGTAATTGAAGACGGGTTTGAAAATGGTTTGCAATGGCAGTTTTTCCACGAGCGCGAAGACAGCGGTGCCGAAGTGTGCCGGATCTTCACACGGATGAAAGGCGTTGATTTTCACCGTCAGAACCAATGGCCCGATATCTACAATTTCTTTATTGAAAACATGCTAAAACTGGAACGTAACTTCCTTGACGTAAGAGACCTATTACAGGAGGAACTGAAGTAAAAAGAACGTGCCAAGCTATCGGGAAGCTGCTTTCTGACTATATAAACAGTTCGTTAAGTGCTCCAAAATAGTCTTCATCCCAGCCTTCTGAGATGTTGTCAAAAGCATCGTCGGGAATATTCGTGTGACGTAATTCAACGCTTGTACCTTTTTTATGTGGATGTAATTTTATTGTCACCAACGAATTTTCTACTTCTTCACCAAAAAACCACTTTTGAACAATCTTCTTATCTTGCTCAAATTCCACATTCACACCCGAAATACTTCCACCCCACAGCGAAAATTCGGTGTTTGGCTCCAGCACCATAACGGCTGTTTCACCCGTCCATATTTCAAGCATATTTTCGTTGGTTAAAGCATTGTAAACGTCTTTCGGATCGGCGTTTAAGGTATAGTAGCGTTTTAAATCTTTCATGAGCTTGTCTTTTTTTTCAAAAGTAACTTTTTCTTTTCTTAAATAATTTATTGTCTCAGTAAAAAAATCCCGAAAGACTATTAGCGAATTCGGTGCGTACGCATTACTTTCTTGTTTATTTTATACGAGAATCCAATAGTAAAAAACTCTTTAATTTGTAGTTTGGCTTCCTCACCACTTTTGTTGCCTTCAGCATCGTAAACAGGGAACTTAACATCGTCATCGTAAATAAAATGGAACATTAAACGCATATCGATGTACGAGTTTAACTGCATTTTAAAGTTATTTTCCCAGTTTAAGTCGAACTTCGTGAATGGATCTTTATAATTAATAAACATTTTGTATTTCGTCTCATACGAAATGTCGTCGGTTATTTGTGTTTTGTAGCTTAGGTCGGCATTTAAACCGGGTTCCCAAAATGCTTTTCGTCCCTTGTCGATACTAAAGTTTGTCTGATCAACCAATGTGGTATCGTGTACGTAAACATTTTTCATGGTTAACGGCGACAAAAACAGTGACAATTTTTTATTTGGTTTGTAGTCTAGACCAATTTTCAAATAAGTTGTAGATGGTGACAGAAATGCGGAAAGCACATCCGGGTTGTTAGCCTTTGGATATTTGTACCCTCTAAACATTTGCGTATTAAAATTAAGCTCGGCACTGTAGTACCATTTTTTAAAGGCACTTAATCCGTATCGCGATGTAATTTCAAACTTATCATCATTCTTTTGCAACTCTGATTCGTCGCCACCGGGTCTGATCCAACCGTTTCGGAATTCCGCCGAGTTTTCCCATTTTACCTTGCCGTCTTTGCGCGAATAATTTGCAAATCCCTTTAACACCATTAACATAGCCAGTGAGCTTTTACCCCCTTTTTTCCAGTTATCAAGATAAGTTTGGGTAATCCCGATACTTCCGTCACCACCAATATTCCATGGGGTTTCAAGCTCATAACTTTTCCCCACGCCCTTAAATTTATTGTTGTTGGGCTTCAGGCTTTCAAAATCAAAATCTTTGGTTTGTTTTTCTTTAAAGCGCGAAAAAGTTACCCCGTCGTCTATTAACATCTGCACAGTACGTTTGTCGGTATTTTTCACCATCACGGCCAGCGAATCATTCTGCTCGTTTTTTAACCAAATGCGCAAATAACGTTCGGCACCGTTCTGCAATAATAAATCCTCCTTTTCGCCATACAAGTTAATTACCGACAAGCGTGTGGTATCAATATGATCGGCATAATTCATCAACGTAGTTAATACCACTTTTATCGAATCGTTTACCTGTGCCACAACTTCGTCGTTATAGGCTTTTAACACGTAATAGTTATTGAGTTTAACCTCGTCTTTATAGCGCTTTATTCGGTATTGCAGATTTTCATTGTATTTCTCGGCACGGTAAACACTAACAATCCTGCTTATGTAGTCGGCTTTAACCGAGTCGTTATAAAATACTCGTTTTTCTTCGATGTAATCCCTTCGGAGACTATCGCGACGGATAAGCTCATTAAACATGTCGGGCGAATTTAAAATCGAGTCAGGAATCACTTCCGGGATATAGAGCTTTTCGGGAAAAGTATAAACAGAATCAGTAAAAAGACTCAATCCCTGACCTTCCGGTACCTGTCGTACTTCGTTTTCGGCTTCGCGAATTATTACTGGTGGTACCGTAATATCTTCAGGTTTTACGCTTGCTTTGTATTCCGATTCAATAGTCCGAATTTTCATTTGCTGATCGGCATAAGGCACAAAACCCGGAACACTAAGACTGTCCTCAACATTTTCGGGCAAACGCATTACATAATTCCCGTTTACGCGCAGTGTGTCGTTCAGATTTTTAATGATTTGATCCAGCGACTCATCTTCGATAAAATGCAGTAGTGCATCAACATCGGTACCTACTTCTTTTTTAACAACATGCCAGTTGTTATTTTCAATAAAATAGCTTCTTAAAACCTGTATGTTATGGCGCAAAAGTTCCTCTTCAACTAAAGAGTTTTGCGCGAATAAAAGTTTTGATAAGCTGGTAAATATTAGAATAAATAAAAAAAACTTCCCTTTCCCTGAGAACATATACACTGTTTTTAGCTTTCGGAATAAACGCAAAAATAATACCATTGTTATGTTATTCTATATTTTAAATCCCTAAACAATTAACACCTGTCTTTTAATTTACTTAGCCTCAAAAACTTGAAGCACTACCACGTTACATAAGGATGCTCCGACAACCATGCATTAAAATAACGATAATCAGTGCTCACCTCTTGAGTTACCCAATTGGGCAGTTCAATTTTTTCATTCTCATCACTAAGTTCAACCTCGGCCAGAACAAGACCGGTATTTTGGTCTTCAAATACATCAATTTCCCAAATCATTCCATTTATTTCCTCCACATAGCGTTTTTTCCGTACAGGAAAATCGCGACACAGCTTCATTAAAATTTCTGCTTCATCTAACGGGATTTCATATTCCATTTCAATACGCGAAATTCCCTGTGTTTTGCCTTTTATGGTCAACCATGCGGTGTTTCCTTTAATACGCACCCGCACCACCCGTTCTTTGTCGGTTGACAGATACCCCTGCACAATCGGGTTTCCCGAATCCTTTGGGCACCATAAATTGGTATCAACAAGAAATTTTCGCTCAATTTCAATCATGATATTAAGTTTAGTTGTTTCGAAAAATTACGCTGACAAATTTATCACTATTTTTAATGCGGCGAACATTTATAATTTATATATGATCACAAGAGTAGAAGCGCTTGAAATGCTAAAATCGAATGTGCAGGCAGAAAACATGTTAAAACACAGCCTGGCATCGGAAGCAGTAATGCGTGCAATAGCGAAGCACTTAGGTAAAAACGAGGAAGAATGGGGCATCGCAGGCTTATTGCATGATATTGATGTGGAAATTACAAATGCCGATCCTAATACACACGGGCCATACGCTGAAAAGTTGTTAAAAGGAAAAGTTACCGATGAAATGCTTGATGCTATTGTAATGCACAACGAAGTAGCTACGGGCAAAGAGCGCAGCACCGAATTTCAACACGCACTTGCTGCCGGTGAAACCATTACCGGTTTAATAACTGCTACCACGTTGGTTTATCCGGATAAAAAACTGGCGAGTGTAAAAACAAAATCAGTAACAAAACGAATGAAACAAAAGGCTTTTGCGGCATCGGTAAAGCGTGAAAATATTTTGGAGTGTGAAAAAATTGGAATTTCGCTACCTGAGTTTGCCGATCTGGCGGTTAACGCAATGTGTTCGATCAGTGATGAGTTGGGATTATAGCAATAATACTTTTTAACAATAAATATTTTAAAGGGATTGATTTTTTCTTTTTCTTGCAGATGAAAACAGAAATAAGCCATGTATACCCAAAAAATCAACCAATCAACCGGCAGAAAACTGTCAGTTTGTTTAATCTTACTATTGCTTACTACACACTTTTTTGCTAGTGGGCAGGTTCTTTCCGGACGCATTCTGGATGAACAAAAACAACCGGTGCCTTATGCTACCATTTATATTTCTGAAACGCGGCAAGGCACCACGTCGAACACTAACGGCGATTTTAGTTTTAATTTGCCAACCGGCACATTCCACCTAACAGTACGTTCAATGGGTTACGAAAATCAGGAGCAAACTATAAGTCTGCAAACCGACAGCCTGTTTTTGCCCATTACTTTGCTATCCCAGAATTTTGAGTTGGCTGAAATAAAGGTTTTTCCGGGAGATGAAGATCCGGCCTATTTTATTATGCGGAAAGCCATTGCCAAAGCACCTTATTACCGTGCGAAGATAAAACATTACGGTGCCGATCTGTATATTAAAGCCAATTTTGCATTTAGCAACATACCTAACCTGATTAAAAAGCAGGAAGTGGAAGACGGTCGGAAATTCAAAGATTACTTCAAAGAAAATGTAACCTATGTAATGGAGTCGCAAAACCGGATTACCTACGATTATCCTGATCAGTATAACCAGCAGGTGATAAGCAAAAAAAGCTCGATAACGGGTTTTGATGAGCCGCCGGTAATGGGCCTGATGACAGCCAGTTTTTACGACGAACGCCCCAACGAAGTTGTTTCACCTCTCTCGGTACTGGCACTAAAACATTATAATTTTGTTTACGAAGGATTTATTACGCTTGCCGATTATGACGTGTTTAAAATACGCGTTACGCCAAAACGGAAAAGCGACGAGCTGGTTGAAGGTTATATTTATATTGTCGACCGGCTTTGGTGCATATACAACCTCGATTTTAGCTCCAGTTTCGAGTTTTTTAATTACCGTATAAAACAACAATTCGAAAACCTGGACAACGAAAACTGGCTGCCGGTTTCGCACAATATTACAGGCGATTTCGGTATGCTGGGCTTGCGAGGCAACTTTTATTATGGAGCATCGGTTAAATACGATTCCATTGTAAATAATTACTCCAGCATACAGTACGAAAGCAGCAAAATTTCCGAACAAACCAATACTGAACAGCCTGATCGGGAACCCGGTGAAAAAGAAGAAAAACTGGTTGACGAACTAAATTCGCTGAATACCAAAGAGGAATTGAACAATGCGGATGTAAAAAAAGTGGCCCGTCTGAACCGTAAGATATTAAAAGAGCAATACAAAGACTCGACTATTGTTGCGCCGGATTACGGCAGTTACCGAATTTCGGAAAATAACGACTCGCTGCAAACAACTATTGCCTGGGATACGGTAAGAAGCATACCGTTAACGCAGGCGGAGATTGAAAGTTACCGGATGGCCGATTCGTTAAAACTACAGGAAAAAGTAGCTTCAAACGATTCTGTTTCAGGTAATAAAAATACCAAACGGGTTTTAGGCCGGCTTTTAGCCGGAGCTTACGATATTTCGAAAGATTCTACCATTCGCGTGAGTTACGATGGTTTGCTGTCGCCTGTGAATTTTGATTTTAACGCTGTTGACGGGTATAAATACCGTCAGGAATTTCGTATTCGTTTTTTGGTCGATTCCACAAAACGAATTTACCTTACTCCGCAATTGGGCTATGCTTTTAACCGCAAAGCATTCTTTGGTAGCCTGAACACGCAGCTTGTAAATTTCATTGCAAAAGGAAACCAGATAGGCCTGTACGCCGGAAAACAAAGCAGCGATTTTAAAAGTGGTCTTCTGGGAATCACCCCGGCTGTAAATGCTTTAAGTTCGTGGTTTTTTGGCGAAAACTACATGCGGTTTTACGAGAGTGAATTTGTACATCTGAATTTCTCGCAGCGTTTTAAAAAATATTTCAGGTATTATGCCAACCTCAACTTTGATCATTATTACCCACTTGAAAACAACATTTCGTTTCCGCTCTCGGATTATAAAGATTTTGAGCCCAATTTACCCGGAAACCTTACAGCAGATAATCCGGCCCTTGCCGAGCAAAAAAGCTTTAGTTATGGTATAGGTTTAAATTTCCGCAAATCGCAACAAAAACCGTGGCTCGAAGAATCGCCGTTTTTGTTTGTAAATGACTTTTATGAATTTAACCTGACCTACAAACAAGGTGTGCCCGATATTTTTGATTCCGGTTCAGAATTTAGCCGGGTTGATTTCACAGTGCATCAGCAAGCCAATATTTCGCCAAGTACAGGTATTGACTGGCAAATAAATGCCGGCCACTATTTTTCGAATGATCAAATGCACTTTTCGCAATACAAACACTTTAGCACAGCCGAAATTCCGGTAATGATGCGCCCTTTTACGCATCGTTTTCAGCTGATAAACAACTATGCTTTAAGCACTAACAGCAGTTACCTGAATGTAATGACTGAGTACCGGTCGGAATATCTGCTTCTGCGGTACCTATCGGTTTTCAATAAAAGGACATGGAGCGAAAGCCTTCATTTAAATTACCTTACTACGCCAGAATACAATAATTACTGGGAAGTTGGTTACAGTTTAAACAACCTGTTTTTTGCAGGTAATGTAGGAGTTTTTGCAGGTTTTAGCGAAAGTGATTTTGAAAGTGTTCAGGTTAAACTCAGCATTTCTGCTTTTGATTAAAAGAACCAGAAATAGTAGCTTTTCTCTCCAATAAAAGCTACTATTTCTATTTTCTTTTTTGTCTAATAGTCGGTTGTGAACAGCTCCGGAAATTTTCCTTTTATTCCTTTCTCGCGGTAAAAATCCTTCATGCGTTTAATATCCTCCTTCGCATTATCTGAAAGTTCAAATGGCTCGCCAACCGAAATTTCTTTTCGTCCCCAATCAAAATATCCGAGATATACCGGAATACCGGTTTCTTTAGAGATAATATGAAAGCCAGCTTTCCAGCGTTTATTCAAACTTCGCGTTCCTTCCGGAGTTAGTGCCAAATGAATACGCTCTCTTTTATTAATTAGCTGAATCGTTTGGCGAATAACATTGGCCCCTTTTGAGCGATCGATGGGTAAACCACCCATTTTTCTTACAAAATAACCAACCGGCCAAAAGAAAAATTCCTTTTTGATAAGAATGTTGGCAACCGCTCCTTTCGAGGCGTAAAACAACCACGAAATAACAAAATCCCAGGCGCTGGTATGTGGTGCTCCGATAATAATACATTTATTCACTGGTGCCTGATCTCCAACAACGGTCCAGCCCATCAGTTTGAGCAAAAATTTACAAATTCCTTTCATTATATTGCTTGTATAGTTTTTAATTCAAAGTTAGTGGCTCCTGCATACGTTTTTAAAAGTTGCTGTGCCTGATTGGTGGCATTTTCAATGTTTTCTGTGGGTTCGTAGGCTATAATTATCATTAAAAACCGTTTTGTCTGTTCGGTAACACAAGTCCTCACCGAATCGCTTGTTGGTGTTCCAAAAGCGCCTTTTGCATCTCTGAATACCGGCATAAATTCAATATTCAACTCTCCACGCCCAATTCCTTCGTAAGTCTCTTCTTTTTCGCCAATACCAAAAGTAATAGCACCATTAATTCTATCCGCATCATAACCACCAATTGAAAATCCGCTTGAAATGGAAACCAAATTCAGCTGATCAACCACATTATTTACCTGGTAGATTTCGCCACGTTTTAAAACCCGACGTAGTAATGCTTCTGCCGACAAGCGATAGCGAGCAGGGTCTTTCCCACATTTTTTATAAGCTTTTCGCGAAGCGGCAATGACCGGCATTTTGCTAATATTTTCCACACGCAAACTTTTGTTTAGCTCCTCGATCTTTGATTCAATCTCTTCCCAAAGTTCGCCATTTTGCTCCTGAAAGTTTACGTCGCATTCGATACATGACAATACAACTCCCGGTACTTTTTCAGCTAATTCATTGCTAATGGTTATGCTTTGCATGATTTTTATCAGTAATTATATTTTTTATTATTCAAGTTTACTCTTTTTAATTTTTTATAAAAGCTGTACTTTTGTAAAAATTGAAAAATTGAAGTAATCGTACCAATTTTAAGAAACGTTGCAAAGAAAAGAACTTTTGTTATCGATGCCAACTTTTAGCAAAATACAGTGTACAATGCTTCTTGAATTTGAACTCAATTGAAATTTTTCAGAAATCATATAAAATGATTTTATTTAGTTAAACTGCACGAAAAGGGGTATATTATATATCCCTTTTTTCTTTCTCATATTCCGTTGATTTTGCGGTATATTTTTTGTACTTTATAGAGAAAATTGGTACCATGAAAAGAATAATTTTGTTTTGTTTTCTGATTTTTTCAATTGTAGCATTAAATGCGCAAGACAAAAAACTAACTAGAAAAGAGAAAAAAGCACAGCGCGAAGCGATGCTCACCAAACAGACAAAAGAACTTATTGAAGCCAATGCCTGGCAATTTAATGCTACGCAAATGCTTCCGTCAAGCGGAAGAACCCGCTCCTTAACGACACCATACAATGTAGTTTTGAAAGACGGTGAAGTAAATTCTTATCTTCCTTTCTTTGGTCGTGCTTATTCTGTAGATTACGGATCGACAGACTCGCCCATGATTTTTGAGGCACCCGTTACCGACTATACTGTTAAGGATGCGAAGAAAGGTGGTTATACTGTTAAGTTTAGTGCAAAAAATAAGAACGACAATGTAGAATTTATTTTTTCTATTGGCACAACCGGATCAGTAAGTTTAAGGGTAAACAGTACCAATCGTCAGTTTATTTCCTATCATGGAGATTTGGTCCCGATTGAAGAAAAAGAGAAAAAGTAGGATTTTATTAATGGCCAAATACAGCCGGGATAATTAAATATTCCGGTTTTTTTACAGTTCAAAAGGTAGTTTTTTGCTTAATGTAATTTCCGAGGGAGTGACTTTTACTTGCATTGGAAAAATCTCAACACCGGCCTTGTGAGCTTGTTTTAGCAAATTTGCATAATCAGGATCGATTTCTTTGGCAGGGGCAAATAGCTGAACATCGCTGCGCTGGATGATATAAAGCATTACTGCGCGCATTCCCTGCTCCTTTACTTCTATTAATGTTTTTAAATGCTTCTGCCCTCGTGTGGTTACTGCATCCGGGAATAAGGCATATTCGTTCTCTTTCATCGAAACGTTTTTCACTTCAATAAAACACTTCTCTGTCTCATTCTCCGCATAAACATCAAAGCGCGAATCGCTAAATTTAACTTCTCGCTTAACAGTTGTATATACGTCCAGCCCTGGTAGCTCACCATTCGAGATCGCTTCGTATGCTAACTTATTCGGATTTCCGGTATTAATGCCTACCCAGTCGCCGTTTATTTTTATCATTTCCCAGGTAAACTTCGTTTTACGTTTTGGGTCGTCAACCGGAGTAAGGTAAACCTCTGCCCCATTTTCGAGGCAACTTTTCATTGATCCGGAATTGGTGCAATGCGCCACAACAATATCACCTGTATCCAATTCAATATCAGCTAAAAATCGTTTGTAACGTTTTATCAGCCTGCCATGAACAAGTTCTTTCTCAAATTTCAAGATCAAGTATTTTTTAAGAAACAGAGCTTACAATTGAGTTCGAGCAAACGGAACGGCATCCTGCCCTGTAAATTCTTTGTTTAAATATTTATAATATCCGGTAATGGCAATCATCGCTGCATTATCCATGGTGTATTCAAACTTTGGAATAACAAGGTTCCAGCGGTGCTTTTTTGCATTTTCCTTCAGTGCGTTGCGCAGCCCTGAATTAGCAGAAACACCACCGGCAACAGTAATTTCATTAACACCTGTTTCACGGGCAGCTCGTTTCAATTTGCTGAGCAAAATTTCAATAATGGTGTGCTGCAACGATGCACAAAGATCGCTCATGTTTTCCTGCACAAAATTTTCATTCTCTTTCAGGTTGTCGCGCAAAAAGTACAAAAAGTTGGTTTTCAACCCACTAAAACTGTAGTCTAAACCAGGAATCCGCGGACGCGAAAACTCAAAACGCTGCGGATCGCCTTCTTTCGCCAATCGATCGACATGCGGACCTCCCGGATAAGGCAAGCCCATTACTTTTGCACATTTATCAAAAGCCTCACCCGCCGCATCATCAATGGTTTGACCAATCACTTCCATATCTAAATAATCGCGAACAAGAATAATTTGCGAATTACCACCGGAAACCAGCAAGCACAAAAACGGAAATTTGGGAGGATTATATTCCACACCATTTTCTTTTATAAATAGTGCCAGAACATGGCCTTGCAAGTGGTTCACCTCGATCAACGGTATTTTTGATGCCAGCGAAAAACCTTTTGCAAAGGAAGTACCTACCAGCAACGACCCCAATAAGCCCGGACCACGCGTAAAAGCTACGGCCGAAATTTCTTCACGATTAATCCCTGCCCTTTTCATGGCCAGATCAACCACCGGGATGATATTTTGCTGATGCGCACGCGAAGCCAGCTCAGGCACTACCCCGCCGTACTCTTCGTGCACTTTCTGCGAAGCGACCACGTTCGACAGTATTTCTCCATCGCGAATGATGGCAGCCGAGGTATCATCGCACGACGATTCAATACCCATTATTATAATTCCTTTATCAGTCATAAAAATCTTCCCTTTTTTACGTTATTAAAACAAGATAAACGCTATTGGGTTTATATCTTTGCACTTATTAAAAATGAATAGTTAACAAAACGCGCTATCCTTTTCATTGTTATTGATTGAAATGGATTATGTTCGTTCTAAATTTGCAAAACTATTAAAAAAGGCTGGAAAATAATCATTGTTTTACTGGCAGCATTTATAATGTTGCTGGGTGGGTCTGTTGTGCTCATTCAAAACAGTTGGGTGCAAACACAGATCACGCGGCAGATAACAAAAAATCTATCGAAAGATTTACATACTAACATTACAATTGGGAAAGTTGATATCGGCTTTTTTAAACGCCTAACGCTGAAAGATGTTTTAATTGAAGACCAACTTGGCGACACCCTGATTTACAGCGAGCAAATAAAAGTAAGAGTTGATACCCTTAAGTTTAAACGCCGGCAAATTGTGTTAAAAGATTTGGATTTTGAAAACAACCGAATTTATGTTTCGAAAGACACTGCTAACGTTTTCAATTTTGGTTTTCTTATACAAGCATTCGGTGCTACCCCAGAAAAGGATACGCTAAATCCATGGACCTTTGCATGCCGTGCCTTTAACTTTAAGGACATGCAAATACGCTATGCTATAAACGAAACCGAAAGCCACCTGATTTTAGACACCCGAAATTTAAATCTGAAGGTCTCTGATTTTTATTCAATTCGCGATTCTATTGCGTTTAGGATTGAAGATTTAAGTGTAGATGCCGGGCCCAATTTACGCCTAAAACAAGCTGCTGCCGACATTACAAATGTTGGCAAAGTACTTACCGTCAAAAATTTCAACATGGTAAGTAATCATTCGTCGGTTACCAACACCGATATGCGTTTTCAGTTTTACAGCCTTAGCGACTCGATGAACCGCAGTTTTGATATGGATATTCAAATTGCTGATTCTGAAATTGGTATGCAGGAAATTGGTGCTATGATTCCTTCACTTAAAGGAATGCGTGACAAAATTAAACTTTCAGGAATTATTTACGGTAGCCTGAACGATCTGAAAGGCAAAAACCTATACCTGCAAACAGCGAACGAAACCAATGCGCTACTCGATTTTTATGTGAACGATCTGCTTGATCCGGCCAGTATGTATTTGTTTCTCGATTTAAAAAATTCAAATACAACTTTTGAAGATATCAGCAGTATTCGCCTTCCCAATAAAGCACCTAATAGTTACATTCGTTTTCCCGAAAGTTTTTATGAGGCTGGGCAGCTGCGGTTTAAAGGTAATTTTAGTGGTTTCTTAACCGATTTTGTAACCTTCGGTACCCTGGAAAGCGAAATGGGCACATTAACCACTGATATTTTGGTGATGCCCGAAAAGGAAGGACAAATTTATTATCGGGGAAATCTCTCAACAGTTAACTTCCAATTGGGAGAACTTTTTAAACAGGAACAACTGGGAGCAATAACATTACAAGGATCAGCCGACGGACAATTCAATAAAACCACCGAGGCTGTTTCGGGTATTTTTAAAGGCTCCATCGATAGTATTGAATATAACAACTACAACTATAAGCATCTGTCGATTGATGGTATTTTGCGTGAAAAAATGTTTGATGGTTTGCTGGAAATACAGGATCCAAACCTCGATTTCACCTTTATTGGAGAACTTGATCTTAATAAAAAAAATCCACGTTTTGATTTCAATTTAAACCTGCGCCACGCTTATACCGGGAACCTGAATTTTACGCAAAACTTTCCGGCAACTAATATGGCTTTTCAGATGGAAGCCAACTTTGCGGGCGATAGAATTGACAATATTAACGGAATGATCTCGGTAAAAGAAGGTTATTACAGTAACCGATATGGAGAGCTTAACCTGGAAGGAATCGAGTTTAGAGCCGATCAACAAGAAGGCAAGAATAAGCTGCGTATCGAATCTGATTTTCTCGATGCTGAGATATTGGGTTCTTACAACTTTCGAAACTTAAAAAACAATTTCTTTCAGTTGGTAAATCACTATGTTCCGGCAGCAAGAATGCCGGTAGATTCATCAACAGCCAACTCAAATAATTTTGATTACAACATTAACGCAAAAGAAGTTAATCCGTTGGTAAAAATATTTATACCGGGGCTGGAATTTGAGGGGCCGTTTTTATTGTACGGAAAAATAAACGCACCAAGAAATGTGCTTAGTTTAAACGGAAGTATTCCGGGAATAAAATACAATGACAATTGGGCACGCGATGTATATATTGGAAATAACGCGTTGAATGGCCGTTATAACTCCAAATTCAGAATTGGAGAATTGTACCAGAGAAATGGATTTATGCTGTACAATTTTACGGTCGACTCGAAAATTGAGAACAATGTGCTCGACAACGTAATCTCATGGAGTAATTTTGATGAACTTACCTATAGTGGTGCAATTCGAACACAAACGAAATTTTCCTATTCCGATTCCACTCAACTCCGCCATATTGATATTTACGGGCAACCATCGCAAATCTATGTGGCCGATACACTTTGGTTGGTAGATCCGTTTTATGCCAGAATTGATTCATCTTCATTAAAAGTAGAAGGATTTAAAATTCAACATGCCGACCAACTCTTCACTATCGACGGCAGTATTACCAGCAAAAAGGCAGACCTGGTTCGACTTGAAATGGAAAACATTGATCTTAAATATCTTGATAGGTATTTCGATAAAACGATTGATTTAGATGGAAAAGTAAACGGATACTTTGGTTTTTCGCGTTTGTTTGAAGAACCTGTTATTTTATCGGATTTAAGAATCGACAGCCTTTCGTACAAAAAAGAATACATGGGAAATATCTCCCTGTCGAGCCAGTGGAACCAGGCAAACTCTGCTATCGATTCCGAGTTAAAAGTAATTCGGAATAATAAAACGAACTTTCAGGCAGCCGGCTCTTACACGCCATCGGCAGGAGATTTGGATTTTGATATAGTAGTAGATAGTGCTTCATTGTTGATTTTATCTGCTTTTATGCGTGAGAACTTTTCCAATTTCCAGGGTGTAGCATCTGGAAAAGTAAATCTTGGCGGAAATGTAAAAGGTATCCTTTTAAATGGTGCACTTTATGGATCAGATGCCGGTTTAACCATCGATGCGACACAGGTTCCTTATCATTTTTCCGATTCGGTTTATTTTAAAGACCGCAGCATAATTTTTGATAATATCACTGTTTTCGACGACCTGTATAACTCTGCCATTTTTGATGGAGAAATTACGCAGCGAAACTTTCAGAACATGACTTACAACCTTAATTTTCAGTCGAATAAAATAAAAGCACTAAATACCACTCAAAAAGATAATGAACAGTTTTACGGTGTGGTAATGGCCAACGGCGGCATTGAAATCGAAGGCCAGGCTACACGCGTAAATCTAACCTGCTTTGGAACCACTTTACCCGGCACGGACATTAAAATATCGATGGAAAGCCAGAGTGAACTTAAACAATACGACTTTCTGGAATTTGTTAAACCTAATGAAAAGAAGGAAGAATCGGCTTTTTTCACCAGTAGTACAAATCGCAATGATGGTGGTTTTAATTTAAGCATAACTGTTGAAGCCACACCCGATGCAGAAGTTGAGCTAATTTACAATTCGCAAATTGGTGACGTAATTCACGCAAAAGGTGAAGGGATTTTGCTTTTTGAAATGGACGATGAAGGCAATATGAGCCTTTCAGGAAACTATAATCCAACCGAGGGCGATTACCTGTTCACCCTGCAAAATGTAATGAACAAACGCTTTTCGATTGAACCAGGCGGTTCAATACTTTGGTCGGGCGATCCTTACAATGCAGTTGTCGATCTGCAGGCTATTTACAAACTAAAAGCTTCGTTGTACGACCTGCTAAGCAGCTACCAAAACACCTCGCAAACTAACCGTGTACAGGTGGAATGTGTTATTAATCTTCAGGACGAATTGATTAATCCAACAATTGGTTTCGACATTAATTTCCCGAATATTGAAGAACCTCTTCGGGAAGAATTGCAGCAATTTTTTAAAACCGAGGAGGAAATGAATAAACAGATTCTGTCGTTGATCGTTCTCGGAAAATTTTACACGCCCGAATATTTGCGTGGTACTTTTGAAGCCCAAAATCCAAATATGATCGGGACTACAGCCAGCGAGGTATTCTCTAACCAATTGAGTAACTGGCTCTCGCAAATCGATGAAGACTGGGATATTGGAATTAACTACCGCCCCGGAAACCAGGTTACTAACGATGAAATTGAGCTGGCACTGAGTACACAGATTTTTAACGACCGGGTGACACTTAACGGAAATATCGGAAATAATACGAACCAGTACGGAAGCAATAACAATAGTAGCCAGATTGTTGGTGACTTTGAAATGAGTGTAAAACTGGTGCGCAGTGGTAAAATTCTGTTCAAAGTTTACAACAGGTCGAACAATAACCTTATTTACGACACAGCTCCTTATACGCAAGGAATTGGTTTGTCGTTCAAAGAGGAATACAATTCGATTGACGAGCTAATTGTGAAATTTGGCAAACTATTTAAAAAGAAAGAGAACTAGTGTTCACTTTTTCTTGCTTATAAAGAATCTTTATGAATATTTAGAAATCATTAAAAAAACTGACCGATTTCCTTTGCAGATATTTTACTTAAAATAATTTTGCAGTTCTTTGATGCAAAAACTTATACCTAAAATTATTTACTATGTTTATATTAATGGTTGTCGTATTTGTTCTTGGCTATGTTGCAATAGCGCTTGAACATCCTATAAAAGTCGATAAAGCTGCATCGGCTTTAATTATTGGTACATTATGCTGGGTAGTTTATGTTCTTGGGGCCGAAGGCATTTTGCACCTTGGATTCAGCCCCACCTGGGAGGCATTCCTTGCGGCTCATCCCGATTCGCACGGATTACATGCCGCGCATGAGTTTATTGTTGAATCGGAGATAATTCATCATTTAGGAGAAATCAGTGAAATTTTATTTTTCCTGCTTGGTGCAATGACCATTGTTGAAGTGGTTGATCAGCATGAAGGCTTTAAAATTATTACCGACAAAATAAAAACCACCAATAAAGTAAAGCTACTTTGGATATTGAGTTTGCTTACATTCTTTATGTCGGCATTGCTCGACAACCTTACTACAACAATCGTTCTTGTTGCATTGCTTCGAAAACTGATCGACGACAAACAAACCCGTTGGTTTTTTGCCAGCATGGTAGTTTTGGCTGCCAATGCCGGTGGCGCGTGGTCGCCGATTGGCGATGTTACAACCATTATGTTGTGGATTGGTGGACAGGTTACAGCAGGTACAATAATTATGAATGTTATTCTTCCAAGTTTAGTGTGTATGGTGGTACCATTGGCCATACTTTCTGTAACCATGAAAGGGAATGTTCAACGCCCGGCAATCGACGAGGACGAAGTAGAATATAGCACCGAAAAAGAACGAATTCTGTTCTTGGTTTTAGGTGTATGCGGCTTATTATTCGTTCCCGTATTTAAAACAATTACCCACCTTCCTCCCTACATGGGCATGTTACTTTCGTTAGGTGTTTTGTGGGTTGTGGGCGAAATTGTTCACAAAGACAAACCAAAAGAAGTTAAAGATAAACTAAAAGTTACTGCTGTAATTCAGCGTGTTGATGTGCCAACTGTGTTATTTTTCCTTGGTATACTTTCGGCAGTTGCAGCTTTACAGTCAGCAGGTCACTTAAATATTCTGTCTACGTTCCTTGATGAAAAACTGGGAAACATTTACCTGATCGACCTTGCAATTGGTGTGCTTTCGTCGGTTGTTGATAATGTTCCGTTGGTTGCAGGTGCTATGGGAATGTACCCAATTGCCGATGCAGGAGCTGTTGGTTACCAGGCCGCCTTTGTTCAGGATGGAGCTTTCTGGGAATTCCTTGCCTACACAGCAGGTACCGGAGGCAGTATGCTAATTATTGGCTCAGCTGCAGGTGTTGCAGCAATGGGATTGGAAAAGATCGATTTTATCTGGTACCTGAAAAAAATTAGCTGGTTGGCATTGGTTGGCTACCTGTCAGGTGCTGCTGTATACTACGTAATGTTTGGTTTGTAAACTATCAAAAAAAGGTTGTTCATAACTAAATAAGATACGACAGTCAAAGCAAACAGAGCGGTAAAAATATTGCTTATTTTAGCGAGGTATAATATTTAATGTTATACCTCGTTTTTTATTTTAAGAACTGTAAAAAATAATTGGATAAACATGTTTAACTTATTGATGATTCAGGCTGATCTTCCACAAGAGTTGGAAGCTATGGCAACCGAGCCGGAAGGCATTTCAACAAAATTTATAGATTTGGCGATGAAAGGTGGATGGATTATGATTCCGATTTTATTTTTGTCGGTAGTAGCCGTTTACATCTTTTTCGACCGCTATTTTGCAATTAAAAAAGCCGGAAGATTTGATTCAAGTTTGCTTGAAAAAATAAAAGTTTATATCACATCAGGAAAAATCGATTCTGCCGTAGCATTGTGCCGTAGCAATCCAAACCCGGCATCTCGCATGTTGGAAAAAGGAATCAGCCGAATTGGCCGGCCACTTACCGACGTAAATGCCGCCATCGAAAATGTGGGTAACCTCGAGATCTCGAAACTGGAAAAAGGACTCCCTGTTTTGGCATCGGTAGCCGGAGGAGCTCCGATGATCGGCTTTCTTGGCACTGTAATGGGAATGATTCAGGCATTTTACGATATGTCGAATGCCGGAAACAATATTGACGTTACACTGCTTTCTACCGGTATTTACCAGGCAATGGTAACTACTGTTGCCGGATTGATCGTGGGTATCATTGCCTATTTTGCTTACAATATTCTTGTATCAAATGTAGAGAAAGTGGTTTTTAAAATGGAAGCTACCACTTCTGAATTCATGGATCTGTTAAACGAACCGGCTTAATCTGTAGTAAATGGCACTAAAAAAGAGAAATAAAGTAAATGCTGCGTTTAGCATGTCGTCGATGACCGACATCGTATTTCTGTTGCTTATTTTCTTTATGGTTACCTCGACCCTGATTGCGCCAAATGCACTGAAATTGTTGCTTCCGCAAAGTAACAATCAAACAGCTGCCAAGGCAATCACAACCATATCGATAACATCCGATTTGAAATACTACATTAACGACGACAACAACCTTCAAAGTGTAAAATTTAGCGAGATAGAGCCGTTCCTTCAAAACAAATTCGGCTCAGGGAACGATGATATTTTTATATCGTTACATGCCGATCAGTCGGTACCTGTTAACGAGGTTGTTAAAATAATGAACATTGCCCGTAAAAATAAATATAAAATGATACTGGCAACATCGCCTGAATAGACGAGAAATGATAGAAAGAGAGGAATATAGCGAAAAGAAAAAGGGGCTTGTCGGAACGATTGTTTTTCACACAATTGTGCTGATATTATTGCTTTTACTTGGCTTTTTTACGCCACTTCCTCTACCCGGAGAAGAAGGAATTCTGGTTAATTTCGGAAATTCGGAAAATGGATTGGGCGACCGCGAACCAAGCCCGGCGCGCAGGCAACAACAAACTACTCCTCCACCTCCACAAACAGCACAAAAACAATCAACGCCACCACCGGCTGAACAAACACCTCCGCCGCCGGTAAAAACTTCAGAACCGGAACCTGCCGAGGAAGTTGCCATGACGCAGGACTACGAAGAAACAATAGCTATAGAAGCGGCCGAGAAAAAGAAAAGAGAAGAAGATCGCAAACGTCAGCAGGAGCTGGATGAACGAAAACGCAGAGAACAGGAAGAAATAGACCGCAAAAATGCTGAGGAAACGGAACGAAAGCGTTTGGCAGAAATTGAGCGTAAAAAACAAGAAGCAATAGAACGCCAGCAACGCGAAGAGGCAGAAAGAATTGCACGCGAAGAAGCCGAACGTAAAGCACGTGAAGAAGCAGAGCGCCAACGTAAGCTGGAAGAAGAACGGAAAATTGCAGAAATAAACTCCAGAACTCAGGGAGCTTTTGCCAACAGTGGCTCAGGGAGCGGCGGAACTGGCAGTAGCGATGGTAAAAGCCAGGGAGCAACATTCCCCGGTGGTAATCAGGGCGTGCCTACCGGCGATCCAAATGCTAGCAATTATGGCGACGGAGGAAGTGGAGGCGGAAACCAGGGAACGGGTGCAGGCATTTCATTCGATTTGGGTGGACGTTCAGCAATTTCATTGCCGAAACCGGAATATCCGGGTAACGATGCAGGAATTGTTGTGGTAAAAGTTATCGTTGATAAAAACGGAAGAGTTACTTCTGCCGAGCCCGGAGCACGCGGCACAACCATTGTCAATAAAGCATTTTGGGACGAAGCCAAACAGGCAGCTTTAAAAGCCAAATTTAATGTCGACCAAAATGCGGCTGCATTCCAGCAGGGAACTATTTCGTATCGTTTCAGACTTGATTAGGACTGAGTCTCGAGCTACGAGTTACGAGCATCCAGAATCTAGTATCCAGCATCTAATATCCAGCATCAATCATTGCTGACAAAACACTGTTTTTTAATCCATTAAAATTGTGTTCATTTGCGAAAAATTTCAGCGCAATGGCATTTTTAACAAAAGACAAAATTTTTAGTAAAAAGTGGATTCAGGACAATCTGCTTTTAATTTCCGGTTCATTTATTTTAGCTGCAGCTTTTGTATTTTTTGTTACACCACATAAAATAGTTCCGGGCGGAGTTTACGGAATCGCTATTGTTGTACACTATTTAACCGAAGGTGTTTTCTCATTCTGGCCCGATGGAATACCGGTAGGTACCTTTGCGCTGTTGATTGATATTCCATTGATTATTGCCGGAATAAAAATTCTGGGTCCCCGTTTTGGAATAAAAACCATTACGGGATCGGTGTTAACCGCAGTTTTTACCGATCTGTTAACCATGATGCGCCCTGATGCAAAAGTCCCCCTGGTGGATGATATTCTCTTATCCTGTCTGTTTGGTGGCGTATTAATGGGATTTGGGCTTGGATTGATTTTTAAATCGCGAGCGACTTCCGGTGGTTCCGATATTATTGCCATGATTATCGCTAAATACACCCACTTACAGATTGGCAGACTGATGATTTATGTTGATTCGGTTATCGTATTTTTTGGGTTACTCGCATTCCGCGATTGGGCCATCCCACTCTACTCGTTAATCGTAATTTATATTTGCGGAAAATTAATCGACACGGCACTTGAAGGCGGCAATTATAACAAAGCACTTCTTATTGTTTCGCGAAAGCATGCAGAAATAAAAGAAAAATTATTGGTTGATTTAGAGCGTGGAGGAACTTACCTTAATGGTGAAGGTATGTTTACCGGTGAGCAGAAAAAAATCATTTACACCGTTGTTAGCCGGCGCGAGGTTGCAATCCTTCAGGAATATATCAGTAAAATCGATCCGGATGCTTTTATAACCGTTATGGATACCAAAGAAATACTTGGAGAAGGCTTTCAAAGTCTGAATCAAAAAGTTAATAATTAACCTTTGGGTCATAAAAAGTTATATTTTGAAAATCTTAACTATTTTTAATTTTAAGGGAGCAAAAATAGCCTGCAATCATTTTGTCTGGCTGAATATTCTGTTATCTTCGTGGCACGCTGAAAGTATGTAGTAAATGGATTTTTGGGGAAAGACAATTTGGATTACAGGAGCATCGTCGGGTATTGGCAAAGCGGTGGCAATTGAGTTATCGTCGAACAACGTAACTCTCATTCTTTCAGGCAGAAAAGAAGAGGCCTTAAAAGACACCGAAAAACGCTGCATAAAAAACGGTTGCCAAACAGTTATTCTTCCTTTCGATTTAGGCAACGAACAATCGATAGAAGAAGCGGCTGAGTTCATTAAAGAAAACAATATCAAAATTGATGCGCTATACCAATTTGGAGGAATTAGCCAGCGCTCGTTTGTAGCCGAAACTCCGGTCAGTGTAGATCGTAAAATTTTCGAAGTAAATTATTTTGGAACAATTGCCTTAACCAAAAAGGTTTTACCGCAAATGATTAAGAATGGTGGCGGGCAAATTGCGGTTACATCCAGTATTGTTGGTAAATTTGGATTTCCATACCGGTCGTCGTATTCTGCATCAAAACAAGCCTTACACGGTTTTTTCGAAAGTTTACGAGCCGAGAACGCAAAAAACAATATTGCCGTTTCGGTTATCATTCCCGGACGTATAAAAACGAATATTTCGGTGAATGCGATCAATAAAGATGGAAAAACACATGCACAAATGGATGCCGGACAGAATACGGGAATGTCGGTAGAAAAATGTGCAAGAGTGATTTGCAAAAAACTGAAAAAAGAGAGAAAAGAAATATTGGTAGGTGGTTCAGAAGTTATTATGGTACACATCAGGCGGTTTTTGCCACGTTTGTACTATTACATGGCTTCGCGCGTAAAACCACTTTAAACGAGAAGTATTTAGTGGAGATGAAACGAGCATATCTGAAGCTTTTTTAATTGGCAGATGAGTGAATATGCGAGTTACCTGCCTACCGCAGGCAGGCATGAGTTACCATAAAAATCAACAATTGTAAACGAATGAAAGCACAAATAAACGGAATCCAGCAATTAGGAGTTGGTGTTGAAGATCTTCAGGAAGCATGGAAGTGGTATCGCGAACATTTCTCGATGGATATTCGAATGTTTGAAGACGAAGCAACTGCCGAACTTATGCTTGCCCATACCGCAGGGAAAAAACGCAATAAAAAGGCCGTATTAGCACTTAATATGCAAGGTGGAGGAGGTTTTGAAATTTGGCAACATACAGGGAAAAAGCCGGAACCTATCAATTTTGAGATTCAACTGGGCGACTTGGGTATAAACATTGGTAAAATAAAAACCGAAAATGTACAAGTCGTTTTCGAAAAATTCAGTGCATCCAAATTAAATTTGCTCACTCCTGTTTCTAAAGATCCGGCTGGAAACGATCACTTTTTCATGAAAGACATTTACGGAAACATGTGGGAGGTAAAAAACCAGGAAGGTGTTTTCCGTAAAAAAGAAAAGTCGTTAACTGGCGGCGTACTCGGAACCGTTATCGGTGTAAAAGATATGGACACCAGCCTGAAAGTTTACCAGGAAATTCTGCAATACGATGAAATTGTATACGATAAAACAGATGTTTTTGAAGATTACAAAGGCATTCCGGGGGGAGATAAAAAGTTCCGTAGAGTTTTGCTACGTCACTCTGATGTGAAACAAGGTGCTTTTAGCCCGTTTTTTGGGCAATCTGTTATTGAACTGGTTCAGGCCTTTGATTACGAGCCCAAAGACATTTACGAAGGAAGAATTTGGGGAGATCCGGGTTTTATTCACCTTTGTTTTGATATCAACGGCATGGATGAATTCCGCGAAAAAGCAAAAGCTTTAGGTTACCCGTTTACCGTTGACAGTGCCAAAGCAACCGACTCATTCAGTATGGGTGAAGCTGCTGGCAACTTTGCCTATATACAGGCTCCGGAAGGAACTTTAATCGAATTTGTTGAGACACATAAAATACCAATTATTGAGAAAATAGGTTGGTACATCGATTTCCGGAAACGTGGCTACCACCCGCTCCCAATTTGGATTATGAATATGTTCCGTTTTATGCGGGTGAAAGATAAAAAGTAGCCAAATTATCGGGGCTTTTTACAAGCCTGCTAAATGTCATTGACTTCGTGAATTTCTATTCTTTTATTGAATCACGTAATTAAAAGTATGGAATCGATAAAGGAAATCTATAAAATTGGACATGGCCCTTCAAGCAGTCATACAATGGGGCCCAAAAAAGCTGCCGAAAGGTTTCTGGCAGAAAACAAAAATGCAGATCGTTTTGAGGTAACACTCTATGGTAGTTTGGCAGCCACCGGAAAAGGACATCTCACCGATTTCGCCATTGAGCAAAGTTTTGGCACACGTCGGTTACAAATTAACTGGGAGCCCAAAACCTTTCTAAAGAGACATCCAAATGGCATGTGTTTTAAGGCTTTCGACAACGTCGATAAACTGTTGAAAGAATGGACTTGCTACAGCATTGGCGGAGGCGCAATTATCGATGATTATACGGAAACAGAAACTGTTGATGTGTACGAACACACCACCATGGAAGAAATACTGGTCTGGTGCAACCGCAACGGGAAAAGTTTTTGGGAATACGTAGCCGAGTTTGAAGAACCCGATATCTGGGATTACCTGGAAGAAGTGTGGCACGTAATGTTCGACAGTATTAAGCGTGGCTTAAAAACCGATGGAGTTTTGCCCGGGGGTTTAAAACTTCCGCGAAAGGCACAGAGTTTCAACACAAAAGGACACAATTTTGCAACACCTTTTAAACGACGTTCGCAATTGTTTTCCTACGCATTGGCAGTTATGGAAGAAAATGCTGCCGGAGGTAAAATAGTAGCGGCACCAACCTGTGGAGCAAGTGGGGTTTTGCCTGCAATTTTAAAGTATTTCCGGAAAATTCATAAAAGCGATAAAACAACCATTTTAAGGGCATTGGCTACAGCCGGCGTTATTGGAAATCTGGTAAAAACAAATGCATCGATTTCAGGAGCAGAAGTAGGTTGTCAGGGCGAAGTTGGAACGGCGTGTGCAATGGCTTCGGGAGCTGCAACACAAATGATGGGCGGCACCATTTATCAAATTGAATATTCGGCAGAAATGGGTCTTGAGCATCATTTGGGATTAACCTGCGATCCGGTTGCCGGCTTGGTGCAGATTCCTTGTATCGAACGTAATGCGTTTGCTGCTGAACGCGCGGTATCGCACAACAACTATGCTTTACTTACCGATGGCCGCCACCGGATAAGTTTTGACGAAGTGGTAGAAACCATGTATAAAACAGGGATAGATTTGCAAAGTAAATACCGCGAAACATCGGAAGGTGGTCTGGCTATTTTTGATGCCTTGCCAAACTGTTAATAGATTCAGAAATAGTATGCTTTTACGTCATTCCGAATTTATTCCGGAATCGTTAAAAAATGGCAAGATGCTGAAACAAGTTCAGCATAACGACCTTTATGCTGTGAAAGGCTGGATATTAATGAATACGTGCTTGATAGTTTTCTATCGGCAACTCAATCTCAACCAAATCACCTTGCTTCCATTTTTTGGCAATTAAACAGTAACTTCCGGGTTTTGTAAAATACTTTACGCCTTTTACTTCAACATGTGTACCTTCTGCCCATTCAGGAATGCGTATAAACAACTCAATGTAGCGCCGTTCGGTCATCTCAAAATGTAAACGTACATTACCCGATTCCGGATAAGTTGTTTCCTGACGAATAGTAACATCGCCACCCAGCGAGTGCTGGTACTTTATTTCAGCCGGCTGAAACAGGTTAAGGTAAATATGATCAACGCTTCTGGTAAACACAAAAGGTTGTATATAATCAGTTATTTTTTCGTTTACTGAAATTTCTTCCAACTCTTGTGCATATTTTGTATGTGCGGTTAGTTCCAGTAGCAAGCCATTTATTTCTATCCATACCGGCAGCGCGGGATCGTTATAAATTGATGGTCTTTTATTGGCATAAAACTCATCGTATTTTAACTTAAACACCTCTAAATCAAAGGCTGAATCTTGCGCTTCAAACTGGGTTACAAAAGTAAAAAGCTCTTTAAAAGGCCCGTAATCACTATTATCTTTCTGTGTTACAGATGTATTTTCGAGAGAAATACGTTCCGATTTTCTTTCTGGAAATTGATCTTTGGACTTGCAAGAAACAAGTACAATAAATAGAATAATAAAATACAGTTTAGGATTCATTTGTAGTTACTTTTCAGCTAATTAACATTAGTAGGTTCGAAGTGTTCAATTAGATCGGGAATAAAAATTTATTGAAATTTGATTTGTTTTATAAGAATTAATTTCCATAACTTTGTCAAACTCAAATAAAAGAGAACTAAAAATGAATATCTCAATTAATATCACCGTCACCGATTGCCGACCGTTCTAAGGTTGGCCACAAGAGATTATTCAATTAGTTTATCCATTTATTTCCATATTTTTATCATGTTACGCAAAAGAGTAAGTGTTTTGTCTTTACAAAAACTAAAAGACATTGATTTTAAAGAGCTCTGGATCGATGTAAAAGAAGCAATTGGCGGTACAGAGCGCGATTTCACTGAAAGTAGTGTTGGCAAAGCCATTTTCATTTTGGCCGTTCCAATGGTCCTCGAAATGATAATGGAATCGGTTTTTGCCGTAGTCGACATCTTTTTTGTTTCGAAACTAGGTGCTGATGCAGTGGCAACAGTAGGCCTTACCGAATCGGTAATGACCATTGTGTACGCCGTTGGAATGGGACTTAGTGTGGCAACTACCGCCCTTGTTTCGCGAAGAATTGGCGAGAAAAATAACAAACAAGCCGGTGTTGTGGCTTTTCAGGCTATGATGGTTGGTTTGGTATTTTCTGTTTGTATAGCCATCCCCGGTGTTCTATTTGCCGGCGAGTTTTTAAAGCTAATGGGCGCAACCGACGCCATGGCTGCCGAAGGTTACCTCTTCCCTGCCATTATGTTTGGCGGAAATGTGGTAATTATGCTGTTGTTTATTATTAACGCGGTGTTCCGCAGTTCAGGCGATGCTGCCATTTCAATGCGGGTAATGTGGTTGGCTAATATTATCAATATTATTCTCGACCCACTGCTTATTTTTGGCATTGGGCCTTTCCCTGAACTGGGACTGGCAGGGGCAGCAATTGCCACTACAATCGGGCGTGGACTGGCTGTTTTATATCAGTTTTACCTTTTGTTTGGCGGTCATCATCGAATCCGACTTTACAGGCACAGTTTAAAAATCCGCTTTAACGTAATGCTGAAACTGGTAAAAATATCCGGTGGTGGAATTTTGCAAAACCTTATTGCAACATCCAGCTGGATTTTGCTGGTACGTATTATTGCAGTTTCAGGTCCTGAAGCGTTGGCCGGGTATACCATTGCCATTCGGATAATCATTTTTGCACTGCTTCCTGCCTGGGGGCTTAGCAACGCAGCATCAACACTTGTTGGGCAAAACCTTGGCGCCAATCAACCTGAGCGTGCTGAACGATCGGTGTGGATAACCGGTTACGTAAATATGATTTTCATGGGATTTATGGGAATAATACTGGCTGTTTTCCCTGAGTTCTGGATAAAACTGTTTATCGGCGATGTAACAGTTGTTCACAATGGAACACTGGCACTGCGTGTAATCAGTTTTGGCTTCCTGTTTTACGCACTCGGAATGGTGCTGATGCAAGGGTTTAACGGAAGCGGCGACACGATTACACCTTCAAAAATTAATTTTATGAGCTTTTGGTTATTCGAGATACCTTTGGCCTATTTTTTGGCAATTGTGCTGAATATGGGCTTGTTTGGAGCCAGCCTGTCGATTGTAATTGCTGAATCGTTTCTGGCAATAACAGCCTTGTATTTGTTCCGAAAAGGCAAATGGAAGCAACGAAAAGTGTAAATTTATCTGTTAAATCTAATTATCATGAAACAACAACTTCCTGTTTCGATTGAAAATTATATAAAAGAGAATAATATCTCAACTGCTGAACTGGCACGGGTTATAACTGTGCACAAAGAACGTTACATTATTCAGAATGGAACTTCGGTTTTAAAAGCTGAGATAACCGGAAATATCAGGTTTGCGGCTCAATCTGCTGCCAATTTTCCGACCGTTGGTGACTGGGTGCGTTTTATGCCAATGGACGATGAGAATGCCATCATTCTTGAAGTTCTGCCCCGTTTTTCAAAACTTGAGCGACAGGCCATTGGCAAATACGGCGATGTACAGCTTATTGCCGCCAATGTTGATGTGGCATTTATTGTACAAGCCGTTGGGCACGATTTTAACCCGAACCGTTTGGAAAGATACCTGGCCGTTTGTTACGCCGGAAATATCCAACCGGTTTTGGTACTATCAAAAACCGATTTGGTTACTGAAAGCGAGTGTAAACAGCTAATTGAAGAGGTTAGAAATCGCATCAAGAATAGTAGAACAATTGCATTAAGCAATGAAACAAAACAGGGTCTGGATCTTCTAAAACATGAACTGGAGGCTTTTAAAACCTACTGTTTTCTCGGATCTTCGGGAGTTGGCAAATCAACAATTATCAACCATTTGCTGAACAAAGAAGTACTCGAAACCCAATCGATAAGTGAAAGTACCAGCAAGGGACGACATACAACCAGTCATCGCGAGTTGTTCCATCTGGAGAACGGAAGTATTGTGATCGACACACCGGGAATGCGTGAACTGGGAGTTACAGACTCGGCCGATGCACTGGAAATGACATTTGATGCGATTTCTAAACTAACTTCAGATTGTAAATTCAGCGATTGCAGCCACACCAACGAAACAGGTTGCGCAGTTTTGGCAGCTGTTGAAAGTGGTGAGTTAAGCGAAGATGCCTACGAAAACTATTTAAAACTAAAACGTGAACAAGAACATTTTAGCAGCACGGTTTACGAAAAAAGGCAGCGCGATAAAGAATTTGGCAAAATGATTAAATCGGTTTTGAAAGAGAAAAAACGTTCAAAACCGAGGTAATTAATGAACAAAATGTCCTTTTAATTCATTTTTAAACTGAAACCAAAACTAATTTATTCATGAAAAAATTTGCTATTGAGATTAAATGGACCATTTTGTTTGCAGTTATTCAACTCATCTGGATGGTAGGCGAAAGGATTGCCGGACTTCATGATGAGAACATCGAAAAACATGCAATAGTTACTAATTTCTTCGCACTTGTTGCCATTGCTGTGTACGTGGTTGCTTTGCTCGATAAGCGCAAGAACGATTTCGATGGGAAAATGACCTGGATACAGGGATTTATCAGTGGATTGATCATTACTTTAGGTGTTACAATTCTTACTCCCCTCACCCAATACCTTACCGTTGAAGTGATCACTCCCCATTATTTCGAAAATATGATTCGTTATGCAGTTGAAAACGGTCTGCAAACACAGGAAGAGGCTGAAGGTTATTTCAATTTAAGAAGTTATATGATTCAAAGCGTAATTTTCGCACCGCTAATGGGATTAGTTACATCGGCAATTGTCGCCATTTTCACCCGAAAAAAATAATGTAATATGGCAAGTGCCAAAACTGTTGAAGAATATATTCTGAACACAACATCGCGACAGGATATTTTAATGATTTTGCGCGATTTGCTGCAATCGACAGAACTATCGGAAACCATAAAATGGGGAGCTCCGTGTTACACTGTTAATGGAAAAAATGTGATCGGGCTTGGTGTTTTTAAAGAACATGTGGCAATCTGGTTCTTTCAGGGTGCGCTGTTAAAAGACGAAGAAAAAGTGCTTTTTAATGCACAAAACGATAAAACCAAAGCATTGCGGCAGTGGCGTTTTGTAACGGTAGACGATATTGATGCAGAAAAAATTTTAGCCTACGCAAACGAAGCAATCGCTAACGAAAAGCAAAATAAAAGAGTTAAAGTAATCCGAAATAAAAAGCTAATTATTCCGCCCGAACTGGAAGAAGCCTTTAATCAGGATAATCAGTTAAAACTTTCATTTCAGGAATTTTCGCCGGGTAAACAACGCGAATTTGCTAATTATATCGCACATGCAAAACAGGCGAAAACCAAACATACGAGATTACAAAAAATCATCCCGATGATTAATAATAGAATTGGGTTAAACGATAAATACCGCAATTGTTAATGGTTATTGAGAATTGTTTTTAATTTCATCTCATCAAAATCTGATGAACAATGAAATTACAGTTTTCGCTACTATTTTTATTTATGACCAGTCTGCTTTCGGCGCAATCATCAAAACTCAGCTTCGACGAAAAGAAAGCTGAATACCTATATCATTTTGCTTACGAATGTATTGATCAGGAATACCCGAATAAAACCGGGCATGTTTTGGGCGACGACAGCTATTTGCAACCTCCGCGTGTTATGCACCCCGCTTTTTATGGCTGTTTCGACTGGCATTCATCGGTGCACGGACACTGGACTTTGGTAAAAATATTAACTGAATTCCCGGATTTTAAGTACCGTAACGAGATCATTAAAAAGTTAAAGAATAATATTACCGAATAAAACATACTGCAGGAAGTTGCCTACTTTGATGATGAACACAACACCACTTACGAACGGACTTATGGCTGGGCCTGGTTGTTAAAACTCGATGAAGCTTTGCGCGAATGGGATGATCCGGTAGCACTGGAATTACAGGCAAACCTATCGCCCCTGGTTAATCTGCTGTCGGATAAATTTAGCGAATTTCTCGACAAATTGATTTACCCAATACGAATTGGCGAACACAGCAACATTGCATTCGGAATGTCGTTTGCTTACGATTGGGCAAAAAAATACGATACAGCACTGGCCATTCAAATAAAAAGAAAAGCAAAAGAGTATTACGCTACCGATTGTGATTGCCCGCTTACCTGGGAACCGGGTGGTTTCGATTTTCTATCGCCTTGCCTGCAGGAAGCATCAATAATGTTAAAAGTACTACCCGGGAAAGCATTTAAACAATGGCTAAAAACGTTTCTTCCGAAGTTTGAAAAACATCCTGAAAAGTTCCTTGAGATTGCCAAAGTTACCGACCGCAGCGATGGTAAACTCGCCCACCTCGATGGTTTAAACTTTAGCCGTGCCTGGTGCTTATACGAAATGGGTTACGCGTTAAATAACCAGCAACTGATTGATTTTGCCGATGCCCATTTCAACTACAGTTACGAAAAAATGGATTCGGGCGAGTATGCAGGAGCCCACTGGCTGGCATCGTTTGCTACCTATGCATTAATAAAAAGTCACAATCAATAAATTCCGAAGTTCAATCCAATATAGAATGAGTATTACTAAATTTTGCTGTTTGTTGCTATTTTGGGGCAACGTTTTATTATTGTCTGCCCAAAATCACCAATCTCGTTTTGAAAAGATTGACATACAACATTATAAGTTCGAAATCCATTTAAACGATACAACAAACCAAATTGAAGGAATTGCTACCATCTCAATTAAATTTCTGCAAACCGGTAACGATATCATACTCGATTTAGTTGAAAAATCAGGCGATAGTGGAATGCTGGTTCATTCAGTAAAAAAGGAAGGCAATGAGCTTGACTTTAATCAAACACACAATAAACTTGTAATTCTATTAAACGAACAAGCACAAGCGGGCGATGTTCTCGATTTTACGATTGCCTATTCCGGAGTTCCTGCCGATGGTTTGATTATATCCGAGAATCGTTATGGAGATCGTACATTTTTTGGAGATAACTGGCCCGATCGCGCACAAAACTGGTTTCCGTGTGTCGATCATCCTTCTGATAAAGCCACTTTAGAATTCCTGGTTTATGCTCCGGCTCATTACGAGGTTATTAGCAACGGATCGCTTGTGGAGAAAAAACAACTTGAAAATTCAGTGGAATTCACCCATTGGAAAGAAGATGTGCCGTTGGCGACCAAACTGATGGTAATTGGAGCTGCCGATTTTGCTGTTGGAAACGAGCAAAACTACCAGGGAATTCCGGTGAGTTCGTGGGTATTTGAGGAGAACAAAACAAAAGGATTCGAGAATTACCAATACGGCACAAAAGCGCTTGAGTATTTTTCGGAACTGATTGGCCCCTACTCTTATGAAAAGTTAGCTCATGTACAATCGAAAACAAGTTACGGCGGAATGGAAAATGCCAGCTGCATATTTTATTTCGAGAATTCAGCCATAAGCGATCGCATCCCGGAACAGTTATTTGCACACGAAGTGGCTCATCAGTGGTTTGGAAATTCGGTTACCGAGCAAAACTGGCATCATGTGTGGATGAGCGAAGGATTTGCCACCTATCTTACACATCTTTATTTGCAGCACTTTTATGGCGACGAACAATTTAAAGAAGGACTGAAATACGATAGAAAGCGCGTTATTGCTTTCTCGAAACAAAAATACGCTCCGGTAATCGATACAACGGTGAAGGAATATACCCGGTTATTAAATGCCAATTCGTACGAAAAAGCCGGCTGGTTTTTACACATGCTGCGAAATAAATTAGGCGACGACATTTTCTTTAAAGGATTACAGAAATACTATCACGATTACAGGAACAAAACCGCTTTGACAAAAGATTTTCAATTGGTAATGGAATCTGTTTCGGGTAAAGACCTTGATCGTTTTTTTTATCAGTGGCTGTGGAATGCCGGACATCCGGTCCTTAAAGTTTCGTGGGGAACAGAAACCACAAGGAAACAAATAGACAACCAGGAAATCCTGATTCAACAAAGGGGCAAGCAACTTTTCAGTTTCCCGCTGGAAATGAATATTGTATATGAGGATGGATCTATAGACCTCATAACAGTAATGATTGACAAAACAAAAAAAACGCAACGGTTTCAGGCAAAGACAACTACCGGGATCAAAGATATTTCGATTGATCCGAATGTAAAATTGTTGTACGAACTGGTAGAATAATCTGGCCTATTTCGACTCACCGGGCGAGGCCCGGCTTAGATGCAGCGGCGTTGCATAAGTGGACGACCACTTTTGGTTGTTGCCCGGAGTTAAAATAAAACTCTAGTGAGAGCGGGAAACTCCGAGTTGGCGAGGAGATCACCCGTTCGAACTTGTGTTTTATGAAAACGCAGGGTAACAACCAAAAGCAGCCTTGCCTTTTTTGCTTCGTTTTTGTGGTAAGACAAAAATGAAGGCCGCCGGCAGGCATGGAATAATGGTGAATTTCTAAATTAATCCACCAGATTTATATGGGTGATCCGTTCTTCCTTTCCTCACCAAAATTCAGGGCATAAAAAAAGTCCTGACGAAACCGTCAGGACTTACAATGTATTTCACCTAAATAATAAAGTCTTTATTTTACTTTTTCTACGATTGCTTTGAACGCCTCAGGTTGGTTCATAGCCAAATCAGCTAAAACTTTCCTGTTTATTTCAATATCGTTCTTTTTCAACAATCCCATGAATTGTGAATACGACATTCCTTCCAATCGCGCTGCAGCGTTAATACGCTGAATCCACAATGCACGGAATGTTCTTTTTTTCGCTTTTCTATCGCGGTACGCAAACTGTTGACCTTTTTCCCAGGTATTCTTTGCAACCGTCCAAACGTTACTACGCGAACCGAAATAACCTCTAGTTTTTTTCAGTAATTTTTTTCTTCGGGCGCGTGATGCTACATGATTTACACTTCTTGGCATACTTTTTACTTTTTTGATAATCGGCGCTCTCCGTCAACCGACGGAAATACTTTAAAGCACAATTATCTGGTTTTTAACTTTTTTTACCTCTCTCAATTAAAAGGTTTAATAAAGAAACAGTCTGTTAAGACTGATTACTTCATGCACAATAAAAGTTTTACGTTGCTTTCGTTTGACTTATCGATGGTTGTCCAATAAGTCAAATTACGCTTACGTTTTGTACTTTTTTTAGTCAAAATATGACTTTTGTAGGCGTGCTTTCTTTTAATTTTACCACTTCCGGTTATTCTAAAACGTTTTTTAGCACCGGAGTTCGTTTTCATTTTTGGCATAATTCCTACTAATTAAAATGTTATCAAAGAACTTTATTATATATGGTTTTAACACCAAAAAACAAGTTTCGTAAACAGAAACCTATTTCTTTTTAGGTGAAATAAACATTGTCATTCGCTTTCCTTCAAGTTTGGGCATTTGTTCAACGGTTCCCCATTCTTCTAATTCTGTTGCCAGTCTAAGCAATAGAATTTCGCCCTGGTCTTTAAATAAGATCGAACGTCCTTTAAAGAATACAAACGCTTTAACTTTTGCTCCCTCCTGAAGGAATTTTTCAGCATGTTTCAGTTTAAACTGGAAGTCATGCTCATCAGTTTGCGGACCAAAACGTATTTCTTTTACCACAACTTTTGTGGTTTTTGCTTTCATCTCCTTTTGTTTCTTTTTCTGCTGATAAAGAAACTTCGAGTAATCAATAATTTTACAAACCGGTGGATCAGCTTTTGGTGAAATTTCTACCAAATCCAATTCCATTTCGTCGGCAATTTTCAATGCATCGCGTAATGGATAAACTCCTGGATTTTCAATATTATCGCCCACTAAACGTATTTGTGGTACCCTGATTTTGTGGTTAATCCGGTGTTGCGGTTCCTGCTCTCTTCGCGGCTGGAATTTTCTTCTCGGACCTCTTCTTTTAATAGCTATAATGCGTTCCTCCTTAAGTTAGTTATACAATCCTGATAATTGATCTCTTACTTCTTTATTAATAAATTCGGCGAACTCCTTTAATGTCATCGTTCCTTTATCGCCTTCGCCTTGTCGGCGTACAGCAACTGAGTCAGATTCTGCTTCTTTTTCTCCAACAATCAACAGATAAGGAATTCGTTTTAATTCGTTGTCTCGTATCTTCCTACCAATCTTTTCGTTACGATCATCAACGACGGTGCGAATATCGGAAATATTTAGAAAATCTGAAACTTTTTTAGCATAATCGTTATACTTTTCGCTAATAGGTAATACTACCACTTGCTCTGGTGTAAGCCATAACGGGAACTTACCTGCCGTGTGCTCAATTAACACGGCCACAAAACGTTCCATCGACCCGAATGGTGCGCGGTGGATCATTACCGGTCGATGACGGTTATCATCCGCTCCAATATATTCCAACTCAAAACGTTCCGGCAAGTTATAATCTACCTGAATAGTACCCAACTGCCAGCTACGACCCAATGCATCTTTAATCATAAAGTCGAGTTTCGGGCCGTAAAATGCAGCTTCCCCTAATTCAGTAACCGTATTTAATCCTTTTTCTTCGCACGCTTCAACAATTGCCTGTTCAGCTTTGTCCCAGTTTTCAGGCGATCCAATATACTTTTCAGGTTTATTCGGGTCGCGCAACGAAATCTGTGCGGTATAATTCTCAAAGTTTAATGCTTTGAAAATGATAAATATAATGTCGATTACTTTCTTAAATTCATCTTTCAGTTGATCGGGACGGCAAAAAATATGTGCATCGTCCTGCGTAAAACTACGTACACGTGTTAAACCGTGTAACTCGCCACTTTGTTCATAACGGTAAACTGTACCAAACTCGGCCATACGCACCGGAAGGTCTTTGTACGAACGCGGCCACGCTTTGTAAATCTCGCAGTGATGCGGGCAGTTCATCGGTTTCAACAGGTACTCCTCTCCTTCCGCAGGAGTAGTGATTGGCTGAAACGAGTCCTTTCCGTACTTTTCATAGTGACCAGAAGTTTTGTACAACTTCACATCGCCAATATGTGGTGTCATTACCTGCTCGTAACCGTATTTCTTCTGAACTTTCTTCAGGAAATTCTCCAGCTGTTCGCGCAGCTGCGCACCTTTTGGCAACCACAACGGCAAACCTTGTCCCACTGCTTCTGAAAAGGTAAACAATTGCATTTCCTTACCGATTTTACGGTGGTCGCGTTTTTTTGCTTCCTCAACCATTTCGAGGTATTCGGTAAGCATTTTTGCTTTTGGGAAAGTAACACCGTAAACACGGGTAAGCATTTTATTTTTTTCGTCGCCGCGCCAGTATGCACCTGCAATAGCCGTTAATTTAATAGCTTTAATGTAGCTGGTGTTTGGTAAGTGTGGCCCACGGCATAAATCAGTAAAATTTCCCTGGTTGTACAAGGTTATCGTTCCATCTTCCAGTTCGCTGATCAGCTCCTGCTTCAGTTCGTCATTCTTTTCGGAGAACATGGACAAAGCATCTTCTTTCGAAATATCAGAGCGAACAATATCGTTTTTCTGACGAGCCAACTCAAGCATTTTCTGCTCGATTTTTTGCAGGTCTTTTTCCGAAAGCACTTTTCCTTCAGGAAGATCGATATCGTAATAAAATCCTGTGTCAACAGTTGGACCGATACCAAATTTGGTACCCGGGTAATAAGTTTCAATGGCTTCAGCCATTAAGTGCGCTGATGAGTGCCAGAATGTCTCTTTTCCTTCTCTGTCGTCCCACGTGAACAGTTTAATGTTAGCATCGTGGTCAATTTTCCGCGATAAATCCCAAACTTCGCCATCAACTGAAATCGACAGCACATCCTTTGCCAGACGGTTCGAGATCGATTTTGCAATCTCTAAACCACTAACAGGCTCCTCAAACTCTCGTACACTATTGTCAGGAAGTGTAATTTTTATCATTTTACTGTTACTATTTTTTGCTTCAACATTGCTATTGAAATCTATCTGTTATTCTAAATCTTGTAATTCAAATACAATCAGAAGTTTTCGTATTTAAAATCTTCCGCAGCAAACCTAAATTACTTGTGAGCGGCAAAGATAATCAATCCATTGATACTAGAAAGAATCGGGAGCCTGCATGTTAGGCAATTGTAACGTTTTTTCAACACTCGCCTGTTAAATGCCACATTCACTAAAAGTTGGAACATATTATCGAATATTATTCAATGCCGAAAGCAACTTTCAATTTGTAATATTTCTATTAAGATCACATTTAAATTAATACTAAATGAATATTTTTAATTATACATTAATGGAATTATAGGCATTTTATTGATTTCTTTGTGGCAGACAGCAATACAAAACGATAGATTATAATTTTTTTGAAATATGGGGTTTAAACATCCGGAAGATTGTCATTCTCTTGAAGAACTAAGAAATGAGATTGACAAAATTGATGAACACATCATTTTGCTTTTTGCCGAGCGGCATAAATACGTCGAAGCCGTTGTTCACTTTAAAAACGATAAAGACGCCATTATTGCACAAGAAAGAAAAGATGCAGTAATTCAGCAGCGTAGAGATTGGGCAGAATCGAAAGGATTAAATGCCGACGTTTTTGAGCAGATATACACGCTTTTGGTGGAGAGCAACATTAATCACGAAATGAACTTATTAAAAATTAAAAACAGCAAATAATGTATAAAGCAGACATAAAAGTAATGGACTGTACAGTTCGCGACGGCGGACTGATGAACAAATGGCAATTTAGCGACGATTTTGTTCGTGGCGTTTATAAAGGTTGCGTTGAAGCAGGTGTTGATTACATGGAAATTGGCTACAAAAGCAGCGAATCGGCTTTTTCGAGAGACGAAGTTGGTCCGTGGAAATTTTGCGATGACAAAGATCTGCGTCGCGTTGTTGGCGATAACGATACCAACCTGAAACTTTCGGCAATGGCCGATATTGGCCGTATTGCTCCGGAAGATATTCCGCCGGCAAACGAAAGCCTGATTGACATGATGCGTGTGGCCTGTTATTGCCATCAGGTAGATAAAGCTATTTGGCTGGCCGAACACTGTATGGATAAAGGCTACGAAGTTACCATTAACCTGATGGCCGTTTCGAAAGTAAACGAAGCAGATTTGGATGAAGCATTGGCTGACCTTGCAAAATCACGCGTACCTATTATTTATGTTGTAGACAGTTTTGGAAGCTTGTATTGCGAAAGTATTGAGAAGCTGGTAAAAAAATATGCTACTGCCTTGCCCGAGAAAGAGTTGGGAATTCATGCACACAACAACATGCAACTGGCCATGTCTAACACCGTAACTTCGCTGATGAACGGTGTTACCATGCTCGATGCCACTATGCTGGGAATGGGCCGTGGTGCTGGGAACTGTCCCGTCGAAATACTCATCGCGTTCCTAAAAAATCCGAAATACCGGTTACTTCCATTGCTCGAAGCCATTCAAACGCATGTAAAACCATGGCAGGAAAAAATCGACTGGGGTTACCACATTCCATATTTAATTACCGGTGCCTTAAACGAACACCCTCGCAGTGCGATGCAATGGATGGATTCGGACAAAAAAGATGACTTTGTTTCGTTTATGAAAGAAATGCACGATTACGAACTTTTAGAATAGAAGTAGATTTGGATTAAAGCGAAAAAGGATGCATCCGGTACTGACAGCTACACGGGTCGCATCCTTTTATATGCTCCAAAATGTACATTATTGCAACTTTTCTTTAGCAGTTAAAATTGCTGATGGGCAACTCAAAAGAATTTCCTCTTGTTTAATTTCTGATATTCTTTAAATGTCGTTGAACATTAGATGAACATTTTTCTATTTTTGTTCACCATACAAAACACAAGAAAATGAAGAAACTGCTAATTTTATTGGTCACATTTTTGACCGTTTTTACGGTACAGGCGCAACAGACGCAAAAAATTACTTTAGAAGATATTTTACAGAAAGGTACTTTTCGGGCACAGTCGGTTTACGGACTGCGTTCGATGAACGACGGAATCCACTACACTACGATGGAGAGACAAACCCAGATTGTAAAGTACAGCTACCAAACCGGTGAAGAAGTTGAGGTTCTTTTTGATATTACCAAGGTTAAGGATGCCCCTATTTCTTCCTTTTCTGCCTACGAATTCAGCGATGACGAAACAAAAATATTGTTGACAACCGAGCGCAAATCGATTTATCGCCACTCGTATACGGCTGAGTTTTATGTTTGGAATTCAGTTACCGAAGAGCTTTCGCAACTTTCGGACAAAGGCGCACAGCAGCTGGCAACTTTTTCGCCCGATGGTAATTACGTGGCCTATGTACGCGACAATAATATTTTCATCAAGAATTTGAGGTTTGGAAGTACGCACCAGGCAACAACTGATGGAAAATTTAATGAGATTATAAACGGGGCTCCCGACTGGGTTTATGAAGAAGAATTTGGCTTCAATAAAGCTTTTTGGTGGTCGCCCGACAGCAAATTTCTGGCCTACATTCGTTTTGACGAAACTGAAGTACGCGAATTTTCAATGCCGATGTATGCTGGTGCTGCCCCAACAATTAACGATAATAAATTATATCCGGGAGAATACACTTTTAAATACCCGAAAGCCGGTGAAGCCAACTCCAAGGTAGAAGTTTATTCGTATGAAGTGAAAACTAAAATTGCTATTAAAGTTGATATTGGCGAAAAAACAGATATTTACGTTCCGCGCTTAAAGTGGACTCCCGACGACAACGAATTGGTTGTTATGCGTTTAAATCGTCATCAAAACCAAATCGACATTTTATACGCCAACCCTTATACCGGCGACTCACGCAACTTCCTGACAGAGAAAAACGACCGCTACATTGCTGAAAATTTCCTTGATGCATTTACTTATCTTGAGGACGGAAGTTTTGTGGTTCAAAGCGAGCGCGATGGTTGGTCGCATTTGTACCTCTACGACAAACAAGGTTTTGAAATTGCCCAACTTACGGAAGGCGAATTTGATGTAACCGACTTTTATGGCTACGATGCCGAGAAAGAACTTTATTATTACCAGGCTGCTGCCGAATCGCCTTTGCGTCGCGAGGTTTACTATGTTAGTCAGGATAAAGAGGAAAAAGGAAAACTCTCGACTCTGGAAGGAACAAATAGTGCGGTATTCAGTACCAACTTCAAATACTATATTAATTATTACAGCAGTGCGAAAGTGCCTAATTACATCACGTTGCACGACAATAAAAAAGGAGAACAAATCCGCTTTCTGCAAGACAACACGGTACTAAAGAACACCATTAAAACAATGCAAATTCCGCAAAAGGAATTTTTCACTTTTACCACGCCTGAAGGAATTGAGCTGAATGGCTGGATGCTAAAACCTCATGATTTTGATGCTTCGAAAAAATACCCGGTTTTTATGACACAGTACAGTGGACCGAATTCACAAAGTGTAAGAGACTCGTGGGGTGGCATTAGCTGGAATGAATACCTGGCACAGGAAGGATTTCTGGTGGTTTGTGTCGATGGGCGCGGAACAGGTGCCCGTGGCGAAGATTTCAGGAAAGTAACCTACATGCAGTTGGGAAAATACGAATCGGACGACCAGGTGGAAGCAGCAAAATATTTAACTACCCTGCCCTATGTCGATGCTAAAAACATTTCAATTTTTGGCTGGAGTTATGGTGGTTTCATGACACTGTTATCGCTTGAAAAAGGTGGCGATCTGTTTAGAGCCGGTATTGCTGTTGCCCCGGTAACAAGCTGGCGTTTTTACGATACCGTTTACACCGAGCGTTTTATGCGCACTCCGGAGGAAAATCCGGAAGGTTATGATGATAACTCGCCACTTTCGCATGCCGGAGATATAAAAGGAAACTTATTGATTGTACACGGAACTGCCGACGATAATGTACACGCACAAAACACTTTTGAAATGACTGAAAAAATGGTACAGGCCGGTGTGCAGTTCGAAATGGCAATGTACACCAACCGCAACCACGGAATACGGGGTGGCAATACTAGTATGCATTTGTACACCAAAATGGTGAATTTCCTAAAAGAGAATTTGATGGAGAAATAAACCTGAGATGCAATAAAGAAAACGGCTGCTAATTGATTTAGCAGCCGTTTTTTATTTCATATAATTCTTATAGTATTCAGTCTTGTCTTCGTTGCCAAACCGGGCATAAATATTTGCCAAATATCCGGCATATTCTTTCCCGGGATTTAGTTTCCACAGTTTATTTAAATATGGAAGTGCCTTTTTAAAATCGGCAGTTACCAAATCAAGCTCTTTTAAAAGCGTATTGTAGTTTTTTCGGGTTTTGTTTTTGTTGTATTTCGCCATTTCGCGCTCGTAGCGATTTTGCCCGGCCCAGTAATATTTTTTAGCATTCCACTCCAAAGCATCCAGATGTTCCGGATTCTTTTCGAGTAATACCTCAGCCAAACTGTCGCAAACAGTGTTGTTTTCAAGCGCCTTGTTAACTGCAAAATAATTGTCGAGATTCGCCTCGTTATCTTTCGAAACACCATCTAATGAATCCCAAACAGCCAGAGCTTTATCGTTTGCGTCAATTTCGGTGTAAATAGCCAGTAACCGAGTATTAACTTCGCTATTATCGCTCCCGAAATTTTCGGTGATGTACTCCAGTGCCGACAATTCTTTCGATAAATTATCCTGTTGCTGGTAAATGGCTGCCAGCGTTTGGTACATACCGGCATCGGCATAATTTTTATAACGCGCCTGATCGAACCAACTGATTGCCTGCGCTGCATTATCAGCTTTAAAAGCGGTTTTTGCTGCTTGAGCAAAATCAGCACCTGCCACATCTTCAATTGCTGTGGCGTCGAAATAACTCGTCCAGGCAGCCAGTGCCTGCAAATAATTTCCGTTTGCTTCAAAATTTGTTGCTTCGGTTTTTGGGGTGGTAAGTACTTTTGGCGCTCCGCACGATGCCAGAAAAATAGCCATCACGGTTCCCCATAATAATTTCTTTTTAGCCATAGTATAATAATTTCGAGGGCCAAAACTAAATAAATTATCGGGAAAGTCCTTTTGACGAACCATATCTACTAAAATCGTTAACCTGAAACACAATAAACAAGCTTATCATAAACGAAAAAAGTCAATGGAGTAAAGCTTTTTAAGAATAAATTGCAGTATGACTGCATAAACAATTATAACTCTTTAAAGGTGTAAAATACTAAAACTACTACCTTCCAAAAGTATTAAAAAACTCCTCCGTGTTTTTAATGTCTTCAATTCCCAAAATCCAGCAAACTTCACATAGATCTGAAAAATCAAGCCCTCCTGCGGCAACTGCCTCATTGTTGTATCGTCCGTCTTTTCCGTTGTATTTCAGGCCGGTTTCAACAGCCAGTTCCCACAGGCTTAAAAGTTCAGCATCCTTTATTTTTGTTTTCCAATCGCTGTAGCCCGGAGTTCTAAAACCCGGAGTTCCGTTACCTACTGCATTTCCATCAGGAATTTTATGGTATTTACTATTGGCTTTCGCATAAGCCAAGCTTTCTGGCGATGTAACCTCTTCATTCCAATTACTGTGTTGTACAATATGAATTCGTTCGGCAGTATTAATTTCCGGAGCATCTTTCTGAATGGCTTTTATCAGTTCTGCTGAAAAATCGGATTGTCCGGCCTCTGCAATCCAAACATTCCCTCCTTTTTGTAGATACTGAAGTGTCACATTCTTCATCTTCTCAATTGCCTTCACTTTGTTTGCATGAGCATCGGTCCATTTATCCTCAAAAGCCTGCTGAAAAAGCTCGTTCGGCGGCACGTACAATCCTTCCTGAATGCCGTATGTTCCGGCAACTGCAAAGTAATTGACTGCACTGAAATCAGGGGACGAAAGCAAGGTTTTAAAGGCTGCGGCCGAATGAATATCATCTACATCGGTTTTGCAATCGAATTGCATTACCAGCAAGTCTTTTTCGGCATTAAAACGTTTTTCCTTTTCTGGTTGATTAGCCGCAGAAAAACAAGAAGTTGAAAAGATTAATAAAATAGAAATGTAAGTCTTTTTCATAATTTGGATTTCTCGTTGGTTATTTAGATTTTTGATAAAGCTACTCAATAAATGAAAATCGGTACTGTTTTTGAACAAAAATAATAGCAATCCATTATACTTAAAACATAATGTGTTAACTATTTAAACACTAAAAATTAATGGAAGAAATAAATACCGTATTTCTGTTTGGAACAAAAATCGACGAACCTGTTGTAACCCTCACCGATCTCCTTGTTTCGGTGTTATGCTTCATTTTTGCCTACAAAATTCACCAAAATAACAGTTCTGAAAAGGTATTTACCTATTTCAAACTATATTTCCTGATCATGGGAATAGCTACCGCATTGGGAGGACTTATCGGTCATGCTTTTCTGTATAATTTTAACTTCTACTGGAAATTACCGGGTTGGATAACCAGTATGTTCTCAATAATGTTTGTTGAACGGGCCGCTATTGAACACACGCGAATACAACTTTCAACGAAGATTGTAAAGATTTTAGGGTTTCTGAATATTATAGAATTTCTAACCTTTTTAATCTTAACCATAGTCACACTCAATTTCTTCTATGTTGAATTTCATTCGGGCTACGGATTAATGTTTGTTGTGCTCTCCCTGGAAGGATTTTTATACATAAGAACACGTAATAAAGCCAGCAAATTCATTCTTATCGGAGTTGCTTTTGCGGCTGTTGCTGCTTTATTTTTTATGAATAATATTTCCATACATCAGTGGTTTAACCACATCGCGGCAAGCCACGTTTTAATGGCCGTTGCAGCCTGTTTTTTCTATATTGGTGCCAGCAAAATCAACATGAAAACAAACCACAAATAGCTCACTCACGGATAAAAAATCACATTAAGCTGTAACACTTTTAAAATACTGCAGTCTTATTGAAAAAACCATTCAATGAAAATTGCGACTGTCCTCTTATTCTTTGTATTTATACAAACCATATCTGCACAGGAAAAACGAACGTACCAAGCTACAACCGCCGAGAACCTTGATATAACTATTAACGGTGTTTTTGATGAACAGGAATGGCAAAATGCCAATTGGGAAAACGACTTTATTCAGCACGAGCCCAACGAAGGTGAAGAACCAACCCGGCAAACAGAATATGCCATTTTATACGATGCCAACAACCTATATGTGGCAATACGTTCGTTCGATGATCCGGACAGCATTTCCATGCGGATGACACGACGCGACGAAACAGATGGCGACCTTGCCGGTATATACATTGACTCGTATTTTGACAAACGAACCTCGTTTGCATTTATAGTTTCAGCAGCAGGAGTACGATCGGATTTGGTGAATACTAACGATGGTGATAACGAAGACGACACCTGGGATCCGATCTGGTATGCAAAAACATCGGTAACTAAAAGCGGATGGAACGCTGAAATGCGAATTCCTCTAACCCAGTTACGATTTGACGAAAACGATGAACAGATTTGGGGAATGAATGTTTTCCGCCTTATTTTCAGGGAAGACGAACTTTCATCGTGGCAACCCATGAAGCGTGAAACGGCTGGTTTTACGTCGCAGTTTGGCATTTTGCGAGGTATTGAAAATATAAAACCACAAAACTCATTGAATGTTACTCCGTATATGGTTGCCCGTACCGAACGTTTCGAAAAAGAACCTGAAAATCCATTTCTGAAATCGGGAAAATCAAATGGTTTTGATGCCGGTTTAGATGCCAAAATCGGCCTCACCAACTACCTTACCATGGATCTCACCATTAATCCGGATTTTGGCCAGGTTGAAGCCGATCCGTCGCAGGTAAACCTGAGTACCTACGAAACATTCTTCAGGGAAAAACGACCATTTTTTATCGAGGGAAATAATATTCTTTCCTACAAGCTTGCTTTCGGCGATGGTGATCAATCGGCCAATAACCTGTTTTACTCTCGCCGAATCGGACGCCGTCCTAATCATTCTCCCGATCTGGCAGATGATGAATATGCCGACACACCGGATTTTACACGCATATTGGGTGCTGCAAAAATTACCGGGAAAACAAAAAACGGCTGGTCGATTGGAGTAATTGAAAGTGTTACCGCTGAAGAAGAAGCTGAAATCAAAGGTATATTGGGAAACAAAACCGAAGTGGTTGAGCCTTTAACCAATTATTTCGTAAGTAGAGTTCAAAAGGATTTTAACGAGGGCAATACTTATATTGGTGGAATGCTAACCGCCGTTAACCGAAATATAAATGATGAGCACCTTGATTTTTTGCATAAAAGCGCTTACACCGGTGGTGTTGATGTTGTTCACAAATGGCATAACAAAGACTGGTTTGTAGATGCCGGAGTTTATTTCAGCCGTGTTGAAGGTAGCGAAGAAGCGATTCTGAACACACAAACTTCCTATTCGCGAACCTATCAGCGACCTGATGCCGATTATGTTACCCTCGATTCAACAAGAACTTCACTTTCAGGTACAGGAGGAAAATTTACTCTTGGCAAAACAGGTGGCAAGTTGAAGTTTGCAGGAATATTTAGCTGGAAATCGCCGGGACTGGAAATTAATGACATTGGTTACACGCCTGAGGTTGATGAAATTATGCAAGCATTTTGGTTAGGATATCGCTGGTTCGAGCCCTTTTCCATTTTCAGAAGTATGGGCCTCAATTTTAACCAGTGGACGAATTATGATTTTGGCGGCAATTTATTAGGTGCAGGCGGTAACATTAACGGACACGCCCAGTTTAATAACTTTTGGCGGGCTTTTTCGAGTATAAACATTAACGGCGAGCAGCTTTCGCATACAGCTTTGCGTGGTGGCCCATCAATGAAAGTCTCCGGAAATCACAGTTTTTATACCGGTATATTCTCAAATCCACAGAAAAAGTTTACCTACGGAGCCGACGGAGGAATGAACTGGAGTAACGAAAAGGATTTCTTCTCGAGCAAAAGTTTTGAGGTAGAATTTGGTTACCGTCCGATAAAAGCCATGCAAATTGAAATTAGTCCGGAATTCGGCGTGAGCGACAATCAGCTTCAGTATATTACGCAACAAGACCACATGAACGACAAACGTTACGTAATGGGAACCATTCAGCGCAAAACGTTCAGTACGTCAATTCGCATAAATTATAATGTTACGCCGGATCTAACGGTTCAGTTTTGGGGACAGCCTTTTATTGCAACAGGCGATTACGATGCGTTTAAATACATAACAGATAGTAAAGCTGATGAAATAAACAACAGATTTGCGTTGTACTCGGATGAACAGATTACTTACGATGCACAAAATAGTGTTTACCACATTGATGAAACATTAAATGGCCAAACCGATTATAGTTTTGATAATCCTGATTTTAATGTAAAAGAGTTCTTATCAAACCTGGTCGTTCGCTGGGAATATCGTCCCGGCTCGATGATCTACCTGGTGTGGTCGCAAAACCGTGGCTCTTACAATAATTGGGGTAAATTTGATTTTGGTAATGACATTTCTGATCTCTTTGATGAGAAACCACATAATGTCTTCCTGGTAAAATTTTCATACCGTATTGGAAGATAAATTACTATGCGAAGGGTAATAAAAAAGGCGCAGCAATTAGCTGCGCCTTTATTTTACCAATCGGGGTTTTTATTTATTTTTTAATTACATATGCGCAATTGGATCTGCATTTCCATCAGGATCACCTGCTACATAACCATCTGTCGATAAATGTCCGTCTGTTGCAAGCAACAATCCACACACATGAGGTGCAGCCATTGATGTTCCGCTCATGGTTGCAAAACCACCGCTTTTATAACAAGAAAGAATGCTTACTCCCGGAGCACAATAATCAACATGCTCGCCATAATTTGAGAAATAAGCCCAATAATCACTGCTATCCATTGCTGAAACAGTATAGATATTAACTCCTTCTGTTCTTGCAGGCGAATGGTTTTCTGAATCATCTGATTCATTTCCTGCGGCAAGTGCCACGTATATACCTTGTGCTCCGAGATTGGCAACCGCCAGATCGATAGGCTCATAAACGCCACCACCTAAACTCATATTTGCAGCATCTCCAGGAATTGCATTTGCGGCAACATAATCAACTCCGGCAATAATTGCAGAATAGGCTCCGGAACCTTTTCTATCCAGAACTTTAACAGGAACAACGGTTGCGCCTGCCGCTACACCAACAACTCCAATTTCGTTGTCAATTGCAGCCACTATACCTGCACAATGAGATCCGTGTCCATTATCGTCGTCAGGACTACTTGTTCGTGCAATAAAGGTTGCGCCGCTGGCCACATCAACATTAAGATCGGGATGGTCAAGATCAATACCCGTATCAATAATCCAGGCTTTATTGGTTCCGTTATATGTGGTACCACCAACTCTTGTAATTCCATAAGGGACAACCTGGACAGGAGCATCTCCAGGATCGGTTCCAGGTTTTTTTAATGTTACCATTTTATCGGCGTAAACACCAGCAACACCATCAGCAGATTTTAAGGCCTTGGCTTCCTTTTCAGTAATGTTTACAACTACACCTTCAATAGCCTGGCTATACACCATTTTGGGCTCACCCAAATTAATGTTGGCAGCGTTGCTTATTTTTATCGCTTTTGTTGCTACTGCACGATCTGCTTCAGCTTTACTTTTATAAGCAGATTTTAAGTTAGAGGATTCGAGCATTACAATATATTGCCCGGGGATCACCACTTCAGAATGAGTTAAAAACTCCACCTGATCGGGGTTTGTAACAAAAAACTCATCTGTTTTTTCACAAGAAACAATTACAATGGCCAGTGCCATTACAATTACAACTAAATACTTTTTCATGATTAATAAAGGTTTTAACAATTAAACAGCGATTGGTTTTATTTAAATTTATAACATAATTTCATTATTTCCTACAATATCCTCTCCATTAATTCAACTATATGTTCATTATTTAAACAAATAGCCAGCAAAACCAATACTTTTAATACAGATCATATTTTTCTATTAAAAATCGTTTTTTAATAGAAGTACATAAAAAAAGGTCTGCTAATCAGATATTAGCAGACCTTTCTATATGTGGGATAATTTTTATCCTATTCGATAAAAGTATTCTTTCCTTTTAATTCAATTGTTTTTGAAATGCCATTTTTCCCTTTTCCTTCAGGCTGACTTCCTCCGACAAATAGCGAAAATTCTCCGGGTTCGACAACCCGTTTATCATCGGCTCCTATTATGGAAAACTGACGAGGTTCAAGTACAAACTTAACAGTCTTCGTTTCACCCGGTTGTAAAGTAATCCGCTCAAAACCCTCTAACTGATACTTCGGACGTGGAGTTGATGCGACCACATCTTGTAAATATAACTGCACAACCTCTTCGCCTGCTTTATCTCCGCTATTGGTCACTTTGGTACTAATTTCTACAGAATCACCAATCTGGGCCTTTTTAGCCAGTTTTACATCCGAATAAGTAAAAGAAGTATAACTCAAACCGAAGCCAAAAGGATATAATGGCTCGCCATTAAAGTACTTGTAAGTGCGGTTCTCCATATCATATTCTTCGAATGGCGGCAACTGATCAACCGATTTGTAATAGGTAACCGGTAAACGTCCGGCCGGATTATAATCGCCAGTCAATACATCGGCCACAGCGTTACCGCCCTCCTGCCCCGGATAACCAGCGGTAATAATTGCCTCCAGGTTTTCGTCGGCCCAGTTAACAGCGACTGCACTTCCGTTTAGCAAGACAAGAATTACCGGCTTACCCGTTGCTTGAACGGCTTTCATCAACTCGCGTTGTGTTGCCGGAAGTTTTAAATGTGTGCGGTCGCCACCTTCAAAACCATCCACTTCCAATTCCATTTCTTCGCCTTCAAGACGTTGCGAAAGACCAAGCACCATAACAACCGCATCCGCTTTTTCAGCTACTTCTACAGCTTCCTGTTTTAGGTTTTGGTTTGGTATAGCCCACAACAGTTTTGCATCGCCTTCGCCATGATAGTTGGCGTATTCGTACACAAATTTATACTTTTTGCCTGCCTCCATTTTTACAGCCTTTTCATGATGAAAAGCATGATGCTCGGATTTATGACTTAGCAACTTTTCTCCTTCAATCCAAATATCAAGTTGTGGCATTCCCCAGCATCCAATCCGGTACTCACCACTCACCGGTGGTACAATGTAGCCCGTCCAGCGTACACTAAAGTCATCATCATTCATTTCTGGTGTTGGCGCATCAGCTTCCCAGTAAAAATTTATGTTTTTATCAATTCTGGTAAACATGGGATTACCTTCCAGTTCTGCATTATTAAAATACTCTCCCTGCACGCCTTGTGTCCCATCTTCGGTTTGCAAAAACTCAGTCGGGATCGCATTCAGGTTGCTAACTCCTTTTGCCAAATGACTTCCTTCGGCATAAAGTATTTTGGTGTTCGGTAATTTATTTTGCAATCCCTTTAACACGGTTACCGGATTTTTGGCAATACCATTGTAGTTTCCAACTAACGACTCCCAGTTATCAGCATTTGGGCCAATAACAGCAAGTGTTTTTATGTCTTTTGACAGCGGTAATGTTTTATCCTGGTTTTTTAGCAACACGATACTTTTGCGCGCAGCTTCCAATGCCAACTCATCATTTTCTTTCGATGTATTTACCGAAAAAGGAATTTGTGCGTAAGGAACTTCTTCATCCGAATCGAACATCCCCAGCTTAAAACGGGCAGTAAACAAGCGTTTTACTGCAACATCAATTTCTTCTTCCGTAATCAAACCGCGCTCAACGGCCTCGATTAAGTGACGGTATGAATTTCCACAATTTAAATCAGTACCGGCTTTAACAGCCACCGCCGCTGCTTCGGCAGCATCTTCCGAGAAATCCTGGAAAGTATAGAAATCGGAAATCGCCCAACAGTCAGAAACGATGTAACCATCAAATCCCCAGTCGTTGCGCAGAATACCAATCAGCTCATCGCTGGCACAGCACGGAACACCCCGAAACTGGTTATACGCCCCCATTACCGAATAAGCACCTCCGTCTTTTATTAACATGCGGAACGCCGGCAAATAAGTTTCGCGCAAATCACGTTCGCTTACCAATGCATTAAATTCGTGGCGCAATGGTTCAGGCCCCGAATGAACGGCATAGTGTTTTGCCGTAGCCACAACTTTCAGGTATTTAGGATCATCGCCCTGAAGCCCTTTAACAAATTGAGTTCCCAGAATTCCGGTGAGATAAGGATCTTCACCATAAGTTTCGTGTCCACGTCCCCAACGCGGATCGCGGAAAATGTTGATGTTTGGCGACCAAAATGTAAGTCCCTGGTAAATACCCCTTTTGTCGCGACGAACAAACTCATGATGTTTTGCACGTGCTTCATCAGAAATAGCCACTGCAACACGGCTTACCAAATCGGCATCCCACGAGGCAGCAATACTTATCGATTGCGGAAAAACCGTTGCGTAACCAGCCCTGGCTACTCCGTGTAAACATTCGTTCCACCAGTTGTATTCCGGCACTTGCAAACGGTCAACCGCTTTTGAGGTGTACTCCAGTTGATCAACTTTTTCCTGTAATGTCATTTGCGACACTAACAAATCAACACGCTCCTCCATAGGAAACGATGAATCTAAAAAGTCGAAATTTTCATTTTGTGCATATACACTACAAGCACAAAGAATTAGGATTAGGTTTAAAATTGATTTTTTCATCTGTTTATAATTGTTCATTTTTAGTTGGCAACAGACGTAACTCACATGCACTTTTTTCTTACCAGTGTGTTGAAATTTTATCACACGCTTGTATCATTCTATAAATTACTATTCTGTTCTATTCTGCTAGCGACTACAAATATACGATTAATTGAAGGATTTGCTTTCTAAAAAAAGACACTTCTCTTTTAATGCCAGATAAATTTTAGGTTTCTCCTCTTTTCATTTGATTGCTTACCTTTGCAATTGCAAAAACAGTAGAGAAATATGGAATTTACAGCATACAAAACATTACGAAACAACATTGACGAATTATCAGAAAAACTTGAGAAGCAACACGAAAAACATATGAAATGTAAAGCAGGCTGCGATTTATGTTGTATGGATTACAGCATCTTTCCGGTTGAATTCTACAACATTGTTGAAGCGCTAAAAGAACGCGGTGACAAACCTAATTTTAATACCAATAGGGATGAATCAAGTTGTATCTTTCTGAATAACCACAAATGCGAAATCTATGCCGAGCGGCCAATCATCTGCAGAACACACGGTCTGCCCTTGTTATATATGAATGAGGATAATGGATGGGAATTATCGGCCTGCGAACTGAACTTTACTGAATTTGATATGGAAGAATTTTCTGAAGAGAACACTTTTCCGCAAGATAAATTTAATAGCAAACTCTATTTATTGAATAAAGAATTTATTGCTAAAAACCAATTCTCCGACTACTCGGAGCTTGATTTAATACCGATAAAAGAATTGACAAAACACATTAAAACCTGATAATATGAAACGTAATTTCGTACTAGTATTTTTAATCCTGCTTTGCAATGTGGCAATGGCAACTAATAACAAACCGATGGAGGAGAATAAAAACAAATTAGCGGTACTGTGGACCAGCGGGGATCCGGAAGTGGCAGAAAAAATGGCTTTTATGTACACCTACAATGCCAAAACGCAAGGTTGGTTCGACGAGGTAGTTCTGATTATCTGGGGACCATCGGCAAAATTAACGGCCGAAAATGAAATGATACAAGATTATATTAAAAAAATGCAGGAAGCAGGTGTAAAAATTGAAGCGTGTTTATACTGCGCAAAAATGTACGAGGTCGATGAAAAACTGGCCGAACTCGGAGTTGATGTCAAAGGAATGGGAATACCCTTATCCGACTACTTAAAAGAAGGATGGAAAACATTAAGCCTGTAAAAGAAATAAAAAAAGCATCCGCCTTCAGACGGATGCTTTCATATACTATCATTTAATTGCTAGTATTCATCTTCGTTAAAAAAGAAATCATCCTTACTTGGATAATCCGGCCAAATATCCTCAATACTTTCGTACATCTCACCTTCATCCTCAATCTCCTGCAAGTTTTCGATTACTTCAAGCGGAGCACCCGAACGTATTGCATAATCAATTAATTCGTCTTTTGTTGCCGGCCAAGGTGCATCTTCTAACTTCGATGCTAATTCCAGAGTCCAATACATGTGTCTATAGTTTTATGTGGTTAAACTCGATTTTTAACTTTGGCGCGAATATAGCAAAAATTAGATACGAAAAAACTTTCCTGAAAAAAAAATATCAATACTCCCAGGTAGTTTCGTCAATCCCTTTATCATGAGCGAGTTTTCGGGCTAATACAAACAAATAATCCGAAAGCCGGTTAATATACTTAATTAATTCTGGCTGAACCGGGGTTTGTTCTGAGAATTCAACGATTCGTCGCTCTGCCCTCCGGCAAATCGTACGAGCCATATGACACTGAGCTGCTGAGAGTTCCCCTCCCGGAAGAATAAAATTACGCAGTTCAGGAAGCGTTTCATGATACGCGTCAATTGCCTTCTCCAGAACTTCAATATCTTCTTTTTTAACAATAAGTTGCGCGGTAAACTCCTGCCCTTTTTCATCCGAAGCCAATCGTGAACCGATGTTGAAAAGTTTATTCTGAATTTTTAGCAGTAAATCTTTTACCGCCGGATCAATTTCAAACGATCTGATAACACCAATACTGGCATTTAATTCATCAACCGTTCCGTAACTTTCCAAACGCAGATCGTATTTTTTCACACGGCTGCCACCAACAAGTCCGGTTGTACCGTCGTCGCCGGTTTTTGTATATATTTTAAAATCTCCTGACATGTTAATTCTTTTGTTACTGAAGAACATAAAAAATCCCGAGATGTTTACCATTCGGGATATAATATCGTAAACGACCTTACAAAGTTAATAAATCGGATTATCATTAATAATATCCGATTCAACTTCTCCGTCTTTTAATCGAATTACACGATGTGCATGCAGTGCAATTTCTTCTTCGTGGGTAACCATTACCAGGGTGTTCCCTTTTCGGTGAATTTCGGCAAATAATTTCATTATTTCTTCCGATATTTTTGAATCGAGGTTACCGGTTGGCTCATCGGCCAAAAGTAAAGCGGGCTTATTTACTAATGCCCTTGCAATTGCAACACGTTGGCGTTGTCCACCCGACAGTTCATTTGGTTTGTGTTCCATACGGTCTTGCAAACCTACGTCTACCAATGTTTCTTCAGCCATTTTTTTACGTTCGGCTTTACGCTTTCCGGCATAAACCAATGGCAACATTACATTTTCGAGGGCCGAGTTACGTGGCAAAAGGTTAAATACCTGGAAAACAAAACCGATCTCCGAGTTTCTAATCTCGGCTAAACGGTCGTCCGACAGGCTGCTCACATCCTTTCCATTTAATACGTATGTTCCGCTGGTTGGAGTATCTAAACAGCCAATAATGTTCATTAAGGTTGATTTCCCCGAACCTGAAGCCCCCATAATGGCCACATATTCGCCTTTGTAAATATCAATAGAAACCGAACGTAGGGCGCGAACTTCCTGCGTTCCAACTTTATAAGTTTTTACAATATTTTCAACATGAATAATTTTTTCTGGCATAGCTTTGTTTTATGTATTTGTAGTATTTTTTTTGTCGCATTACATGTAATGAACAAATCGCTTATAAAAATATGATTTTCCAACCGTTCTCGGACCAGAAATAGCATTTTTTAAGATTTATTATCATAAGTAACTTTTCGCTTGATTACAAAAACTATACCCAACAGTTAATTATTTTTGAATATTTCGACGTTATTCCCTGTTGCCGTACTTTGTGTGAATATGTATATTTGCTGTATGCCAGAATTTCTCGATCAGGAAATAAAATTCTTACCCGGCGTGGGGCCAAAACGTGCGGAAATTTTATTCAAAGAACTGAAAATAAAAACCTTCAGAGATTTGATTTATTATTACCCGTACAAATACATCGACCGCACCAAATTTTATAATATCTCCGACATTAGTACCGAGATGGCATACATTCAGGTGAAAGGTGTTCTTCGCTCGATGGAAACCGTTGGCACCGGAGGGAAACAGCGGCTTGTTGCCCGTTTTTCAGATAGCACCGGTACTATGGAATTGGTGTGGTTTAGAGGTATAAAATGGCAAAAAGAGCAACTCCGTATTAACAAAACCTATATTGTTTTTGGCAAGCCGGCTTTGTTTAGCGGCCGCATAAGCGTGGTGCACCCAGAGATGGAAACCGAGCAAGAGATGCAGCTCAAACCAATTGGGCTTTTTCAGGGGCATTACAACACCACCGAGAAAATGAAAAAACAGTTTCTCACCTCGAAAACCATTAATAAATTTCAACTCACCTTGCTGGGCCTTGCAAAAGGGAAGATTAGAGAAACACTGCCTGAATACCTCACCAGCGAGCTAAAATTAATGCCGCTTGAGCAGGCTCTTTCGGCCATTCACAAACCGGAAAAACCAATTGAACTTAAAAATGCCACCTTTCGCTTAAAGTTTGAGGAGTTGTTTTTTATTCAGTTGAAAATACTAGCCTTAAAACATAATCGTAATCAAAAATTCAAGGGATTTCACTTTGAAAAGGTTGGCTATAATTTCAATACGTTTTACGAAAAGTTTTTGCCGTTTGATTTAACCAATGCACAAAAAAAGGTAATTAAAGAAATCAGACGCGATGTTAACGGCACCTCACAAATGAACCGTTTGCTGCAGGGAGATGTGGGAAGTGGAAAAACGCTTGTGGCATTAATGACGATGTTACTTGCCATGGACAACGAATTTCAGAGTTGTTTAATGGCACCAACCGAGATTTTGGCTCAGCAACACCACCAATCTATTTCAAAAATGGTTGATGGGATGGGAATAAACGTTGGACTATTAACCGGTTCGACAAAAGCCAGGCAGCGACGCGAATTACATGCCGCACTGCAATCGGGAGAGATGCAGCTAATTATTGGTACGCATGCATTGATTGAAGATACAGTTAGTTTTAAACGACTTGGATTAGTTATTGTCGACGAGCAGCATCGTTTTGGGGTGGCACAACGAGCAAAACTCTGGAAAAAGAATGACCTGATTCCGCCACACATTTTGGTAATGACCGCCACTCCGATACCACGAACACTGGCCATGACTGTTTACGGCGATCTGGAAGTGTCGATTATCGATGAATTGCCACCGGGACGGAAACCGATCCAAACCATGCACTTTTTCGAAAACAGAAGAGCGCAGCTGAACCGATTTTTGCAACAACAAATCGATAAAGGCACACAGGTTTATATCGTTTTTCCGCTCATTTCGGAGTCGGAAAAATTGGATTTGAAAAACCTTGAAGAAGGTTACCGGCATATTACCGAGGCTTTTCCTGATTATAAAATCAGCATGGTGCATGGCAAAATGAAACCCAACATTAAAGAAAATGCCATGCAGGCTTTCAAACGTGGCGAAACGCAAATTATGGTTGCCACAACCGTAATTGAGGTGGGTGTTGACGTGCCAAATGCTGCGGTTATGGTAATTGAAAGTGCCGAACGTTTTGGGTTGTCGCAGTTGCACCAGTTGCGCGGCCGTGTTGGGCGTGGTGCCGAACAATCGTATTGCATTCTGATGTCTTCGTATAAAATCAGCACAGAAAGCCGCAAACGTTTGGAAACAATGGTACGTACCAACGATGGTTTTGAAATTGCAGAAGTAGATATGAAACTTCGTGGCCCCGGCGATTTGGAAGGCACACAGCAAAGTGGTATTGGTTTCGACCTGAAAATTGCTAACCTCGGAAAAGACGGCGAGATTCTTCAAAAGGCCCGAAACATTGCCAACGATATTCTGGATGACGATCCGTTTTTACAGAAAGAGCAAAATCAACTTCTTCTTAAAAATCTGTTATCATCAAAAGATACAAGCTTCGACTGGAGTTCGATAAGTTAATTTTTATCCCTAATTTTCCGATACATTTTCACCCGAAAAATTTAAAATCATGGATAAAGTACAGTTACCCGCATCAGACGTAAAAATTACACCTATTACTTTTGGCGCCTGGGCCATCGGCGGATGGTTTTGGGGCGGAGCCGAGGAAAATGAGTCGGTTAAAGCCATTGAAGCAGCTATTGCTAACGGCATGACAACCATTGACACTGCACCGGTATACGGTTTCGGGCAAAGTGAAGAGTTTGTAGGAAAAGCAATAAAAGGCAAACGCAGCAAGGTTGAACTTTTAACAAAGTTTGGTTTGGTGTGGAACCGGAAATCGGGTCATGTACATTACGAAAAGACTTTTGATAACCAGGGAAACGAGGTAAGCTTGTATCGTTTAGGCAGCAAAGAAAGTGTGATAAAAGAATGTGAGGACAGTTTACGCCGGCTGGGCACCGACTATATCGATCTTTACCAACAGCACTGGCCCGACAGTTCCACTCCGGTTGAAGAAACCATGGAAGCTTTGGAAATTCTGAAAGATCAGGGAAAAATCCGTGCCGGAGGTGTAAGCAATTATTCGATGAGCGAAATGGAGAAAGCCGAAAAATATTTCAAACTTTCATCGAACCAGGTTCCGTACAGTATGGTTAATAGCGGTGTTGAGGATGAAGTGGTTCCGTATTGCATTTCAAATGATAAGGCCATTATTGCTTATAGCCCACTGCAAAGAGGTGTGTTAACCGGGAAAATTACTGCCGGTTATAAATTCGCCAAAGGCGATCATCGGCCGACAACTCCATTTTTTAAGGAGCCTAATTTGTCGCGAATCAATGCATTTCTGGACAATATAAAACCGATTGCTGAAGCCAATCAAGCAACTTTAGCACAATTGGTTTTAAAATGGACTTTGCTACAACCCGGAATAACCTGTGTGTTGGCCGGTGCCCGAAATGAAAAGCAGGTATTGGAAAATATTAAAGCAATGGATGTTCTGATCACCGAAAGTGACCAACAACAAATTGCATTTCATCTGAATCAATTAAAACTGGAAATTTAATCTAAGTCAATTCAAAAAACATTTTTTGTAACAAACGTGTAACTTCACCTGGCTTTCCATTGCCAACCAATTTGTCTTCGATTTGCACGACCGGGCAAATTTCGCTGCCAGTACCTGCTATAAAAACTTCGTCCATTTCATAAAGTTCTTTCTCCGTATAGAGGCGTTCTTCAACAGGAATATTATTGGCCGCGCACAATTCCAGAATCACTTTTCGGGTTATGCCGGGTAAAATCAAGTTTGATAAAGGCCGTGTTACTACGGTGCCATTTTTTACACAGAGTACGCTGGAATGTGTGGCTTCGGTAACCTTTCCGTCACGAATAAGAATACACTCTCCTGCCCCGCTTTTGTGCGCTTCGTTATAAAGCATAGTATTGGGCAGCAGCGAAACCGATTTAATATCGCAGCGTTGCCAGCGAATATCGTCATGGGTAATTACTTTAATTCCATTCTCGAGCTTTTCGCTTACTGATGGCAGATCAAAAGCATAAGCATAAACTGTTGGCTTAACAGCATCAGGGAAATGATGAGAACGTTTGGCTGTGCCCCGCGAAATTTGCAGGTAGATTCCGGCATGTTTGTTAAGCATATCGTTTTGCTGAACAAGCTCCATAAAAACAACCTCGAGTTTTTCGGTATTGTAATCAATACCAATTTCTTTTAAACTACGGTTCAGGCGCTCTAAATGATCCTGAAAACGAAAAGCCTTACCATTATAATACTTGGCCACTTCGTAAACACCATCGGCAAAAAGAAATCCCCGATCGTTTGGCGAGATCTTTGCTTCTTCTGCAACTATATATTCTCCGTTCAGATAAACGATATTACTCATAATTTAAATCGGGTTGAATTGATTTTCAAAAATAGAAAAAGTTTGTATTCCGATCTTACAAAAACAAAAAGGGATTCAACTTAATGAATCCCTTTTTTATATTATCAAAAAACTTTTTTCTGATCCTAGTAACGTTCACGACGTCCGTAACCACCACCGCCACCACGGTTGTAACCACCACCACCGCCGCCGCCGCGGTTGTTATTTTCGCGAGGTTTTGATTCATTAACTTTGATGTTACGACCTGCAACCTCAGCGTTGTTCAATTCTTCGATAGCTTTGTTAGCTTCCGAATCGTCTTCCATTTCAATAAAACCGAAACCTTTGCTTCTTCCAGTAAATTTATCCATGATAATTTTAGCTGAAGCAACTTCGCCATACTCTTCAAAAATTTCTCTCAAATCTTCTTCGCCCATGTTGAAGGGCAAATTTCCAATGTAAATGTTCATTTTATACTATAATTTAAAGTTAATATATCCATCTTACTGATCACCAGAAGAACCAATCAAAATGCATCACGTCCTGGTGTTACTTGAATACAGTATAAAATAAACTTTATTAACGATCGAAATAACGTCGGGAAAAACACAAGAGAGATAAACTGTCCGGTTTATTAATATCAATAAAAAAAGACCAAAATGCTAATCGCCAGACTTTTCTAAAAATTAACAGCCCAAAGGTAATTCTTTATTCGAACTAACAAACTAAAATTAACATATTTCTTAAACATACGATTATTGCTCAATCAGATCGCGAATTACGGCGCTGGCAATAAAGCCTCCAAACAGCGGTGGCATGTATGAAATGGTACCTACAGTTGATTTTTTATTCCGGCCTTCCTCTATACGTACGGCCTTTTCATTGATATCCTCGGAAGAGAAAACCACTTTTACGCCCTTTTTCACCCCAAGACGACCAAGTCGTTTTCGCATCATTTTTGCCAGTTTGCAATTGTGTGATTTTTTAATGTCGGTGATTTCTATTTTCGACGGATCCATTTTACCGCCTGCCCCCATCGAACTGATTATACGAAGTTTTAATTGAAGTGCATGATAAACCAGAAATACTTTGGGCGAAAGTGTATCGATGGCATCAACAACATAATCAAAGGGCGCACTTTTTAAGAGTTCGATGGCTTGCTGGTCCTGGACGTAATCATTTACAATTGTCAATTCCAGCTCCGGATTTATATCCATAAAACGTTTTGCCAGAATTTCGGCTTTTGCTTGCCCTTTGGTACTTATTAGTGCGGGCAACTGGCGGTTGCGGTTACTTTCTTCCACTACATCGCCATCAACAATGGTCATCTTCCCAATTCCGGCGCGACACAATTGTTCTGCTGCATAAGCGCCTACTCCACCTAAGCCAACTACAAGTACGTTTGCAGTTTTAAGTTTGGCCAGTTTTTCTTCTCCTAACAATAACTCAGTTCGTTCTAACCAGTGCATAACTCTCTAAAACTAAATTTTCGTGCGGCAAAGAAACAAAATTGTAATTAAATTCTTCCGGGCATCAACGAATTTTCTATTTGGTTGAAGTTCTTCCAAACGGCCTCTTTTAGCACCTCAACCGGCATTTCCTTTAAAGCTGCTGCCTGCTCGTAAATAGTATCTACATTTAAATCCAGCTCGTCGGTTTCCAGGAAAATTTTATTTAGTGGAAGATATTTAAATGATTTTACTGCTTTTGAATTTTCCCGGAAAAGATTTTTTCCAAACGAAAACAGGAATCCTTTATCCACAAGTTGTTTTGTAATTTCAACACTACCGTTGTATCCATGCATGATCCAGGGCATAACGGGATTTAGTTTTTTGCGAAGCTCAATTACCTCATTCAAAGCTTTCACACAATGAATGATCAGCGGATATTGATACTCTTCGGCTATAACGGCCTGCGCTTCAAAAACCCTAAGTTGCTCGATAAAATCACCGCCGTTAATTTTGTCGAGACCTGCTTCACCCACAAAAATTACGTGGTCGAATTCAAGTGCTTCCTCTACCATTTGTAGCGCTTCGTTGTTTTCCTGTTTGCTGCCAAGGTGCCACGGGTGCAGTCCGACCGAATAAAAATTTCGTCCGTTAAAAGCCGCAAAACCATCGCCCGGAAATATATTTTGTACCGTTATCGTTTCAATCTCGTTATGAAACGGATGTGTGTGAATATCGATATAGGGAATTGAACTCATAAATCAGTTTTGTTAGCTAAACTCTTCTCAATTACGCCATCTCCAGCATTTTTGCAACCACATTTGAAGCGCCATCAGCAATTTGTGTGATAGTAGCATCGAGCATATAACAAGGCGTTGTAATTACTTTGTATTTTTCATCAACCACAATTTCGCCATGTGTGGTGGCAACGTGTTTGGCACCCAACGATTCCAGCGCATCGGCAGTCCCTTTATCCTGACCTATGGTAAGCTTTACATCGCCTAAAACTTTGGCAATTATTGCCGGCGATATGCAAAGCGCTCCAACAGGTTTTTCAGCTTTAACAGTAGTTTTAATAGCTTTTTCAACATCAGGATTTACCTTACAATCGGGACCATCAAAAGCAAATGTGCAAAGGTTTTTGGCAGCACCAAAACCGCCTGGAAAGATAATTGCATCGTAATCGGCAGCTTTATACTCCGACAATGCTTTTATGTTACCGCGAGCGATTCGGGCAGCTTCTACCATTACATTACGGGTTTCGGGCATTTCTTCTCCAGAAATATGGTTTACCACATGCGCCTGATCCACATCGGGAGCAAAACACTGATAGGCCGCACCTTGCTGTGCAATGGCCAATAAAGTTAAAGTAGATTCATGAATTTCGGCTCCGTCATAAACGCCGTTTCCGGCTAGTACTACTGCTATATTTTTCATTATTCCTCGGTTTAATGTATTTGTTACTCAAAGTTACAAGATAAAAAGAGAAACCGAAAGCGTAACAAAGTCCAGTTCTTAATTAATCTGCTCCAGATCGTATGGTGTTTCCTGGTACACGTAGTAATTCAGCCAATTTGAAAACAACAGGTTTGCCGTTGATTTCCAGCGCATAACCGGAGTTTTAGATGGATCGTTATCCTGATAGTAATTTTTAGGAATTTCGATGGGTAAATTTTTTGTCCTATCGCGCTTATACTCTGCATCCAGTGTATTTCGTGAATATTCAGAGTGCCCGGTAACAAACAATTGTCGTCCGTTTTTTGCTTTTACAATTGACACACCGGCTTCCTCGGAGCATGCAATTATCTGCAGCTCATTCACTTTCTCGATATCCTCTTTACGAATTTCGGTATGACGTGAGTGTGGAATATAAAAGACATCATCGAAACCTCTGAATATTGGCAGCGTATTGTCGGACAAATGGTGCTCGAAAACGCCAAACATTTTTTTGTTGAGCGGATATTTGGGGACCTTGTAATATTGAAACAAAGCCGCCTGTGCCGCCCAGCAAATAAACAACGAAGAAGTTACGTGATGCTCAGCCCAGTCGAGAATCTCCTTCATTTCATCCCAATACGTTACATCTTCAAAATCGAGCTGTTCAACCGGAGCACCGGTAATAATCATACCGTCGTACTTTTTCTTTTTCAGTTCATCAAAGGTATCGTAAAACTCACTCATGTGCTCCGACGGCGTGTTCTTAGGCGTATGACCTTTTATCTTCATAAAGTCGATCTCAATCTGCAAAGGCGAGTTGGACAACAAACGAAGCAGATCCGTTTCTGTTGATATTTTCAGCGGCATCAGGTTTAATATCACAATTTTTAGTGGTCGTATATCCTGGTGCGATGCCCGCGATGAATCTATTACAAAAATATTCTCCTCGCGAAGGATCTCAATAGCCGGTAATTTATCGTTTATATTTAATGGCATTTTATAGTCGTTTTTTCGTAACAAGAGGACTCGATTATCAACCTCGTCGCTCCGCTTTTTCAGTTGGCGCAAAAATAATCAACATTATGAAGTAGGAAAATATTTATTCACCTGTTAACGTATAGTCAACAGGTGAATATTCCTGAATAATCTGATTAAACTTTAGCAAGTGCCTGATCAAAGTCGGCAATAATATCGTCGATATGTTCCAGACCAACACTCACACGTAACTGCGTAGGTGTTACTCCTGCCGCTGCCTGCGCTTCTTCCGACAACTGCTGGTGCGTTGTTGCTGCCGGCTGAATGATCAGGGTTTTAGCGTCGCCAACGTTAGCCAGGTGACTTACCAGCTCCAGGTTATTAACCACATTGTTGGCTGTATCCTTATCGCCTTTAACGTTAAACGACAGCACACCACCGGCACCTTTTGGCAAATATTTCTGTGCGTTGGCATACGACGGGCTACTTTCCAGTCCCGGGTAATTCACACTCTCCACTTTCGGATGTGCTTCAAGCCACTTGGCCACAGCCAGCGTGTTTTCCACATGACGATCCATTCTTAACGACAGCGTTTCCAGCCCCTGAAGAAGCAGGAACGAATTAAACGGACTGATAGCCGATCCAAAATCCCGCAATCCTTCAACACGTGCTTTTATAATAAATGCGATGTTTCCGAATGGTCCGTCGAAGTTAAACACATCCCAGTATTTCAAACCGTGGTAACCTTCCGATGGCTCGGTGAAACCAGGGAATTTACCGTTGCCCCAGTTGTAGGTTCCGGCGTCAACAATTACACCGCCAATGCTGGTTCCGTGACCGCCAATCCATTTGGTTGCCGATTCCACAACAATGTCAGCACCATGATCTATCGGGCGGAACAAATAACCACCGCCGGCAAAAGTGTTGTCAACAATAAAAGGAATATCGTGTTTCTTGGCAACAGCCGCAATCGCATCAAAATCAGGAATTACAAATCCCGGATTTCCAATGGTCTCCAAATATATAGCTTTTGTTTTGTCGTCAATAAGTTTCTCGAACGATGCAGCTTCCAGATCATCTGTTAAGCGGGCTTCAATTCCCAGTCGTTTAAAAGTAACCTTAAACTGGTTGTAAGTACCGCCGTATAAATAAGGCGATGAAACAATGTTGTCGCCAATATCCAGAATATTATTCAACGCAATAAACTGTGCGGCGTGCCCCGAAGCCACAGAAAGTGCCGCAGCTCCCCCTTCCAGCGCTGCTATTCGCTGCTCGAACACATCCGAAGTTGGATTCATGATACGTGTATAAATGTTGCCGAACTCTTTTAAAGCAAATAAATTGGCCGCATGATCGGCATCGTTAAACACGTACGACGATGTTTGATAAATTGGCACAGCACGCGAGTTCGTTGCTGAATCGGGTTGTTGTCCTGCGTGTAATTGCAGTGTTTCGAAATTTAATTTTTGTGTAGTCATTTTGTTATAATTTTTTGAGTTAGAAACTTGTTGAGTGGCTTTAAATACCACTTTTTGCTCCCTCCTAACCTTCGTCAAACTGCGGAGAGGAACAGTCCCCCTTCGGGGGATTTTGGGAGTCATTCTTGCCAAACTCTGAACTAATTCAGAAGAATGCCCAAATTCATTTAATTAGAAAAAAGCGTTATAAACTTTTCGCACACTTTTTTCTTTGTCGGATTCCTGCACCACCAAATAGCTTACAAGGTCGGATGCTCCGGAGCCGCTTAGTATTACATTAATTTTGTTGTTGGCCACTGCAGCAAATATTTTTGCCGATACGCCGTAAGCCTGTTGCATTCCGTGGCCTACAATACCTATAAGCGCCACGTCGTTCACTACTTTGATATCAGTAACAGCCGAAAAGCCCAATTTGTGCACGAGTTTTAGTGCTTTTGCACCATTTTCTTTGCTTAAGATAAAATTGATAGACGTTTGCGAGGTGATCACCGACTTAATGTTTAGCCCGGCATCGTTCAACTGGTTGGTAACCTTTGCCAGGATACCCGGCTTTAAACCAACGCCCGGTCCATCCAACTTTAGCAGCGAAATATCGTCGGTGCAGGCTACGCATTTTACAATTTGCTCCTCAATGTAAGTCTCGGTGTTAATAACCGTTTGTACATCTCCGTTGGCAGTTTCAGCGCTCAGTACCTTAATTGGGATATGTGCGTGTTCCAGTGGTTCCACCGTTCGCGGGTGAAACGAATAGTGTTCAAAATAGGCCAGCTCACTAGCCTCGGAATACGTAAGTCGCTTAATAATCTCAGGATTGTCGATAATGGCAGGCTTAGCCCGCTGAAAATCGTTGTCGAGGCCCCAAAGTTTTAATGTATCAATACCGAGTTCTTTTGTCAAAAAAGCCGCTGTATAATCGGCTGCTGTTTTCCCGGTTCGCACCAGTTTTTTGTTCTCATCCACACCATAAGTACCGGGAATCAGGTAAATACCTGCTTCCAGTTTATTGAGTTTATTCGTATCTACCGAAAGGAAAGTTGCATTTCCAAAATCGGATGACACTTGCAAATCAATTTCTTCCGGATGTATGATACTTGCTTCGTTCCAGAGCGACGATAAAATCTCAACCGACAGTTTTTCGGCAAAACTCAATACCTGGTCTTTTAAAGCACTGGAATAATCACCGATAAGCCCTATTCCTTTTAGTAATCCAACCAACTGTTTGGCTAATTCAGAATACACTTCCGATGGCTGCTCATCAACGGCACCAATATAAAATCCGTATATCTCGTTCAGGATTTCATCTTCATCCAGTTCGTTCTGGAATACCTGTTCAAGGTTAGACTGAATAAAATCGAGTAATCCGGGAATAGCCGAAACCACCACATAATTGCGGCTTGTACTGCCTGTTAAAAAGGCTTTTAAATTTTGTAATGCTATTTGGTTGCCAATATGGCTTCCACCAAATCGAATAACATTATCCGACATATAAATATTTTTTTTGAAATTTTGTTTGTTTAATAAACGCTTGTACGGAATGCCTTCAAACAACGAATAACCATCGAATGAAGGCTATCGCATAGACATAAACATAGACGACATAAACATTGCTCCGCAACAGATAGCTGCGATAGAAGAAGTAGTATTTCTTGTGTCAATGTTCATTCTTGTCGAATTTGTTTGACACAAATATAGAGCGATTTTTCAAAACCACAAGCTTATCTGGAATGATTTTAGATAAAATTCACATTAGGAAAATCTAAGCTTCCGATTCGTATCTATTGCAGATTATACAAATCGAATCACTATTTTTGGGCTTAAACTTACTCGTTATATTGCTCAGGTCCAATGGATATTTTGGTTACGAATATGCCGTTTTTGTCTACATATTTGTAGTTCATGGTTACCTGATTTACACGAAATAATTCCATGTCGGGATTGGTTTTAATATTGTTGGTAATTTGTGGAATAAGGTATGCTTCAAAACTGCTGATATCGATCGAGTCTTTTACCAAAGTCATTAGCGAATAGTTGTATTGAAAAGTATTATTGGGCATTGCCGCAGCATTATCGAGGCGGGTTTCTGCATCAACCATTAACGGACAGGCTTCGTTTAATTCGCTGGCGGTTTTCATTAAAACCTTATCGAAAGTAAAAACACGCTGCACCAGCTGCTGCACCACAAAAAAGGCAACTACGAAAGCCACCACACTTACGAGCGCAACCAGCAACTTCTTTTTCGACGAACTTTTTGGCTGTTTTGCCACCGGCTGTTCCAGGGTATTTTTTGGCTCTTCTTTTGGCAGTTCGTAGCCACAATAACGGCAGTATTTGGCATTGGCTGTATTGTCTTCGTTACAATGCGTACACTTAACTAATTCCATTTTGGTTGGTTTTTTTATTGAATTCTTCGTGTACCAATGTAATAATATTTTTGATAAATGGATTTATGTTTATAGAAGAAGAAGGGGTTTTCGCCCGATAGATTCCCCTTCCGATAAATTAGAAACTCTTTAACAAACATACCCGTAAATACAAGAAAACTAAAGGTTCCGAAAAAACGACTCATGTATGATCTAAGAAAAATAACTGATTTTGTTGACCGCAGAAATTTCAGCAATTCTCGCCTAATGGAATTTCTCTTTTAGGTACAATTGAATCAGATTAAAACGAGCTCAAGAATTTATTAAGGTGTATTGCTGACAGAAAAATTAATGATTTATGGAGATAAAATTTGATCCCTTACGCCGGTTTATTAAAATAAAATCACTGAGCAGCATTTGTATGCTTTTAGCTGCCATTGCAGCGCTTATTGTCTCCAACACCGGGCTGCACGCCTATTATCAGCAATTTTTAGATCTGGAATTCTTAATCGGTTTTCGCGAGTTTCATTTATCCCAAACGGTACTCCAGTGGATTAATGATGGTTTAATGACCGTTTTCTTCTTTGTAATCGGGCTGGAGATAAAACGTGAGTTTCTGATCGGTGAACTCAGCTCGCCACGAAAAGCCATTTTGCCTATTGCGGCGGCCATTGGTGGAATGCTCTTCCCCATTGCCATCTTTTTTTTGCTGAACTACGGAAAAGAAGGCATACATGGTTGGGGAATAACCATGGCAACAGATATTGCCTTTTCGCTGGGAGTTTTGGGCATACTTGGGAAACGGGTACCTTTTGGGCTCACGATTTTCCTTGCGGCATTCGCCATTATCGACGACCTGGGCGCAGTAATGGTAATTGCGGTGTTCTACAGTTCGCTAATATACTGGCACCTGGTGGCCATCGCTTTAGTGTTATTGTTTGCTTTATCCCTCCTATCGTATAGAAACTTCTATTCCAGGTATATCTATATTCCTATTGGGATTGTTATCTGGCTCCTGTTTCTGGAGTCGGGCATACACCCTACTATTGCAGGCGTTCTTTTTTCATTTACCATCCCTTCGCATCGTAAAAAAAGACTTGTTGATGTAATTGTGAAAGGGAAAAATGCCCTTAATGAGTTATCACAACTAATCGGCAAAAAGGTAATTGAATTTAAAAACCATAAAACAGCCATTAACATTTTACACAAAATAACATCTGAGATCCAGTCGCCTTTGCAACACTTGCAAAACAGGTTAAGCACAGTGGTTTCCTTTTTAATTATTCCGCTTTTTGCCTTTGCCAATTCAGGCATAAATTTCATTGGCGACGAAGGTGCTTTTACGACTTTATCCATAAGCATTGCCGTTAGTTTGGTTTGCGGCAAAATTATTGGAATCAGTTTATTTACCTGGCTGGCAGTTAAACTGAAAATAGCCGTTCTCCCTCAAAATGTCGACTTCCAACAGATTTTTGGATTATCGTGTCTGGGTGGTTTCGGTTTCACGATGTCTATTTTTATCTCTAACCTTTCCTACGAATCGGCTCATTTACAAGACTCTGCAAAGTTGGGAATTTTGATCGGTTCGTTGGTTGCCGGTGTCAGCGGGTATCTGCTTATTCGGTATTCGCTAAAGAAAAGTGCACTACCGGAATAGAATCGGTGATTTAGATTCTTACACCAAGCTTGAAATAAAAAAAGCACTGAAACCAATGATTTCAGTGCTTTTAGTGTTATTTAAGTACCCCGGACGGGATTCGAACCCATGACCTACTGCTTAGAAGGCAGTTGCTCTATCCAACTGAGCTACCGGGGCAGCCTTTTTTGCGCTGCAAAAGTATAAATCTAAACGCAAATAACAAATACCAAATCTGAAATAATTGAAATTGGAGAAATTTTCATGAATCGGCACTGTTATTTTATGCTGTTAAAGCAGATCAATTCCTGCTGCTTTACACTGTTCTTTCATTGCATCGGGCCAAATACTCGACTGGATTTCGCCAATGTGTGCCTTACGCAAAAAGTACATGCATAAACGCGATTGCCCTATACCTCCACCAATTGTAAGTGGCAATTCGCCATTCAGCAGTTTCTGGTGCCACAACATTTCTTTACGTTCTTCGGCATTACGTATCCTTAGTTGCTCGAGCAGTGCTGCTTTATCCACACGAATACCCATCGATGAAATTTCAAATGCTCTGTTCAGCACATTATTCCAAAGTATAATATCGCCATTCAGGCCTTTAAAACCATTTACAGTTTCGGTATTCCAGTCGTCGTAATCAGGTGCTCTTCCGTCATGAATCTCGCCGTTTGGCATTTCGCCGCCAATACCTATAACGAAAATAGCGCCGTGTTTTTTGGCTTCTTTGGTTTCGCGTTCAAAAGGCGTTAAATCCGGATATTTTGCCGCTAACTCCTCGGTATGGATAAAAGTAATTTCCTCAGGCAATTCTGCTTTAATTACAGGAAAGGCTTCGCTTAGCAAAAACTCAGTACGAACGAGTGCCGAATAAATTTTTCGCACCACCGATTTTAAGAAATCAAGGTTACGCTGTTCGCGCGCGATAACACGCTCCCAGTCCCACTGATCGACATATAACGAGTGAATGTTTGTCAGTTCTTCATCTGGGCGGATGGCGTTCATATCGGTGTACAGCCCAAAGCCTTCTTCTATTTTCAGATCGGCCAGTGCCATACGTTTCCACTTGGCAAGCGACTGAACGATTTCCGCGCGTTCTTCATTCAGGTCTTTCATCGGAAACGACACCGGACGCTCAATTCCATTCAAATCGTCGTTTATCCCTGTTCCCTGTTTTACAAACAACGGCGCAGTTACCCTACGCAAACGCAGTTCTGCAGCGAGGTTCTCCTGAAAAAAATCTTTGATTAATTTAATCGCCTGCTCGGTTTGTTGCACATTTAAAACCGACTTATAGCCTTCTGGTATTGTAAGTTTCATGTCATAATTTTTTCGGAAAACCATACAATCAACACATGAGGTGTTTTTTTGCACCGTCTCCCCTACACAATTTCTCGTGCTGTTAATACTTTTAAATCATTCTGTCTGTGAAAGCAAAAATATAAATCTGCTTTCAATTTAAAAGCTATTTTGCATATAATCCGAAAAATTACAACAACGCACTCAAAATATCCGGGAGTAAAAAGGAAACACTATTTTTGCGCCTGATTGGATGACAAATTTCAGTAAGAACATACCGCGCCTTTACCTGATAAAAATCTCGAAATGGTTTAATATGGTAATGCCCGTTATGTTGCTTTTCTATAAAAGTAATGGACTGGGATCGTACGAATTATTTGTGCTAAAAGCCATTTATTCCGTTGCGGTGGTTGTTATGGAAATCCCCTCGGGTTGGATGGCCGATGTTTGGGGACGTAAAAAAACACTAATTCTTGGGAGCATTTTAGGAAGCCTGGGGTTTCTTATTTACAGTTTCTCCTATGAATTCTGGGCTTTTGTTGTCGCTGAAATTGTACTGGGCATAGGACTATCATTTATTTCAGGAGCAGATTCGGCCTTACTCTATGATAGTTTGAAAGCCGATAACAAAGCTGACAAATATACTCGTGAAGAGGGACGTATAACTTCTGCCGGAAATTTTGCAGAGGCCATAGCAGGTGTGGTTAGTGGCTTACTGGTTTATTTTAGTTTGCGAACTCCTTTCTATTTTCAGTTTGGAGTGGCAGCCTTGGCAATTCCTGCAGCATTTACACTAATCGAACCCAAAGTTCATGCTGTTGAGCATATGCATTCCATCAGGAATTTAGTTAAGAATATCAAAAACACACTGGTTTCAAATACGAACCTTAGAGTTGCCATATTGCTTTCGGCGCTTACCGGAACCGCCACACTAACCTTTGCATGGTTGGTTCAGCCATTTTTTGTGGCAATAGGTTTACCCGAAGAGTTATTTGGCATATTTTGGACAGCCCTGAATTTAAGTGTAGGCATTTCTTCGGTTTTTGCCTATAAAATTGAATTATTTTTGGGAAAACGCCGGTCGGTTTTAATTGTCATTCTATTACTATCGTTTGGTTATTTCTTGGCAGGTATCTCCATCTCTTACTATGGATTTGTGTTCTTATTTCTCTTTTATCTGGTGCGCGGTTTAGCTACTCCTATCTTCAAAAACTACATTAACCAATACACCGATAGCGAAGTGCGGGCAACCATGCTTTCGGTCAGAAATTTTATTATTAGAATCGCATTTGCGGGCATCGGACCACTACTTGGCTGGATTACTGATAATGTAAGTTTAAATAAGGCATTTTTACTGGCAGGAATCATTTATATTGTTGCAGCAACAGTTGTTTCGCTACCCTGGCTACGAACAAAGATTATTAAAACGTGATGTAATTGAATTAAAGAATAAAACTCAATAAATTAGGAGCTCTACGAATGATGAATATAGATTAACGATTTTAGATTAGCGATCGGAAGTAAGAAATCGACAAATAGTCTTACCCAGTTCTTCAATCATAATTCGTTAATCAACATTCTAAATTCAATATAAACTTATATAATTGTTTTTAGAAACGTATTCCGATGATTTCGTCAGCAACCTGAAAATGAATTAAAATGAATAAATCCGTATTAATATTCGACCTTGATAATACTATTTATCCTGTAAGTTCAATAGCTGAAAAGTTGTTTGAAAAGCTTTTTGATGTTATTGAAAAAAGCGGCGAATACAAAGGAGATTTTGAGGCAGTTAAACTGGAAATCCAGCGAACCCCGTTTCAGAAAGTAGCCAGTGCATTTTCCTTTAGCGAGCAATTGCTAAACGATTGTATGGATGTGCACATCAATCTTACCTACGATGATCCGATGCACTATTTCCCTGATTATAAATTGGTGAGAGAACTTCCGCAAACTAAGTTCCTCGTTACTTCGGGTTTTAGCAAACTGCAACACAGCAAAATCGACAACCTGGGCATTCGCAACGATTTTAAAGAGATTGTTATCCTCGACCTGCAACAATCAAACGACACCAAAAAAGATATTTTTATATGCCTTTTGGAAAAATACCAATTTCCCAAAAAAGAAGTTTTGATTGTTGGCGACGATATTAATTCAGAAATTCATGCTGGTAAAGAGCTTGGAATCGACACTGTTATTTATGATCGTCTGGAAAAATATACCGACTTGAATTTGACTAATAAAATCGACAATTTTGCCGGGCTCGCGAAGTTTCTTTAAAGCTCTAGTTTTAATCCGTCATACGCCAGATACACATTCTCCGGCAGCTCCTTCATCACATCGTCGTATTTCCCCAAAGCGTGACTTATGTGTGTTAAATATGTTTGTTCCGGTTTAATCCGGTTAACAATTCCCAGCACTTCTGCCAGGTTAAAATGCGACAGGTGCTTTTCTTTTCGCAGGCAATTTATAATCAGGATTTTTGTTCCCTCAACCTTTTCCAACTCACTATCTTCAATAAAATTAGTGTCGGTTATATAGGTTAAATCACCCACCCGGTAGCCATAAACCGGCAATTTATGATGCCAGCAACGAATTGGCACAAACTCAACACCATCAACAGCGAACGGCGCATCATCAACTTTTCGCAATTCCATCTTCGGAATACCGGGATATTTAAACGTGGCAAACACATAATTAAAAATGCGTTTGATCGCTTTTTGTACCCGTTCTTCTGCATAAATTTCCATATGGTTTTTCTGCATCCAGTTGTATGAACGGATGTCATCCAATCCAAAAATATGATCGACATGCTCGTGTGTCAGCAAAATTGCCCGGAGTGTTTTTACCTTTTCGCGTAACATCTGCTGGCGAAAATCAGGCCCCGCATCAATTACAAAATTTTTATCGTTTATAGTTAGCAACAATGAAGATCGTAGCCGTTTATCCTTTTTGTTTGTTGAAGTACAAACGTCGCAGTCGCAAGCCACAACCGGCACTCCCTGCGAGGTGCCCGTTCCAAGTAAAGTTGCTTCTATTTTTGTTGAAGGACTTTCCATTTGCGGCAAAATTAATAAAAGCAATTCTTTAACAAGTATATTCATTACTTTTGCAAAAATCTTTTAACGAATGGCAACACTTTATCTCGTACCGAACGTTTTGGCTGATGGCGACTGGCAAACAGTTTTACCTGCCCGGGTAGAACCGATTTTAACCAACACCAAATATTTTATTGTAGAAAATATACGCACGGCACGTCGGTTTATGAAACAGGTAAACCGCGAGATAAATATTGACGAGTGTACCTTTTATGAAATTAACAAACGTACCAATGCTGCCGACTTACCGCGCTTTCTAATGCCCGTTAACGATGGGCATGATGTAGCAGTACTTTCCGAAGCCGGTTGCCCGGGTGTTGCTGATCCGGGCGCTGACGTGGTAAAAATAGCCCATCAAAAAGGCATAAAAGTAGTACCTATTGTGGGCCCTTCGTCGATTCTTTTGGCACTAATGGCCTCCGGAATGAACGGGCAGAATTTTGCATTTAAAGGTTATTTGCCGGTAAAACCACAGGAGCGGATAAAAGAGCTACAAAACCTGGAAAAAACAATCAGAAACAGCCGGCAAACGCAGATTTTTATCGAAACACCATACCGAAACAATCAACTGGTAAGCGACGTTTTAAAAGCCTGCTCGCCATCTACGTTATTTTGTGTAGCTGCCAATATTACCGGCGAAAATGAATTCATCCAAACCAAATCTATTCAGGATTGGAAAAAAGCCGGTGCACCCGATTTGCACAAACAACCGGTAATTTTCTTGCTGGGGTAATTTATAGTTTTTCAGATAAGTTTGAGTTCCTGGAGTAATCGAAACTCCATCTCAAAATTCGGTGTAAAAACAGCCTTTCCCAAATTTTTCGCCACCTGCTTTTTTGTCCAGAAGCGAAGTTCCTCCACTTCATCTGACTGGATGCCAAAACCTTTATAATCGTAGGTAGTAAACAGGTAAATCAATTCAGCTTCCACCTCCGACTCCCATTTGTAAACCTTTTGCAGTTTTGCCGAAAACTCTTTTAAACCGATTTCCTCGAAAACTTCTTTTTTAAGTGCCTGTTCCAAAGTCTCTCCTGCCGAAATATGACCACCAACAGCCGTATCCCATTTCCCGGGTTGAATAAGTTTGTTGGCAGGGCGTTTTTGAATAAGGATAGCTCCTTTATTATTCAGCACATGCAAGTGTACCACCGGATGTAATAACTTACTACCGTTGTGCACCTGGCTACGTGGCGCCTGACCGGTAACTTTTCCCTGTTCATCAACCAGCGGCACCCACTCTTCGTTTGCAAGCGCTTTTTGTTTTTGTTTCTGACGCAAAAATTCATATAAAAAATAAACACCAAAAATGATGTAGAATAATCCGCCACTGATAAAAGCCCAGGCTTCTTTGCTCATAAAAAAGGCGGAATAAAACACCAAAACAGTATGCCCCAAAAAGATAAAGAACAGGCTTTTCATACTTTTGCGCATCTGCTGCATTTGAGCGGTATTAAACGCTACATCTTTCATATAGCGCTGCCCCATCAATCCAACTATATTTACATTTGAGAATGCTGAAATGGCAAGAACAGCCACCAGAATCAATTCGATCAGTCCGGGTTTCAGCTTGAAGAAAATATCGTTGTTGAGCAGAATGGAAACGCCACCAAGAACCACCAACAACAAAGTATCAAAAAGTACAAATTTTTCGAATCGCTTTTCTTTAACGGCAATCCAGGCCATTTCGGCCACACCTACTGCTATAGCAACAAAAAGCCCGATTTTAGTCCCCCATATTTCATCAGCAGCGATGAAAACAAACAGAGGAATAAAACCAGGCAGTAATTTTTTTAATAATTGTGCTCTGTTCATAGCAAACAAAGAGCAAAGGATTATTCTTCGTCGTCGGTAGAAGTTTCAAAAGGAATAACCTTATAAATTTCTACCTCCATTAAAACCGTTTGAAAAGCTCCGATTGCAGCCCCTGAGCCCTGTTGACCGTATGCTAATTCAGAGTTGATTACCAGGCGTGATCTTGTTCCGGGCTGCATATAGGTCAAACCTTCTTCAAGCCCTTTAATAGACCCTCCGGTACTAACCGTTACCTCGTAAGGTTCGAACCTGTGCCCATCCATATAACCATTTGTTTGGTCAACCAAAAAACTATCCGGCCCTTCAACTAACGACCAGGTAGCATAAAATAATTGAACTCTGTCACCTGCTTTTATTGTATCTCCTTCTCCTGTACCCGGTTCATTAAAATAGAAAAGACCCGATGGTGTTTCTTCAGCACCTGGATGGGCTACCGCCATGTATTCATCCAACAACGCCAACTCTTCATTTCTCATTTTTTGGTAATCAATTCCATCGTCACAGGCAAAAAAGGCAACAGCCCCTAACATCAATAAAATATATGAAAATGTTTTCTTCATCTGATCTCTAATTATTTTCTATTGTTTAAAAACAGTGTCGTTCAATTTATAATATTCTGCAAATTTAATTATGTGGTTTGATTTCTACCATTTCTATCCAAAAAACTGTTGTTGTATTTGGTGGAATGTTGCCGGCACCGGTTTCTCCATACCCCAGTTCTGATGGAATAATTAAAAATGCAGAACCTTCTTCATCAATAAAGCGTGTTGCATCATTCCATCCGTCAATCAAATTTTCGGTACCTAATACATATTGCCAGGTATTATCCCCGGTCGATTCAAATACAGTACCATCAACAAATCTGCCCGAATATTTTACTACACAGGTATCTCCATCCTGAGGGAAAGTACCATTTCCTATCGAATCAGTAATATAATAAACACCCAGCGCTGTTGTATCAATATCAAGCCCTCTGTTGGTCAGGGTATCAAGATACTCTGCTAACAATGCATCCTCTTCAGCTTTTGTTGGCGGAATATAAGGTTCTGCCTCCTCAATACACGATACCACTGCAACTCCGATAATAATCGCCAATAAAAACCTTGTAACTAATTTCATTTTCATTTTTAACATTTTTTAAATAGTTGTTTCCAACAACTGATGCTTATACTCAGGTAAAAGTTGCGTGAACTTTAATAAAGTTTCTTCAAAATTTAGTTTCGACTCTCCTCCGGCGGCGTTCAAATGCCCGCCACCATTGAAATGGCTCGATGAAAATTCGTTGGCCGGAAAATTTCCTTTTGATCGAAAAGATGCTTTTACAGATTCATCTTTTTCGATAAAAAGCGCGCTAAAAACTATATTTTTTATCGATAAGGGGTAATTTACAAACCCTTCGGTATCACCGGGCTGAAAATTAAACTGTTTTAGTTCTTCTTTACTAATACTTATTACCGCAGCTCTGTACTCGGGAAAAACCTGCATTTTCTCATTCAGGCAATAGCCCAGTAATTTCATCCGGTCGGCCGAATAATTATGAAATACTGACGACTGAATTTTATCGGTGTTTATCTCGTACTTTAACAACCCCGAAACTACTTTAAAGGTGTTTTTCGAGATGTTATGACTAAAACCTCCTGTATCAGTCAGAATGCCGGTATACAATGCTTCTGCTGCTTTTTCCGACAGGTTTTCGTTTAAACCGGTAGCTTCAAGCACATCAAAAACCAATTCGGCAGTTGAACTGTAAGAAGTCTCGGAAACCATAAAATCGCAAAACTGAGTTGGGTACGGATGATGATCGATCAATACTTTTTTATGCTCAAATTCATGAATTTTCTTTTCAAGTTTCCCGGCACGAGAGGCTTCGTTAAAATCCACACAGATCATTGCATCGGCCTGTTTCAACCAGCTTTTAGCTTTCTTTTTGTCTTTATCGTAAATAATTACCGGAACATCTGAAGAAAACCATTTCAGAAACACAGGATAGTTGTTTGCTGACAGTACTTTAACCTCATGTCCAAAATCGGAAAGAACCTGTCCAAGTCCCAGCGCCGAACCAATAGCATCACCGTCCGGATTTTCATGCGGAATAATTACCAGCTTCTTTTTCGAAGTGGCAAGCAATGCCTTAATCGATGTAATAATCTCTATGTCAGTATTTTTCAAAATTCGCAAAAATTAGAATTGGCAAAGATAAAAAATCTTACCTCGCCTGAAAACGCTAATACCCCAAATTTTGTTAATATTGTAAATGACAAGCTTTTATTAATGGCTTGAACCAATAAACAGACAATAATTTCTAAAACTTTTAAAATGGCTGGAAACAGAACCTTTACAATGATTAAGCCTGGTGCGGTAAGAAAAAACCACGAGGGCGCAATTTTAAAAATGATAAACGATGCTGGTTTTAAAATTCGTGCGATGAAACTTACGCGCATGTCAACTACTCAGGCTGGTGCTTTTTACGAAGTTCATAAAGGGAAACCATTCTACGATAAACTTGTACAGTTTATGAGTTCGGGACCAATTGTTGCCGCCATTTTAGAAAAAGAAAATGCCATTGAAGATTTTCGCAAACTGATTGGAGCCACCAATCCGGAAAATGCAGCCGAAGGCACCGTACGAAAAATGTTTGCCTGCAGTGTTACTGAAAATGCGGTTCATGGTGCCGACAGCGATGAAACTGCCACTCGCGAAGCCGACTTTTTCTTTTCTACTTTCGAACGGTTTTACGACTATGAATAGACAAACCTTGTTCGGTATAACAGTTTATTCGCAAAAAGCGCGAACAAAATGAAAATACAATTTAAAAGAACAAGGCTACGAGTAAATTTAATTATTGGAATAGTTTGGATTGTTCTCGGAACTTCAATGACCTTGGTTAATGATAATATTCATTGGACAAACTACGGATATTTCATTCTTAGCATCTTATACATTGGATTTTTTCTACATGATTACTTGAATCAATATATGACTATCGAAAACGGAACGATTCGAAAAAATGGACTATATGGACATGGGAAACAAATTAATTTGAATGATATAATTTGTGTTCAACGTATTAATGGAGATTACTTGTTAAAAACCAACCAGCAGGAATTCAAAATCAATACAGATTTGATGGACAAAGACTCATTGATTGATTTGCTTAAAATCTTATCTCAATTGAATTTACCACCCGAAAAAACACCATTTTAATGGATTGCTTTAGTATAATTCAGTTTGGTTTTGCGACATTGCAAACCACACTAAATTACCAGTAAGTTTTTATTCAACACTAATTACAGCTGTTGTTTCGTGCCCTTCCCCTGGTGCGAGATCAATCTGATCGTTGATTTTGTTCACCGTTTCAAGGCATACAAAAGTTTCATGTCCGTCGTTGGGCATGTCACTCATTTGTTCGCATGCTTCTGCTCCGGGATTCCACACGGTTGAGCACTTGCTCCCTTCTTTTGCAATCCTGATGCTGCGTTTAAAATACGGATCATGAATAATACAATCGGTTTCAGTATCGAAATAATGCCGTGTTGTAGCTTCCAACACTTCCAGAAGTTCTTCTTCCTGAATATAACGATTGCCATCCAGCTGGTTTTCGTAATGCGTATTTTGTAATCCGGCGATTTTAATATTTTCAATTGCCGAAAGATTAAAATAAGTGTGCAATGCCGATGTGTACGAAATAGCCGAATCAGAAGGATTGGTAACTTTTAAAGTAACCGACAAGGAATCGCCAATTACAAAAATCATTTCAGCAACAAAATCATGGGGCCAGTAGGCCTTGCTTTCTTCCGACGATTTTAGCTGCATGGAAACATAAGTCTCCCCTTTTTCCAATGTATCAACCTCGGTAACTTCCCACATTGATGTACGGGCAAAACCGTGTTGTGGCATGGCCGAATCGCTTGCATGCGGGCCAAACCAAGGAAAACAAACCGGAATACCACCACGAATTGCTTTACCTTTTTCGAAAACGCTGTACGGACTCATCCACAAAACACCGGTAGTTCGCATTGGCCTGAAACTGGTTATTTGTGCGCCATAAAGGCAAATATCAGCTTCGGCATATTTATTTGTTATTGTTATAAAAGGCAGATCGCCATCGAGTTCCATAAAACCAACTTCGCCTTCAACTCCAAATTTTTCGTTCAATTCGTCAATATCCATATTTTGTTTAGTTATTTAAATACAATTCGGTTAATCATTTCTGCTCCTGCATTTTCATTAATGCGTCGGCAAATTTCTTCGCGCATTAAAAACAATTCGTTTTTTACTACTGCCGAAGTTATTTCAACATACAAAACCCGATTGCGGATATAAATATTTCGGGTGTAACGTGCAATGGTTTTTCCGAGCAGGTTTTCCCAGCCCTGCACAATATCCACTTCTTTTAATTTCCGCTCCATGCGGTTTTCCTCGATATACTGTTTTAAAACCTCGCTTAACGATTGTGTATTGCTTCGTCTCATTGTGCCAGTTCTACTTTTCCGTTTTCTACTTTAAAAATACGATAATCGGCATCCATCCTTTTAATTATGGTGTCGAGATGTTCGCGATTGGTATCAGTTAAAAATATCTGACCAAACTGTTCGCCCGCCACGGCAGTAACTATTTGCTCAACCCGGTGCTGATCCAGTTTATCAAAAATATCATCCAGTAAAAGGATGGGATTTATACCCGAAATCTCTTTTATGAACTCGAATTGCGCCAGTTTCAGCGCTACCAGGTAGGTTTTTTTCTGTCCCTGCGAACCCAGCTTTTTTATCAGGTAATCGCCAATTTTCAGCTGTAGATCGTCTTTATGAATTCCAACAGTGGTATACTGCACCACCCGATCTTTTTGTAACGAAGACTTCAACAGTGCAGCCAGGTCCGAGTCATACAGATCCGACTGATGAACCAATTCCACTACTTCGTTTCCTCCCGATATATAATTATAGTAGCGTTGAAAAACCGGAATCAGCTTTTCTACAAAACGTGTCCGTTCTGCATGAATCCGTGTTCCGTACTCCACCAGCTGATCGTCCCAGATACCCAGCAGTTCTTCGTCGAAATAACGATCGCTGGCAAATTGTTTCAGCAGATTATTTCGCTGCATCAGTGCCCGGTTGTATTTCAAAAGATCGTCGAGGTAAGTTTGGTTGTATTGCGAAATTACACCGTCCATAAATTTACGACGCTCGTCGCTGCCACCTAAAATCAGGTTTACATCCGACGGTGTAATCATAACCAAAGGCAACAAACCAATGTGTTCCTGCAGCTTTTTATACACCTTTGTATTGCGTTTAAACTGCTTTTTCTGCCCTTTTTGCAAACCACAATTAATGGTTTCTTTCGATTCCACTCGGCTGTAGTTCCCATTCAGCATAAAAAAGTTTTCTTCGTGATTGATATTCAGCTGATCGGTAGCATTAAAAAAGCTCTTGCAAAACGACAGGTAATAGATAGCGTCGAGCATATTGGTTTTTCCGGCGCCGTTCTTCCCGATAAAACAATTCAGTTTGGGCGAAAATTCAGCCTTTACCTCCAGAATATTTTTAAAATTTACAATTGAAATCTCTTCAATATGCATTATCTGTTTCTTTGTATTCGTTCGTACAAAACTAAATAAAAACGCAGCACATTTCTGAAATGTTGACAAAAAGGACTTAATAACACAGCGATGTTGATTATTCTGGAAAATAAAACAAGCATTGGTTTAGCTGTTTTGAAAAAAAAGCTATTTTTGCGGCACAATTTTGAAAAAGAGACAAATGGCAAAGAAGAATGTAAAGCAAGAAGATAATTTACAGGAACTTGAAAGTGCGTTAACAAAAACAGAACAATTTGTTGAAGATAATTCAAAAATCATAAGTTATGTGGTTGGTGGAATTATCATAGTTGTTGCCGCCTACCTTGGGTTTAACAAATTTTATGTACAACCAAAAGAAGACGAGGCAATATCGCAGATGTTTATGGCCGAGAATTATTTTGAAAAAGATTCGTTTAATCTGGCAATCAACGGCGATGGTAACTACCTCGGGTTCCTTGATATTATTGACGATTACGGAATGACCAAATCGGCTAACCGTGCAAAATACTACACTGGTATTTCGTACCTGCACCTCGGTCAGTACGAAGATGCATTGGATTATTTAAATGATTTTGAAACCGACGATTTATTACTTGCTCCGGTTGCCGAAGGTGCAAAAGGCGATGCTTTCCTTGAATTAGGTGAGACCGACAGTGCACTGAAACAATACAAAAAAGCATATTCAGTTAGCGATAACGAATTAACTACTCCGGTTTACATGATGAAAGCAGCTAACCTGCTTGAATCAACAAACAAGCTGGAAGATGCACTGGCATTGTACGAAGATATTAAAACGGAATATCCGCAATCTACAGAAGGCACAAATGCCGACCGCTACATTGCCCGCATTAAAACAAAATTGAATTAAAAAGAATTCAAACGATATTTTAAACCCCTCTTCGGAGGGGTTTTTTGTTTGTATAAACACTACTTTTGCTTTATAAGCAATACAAAAAGACAGAATTATGGCAACAAAAGATTTATCAGCATACGATATTAATTCGGTACCATCAGCAGAAAACATGCGTTTTGGCGTGGTAGTAGCCGAATGGAACTGGGAAATTACATCGGCACTGGCAAACGGCGCTGTTGACACCTTAAAAAAACACGGTGCTAACGATGAGAATATTTCAGTAAAATATGTTCCCGGAACTTTTGAACTTCCGCTGGGCGGACAGTATTTTGCTGAATTGGATAATGTAGACGCTGTAATTCTGCTGGGTTGTGTTATTCAGGGCGACACCCGCCACTTCGATTATATTTGCGAAGGCGTAACACAAGGCACAAAAGATTTAAACCTGAAATACAACAAACCGTTTATTTTTGGTGTTCTTACTACCAACAACGAACAACAGGCACTTGACCGTGCCGGAGGTAAATTGGGCAACAAAGGAGACGAAGCTGCCATTACCGCCATTAAAATGGTGGCATTGCAACAGTCGTTTAAGTAAGTGAGACTCTAATTTCAGAATCCGTCAACTGACGGAAAACTGAAATTATCAAGTCGAACTCCTGCCCGTCCGGCAGGCGGGTATTCAGATGCGCAACCATCGGGATTTAAAATGTTTCCCCTCTGCCATTTTGTTTGAGCGCATAAATTCAACTAAATGAAACAGGTTCTGCACATAAAAAATATGGTTTGTAACCGCTGTATAAAAGTGGTTAAAGAAGAACTTGAAAAGCTCGACATTCAAATTGAAACGATCGAACTGGGGAAAGTTGGTATCTCGGAAAGTTTGAATAATGATCAAACCGAAAAAGTGCGCTCCGTTTTGCACGACAATGGTTTTGAGTTGATGGATGATAAAAAAAGCCAGCTGATTGACCGGATTAAAACCATTATCATTGAAAAAACGCATTACTCAAACAACGAAAAAGAGCCTGTAAATTTCTCGGAAATGATTGCAGGAGAAGTTGGTCACGATTATTCGTATTTGAGCAAGTTGTTTTCATCGGTTGAAGGAATTACCATCGAAAAATACATCATCAATCAAAAAATCGAAAAAGTTAAAGAGCTCCTGGTTTACGGCGAGCTTACCTTAAACGAAATATCTTATCAGCTGGGATACAGCAGTGTACAACACTTATCAAACCAGTTTAAAAAGGTTACCGGTTTAACACCTTCGCACTTTAAAAACCTGAAAGAAAACAAGCGCAAACCGCTTGACGAGGTTTAGCAAAACACAAAACTTCTTTTTACTCACTTTTTACTCTGGTAAATTACCCTCTCGCGCAAATCTGCGTGAAACTCCAAAATATTATAAATCATTTCCAAAATCGTGTAACAATCCCCTTCCTTCTATTCTGTTACTTTGTATTGTAATAATTACGAAAATGACTATCGGACAATACATATTAAAGTTTTTAGGCGATTTCGCTACTATTTTGGGTGAGATGGCCCCTTATCTTTTATTGGGATTTTTCTTTGCAGGACTATTGTATGCCTTTATTCCACGCGAAAAAATAGACAAGTATTTTAATGGATCGCCATTTCGCTCCTCTATTTTTTCATCATTATTCGGGATTCCGTTGCCATTATGTTCTTGTGGAGTAATTCCTACAGGAGCGGCTTTGTATAAAAATGGTGCTTCAAAAGGAGGAACTGTTTCGTTTATGATTTCTACACCGCAAACCGGTGTCGATTCTATTTTGGCAACATTTTCGCTCATGGGATTGCCGTTTGCCATTATCCGACCAATTGCCGCTTTAATTACCGGAATTTCAGGAGGTTTAATTACAAGTGTAATTACAAAAAAAGAACCTGTACCACAATACGTTGCCGACAATACTTCAAAACCAAAAACACTGAGACAGAAAATCAAGGCTATTTTTCGTTACGGTTTTGTAGAATTCATCCAGGATATCTCGAAATGGCTGATCATTGGGTTGGTTTTGGCCGCAATTATTTCTGCTCTGATACCCAACAATTTCTTTGAACTTTTAAACCTGTCACCCATATTGCAAATGCTGCTAATTTTGGTTGTATCGGTTCCCTTATACATTTGTGCAACCGGTTCTATTCCGCTGGCAGCCATACTTATATTAAAAGGAGTCAGTCCCGGAGCGGCTTTTGTATTGCTTATGGCCGGACCGGCAACCAATGCAGCAACAATTACAATGATTGGTAAAGTTTTGGGCAAAAAAAGTCTGTTCACTTATCTCGGAACCATTATTATCGGTGCTATGGGATTTGGCCTGATCATCGATTACTTGTTACCTGTGCAGTGGTTTACCGAAATTACCCAACAACATTTGGGACACGATCACGGAACTCACTTGGCCTGGTGGCAAATTGCTTCAGGAGTTTTACTTCTGGGATTGATTATAAACGGCTACATTCAGCGGTACCGGACTCCAAAAGAACAAACTGAAACACAATTAAAGAATAATACAATGCAATTAAAAACGATTAAAGTTGAAGGGATGACTTGCAACCATTGCAAGGCAAATGTAGAGACTAACCTGCAAAAACTGGCATTTGTAGAGAGTGCAGTTGTAAACCTGGCCGAAAAAACGGTTACTTTAGAGGGCGACGACATCGATCTGGATAAAATAAAAGAAACCGTTGAATCAATTGGCTATAAAGCAGTGTAAGGCTCATTTAAGCGAACTTTGCCAAACATCTGGCAGGTTTGTTTAAACCTTTAGTTTTGTAAAATGTTTATTTAGTGAGGTTTAATTTATAAATGATAAGAAAACTCAACCATATTATTTTAGCATCACTGTTGTTGATTTCAACAATGGGATTGGCTGTGAGCAAACATTACTGCCACAGTTTGCTGGTTGATGTTTCTTTTTTCGCCCAGGCAGATTCGTGCTGCGACGATGGCGGATGTTGTACCAACGACAATCATTTTTACCAGGTAAAAGAAGATTTTTCAGCACCGGTAATTTCAACAATTCCGTTACTGGCCGAAATTGACGTTTTGGGACAGACACTGCTTGATCCTGATATTCTAATCCCCAACGAATTAACTGAAGATTTCGAATTAACAAACGCCCCTCCTCCACCAACGGTAATGGAGTTTCTTGCCGACGAACAAGTATATCTTTTATGAAATTATTATGATAAGTGATCAGATCATGAACACTCATGATCCGGACTCTCTATTGTATTAATCTCATAGCAAAAAAGGTATGTTGAATAAAATCATAAAGTTTTTTCTTGAAAATAAACTGGTTACAATACTGGTATTGATTCTTCTTGTAAGCTGGGGAATCATGACTTCGCCCTTTGGCTGGGACACCGGTGTTTTGCCAAAAGATCCGGTGCCGGTAGACGCCATTCCGGATATTGGCGAAAACCAGCAAATTGTATTTACCCAATGGATGGGACGTTCGCCTCAGGATATTGAGGATCAGATTTCTTATCCGTTAACGACCTATTTATTGGGTATTCCGGGTGTAAAATCAATCCGTAGTTCATCCATTTTCGGTTTCTCCAGCATTTACATCATTTTTAACGAAGATGTTGAGTTTTATTGGTCACGTTCGCGGATTCTCGAAAAGTTGAATTCCTTACCGTCGGGACTTCTGCCGGATGGTGTTCAGCCCGCGCTTGGTCCGGATGCTACTGCACTCGGACAGGTTTACTGGTACACCATTGAAGGACGCGACAAGGAGGGGAATCCTACCGGAGGTTGGGATTTACACGAAATCCGTACAGTGCAGGATTATTTCGTCAAGTATTCATTGAATGCTGCCGAAGGTGTTTCTGAAGTGGCTTCAATTGGCGGTTTTGTGCAGGAATATCAGATCGACGTAAATCCCGATGCATTGAAAGCTTACAACATTCCGCTGCATAAAGTAATGCAGGCTGTTCAGAAATCGAACCGCGATGTGGGTGCAAAAACGATTGAAATCAACCAGGCAGAATACCTGGTTCGCGGACTGGGTTACATTAAAAATGTTGAGGATATTGAAAAAGCCGTTGTGGCGGTTCAGGACAATGTGCCGATTCGGGTAAAAGACATTGCTGTTGTTAGTCTTGGCCCATCCACTCGCCGTGGTGCACTCGATAAAGACGGCGCCGAAGTTGTTGGAGGTGTTGTGGTTGCACGTTATGGCGCCAACCCGCTTCAAGTGATTAACAATGTAAAAGCAAAAATTGCGGATATCGCACCTGGTCTCCCGAAAAAGACACTGGACAATGGTGTGGAAAGCCAACTAACAATTGTTCCGTTTTACGATCGTTCAACACTGATTCATGAAACGCTGGGAACGCTGGAAGAAGCGCTTTCGCTCGAAATTCTGATCGCTATTTTGGTGGTTATTGTAATGGTGCTGAACCTGCGCGCTTCGTTCTTGATATCGAGTTTGCTACCCATTTCCGTGCTTATGGTTTTTATTGCCATGCGCTACTTCCATGTCGATGCAAATATTGTTGCCCTTTCTGGTATCGCCATCGCCATCGGAACCATGGTGGATTTGGGCATTATTCTCTCCGAAAACATTATAAAACACATTGAAGAAGCACCCTCCGGACAAAAACTTATTACAACAGTTTACGACGGAGCCGCTGAAGTGAGTTCAGCAATTTTAACAGCCGTTTCTACCACCATAGTAAGTTTTATTCCGGTATTTACCATGCAGGCTGCCGAAGGAAAACTTTTTGGCCCGCTGGCGTTTACCAAAACATTTGCATTGGTAGCTGCGCTAATTGTTTCGTTGATATTTCTGCCGGCTTTTGCTCACTGGGTATTTGGCGCAAAAATCAAAAAGAAAAATATTGTGCGCTGGCTGAACATTGCCATCATCCCACTAGGAATAATTGCTATTGTTACCGGGTATTTGTGGGCCGGTACAATACTAATCGCCTTTGGTATCTCCGGTTTACTCAATCAGATTTACGGCGATAGAACAACAACAAATACAACCGAAGTTTCAAAAATCACCGTTTCATTGAAAAAAATTGGGTTACTGGTTTTAAACCACACAAGTATAATTATTTCAGTTATTGCTGTGTTATGGCTGCTGGCTAAATACTGGCTGCCACTGGGCGCTTCAAGAACGATTGTTACCAACTTCATTTTTGTTGGCCTGCTGGTCGGAATTATCTTGGGAGCTTTTCTCTTACTCGAACATTTCTACAAACACATTTTAAACTGGTGTCTGGATCATAAAGTTGCATTTTTGCTCATTCCGTCTTTCCTTATTTTGGTTGGAATCACTTCATGGATGGGATTTAACAACCTGTTTGGCTTTGTACCGAAAGGTTTTGATAAACTGGGATGGAATGTACGTACAACAAAAGTTTGGTCGACGCTGGCACATTCTTTCCCGGGAATTGGTAAAGAATTTATGCCGTCGCTCGATGAAGGAAGTTTTCTGTTGATGCCAACATCAATGCCACACTCAGGTATCGCATACAACCAAAAAGTGGTTGGTCAGCTCGATATGTTGCTCACCAATATTCCTGAAGTTGATTTGTCAGTCGGGAAATTGGGACGTGTTGAATCAGCGCTCGATCCGGCACCAATTTCGATGTATGAAAACATCATCAACTACAAACCGGAATACATGCTGAATGCAAAAGGGCACCGTGTGCGGTTTAAAGTAGATAAAGATGATCGTTTTGTACTAACAAACGGCGATAAACTCAACAACGAAGAGGCCTTGCAACTTGGAATTACCAGGCATGATTTAATTCCCGATGAAAAAGGTGAATACTTCCGCAACTGGCGCGATAAGATAAAATCGCCCGACGACATCTGGACCGAAATTGTCAATGCAACAAAAATCCCCGGCGTGACTTCGGCTCCAAAACTGCAGCCAATTGAAACCCGGCTGGTGATGTTACAAACCGGCATGCGTGCCCCCATGGGAATAAAAGTGTACGGACCGGATCTTGCAACCATCGAAAATTTTGGAATTCAACTCGAGAATATCCTGAAAACAGTTCCTTCGGTAAAAGCACAGGCTGTTTTTGCCGACCGGATTGTGGGGAAACCATACTTGCTTATAGATATCGATCGGGATAAAATTTCTCGTTACGGTTTAAATGTAGAAGATGTCCAACAGACCATTGAAACAGCAGTTGGCGGGATGAAAATTACTTCCACAGTTGAAGGACGCGAACGGTTTCCGGTGAGGGTACGTTACCCACGTGAATTGCGCGACGACCCTGAATCGTTGGGAAAAATACTCATGCAAACACCAACCGGAGCACAAATTCCGCTGAGCCAACTGGTTCATATCAGGTATCAGCGCGGTCCTCAGGCCATTAAAAGTGAAGAAACGTTCCTTGTTGGATATGTGCTTTTCGATAAAAACGAAGGATTCTCGGAAGTTACCGTGGTAAACGATGCACAGAAAGTAATTCAAGCCAGAATTGATGCCGGCGAATTGACTGTTCCGTCAGGTGTAAGCTATAAATTTTCGGGAAGTTACGAGAACCAGATTCGTGCCGAAAAACGATTGTCGATCATTGTTCCGATTGTATTGATCATTGTATTCCTGATTTTGTACTTCCAGTTTAAATCGGTCTCCACATCATTGATGGTGTTCTCCGGAATTGCCATGGCATTCAGCGGAGGATTTCTGATGATATGGCTTTACGGACAAGGCTGGTTTATGGACTTCTCGGTGTTTGGGACCAATTTCCGCGATCTGTTCCAGATGCACACCATCAACCTGAGTGTGGCGGTGTGGGTCGGATTTATTGCGCTTTTCGGTATTGCAACCGACGACGGCGTGTTGATTGCAACCTACCTCGATCAGAGTTTTGAGCGTAATCGCCCTGAAAATCTGAAAGAAGTGAGAGCTGCTGTAGTTGAGGCCGGATTACGACGAATTCGTCCGGCACTGATGACCGTGGGTACGACAATGATTGCCCTGCTGCCGGTACTTACTTCTACCGGACGAGGTTCGGATATAATGATTCCAATGGCAATCCCGTCGTTTGGAGGAATGGCTGTGGCGCTCATCAGCATTTTTGTTGTGCCGGTATTGTACAGCTTCAGGGAAGAACGAAAACTAAAAAATCAGTAAGCATGAAGACAATAATATTATTCATATCAATACTTCTGGTGGGATTTTCCGCATCCGCGCTATCCCTCGCCCCTAACTGGGAAGGCCAAAACTCAGGAGAAGTTCTCCCCTCGAGGGGAGTCAGAGGGGTGAATGATGGAGCAAAACAAGATGCAGAAGAATTATCGCTGGAAGATTATTTCCAGATCGCTGCAGAGAATAATCCGGGGCTGCAGGCCAAATACAAAGATTTTGAGGCTGCCCTGCAAAAGGTACCGCAGGTAAGTTCATTGCCCGATCCTACTTTTTCTTTTGGTTATTTTATTTCGCCGGTGGAAACGCGTGTAGGACCACAGCGAGCAAAATTCTCGCTTAGCCAGATGTTTCCGTGGTTTGGAACACTGGCAGCCAAAGCCGATGCTGCATCGCTGATGGCTGAAGCCAAATACCAGGCTTTTCTCGACGCGCGTAACCGACTGTATTACAACATTTATGAAGCGTATTATCCGTTGATCGAGTTGAAGCGGTTAAAAGCAATTGAACAGCAAAATATCGAAATCCTGCAATCGTATAAAACCATTGCCAACTCTAAATTTAAAAACGGTGTTTCACCAATGACCGATGTATTGCGGGTAGATATTATGCTGAAAGATGCTCAAACCAATCTCGGGATTCTGCATAAAAAAGAAAAACCGTTGTTGACCATATTTAATAATTTGCTGAACAGAGACGAGCTCGAACCAGTAGTTCTACAGGATACACTGAGCATGGAAGTGTTACCTGAGAATTTCAGAAGAGATTCGATGTTAACCAATAATCCAATGCTTAATGCAATTGATCTGAAACAGCAAGCCAGCGAAAAAAGTGAGTTGGCTGCACAACGACAAGGACTACCGTCATTCGGAGTTGGACTGGATTATGCATTGGTTGGAAAACGTACCGATATGGATGTAGCTGATAACGGCAAAAATGCTTTTATGCCAATGGTTTCAGTTAGTATTCCGATTTTCAGAAAGAAGTACCGGGCAGCTGAAAAAGAGGCGCAACTGATGCAGGAGCAGTATTCGTTTCAAAAAGAAGAAACAATCAATTCACTGACTTCCGGCTACGAATCCATTTGGTTTCAAATTCAACAGCAAAAAGATTTAATCGATTTGTATGACGAGCAAATTCTTGAATCCAATCAAACGCTGAACCTATTGTATAGTGCCTATGGAAATTCGGGAAAAGACTTTGAAGAAGTATTGCGCATGCAGCAACAACTGCTTAAATACGAAAAAATGAAAGCTATGGCCGAAACGCAATATCAAACTGCTTTGGCAAAACTAAATTACATCACCGCAAAAACATATTAACGATGGATACAAATAGAAAAACAATCATTATAGTTCTGGTCACACTGGCAATTGGTTTATTGCTGGGATGGCTGATATTTGGTGGATCAGAAAGCACAGCAACCGAAGAACATCAGCATGAACACAGTGCAGAAGAAGTAGCCGGGGAAACAACCTGGACCTGCTCGATGCACCCGCAAATTCGTCAGCCAGAACCCGGAGACTGCCCCATTTGCGGAATGGATTTAATTCCGTTGGAAGAAGAGCAAAATAGTGAAATCGATCCGGATGCGGTGAGTATGTCAGCTACTGCTATGCAACTGGCCAATATTCAAACGGCGGTTGTTGGCTCATCAGAACTGCTTAAAGTTGTACGACTCAACGGGAAAGTTCAGGAAGATGAGCGTCTGATTTTTTCGCAATCGTCGCATATTCCCGGCCGAATTGAAGATTTAAAGGTGAATTTTACGGGCGACTATGTAAAAAAGGGACAGGTAATCGCTTCTGTTTATTCGCCCGATTTAGTAACGGCACAGGAAGAGTTATTTGAAGCACAAAAAATTAAAGATTCGCAACCGCAACTTTTTGAGGCTGCCAAAGAAAAACTAAAAAACTGGAAGCTGACCGACGATCAGATCAATCAGATTCTGGCTTCAGGAAAAACACTGGAAACATTCGATGTGTTGGCAGAAGTTTCGGGTTATGTCACCCAGAAAAAAGTGAATACCGGCGATTATGTACGCCGCGGAGAAGCTATTTACGAAGTAGCCGATTTTTCACGCGTTTGGGTACTGTTCGATGTGTATGAATCGGATCTTCCGTGGATTAAAAATGGCGACAAAGTGACTTATACGATTGAGTCGCTTCCGGGCCAGTCGTTCGAGGGAACCATCGATTACATCGATCCGGTTATCAATCCGAAAACAAGAGTTGCCAAAGCACGCGTTGTTCAATCCAACAAGGGCTTAAAACTGAAGCCTGAAATGTTTGTATCCGGAAAGGTGGAGGCCAAACTGCCGCAAACCGATGCCGTAGTGGTTCCGAAAACAGCTGTTATGTGGACAGGAAAACGCTCGGTGGTATATGTAAAATCGGCAACCGGTCAGGGCGTATATTTTAACATGCGCGAGGTGGATCTTGGCCCTGCCCTTGGCGAAAGTTATGTAATTGAAGACGGTCTTCAAAAAGGAGAAGAAATTGCTGTTAACGGCACATTTAGTATTGATGCAGCAGCACAGCTGGCCGGGAAACCAAGCATGATGAGCCCCGAAGGAGGCGCTGCCCCAACCGGCCACAATCACGATGGAATGAACATGGAGAATGATGAGCAAAGTGCTCCTGTTGAAGCTCTAGAAGTTGATCCGGAATTCGTAAAGCAACTCACCACATTTTATAAAGCTTATTTAAATATGAATGAGGCTTTTATAGAATCGGATGCAGCCAAAGTAAGTGCAGAAGCAAAGTACACCTCAAAAGCTCTTGCTGCCATAAAAATGGAATTATTGAAAGGCGACACGCATATGGCGTGGATGGATCAGCTAAATATTCTTAAACCATCGTTACAAAAAATTGGTAACAGTACAATCATCGACGAGCAAAGATTAGAATACGCCACATTTAACCTCGCATTCTACAAGAGCCTGAAAATGTTCGGGCTTGATAACGAAACTACCTACTACCAATATTGCCCGATGGCGAACAGCGACCAGGGTGCCTATTGGTTTAGCGCTGAAAAAGAGATCCGGAATCCTTATTTCGGAGATATGATGCTGAGTTGCGGGGAAACCCGGGAAACCATAAAATAGAAATTCAATTTATTAACCATTAAAATTTTAATACGATGAAAACAAAAGTTTTAAGTTTAGTAGCCCTTTTTGTAATGGGAGCATTTACCGTTTTTGCAGGAAATAAGACGGAGAAAATTAAAGTTTACGGAAACTGCGGAATGTGCGAAAACCGCATCGAAAAAGCTGTTAAAGCGGTTGATGGCGTTTCAAAAGCAGACTGGGATAAGGAAACCAAAATGCTGGAAGTTACTTTCGATGATACAAAAACCAACATCCACAAAGTACACATGGCCGTTGCAGCTGTTGGCCACGATACCGATATGCACAAAGCAAAAGACGAAGTTTACGATAAACTTCCGAGCTGCTGTAAATACGACCGTACGGCAGAAGCCAAAACCGAAGAAGGACACGAGGGACATATGCATTAATTTTTTATTGAACTGAACAGAGAGGGTTTCATTCGTTTGTGAAACCCTTTTTTGTGGCCGGAATTCGCAGGTTGTCGAAAAATTTCTACAAACAAATGTCAACTATTTCTCGGCACGCCTCGTAAACAATACGCTAGCTAATCCTGTTAGCAATGGCATGATTTTACCAGTGTTTAAGACAACACACTTTAAAACGTTTTATTATGAAGTATTATATTGAAACAAGCATTGAAACTGACTTTGATTCAGCAGTAGAAAAAGTAAAAGAAGAACTTAAAAAGGAAGGATTTGGAGTGTTAACGGAGATTGATATTCACAACACCCTAAAAGCGAAACTGGATGTGGATTTCAGACCATACAAAATTCTTGGTGCCTGTAATCCGCCAAACGCATTTGAAGCACTGAAAGCAGAAGAACATATCGGGTTAATGCTGCCTTGTAACGTAGTTGTTCAGGAGTCATCGGAACCGGGCAAAATTAAAGTTTCGGCAATCGATCCGGTTGCATCAATGATGGCTGTTGACAATTCCGCTATCAAACCAATCGCTCACCTTATTAAAGATAAGCTGGCACGTGCAATCGAACAGCTGTAATTGTTGTTAAGTAGAAACAAAAAGCCACCGTTCTGCAACTTTTTATTATTTTTGCTTTATTCGGAAAAGTACTGAACAAATAGAGCTTGATAAAGACGATTAAACATATCGGAAGTTTTTTACTTATTCTTGCTGGTGCAATTATACTGTCGCATGCTTTTATCCCCCATCATTTGCACAACGGAGAGGCAGTTATCGAAACATCCGAATGTCATTGTTTTTATCATCATCATGAAACATCAGCTCAGACAGCAAGTTGTACACACGACCATTCCGAAAGTGAATCAACTGATTGCGCACTTCACAACCTGCTGGTACTTCCGGGGAAGCAAATCAGAGCCGACCAGCCACTAATTCTTACCACGCTGCAAAGCTCTTACTGCTCGTTGCTGATTACCGGCCTGTTTAATGCCGATTTGAATATAAACAAATGCAACTGGCAATACCACATTGAAGGGACCATTCCCCTACCCACCAATATCCACACTTTCACACGAGGGCTTCGCGCGCCTCCATCAGTTTAATTTTCCCACCTCAACACCTTTAAGGTTCCGCTAAAAGGAACCAACATTATTTATTTGGAAAATTAAATAGCATATAAAATGAAATTGAAATATTTATGGGTGGCAACAATCGCCTTTCTTTTATTTTCATGTCACCAAAATTCTTCCCACGAACATAACAACGCAGACGAACACGATCACGATCATGAAATGCACGCGGAAGAAGCGGATCACGATCACGACCACGAAGCGGGGGAAGCAGAAAGTGAACACGAACACGAGAAAATTCAGTATACCACATACAGCAGCGATTTTGAACTGTTTGCGGAAGCCGATGCGATGGTAATTGGCGAACATGCAGATATCCTGGCACATTTTACTTTTCTCGATAATTTCAAACCACTTGAATCAGGAAAAATAACGGCAAAACTTGTTGTAAATGGCAAAACGGTAAGTCAAACGCTGGATGAATCGCTTCGGAAAGGGATTTACAGTTTTGAATTGGAGCCAACAACGGCAGGTGAAGGGAAATTGTATTTTGATATCGAAACTGAAGGTCAACGGTTTGAACTTGTTATTCCCGATGTGGACGTTTTTGCCAACGACGAAGAACTCCACAGCCATCATGACCACGGTGATGAGCCGTCAGCCGTAAATGCTACGGTCTTCACAAAAGAACAATCGTGGAAGATTGATTTTGCAACGGCTTTGCCACAGGAACATGAATTTGGCCCTGCCATTAAAACCGTGGCAAAAATTGAACCTGCCCGCGGCGAAGAAGAGATCATTGCTGCAAAAGCATCGGGTCTGGTAATTTTCTCGAACAATAGTTTGGTTGAAGGCAAACAAGTAGCCACCGGCGAGAAACTTTTTACGATTTCTTCGAGCGAAATGGCTGAAAACAATTTTGGTGTTCAGTTGGCAGAAGCAAAAAGCAATTACGAAACCAGCAAGGCGAATTACGAGCGAAAATCGGAACTGGTTAAAGACCGGCTGGTTTCAGAGCAGGAACTGTTGAACGCAAAAAATGCCTACGAAACCAGCAAAGCTGTTTACGAAAATCTATCCAAAAACTTCAATGCATCAGGCCAAATGGTGAAAAGTAAAATGAGTGGTTTTGTGAAACAGATTTTTGTAAGCAACGGGCAATATGTTGCCGCCGGTCAGCCCCTGGTGAGCATCACGCAAAACAACAAATTGCTGCTTACCGCGCAGGTTCAGCAGAAATACCTTTCGTTGTTGCCATCGATAACAACGGCCAATATCACCACCATGCACAACAACCATACATTTACTATGGAAGAGCTGAATGGAAAGATACTTTCGTATGGAAAGTCGGCAAGTGATGATTCGTACCTGTTTCCGGTGAGTCTTGAAATTGGAAATCACGCAGGTTTTGCTCCGGGCACTTTTGTTGAAGTATTTCTGAAAACAATGACCAACTCTAAAGCGATTACCGTACCGAACAGTGCATTGCTGGAAGAACAGGGAATATACTATGTTTTCGTTCAGCAAACACCCGAAATGTTTGAAAAACGCGAGGTTAAAACCGGTGGAACAGATGGTTTACAAACCGAGGTAGTTTCAGGTTTAAATGCCGACGAGCGAATTGTAACACTAGGTGCGATGCAGGTAAAACTGGCAAAATCAACCGGAGCTTTGGATCCGCACGCCGGACATGTTCATTAATACCGATAAGTGTTTAGTTTGATCCAATTAATTCACTACGCTTTTAATTGAATACTAAACATCTATCGGCATTATACCTGAATAAAAATTTCAAAAATGGTATAAAAGACAGACACTATGATTAACAACATTATAAAGTTCTCACTGAACAATAAATACCTGATTATTTTGTGCTCGGTGGTGCTGGTGGTGTTTGGGATATACACGGCAAAAAACATGGATATTGACGTGTTTCCCGACCTTACAGCGCCTACCGTAATTGTAATGACCGATGCCCACGGAATGGCTCCCGAGGAGGTGGAGCGCCTGGTCACCTACCCCATCGAAACGGCTGTAAATGGTGCGATGGGTGTACGACGGGTACGCTCAACATCCGGGCTCGGCTTTTCATTCGTATGGGTTGATTTCGACTGGGGCTCCGACGTTTACAAAGCACGCCAAGTGGTGAGCGAAAAACTGATTACCGTGCAGGAAGCGATGCCGGACAACGTGTCAGAACCAATACTTGCGCCACAGTCGAGTGTAATGGGCGAAATATTTTTTATGGGCCTGCAAGCCGACACAACTGATCTGATGACTTTGCGTTCGATTGCCGAATGGGATATTCAGCCGGTAATTCTGGCAACAGGCGGCGTTTCGCAGGTAACAATTATTGGCGGCGATTACAAACAGTACCAGGTTTTGGCCGATCCGCTAAAAATGAATTTTTACGGTGTCTCCATCAACGAGCTGGCCGATGCCTGCCGCGAAATGAGCCAGAACTCGACGGGTAAAATCGTGCGCGAACATGGTAACGAATATGTGGTGCGCGGCGTGGCTCGTACCTCAAATCCTGCTGAACTGGGAAACACGTTTGTAAAAACTAAGAATGGTAAACCTGTTCGCGTAAACGATGTTGCCGAAGTAAAAATTGGCAGTGCCGTTAAAATGGGGTACGCTTCGCATAACGCAAAAAAGTCGATCATTATTTCGGTTTCGAAACAGCCTAAAACCAATACGCTGGAGGTTACCGAGAAAATTGAGCAAAAGCTGGAAGCGATGAAGGCGACATTGCCTCCCGATGTTACTATTGATACCAAGATCTTCCGTCAGGCTGATTTTATCGAAACCTCGGTTAACAACGTGCAACGAGCGCTTTTGGAAGGTGCAGTGCTGGTTATCATCATCCTGTTTTTATTTTTAGGAAGTTTCAGAACAACAGTCATTTCCTTACTTGCTATTCCGCTCTCCTTGCTGGGATCGGTAATTGTGCTGAACTTGTTCGGTCTCAACATCAACACCATGAGTTTGGGAGGAATGACCATCGCCATTGGTTCGCTGGTCGATGATGCTATTATCGATGTGGAGAACGTGTACAAACGTCTCCGGCAAAATTTCCTGTTACCAAAAGGCGAACGACAAAGTGCTTTCGCAGTGGTTTATGAGGCCTCAAAAGAAATTCGGGCTTCCATTTTAAATGCAACCTTAATTATTATTGTTGCTTTTATGCCGCTCTTTTTCCTTTCAGGAATGGAAGGCCGTATGTTAAAACCGCTCGGGATTGCTTATATCGTTTCGTTGTTTATGTCGCTGATCGTTGCCATGACATTAACTCCGCTTCTTTCGAAAATGATGTTGTCAAGCGACAAGTATTTATCGCGAAAATCAAAAGAAAGCTGGCTGGCACGAAATCTTTCCGAAGGTTACGAACGTTCACTGATTTGGGTGCTGAAACATAAAAAAGTGGTGGTATTCCCAATTCTGGGTTTATTTGTGGTTTCACTATTTATCTTCTCGGGTTTCGGACGTAGTTTCCTGCCTGAGTTTAATGAAGGAGCGTTAACACTATCGGTAATTACACAACCGGGAACGTCGTTGCACGAAAGCGACAAACTGGGCAAACTGGTAGAAACAGAGATGCTTTCTATTCCGGAAGTTAACAGCACTGCCCGACGTACCGGACGTGGGGAACTGGACACCCACTCGCAAAGTACCAACAGTGCCGAAATCGATGTGAATTTTACACTTGATGACCGCGAGCTTGAGACGTTCTTGCAAGATGTGCGAAGCAAACTTTCGGGAATTCCCGGAATAGCATTTACCGTTGGTCAGCCGCTGGGGCACCGCATTGACCACATGCTTTCGGGAACGCGCGCCAACATTGCCATAAAACTGTTTGGCTCTGATTTAAACCGAATGTTCCAAATGGGTAACGAGATTAAATCAAACATTGTGGATATCGACGGTTTGGTAGACGTAAACGTTGAACAACAGGTTGAGATTCCGCAGATACAGATCCGGCCCAACCGCGAGATGCTGGCCTTTTATGGTATCCCATTACACGAATTTAACGAGTTTGTAGATATCGCACTCGGCGGAGAAAAGATGGCCGATATTTACGAAGGACAACAAACGTATGATTTGTTACTACGTTACAAAACCGATTATACCGACCAGTTGGAAGGCATTAAAAATGCATTGATCGACACGCACGACGGGAAAAAAGTTCCACTGAGTGAAGTTGCCGAAGTGATTTCTGCCAGCGGTCCGAATACCATCAGTCGCGAAAATGTAAAACGTAAACTGGTGATTTCTGCGAACGTTGCCGGTCGCGATTTGCACAGCGTGGTGGAAGAGATCAAACAAAGTGTAAACGAAAATATTGATCTTCCGGAAGGATACCGGGTTGAATACGGCGGCCAATTCGAAAGCGAAGAAAAAGCATCGCGCATGTTGCTGCTTACATCACTTGCTGCGCTTTTTGTTATTTTTCTACTCTTGTTCCAGGAATTCAAAAACTTTAAACTGGCAGGAATTATATTGCTGAATTTACCACTGGCATTGATTGGGGGTATTTTTGCAATTATGCTTACATCTGGCATGTTGAGTATTCCGGCCATTATTGGATTTATCACACTTTTTGGTATTGCCACCCGAAACGGAATTCTGTTGGTTTCGCGTTACCAAAATCTCGAACAACAAGGCGAAAAATTGTACGAAACCCTTGTACATGGTTCAAAAGACCGCCTGTTACCTATTCTGATGACCGCATTAACAGCTGCTTTGGCGCTTATTCCGCTGGCAATGAATGGAGATTTGCCGGGCAACGAAATACAAAGCCCAATGGCACAGGTAATTTTAGGAGGTTTGCTCACATCAACCATCCTGAATATTTATGTGGTGCCTATAGTTTACTATGCGCTTAACAAAAATGGAAACGATAAAAAGGACTCGAAATGAAACAAGTATTATTCACAATTATATCGATTCTCGCTTTTAGTCAGTTTGCGTCGGCACAAAACAACATTGATGCCTTGCTGACGGAGATAGAGAATAACAACACCACACTTTCAGCACTCAAAAAAATGGTGGAGGCTGAAAAAATGGGGAACAAAACAGGCATTCAATTGCAAAACCCGGAGGTGGAATTTCATTATTTGTGGGGCGATCCGTCGGCAATTGGCAACCGTAAAGATTTCAGCGTTCAACAGTCGTTTGATTTTCCATCGGCATACGCCTATCGCAATCAGATTGCTGATATGAAAAATGAGCAGGCCGAACTGGAATACAAAAAGCAGAAAATGGATATTTTCCTTCAGGTACGATTGATTTGTGCAGAACTCACCTACCAGAATGCACTTAGGGAAGAATACCAAAAGCGACAGGAAAATGCCAGTGAGATTGCAAAGTCGGTTGAAACAAAACTCAACGTAGGAGAAGCCAATATTCTGGATCAGAATAAAGCAAAGGTTACGCTTTTGAATACAGAAGCCGAACTTCGGCACATTGAAATTCAACGGCAAGCACTGCTGCAACAGTTGGCAACACTAAATGGTGGAAAAGCAGTCGATTTTGAAAAAACTACTTTTCAGGCTGTCCCGATCGCTAATGATTTTGAACAGTGGGCTGCACAGGCTGCTGCTAACAATCCGGTGCTTGCGTGGTTAGAACAGGAAATTGCCATTTCTGACAAAAACACTCAACTGCAAAAAGCGCAGAGTTTGCCAAAACTAAATGCAGGTTACATGAGCGAAAAAGTGGTTGGTGAAGGCTTTCAGGGAGTTACTGTTGGCGTTTCAATACCATTATTCGAAAATAAGAACACAGTGAAATATGCACAGTTAAAAAACGAGGCTGCCCAACATCGTGAGACTGATGAAAAGCTGCGTTTTTACAACGAAATGAAAACACTACATGCTAAAGCGATCGCAATTCAAGAAAACATCACTCAATTTCGTAAGCAGTTAAACTTGCAAGGCGACATGGAATTACTGCAAAAAGCATTGGATAAAAGGGCAATCTCTTTCACCGAATATTTATTTGAACTTTCGGTGTATTACGATAGCATGGAGAAATTGCTTGATATGGAGAAGGAATTAAGCATTACCAAAACACATTTGTTGATTTATCGTTAAAAACGCAACAGAAATATTTTATTGATAAGGGTGTCTTCCGTTAGTTAACGGTTGCACCCTTAAACTTTCTAAAACATATTAAAAAAGATCAAATCCATCAATTACATCTCTATTTCACCTCCAATACAATTCAGAACTGCACGCACAATACAGTTAACATTGAAATAATGTTCACTATTATCCGCAAAATAACCTTCTCAATAACTAATCTCTCCTTCAATAGAATTAATTTATCAAATATTCGTAACTAAAAGAATAAGAACACGTTACTAAGGCAAACCTATTTGTCAATCTTGCATTGATTTTGGTTATGTATATCAACTGCTTTAAACAGTAATAGATTTCAAGAATGATCCATCAATTATTTATATATCTATTTATATAGATATTTGTATCTTATCACGTATATTTGCAGCGAAATAAAGAATCAAAAATGATTACTAATATGTCAACACAAAAATTCAATTACCTATTATTATTGCTGTTATTAACGCCGGCAATATTAAAGGCACAACCCAGACCATTAAGTTTGAGCGAAGCCCTCACTCTTGCAGCCGAAAACAATCTTAATGTAAAAAGTGCCGAGGCCCGTGTGGAAGCTGCACGCGCCCGCTACCGAATGACAAACTCCGTTTTTTTGCCGGGACTTGAAGCGAGTCATACCGGAATGTCAACCAACGACCCATTAAATTCCTTCGGGTTTAAATTAAAACAGGAGATTGTTACGCAACAAGATTTCAATCCTGATTTATTGAATGATCCGGGAAGTATCGAGAACTTCCAGACTAAGATCGAATTAAAGCAGCCATTGCTGAACCTTGATGGAATTTACGCCAGAAAGGCAGCTAAAAATCAATTGGATGCGATGTCGTTTCAAACAAACAGGGTTAAACTGAACATTAAATACGAAGTAAAAAATGCTTATTATATGTTGGAGCTGGCCGAATCGTCGGTTGAGGTACTACAAAAATCAGTAGCTGTTGCAGAAGAAGCTTTACGATTAACAAAAAACAATGCCGAACAGGGATTTGCAAAAGAAGCAGACGTTCTGGAAGCCTCTGTTCGTGTTGAGGAACGAAAGAATCAGTTACTTGAAGCGCAAAACCAGCAACAAACAGCCAACGACTTTTTGGCATACTTATTAGGTATGGAATTTAGCGAAATAATTGAAACTACCGATTCGCTTATTCAACCACCATTACAAGCTATTATCGACCGCAATTCGGTGAATCTGGAAAGCCGTTCGGATATGCTGGCTTACCAAAAACAAATTGAAGCCGGAGAGAATATGGTTAAATCGAACAAAATGAAATTCGTTCCGCGTTTAAATGCTTTTGGAGCAATGGAGTGGAATGACGAATCGCTGTTCGGAACTTCGGCAAATAATTACATGGTTGGCGCTTCATTAAGTTGGAGCCTTTTCAGTGGATATAAAAATGCAGGCGCTGTTCAACACGCTACTGCACAATTGGATGAAGCACGAATAAACTACGAAGATTACCTGTCTCAAAGCCAAATTGAAATCAATCGTGCTACCCGCAAAATGGCACTGAATTATAACCGTATCCAATCAAGCAAACTGGCAAAAGAACAAGCCCGTGAGTCGTTACGAATCAGAACAAACCGTTTTGAACAAGGACTGGAAAAAACTGCCGACCTTCTCATGTCGGAAGCTCTCACTTCACAAAAAGAATTAGAATACATTCAATCAATTTATAATTACAAGCAAGCCATTTTCGAGATGGAATTGCTTATCGAACAAGACATTAACGAATAAACGCCATATCAAAAATGAAGACACTAGTACAAAAATCAAAACTCATAATTGCAATTGCACTGCTATCAATAATTGCAATATCATGTGGAAACAAAGAGAAAGAACATGCCACGGCATCACAAGAAAAAGTTGCGGCACAAACTGCTGTTGCGAATCTTGTTGATTACCCAATAGTACATAGTTTTTCGGGCAAATTAGAGGCCGACAAACAAACGAATTTAAGTACCCGAATTATGGGACAAATTCAGCGTATCTATGTAAAACCAGGTCAGAAAGTAAACCAGGGCGATCTGTTGATTCAGATCAGAAACCAGGATATTCTGGCCAAGCAAGCACAGGTAGAAGCAAGCAAGGTTGAAGCAAGTACTGCCTACGAAAGCGCTGAAAAAGACCTGAAACGTTACGAAGCACTATATGAATCAAACAGTGCGTCGGACAAAGAATTGGACGACATGCGTACCCGTTACGACATGGCCAAAGCACGTTTGGCTGCTGTAGAGCAAATGGAAAACGAAGTAAAAGAAAACATGCGTTATGCATCAATTCGCGCCCCTTACAACGGAGTTATTACCACCAAATTTGTTCAGGAAGGCGATATGGCCAATCCGGGAATGCCAATCTTAAGTATGGAAAGTCCTTCGCAATGGAAAGTTATAGCGCGCATTCCGGAAGCCGACATTGCAAAAGTTCAGCTGAACGATGTTGTTAAAGTAAAATTCACTGCTGCCGAAGCAGAAATGGAAGGAAAAATTATCGAGATAAATCCATCAACAACAAATACCGGCAACCAATATATGGCAAAAATTTTGGTTACTGTTCCTGAAAATTGTACAGCCAAATTGTACAGCGGAATGTATGCCGAGGTGTTGTTTGAACACGGAACACAAAAACGCATCCTGGTTTCAGAAGAAGCACTGATTCACCGTGGTCAGTTAGTGGGGATTTATGCTGTTAGTCAATCGGGAAATGCCCTGCTTCGCTGGGTAAAAACCGGTAAAACATTTGGCGACAAAGTTGAGATCATTTCAGGCTTAACGGATGGAGAACAATATGTTGTGTCGTCTGACAGCAAACTTTTTGACGGAGCAATTATAGCTTCTAACTAACAAAAGGTAATTCCTCTGTGAATTACCCCTGTCGCTTCAATGAAGCTCCTGTCCCCTTTTAGGGGGACAATCGGAACAAAGTGACGATAGGGGGTCTATTAAATAGAACTTAAAAAAATGAATTTAAGAGAAAAAGTATGAAAACAGGATTTGCCGGCGGAATAGCCAAACAGTTTATAAACTCAAAATTAACGCCGCTGTTGATGATAGCTTTTATGGCAATCGGAATTTACAGCTCGTACCTTACTCCCCGCGAAGAGGAACCGCAAATTGACGTACCAATTGCCGATATCCTCTTTAGCTACCCGGGAGCCAGCCCAAAAGAAATTGAATCCCGCGTGATGCAACCGCTCGAAAAAGTGGTCGCCAATATTCCGGGAGTTGAATATGTATACTCTACCTCAATGCCGGGTCAGGCCATGCTTATCGTTCAGTTTTACGTTGGAGAAGACATCGAACGATCGTTGGTAAAAATGTACAACGAAATAATGAAGCACATGGACCAGATGCCGCACGGAACAAGTTTGCCTTTGGTAAAAACACGTTCTATCGACGATGTACCGGTATTGGGATTAACTTTCTGGAGCGAAAATTACGACGATTACCAATTAAAAAGAATTGCCCAGGAGGTAAATAACGAAATTGAACAGATTACAGATGTTTCGGAAACAAAAGTTATTGGTGGGCGCTCACGCCAAATTCGTGTTGCGCTGAACAACGGAGCAATGGCCCGTTATAATGTTGATGCGCTCAGCATTGCACAGAAAATACAGATTGCCAATCAGCAATTTAATACCGGCGCTTTTAATAATAACGATGTAGAATACCTGGTTGAAGCGGGTGAATTTCTGCAGACTTCCGATGATGTTGCCAATCTTGTTGTTGGTATTCATAGCGGAAGTCCGGTTTACCTGAAACAGGTTGCCGAAATTCTTGACGGTCCTGAAGAACCGATTCAATACGTGAATTTTGGTTACGGAACAATGGACGAAAAGAAAAATGACAATCCTGGTGAATACCCTGCAGTTACCATTTCGATAGCGAAACGTCGTGGTGCCGATGCAATGAAAGTCTCAGACCTCATTCTGGAGAAAATCAGTCACCTGGAAAAAGACCTTATTCCGGCGGACGTGCATGTTGATGTAACCCGTAACTACGGAGAAACAGCTTCGCACAAAGTATCAGAACTGTTGATGCACCTTGCCGGAGCCATTATCGCAGTAACTTTTGTGGTGATGCTGGCAATGGGCTGGCGCGGCGGACTGGTTGTGTTCCTGTCGGTGCCGATTACATTCGCATTAACAATGTTCAGCTACTATTTCCTCGATTACACCTTGAACCGGATCACCCTTTTTGCACTGGTTTTTGTAACGGGTATTGTAGTCGACGACTCGATTATTATTGCAGAGAACATGCACCGGCACTTTAAAATGAAAAAACTGCCGTTTATCCAGGCAGCTCTGCGCTCAATTGACGAAGTGGGTAACCCAACAATTTTGGCGACATTTACGGTAATTGCAGCGGTACTGCCAATGGTCTTCGTGTCAGGTTTAATGGGACCTTATATGAGCCCGATGCCAATTGGAGCATCCATTGCAATGATCTTCTCATTATTAGTTGCATTAACTATTACACCATATCTGGCTTTCCGTTTACTGAAAGTTGTTGAGAAAGACGACAAAGTAAAAAAGGCATTCAAACTGGAAAATTCGCCGATTTACAAGATTTATTATAAAACAATGAATCCGATGTTGGAATCATCGTGGAAACGCTGGACATTTATCGGTACCATCACATTCTTTCTAATCGCATCGATGACACTGGTTTATTTTAAAATGGTAGCTGTAAAAATGCTTCCGTTTGATAATAAAAACGAATTTCAGGTAATTATCGATATGCCGGAAGGAACCACGCTGGAGCGCACTGCAGCCGTAACAAAAGAACTGGCAGCTTATATTGCTCAGCAGGAAGAGGTATGGAATTACCAATCCTATGTAGGAACCGCTTCGCCAATGAATTTTAACGGTTTGGTTCGTCACTACGATTTACGGCGTGGCTCAAATATTTCTGATATTCAGGTGAACCTGACTGACAAAACCGAGCGTAAAGCACAAAGTCACGACATTGCAAAAGCTATGCGTCCGGGTATTCAGCAACTGGCAAAAAAATTCAACGCCAATGCGAAAGTTGTGGAGGTTCCACCGGGTCCACCGGTACTTTCAACATTAGTTGCCGAAATTTACGGACCTGATTACGACCAACAAATTGAGGTTGCCCGCCAGGTAAAATACCTGTTTGCCAATACTGCCGATGTTGTGGATATCGACTGGCAAGTGGAAGACGATCAGGTAGAATATAAATTCAATGTACTCAAAGAAAAAGCTGCATTGGCAGGCGTTTCAACACAACAAGTTGTAAACAGTGTTGCCATGGCACTTGGCGGACAGGAAGTGACACAATTATATGCTGAGAAAGAACACGAACAAGTGGGTATTCAACTCCGTTTTTCAGAAGATGAACGCTCTAGTATTGAAGATCTGAAAAAAATCAACATCATGACTATGACCGGCCAGAAAGTAGCGCTTGGCGACGTGGTTGAGATAAAAGAAGAACTTCAGGATAAAAGCATTTACCGAAAAAACCAGAAGCGCGTGGTTTACGTAACTGCCGATATTGCCGGAGAACTGGAAAGTCCGGTTTATGGGATTCTGAATATGAGTGAAAACCTTGATAAAATACAATTACCGGAAGGTTACACGCTAAACGAAGAGTTTACACAACAACCGTTTGTACAAGATAATTACAGCCTGAAATGGGACGGTGAGTGGCAAATTACATACGAGGTATTCCGCGATTTGGGAGCTGCTTTTGCAGTGGTTCTGCTGGTAATTTACATACTTATCATCGGATGGTTCCAGAACTTTACAGTTCCATTCGTAATGATGGTTGCCATTCCACTTTCTTTAGTTGGAATTCTTATCGGTCACTGGCTGATGGGTGCGTTCTTTACTGCAACTTCAATGATCGGATTAATTGCGCTGGCAGGAATTATGGTCCGAAACTCCATACTGCTCATCGACTTTATAAATCTCCGGCTTAAGGACGGAGTACCGCTAAAAGAAGCGGTTATAGAGGCCGGGGCAGTTAGAACCACTCCTATCCTGCTTACTGCCGGAACCGTTGTAATTGGTGCTGTAGTAATCCTATTCGACCCAATTTTCCAGGGACTGGCAATTTCACTAATGGGTGGAACCATTGCATCAACATTCCTGACGCTGATTATTGTACCGCTTATTTATTACATGACTGAGAAGAAAAAATACCCGGTAAAAGAAGCTCCGGTTATTGCAGCCGAAGAAACAGAAATTAACTTAACTAACGAGGAGGAAAATTAAAATGATGAAATTTGTAATTATTCAAAGTGCCGAAGCTTATCATCATGAGCTGGAGCAGATCTTTCGCGACATCCAGATTAATTCATACAGCGAAATGCCGGTGGATGGTTTTATGGAAAGCGCTGATGGAAATTCGGATATTTCAAACTGGTTTGGATCATCAAAAAATCCGTACCGTTATTTTATTTCATTTACTTTTCTTGATGAAGAAAAAGCCAATGAACTCCTCCTCCGAATAAAAGCATTCAACCAAGAAACCGAAGGGGTAAGCCCAATAAGTGCTTTTATTTCAGCAATTGAAAAATTTGTGTAACCCATTTCAAAATTAATAACAACTAAAATAGAATACGATGAAAGAGAGAATAATACGCGCAGTTGCAGGAATATTGGTGTTGACAAGCATTCTATTGGCCATATTCGTTAATATTTACTGGCTTGGCCTGGCAGGTTTTGTTGGATTGAATTTATTTCAATCATCAATTACAAAATTTTGCCCACTGGAGTTTTTTCTGGAAAAGGCCGGAGTAGAATAGCTCTGCAATAAAATGCGTAACATGAAAGGTTGTCTGTAACAGGCAACCTTTTTTTCTGAAAGTCCCCATCTTTTTATGTGTATTGCCGTTTGAGTTTCGTCCGGGAGAACCATCTGGCTTCGATCTGCTTTCTTCGCCGGACGATTTCCCTTTGGTCATTTCAGCCCGGCTATACGCACCGGGTTATTCACATTCGACGCTTCCAGCGTCATATAAACTTGCAATTGCGACATAACACGTCAATAAACTCGTCTTAACTTCAATATCCCGAAGGGATAAAATGTGACTAAGCTCGGGTGAAACCCGGGGTTGATGTGCCGTAATTTAAAGGCGCAATCAGTAAGCCGTTCAATGCACAATTGTTGTGTGCGCCTTGTAATCTGGCCATTTTTATAAAATGCTGTTAACAGACTTTACTTTCATTCCTTTTGGTGATTCCCGGGAATCATGATTATTTTATTTCAAGTATTTCGTGTCTTTAAGTTATTTGTCATAACTTGTAAGACAAACGAATTCAAATAAAAACTTAAAAATGACAGACGACACAAACAAAAATGTTGCCAACAGCTTATGGAAACTCATAATGGTTCGAGGCGTAGTCCTTGTAGTTGTAGGCTTAATATTACTATTGTTTCCAAAGGCAACATTAACAACACTGATTTTTATAATCGGTATTTACTGGTTAATTGATGGTGTTGTTACTCTTTACAACACATACAAACAACGAAACATCCGCAAAAACTGGTGGTGGGGCTTAATTACCGGAGGATTGGGAATTATCGCGGGATTAATAGTAGTACTAAAACCGTTTTCCAGTTCTGTACTCACTACCTCATTTTTAATGTGGTTTTTAGGTTTGGTTGCTATAATAAACGGAGTATCCGGCCTGGTTAGTGGTATTCGAATTCAAAGAAACGAGAATGGAGGAAGTTCAATGATTTGGGGTGGAATATTCTCTATCATACTTGGTATCATCTTAATCTCTTCGCCGTACACATCGGCTTTGGTTGTTGTTAAAGTAATTGGCTCTTTCGCCATTTTTGCAGGTATAATTACTATTTTGCTTGCTAACCGTGTAAAAAAGAAAGCACAGGAAATCGAGATTAATTAAATATTCCATATTTTAATTCATTAGAAATTGCAAGGCCATAATCATCAATTGCTTTGCATTTTTTTTTGTGCCCAATCCTAATCGTTTACAAATTCACTTAGTAAACATTTGTTCGTTTAATATTTTGTTTTTAAACCTAATTTACCTTACCTTTGTAGGGAACATATGTAACTAATAAATGAAAACAATAATTACTTCATCCGGAGACAATGTAGACTCTAAATTTGATTTACGATTTGGACGTGCAGGTTGGTTTTGTGTATACGATAAAGAAACACACGCAACTAACTTCATCGAAAACAGCTTTAAAAACTCAAATGGTGGAGCCGGTACAAAATCTTCGGAAATGGCCGCAGAATTAGGTGCTGAACAAATCATCTCTGGTCATTTTGGACCAAAAGCTAAGGATATGCTGGAGAAATTCCAGATCCAAATGATAGAGTTAGATGATGAAGAGCTGAATGTGAAGGATATTATTTTGAAAATTGAAAACAATTAGAAAGATGCCAGGATTAGACAAAACCGGACCAACGGGACAAGGAGCCCAAACCGGCAGAAAACAAGGAAGATGTAACACCGCATTAACCGATGACCTTTTTACCAGATTTGGATTTGGAAGAAGAGGCGAAGGCAGAGGCTTCAGAAAAAGAAATCTTGCAGCTGACGACTCTATTCAAACAGGTTGGGGACGCGGAAGAGGAAGAGGTCGTGGATTTGGCCGATTAGAAAATTAATAAATTGAAATTAGTATGAGTAAGAAAATTGCTGTTCCTGTTGACGAAAGCGGGATTTTAGACGGACATTTCGGACACTGTAAATACTTTGCACTGTTAAATGTTGAAGACACAACAATCGTAAACGAAGAACGGTTAACTCCCCCACCTCACGAGCCGGGAGTGTTGCCTAAATGGTTAGCCGAAAAAGGCGTTACCGATGTGTTGGCAGGAGGAATGGGCCATAAAGCTATTCAAATTTTCAACTACAACAATGTAAATGTTTTTGTTGGTGCACCGCAACTATCAGCAGGCGAATTGGTACAAGGTTATCTCAACGAAACAATAGAATTTACAGCCAATTACTGCGATCATTAAATAATAGCAGCTAAAATAACCATCGTAAAATACATTAGCGCAACAGAATAGAGCGCATTTCTGAGTCGTTTTTCATAGTCACTCAGAGTTAGCTACTAAATCGTTATTCCCCGGAGCAACACTCCGGGGAATTTTTTAAAATCATGTGTCATGCAAATTGCCATAGCAAGTGGTAAAGGTGGTACCGGCAAAACAACTGTTTCGGTTAACCTGTACTATTTCTTATCTGAAAAATATAACAACCAGGTACAATTAATCGATTGTGATGTGGAAGAACCAAACGACATACTTTTCTTTTCTCAAGCGAAAAAAGAAGCAGAGAAAGAGGTATTTACCGTCGTTCCTGAAATTGATAAAGAAAAATGTACCTATTGCAAAAAATGTGTTGAATGGTGCGAATTCAATGCAATTAGCATCGTTAAGAAACTGGAATTTGCAGAAGTAAATTACGAGCTTTGCCATTCGTGCGGTGCTTGTTTCGAGGCTTGTTCGTTTGATGCGCTCACACCGGTTCAGAATTCGCTGGGCAGCATTTCCGATTACCGGACAACCTTTGGTGCCGGAATTTCAGAAGGACGCCTCGAAATTGGTTCTGCCATGCAAACAGCTCTGATCAAAAAAGTTAAAAAGCATGCTGATTCAAAACAACAAATTACCCTGCTTGATGCACCTCCCGGCACAAGTTGCCCCGTTGTTGAAACTGTTGCCACAGCCAATTATGTCATACTAGTTACTGAACCAACTCCGTTTGGCCTGCACGATTTAAAAATAACCGTTGAGTTACTCAACGAAATACATAAACCATTTGGCGTAATTGTAAACAAAGCCGGTTTGGGGAACGACGCTATTTATCGCTTTTTGGAAGAAAGCGATATCACGTTGCTGGGTAAGATACCGTTTTCAAAAGCTTATGCCGGGAATTATTCGCGGGGAAATTTGTTTGAAAATATTCCCCAAGAGGTAGAAAAAGCCTATCAATCTATCATTGAAAAATTGGCAACAATAATCAACTAAAATGAAAGAAATTACTATACTCAGCGGAAAAGGAGGTGCGGGAAAAACCAGCATAGCAGCGGCACTGGCTTCGTTGGCCCAAAACGCTGTATTTTGCGATAACGATGTTGATGCTGCCGATTTGCATTTAATTTTAAAGCCTGAGATAAAAGAAACGCATCCATTCGATAGCGGCTCGTTGGCTTTTATCAATCAGGAAGAGTGTACAAACTGTGAAACCTGCCTGGAAGCATGCCGTTTTGAAGCCATTTTTACCAACAGCAATGGTTTTCCTGAAATCAATCCCTATCAATGCGAAGGCTGTCGTTTATGCGAGCGACTTTGCCCGGTAGGCGCCATTCAAACCACCCAAAATCTGAACAACCAGTGGTTTGTTTCCGACACACGTTTTGGTGTAATGGTACATGCCAAAATGGGCCCCGGCGAGGAGAATTCAGGGAAACTGGTAACCCGAATACGAGAAAAGGCAAAAGAATTGGCCAGTGAAAATAAAGCACAATTTATAATTAACGATGGTCCTCCGGGGATTGGTTGTACTGCCATTTCATCTATAACCGGAACAAATGCAGTTCTGCTGGTGATAGAACCAACTGTTTCGGGATTGCACGATGCTAAACGTCTTGTGGAATTGGTTAATTCGTTTAACGTTCCCATTTATGCCATCATCAATAAGTACGACATAAATACTGAATTTACGGCAACTGTCGAACACTACTTAATCGACAACAATATTCCTCTTGTTGGAAAAGTCCCTTTTTCAGAACTATTTGTTGAGTGCATGTTACACGAAAAATCGTTGGTAGAATATGCGCCGGATCATCCAATTAGTTTAAATTTAAAATCCATTTGGGAATGGATATGCGACAATTCGACTCATAAAATATGCTAACAATCTCTATTTTAACAGATAATGCTGCCGGCGGGCAATTTCTGGCAGAACACGGACTCTCCTACCTAATTGAAATCGATAATGAAAAGATTTTATTCGATTCCGGTCATTCTGATGTTTTTCTAAAAAATGCAGCAAAGCTAAATATCAACATTGAAAAAGAGGTAAAAACTGTGGTTTTGAGCCATGGACATTGGGACCATGGAAATGGATTAAAATTTTTGAAAGACAAAACATTAATCACTCATTCGGACAGTTTTTCCCAACGATACCGAAAAGCCGACCACACTACTGTTGGATTGGAACTCACCAGAAATGAAATTGAAAAACAGTTTACATTAAAGGAAAGCAAAAACTCAGTTCAACTTTCAGAGAACCTGTTCTTTTTAGGAGAAATTCCAAGAAGTAATGATTTTGAAAGCCAGTCAACAAGCTTTGAATTTACTGATGGTTCCGATGATTTTATACCTGACGATTCGGCATTAGTTGCAATTGTAAATAATGAACTGATAGTAATTACCGGCTGCTCGCATTCCGGTATTTGTAATATTTGTGAACATGCCAAGAAGGTTTCTAAAGTTGATAAGATAAAAGCTGTAATCGGTGGTTTTCATTTGAAAAGACAAGACAACCAAACGTTAAAAACCGTAGAATATTTTAAGCAAAATAAAGTTGAAAAGCTTTTACCATCGCACTGTACAGCACTTCCGGCACTGGCATTATTTCATTCAACTTTTAAAACAGAGCAGGTAAAAACAGGAATGGTCTTTAGATTTTAGTATGCCTGTTGAAATACAATCTCGCTGATCCCGGCAACTTTTCTATTATCAGGATCAACATAAATACGAACGGTCAATTTACGATCAGTAACTTTTACCACTTTTTCCGATGTCCATTTTAGCTCTCCTGCCGCCAATTCGTAGGTGGCAGCTTCAAAACCTTCGTATTCAATCTTTTGCCACGAATCCTGTTCCACATCTCCCACCTGTGCCCGCACCCGGTAAACACCGTTTCGCACATTAATTTCGTATTCAAAATAATTATTCGGATTCCGACATTCTGCATCAGAGCCCCCGAACAGGACTTTCTTTAATCGGGCATTCCCTTGCTCGCCCCTTGCGCAAAACATTACTTTATCAGTAGTATTCCAGGCTCCTAAATCCCATCCCATACCGGCGTATTCTTCAAAAGCAAGCAGGTTCTTTCGGTTACCGTTTCTTTGCGGTTGCTGTGCAAAATCAACTTTTCCGCGGGTAAAGGATTTCGTAAAATTAAAGGTGTTTTTAAAATACAATTCGTAAAGCTGCGGGAAAAAATTTACGCAGTTGGTATATCGGTTTTCGTAATCGGGGATGGTATCGCTTTTTACTACTGCCAGTTGCAGATAGCCCCAGTTTTCGTCTCCCCAAGCCGTTCCTAAAAGCTCTCCCAATCGTACATCCTGTCCTTCCTTTACCTGAACATTGTTAGCGTATAAATGATCGTACACATAAAAAATAAGTGGATTAGAGTTGCTCTGCAAAAGAATACATGCCTCTTTGCTATTGCGACCGTTTTTTTGGTCCTCTACCCAAATTACCTTACTATCTTCAATGGCAAGCAGCCAATGTTTTTCAATTCCACGGGCATCAGATAAAGCAATTCCGATTCCCTCGTTCGATTTCACTTCATCATTGCCGGAGTTGCATCCTCTTCCCTGGTACGAAAACATATGATCGTCTTCGTTCATATTCCAGTTAAAACCATCGTTATAACTCACCGGAAAACTAAATGAATCAAAAGCCAGCATGTGGTTTTTATTATTCGATAAACAAATCAGCGCATCCTTTTTTAATAATCCATGCACCGCTTTATTTGAAGCCAGTTTTTTAACATTCCGGTTATCAGCAACAAAAGCACGTAATAAATTTAAACTCGATGGCAGACTACGACGGCTTACCTTTAGTTCAATGGTATCATTATTAATACTCAGTTTGTTGTAGTGGTTTTTCATATCGAGCAAAACCACATAAACTCCCTTAAACTGGATGGTATCTCCTACATTGGCATTGTAGTAACTGCAGTTTCCCCAACTAAAATCGGGTTCGGTTACCAGCTGTGCATTACCCAACAAACTTATCCAAACAAGTATAAATATGGTGATTAGTTGTTTCACTCCTTAATTTTAATTAAAGCCAGTTATCATTTGTATATCCAAAACACTTCAAACCCGATTTACCCTGAACACTAATTTAAAAATTCAGATGTTAAAACCTCTTCTTAACAAAACTATTAAAAAAGTAGTGGTTAGAAAATTATGCTACGAGAAAGCAACCTATACGCGCATTTTTCTGTCTGTCATAGAGAAACAACTGAATTTAATCAGTTTTTAATAAGATTTTAGAATAAGCGCATTTAACATACTCTCGTTTTTCGTAATTTTGATAGCGTTCAGAAAACAATTGACCCTATGAATAAATTGCTACTTGTTATCCTGTTATTTACTTTTTCCGTTGTGCAAAGCAAAGCTCAATCGGTTGGGCTTGTGCTCAGTGGAGGTGGTGCCAAGGGAATGGCACATATTTCCGTTATAAGGGTTTTGGAAGAAAATGACATCCCAATCGACTATATATCAGGAACTTCAATTGGAGCAATTGTTGGTGGGCTTTATGCTGCAGGTTATTCGGCCGACGAAATGGAAGAGCTTTTTAAGTCGGACGATTTCTATTTCTGGTCGACGGGAAAAATACAACGCGAATACCGCTATTATTTTAAACGTCAGGAAGAAGATCCAACATGGATACAACTGCGCGTGGCCAGAAAAGATGAAAAAGTAAAAATACTGCCCCCAACCAGTATTATTCCCGGCGAACAAATGGATTTTGCGTTTATGGAATTAACAGCTGCTACCAGTGCCGCCTGTAATTACGATTTTAACCAATTACTGGTTCCTTTCTTTTGTATTGCCGCCGATGTAAACAACAGTAAACCATTAGTTTTACGTGATGGCGACCTGGGAAATGCCATGCGGGCATCAATGACTGTTCCGCTTTATTTTAAACCCATTGAAATTGATGGAAAACTTTTGTTCGACGGAGGTCTGTTGAACAACTTTCCAACCGACCATATGAAAGATATTTTTAACCCGGATATTATTATCGGGCATAAGGTTGCTGATGACGCAAGAGCTGCCGACGCAGATGATGTTATGCGGCAGATTTCGAATATGGTTATGAGGCCAACTAATTTTGAGATTAAACCATCGGATGGGATTTTGCTGGAAACAAAATTTGATAATGTTGGTCTGCTCGATTTTAATAAAATAGATACAGTTCTGGCCCGCGGAGAACAAACTACACTGGCCAAAATTGATAGTATAAAACAATTGGTTAAACGTCGTGTTCCGAAGGAAGAAGTTCAGGCAAAACGCGACAGTTTTAATGCGCGGAAACCAGAACTAAATTTTCAAAACATTCAGGTTGAAGGCGTTAGCGACCCCATGCAACGACAATTTATCATACAAAGTATTAAACACAGGAATAACATCGTAACGCTCTCTACATTAAAAACCGAGTATTTTAAATTAGTTGCCGATGAACAACTAAAGTCGATTCAACCCATTACGCGCTACAATCACGGCACTGGTTATTTTGATTTACATTTGAAGGTAGAACCAGAAAAACGACTGGATTTGAGTATTGGTGGTAATATTTCTACCAAGCCCATTAACCAGGGCTTTGCTGCCATTAATTTCAGAAGCTACAACAGCAGAGCTTATTCGCTGCATTCGAACATTTACTTTGGACGGTTTTACAGTTCTTTTAAACTCGGCGGCCGTATTGATTATCCAACAGCGCTGCCTTTCTACCTCGAATCGTACTTAACTTTTAACCGGTGGGATTATTTTTCGTCGAGTACGGAACTGATTTTTGAGGACGTTCGCTCGCCGTACATAATAAAAGATGAAACCAATTTCAGATTAGAAACAGGGTTACCATTAGGCCTGCATAGTAAATTTTATGCGGGTGTTGCCTATTCTTCGGCAAGTAATGACTTTTATCAAACGGAGGAAACGGAAGCAGGAAGTATGCCCAACAATTCAAAATTTAATGCATTTGTCTCGAAGGTAGGATTCGAAAATAACTCACTGAATTACAAGCAGTATGCAACAGAAGGCGCTCACCGTGGAATTGATGGCAGATTTGTTATTGGCGAAGAGAAGTACACTGCCGAAAGTAATACAAGCTCCTCAACGAAATTAACCAATCACAATTATTTTCAGCTGCATGCCCATTCGTTACGCTATTTTTCGCTGGGAGAGAGATTTGTATTGGGGACCCACCTCGAATCATTTTTAAGTACAAAAGAATTGTTTCGTACGTACCGATCGACAAAAATTGCCGCCCAGGGATTTACCCCTACACCACATAGTAAATCACTGTTTATTAACGAATTTAATTCGAATAATTATCTGGCAGGAGGATTAAAAGCGATATTCAAATTCTCGCCTGATTTGCATCTTCGTGTTGAAGGTTATGGATTCTGTCCCATTCATGAAGAGTTGGAGCAACCAGACCTTACCGCAATTAAAAGCGACGACTTTATAAATAATTATTATCTGCAGGGATTGGCAGCGTTGGTTTATCAAACTGGAATTGGACCGGTAAGTCTTTCGTTCAATTATTACGAAAAGAGTAACACCAACCTTTATGTCACCCTAAATTTTGGATATATCTTATTCAACAAACGAGGCTTATAGATTAAGAACCAGGTTAACTACGAATCTGATTTTCAATATCAGAAGGAATCTCAAACGATAACTCCACTACCCCGCAGAAATACCCGTTTTCCATCCACGGTTTTTGGGTAATTACCTTTTTTACACCACTCTTTTCGGTGGTATATGTATTCTCGGTGGGTGTAGCCAGCATTTCGCGAAGTTTGGTTTTCGATGGCTCGGGATGACAATCCAACAAGTTAGTTCCCAGCAATTTTTCGCCGCCATACTTTTCAAACTGCCGAATGGAAAAATCGTTCATATAAACAACAATACCTTCTGTATCGCAAACTGTAATTGCACCACCAAATCCGTCCATCCAGTTTACATCGCAATCTTTTAATGTCATTTTTTACGATAGCATTTTACCCATTCAACATCAAAATTTGCTGATGATCCTGGTAATTTATCAATTACAAGACTTGAAGCATTTAGCTCCAAAGGTTTATTTAAATCGTTGTTGTTCAGCTGTAAAACTTCCTGTTCATTAATCTTCCATGTAAAAGTTGCCCCCGATTTCTCGAGCGAGAAAATATAAGCTCCTTGTTTCAGGTTATTGATCTCCAATCCTTCCGAAGCTATTTTCCCACTTCCGTTCATGGTGTAAATACCCAGAACATTTTTTGCCCCCATTTCAACCAGGTTAACACGCGGAACGTTGCTGCCATTGGCAAGGAAAAATGAACTGGCCACTTGTTTTACCGGGTTAAAATATATTTTGGCTTCTACAATTCCTTCCTCGAATTGGAAATTCTCGCCCGAACTAATCATTCCTGATGTGTACTCGAAATCAGCAGGTACGAAACCGGCAGGCATTTGCCAAACCATACCTTCTTTGTTTTCTCTTTTAACCTGAATACTCAGCTTATTTCCGGTTTGAATGTTCGAGCCATCAGTGAAAATACTTAAATCACCTTGCATTGCATAGTTTTGCCCCAAGGTTTTTGAAGCCGTTAACGAGCTTGTCATCCATTTGGCGTCATCCAGTTTTTTATCGCCAAACGAATCCTCAAATACTACATCCCAATTTTTATAAAAGTCAAAATCGCTGCTGTCTTTGTATTTGAAATATTTTACAAATTCCGGTTTCTTCTTCTCAGTTTCGTATTGTTTTAACTTTTGGGCATCTTCTGTTTTATCCCAGCGTTTTTTGTCTTCCAACCACGCTTTTTGCTTTTTATATTCTTCCGATTCGATTAACTCTTTAAGTTCGTTATGTCGTTTTAAGTCAAACGATTCTTTAACGTCGAGGTAGTTTTTGTAGAGTTTAGATTTCTCGTATTTTAACACAAAAGTTACCACCGGATCTCCAGCCAGTTTTTTATAATCTGTGTATTTTTTGTAGGCTTCACTTTTTTCAAACTTCTTTTTATCTTTTAAAAAGGCAACCTTCTTTTTAAACTCTTCGGAGTTTACCTGTTCTTTTAATTCCTTGTAACGAACCAGGTTATGACTTCCGCTAATCTCATGATACAACTTCAGTTTTTTCGATTTCTCGAACTTGAAATAATTTACCACCGCCGAATCCTTGCTCAAACGGTTAAACTCCTTTTTCTTTTCGCTATCGTTTACTGCTGCCGTTTTTAACTCCTTGTATTGCTTTAATTTATCTGAAGCCTCAAATGCCTTGTGTTTTTTCAGTTTTTCCGAACCTTCCAGCTCATTATATGCTTTTATACCGGCCGATTTTTCAAGCTTTTTCAATTCCCTTAAATGCTTCTCCTCTGCCGATCCTTTAAAAACCTGGCCTTTAATTTCCTTTTTGTCTTTTTCAAAATCGCCGTCTTTCACATATTCTTCAAGGGCATAAAAGTCTGCCAGTTTCTGCGATTCTTTTTCTTTCTCATACCGAACCAGATCAGCAGAACCTTCTACCTTAAAATAATTCTTTATGCGTGTTGCTTTTTGCAAGCGTTGAAATTCCTTTAATTGCTTTTCCTCTTCGCTTCCCTTATAGGATTGTCCTTCAATCTCCTTCTTTTTAGAGTCAAATTCACTGGAAGTAACATATTTTTCCAACTCTAAAAATGTTTTCAACTCTTCTGAATTTTGTGTTTTTAAAAACTCAGCGTAATCGTCGGCTAATTGCTTGCGCTTTTTCTCGATTACCTCAACCGACTTGATTTTACCTGTAAGTTGAAGCGAAAAAATTTTAAATGACATCTGGTTTGCTATTAGATTCGTATTTGTATCAAAAATAAAAATTTAATGGGTTTTTCAGTATTAAAACGTAATATTCTAATGAATTATCCAATTTTCAGCCCTCCTGTTTAACATATTCTATGTTTTTAACAAAATCACAAATCAAAAAGAAAAGCTTCGTTCTTAGATGTTTATATGTTTTCCGCACGGCCATTGGTGTTCCACGTTATTTTAAATAGATTTGGTCGGATAATAAAAGCAAACAATGATTAAACACTCAGAGCTAATCTTAAATAGTGATGGAAGTATATTCCATTTACATTTAAAACCTGAAAACATCGGCAGGCAAATCATTCTTGTTGGCGATCCTGCCCGCGTTGATACCATTGCCGGTTTTTTCGACGAAATTGTTTTTACGGTTCAAAACCGTGAATTTAAAACGGTTACCGGATTCTACAAGCAAAAGAAAATCTCCATTATTTCAACCGGAATCGGCACCGACAATATAGATATTGTATTAAATGAATTGGATGCATTGGTGAATATCGACCTGGAAACGCGCAGCGTTAAAAAGGAATTGAGTTCGCTTGATATCGTTCGTATTGGCACATCGGGTGGATTACAAACCGATCTTCCGGTAAACAGTTTTGTGGTTTCTAAAAAGTCGATCGGGTTCGATGGTTTGTTAAATTACTATGCCAACCGCGAACAGGTTTGCGACATGGAGTTTGAAGCTGCTTTTCGAAATCATACCCAATGGAGTGACTCGCTGGCTGCACCATATACCGTTGATGCCGGACAAAGTTTACTGGATAAATTTTCGGATGAACAGTATAAAAAAGGTGTTACCATTTCGGCGCCGGGCTTTTATGCTCCACAAGGCCGGGAGTTGCGCTTACCTTTGGCTTTCCCTCAATTAAACGAGTTGGTTGAAACCTTTTCGTACAAAGATTTGCGGATAACCAATTTCGAAATGGAGAGCTCGGCCATTTATGGCTTGTCGAAATTAATGGGGCACAACGCGCTTACGGTATGTTTAATTATTGCCAACCGGGTTACGCTAACAGCTAACGAAAACTACCGCGAAGAGATGAAAAAATTAATTAAAGCAGTACTCGATAATTTAAGTAATTAGGCATGAACCAGGAAAAACTTGATGCACTAATCACCCTCCTTGATGATCCGGATACAACAGTGTTCCAGATGGTTCAACAGGAATTGCTAAAAGAAGATGAAGAGATTATTCCAGCTTTGGAAAAAAAGTGGGAACAAAGTTTTGATGAGAACAGTCAGAGCCGTATTGAAAATATAATTCAAAGCCTTCAGTTTAAAAGAACTTTTAGCGGGCTGAAAAGCTGGATCAATCAAACGCCGGGAACGCAGGATCTTTTTGAAGGATTTTGTGCGGTGGATAAATTTCAGTACCCCGACCTCAATCCGTTAAACCTGACCTTAAAGATTGAAAACCTGCGAAAATCGATTTGGCTGGAACTGAATAACTCGTTAACACTACTTGAAAAGACAACCATATTAAACCACTTCATTTTTAATTTAAATGGTTATTCAGTGAATTTGAGCAATCCTAATTCGCCACAAAACTGCTTTTTAAACCAGATTTTGGACACCAAACGTGGCAATCCGGTTTCGATGAGTATTTTTTATACGATTATTGCACGCGCCATCGAGCTTCCTGCATATTTGGTTGATTTCCCTAAAAACCCGCTGGTAGCTATTGTTGATGCCGAACTGGCACAAAAGGTACATGGCTCAACTCGCGAAACAGAAGTATTATTCTATATCAATCCTTCGAATAAAGGATCGATTACCAGCCGCAAAGAAATTGATTACCATCTGAAAAGAAATGAATACCGACCTATAAGAGAATATGCAGAGCCAAAACCTGATGTTTTGTTTATAGAACGTTTGGTAGAATCGATGCTTGAGGCCTACAATTCTGTTGGTTTTACGGAAAAGGAAGAAAAGATAAAACAGTTGCTTAGCTTGTTTTAGAGGATAAATGAGAATTCCGTTAAAGAAAGAATTTCTTACCCAAGAAGATTCAAGATTAGATTGAGCCACCAACCACAGAAAACAGGCTTTGGTCTTATCAGACAGATTCTACTCGTTGGCTTAGCCCAAAGGGTAGACAGAAAATCCAAGGCTACGCCCGCTTCGCTCGGAAAAGCTACGCTGCAACGGCTAAAATTCCTGAAAATTCCCGATGCTACGATCGAGACAGGCAGTCGTACCTCCTCAAACCTGCCGGCCGGCAGGCGGGCAACAGTAATTTTTTAACGCCGTCAATGCTTGTTTTCCGGCTCACCGGACGAGACCAGGCTCTGATGCGGCAGACCATACATCAGTGGACGGCCTCTTTTGATCTTTGCCCGGAGTTGAAATAAAACCTTAATGAGAGCGGGAAGCTCCGAGGAATCGAGGAGATCACCAGTCCGAATTTTGGTTTTATGAAAACGGAGGATTAAGAGCAAAAGCAGCCTTGACCTTTTTGCTTCGTTTTTGTGTCAAGACAAAAATGAAGGCCGCCGGCAGGCAGAAAGTTACAGTAACTCTTCTGCTATCTCAATATTTTAATCCACCTAGCTTTTAAGAATATTCATTCAAGTGGCAAAATTTTAGACATAAAAAAACTTCGACCAAACGGTCGAAGTTTTTTATATCTGTCAATTTGTACTTCTTACTTCGCGTAGCTTACTGCACGGGTTTCCCTGATAACAGTAATTTTAATTTGTCCCGGATAAGTCATTTCATCCTGAATACGTTTAGAGATATCGTATGAAAGTTGTTCTGTTTCCTGGTCATTCATTTTTTCGGCTCCAACAATAACACGTAGTTCTCTACCTGCCTGGATAGCATAGGTTTTTAATACTCCAGGATAAGAAAGCGCCAGGTCTTCAAGGTCTTTCAATCGTTTAATGTACGATTCAACCACTTCGCGACGGGCACCCGGTCGAGCACCTGAAATGGCATCACAAACCTGAACGATTGGTGCAAATAACGATTGCATTTCCACTTCGTCGTGGTGCGCTCCAATCGCATTGCAAATATCTGGCTTCTCCTTGAATTTCTCGGCGAGTTTCATACCCAGTACTGCGTGTGGCAATTCCGGCTCGTCATCCGGCACTTTACCAATATCGTGCAACAGTCCGGCACGTTTTGCCTTTTTAGGATTTAATCCCAGCTCCGACGCCATTGTAGCACAAAGGTTAGCTACCTCGCGCGAGTGTTGCAGAAGGTTTTGTCCGTATGACGAACGGTACTTCATTTTACCTACCAAACGAATCAACTCAGGGTGTAAACCATGAATTCCAAGATCGATGGCGGTTCGTTTACCGGTTTCGATCACTTCTTCATCAATTTGTTTTTTTACTTTCTGTACCACTTCCTCAATTCGTGCCGGGTGGATACGTCCGTCGGTTACCAGCTGGTGTAAAGCCAGGCGGGCAATCTCGCGACGTACCGGATCGAAAGCTGAAAGCACAATGGCTTCAGGAGTATCATCAACAACAATTTCAACACCGGTAGCAGCTTCAAGTGCACGAATGTTACGGCCTTCTCGACCAATAATTCGTCCTTTAATCTCATCGCTTTCAATGTGGAAAATAGTAACAGCGTTTTCAATAGCCGTTTCGGTAGCCACACGTTGAATCGATTTTACAACGATCTTTTTTGCTTCCTTGTTAGCTGTTTGTTTCGCCTCTTCCATTATTTCGTTAATGTATGCAACGGCTTCAGTTTTGGCTTCTTCCTGTAACGATTCTACCAACTGCTCTTTTGCATCATCAGCCGAAAGTCCTGAAATTTGCTCTAGTTTTTCAAGGTGCTGTCTGTGCACTTTGTCAAGCTCTTCGCTTTTATGTTCTACACGCTGTAATTGTGTATTCAAATTCTCGCGAATAGCTTCAACTTCACGACGTGTCGTTTCAAATTCTTTTGTTTTTCGATTTAACTCATCGCGACGTTGATTTAAAGTTGTCTCACGTTGTTTGTACTTGTTTTCTTCCTTCGCCAAATGCGAACTCTTCTCATTAATGTACTTTTCGTGTTCCGATTTTAACTGCAGAAACTTTTCTTTAGCCTGCAATATTTTATCTTTTTTAATCACTTCGGCCTCGGATTTTCCTTCGCCGATAATCCGATTCTTTTTCGCCTTCAGGGCCTTATCCCACACCAGATAAGCTAAAGCGCCTCCCACAATAAACCCTGCGGCTACACCTATTATTATATCCATATTTCAAATAATTAGTTACTAAAAAACCCGTAATAAACCTGGTTCTCGTTAGAACCGGCCTAATACGGGCTTTGATTATTTATGTATTCAGACTTTATTTCTCTTCCTTTTCCTTAAGAAAGTCAGAAATATCATCCTTTATATCCTTTATATCATCAACGAATTGAGAGTAATCCCGGCTCTGTTGCTCTTCAGTGTAACGTAGTGCTACCTGAAATGCGGACATTGCCAAAATATCCTGATTGTCGTTATCCTGAAACATTTTTCGAAATGATGAAATCGTTTCTTCAACAATCTTTGCAGCTCTTCGGTATCTCTCTTCTTCGTCGCGATTGATGTTTAGAGGGTAAACCCGTCCATCAATCTTAATATGTATTCTAAAGTCTTTATCTTTCAAAACATTACCTGTTTAGTAATGCGATACATTTATCAATCTCCCGTATCAAAAAGTCAATTCTCTGTTTAGCTTCACCGTTTTCATCTCGTTCTGATAAAATCCGGTTGGCTACTTTCAGTTGCTTGTAACTCCGACCTAATTCAATCTTTTCATGCTCCATTAATTCAATTTCCTGCTTCAGGTTCTCTACCTGTTCACTCAGCATTTTATTTTTCTGTTCCAATTCATTGTATTTTTCGAACAGTTGCTGTGTATTGCGCTTTAAATCATTAAGTAGCAAGTGATCCTCTTCGGTCATTTTAGCTGCATTTCGCGAACAAAGTTAACTTTTTTTCCTGATTGTAAAAGGAAATCAAATCGATTGCATTCTTTTTATGCTAACAAAGCTATGTTAGTTGTTTGTTGAAGATGAATGAAGATTAGAACACAAAGTTGAAAACAAGACTTGCAGCCGTTATAAATTAATTAAATTTGGTGCCTCCAATTATCCCGGAAAAATTATTTAATTCGAGTAATGAATATGTTCTCCGGGTTAATCCCGACTTCGTTGAGTCCATTATTGAATTCCGAAAATGGGAACGAAACTTTGTCGCATAGAACTGTTTGCTTAGTGGAGATTAACTATTACGGATTAAACAACGATGAAAACATTTTTTACACCTCTTTTTCTTTTTTTCGCCTTGTTTGGAATGGCGCAACAACGCTATTATACCGATCCACTGAAGATTCCGTTGCTGCTTAGCGGAAGTTTTGCCGAGCTGCGCAGCAATCATTTTCATTCGGGCATCGACATTAAAACCCAGGGGACAACAGGTTTGCCGGTTTATGCTGTTGCCGATGGATTTATATCGCGCATTGTAGTTTCGCCAACAGGTTACGGCAACGCCTTGTATATCGATCATCCCAACGGAACCACTTCGGTTTACGGACATTTAAAAGCTTTTAGTCACGAAATAGCGAAGTATGTAAAAGATCAGCAATACGAAAAACAATCTTTTCGGCTCGATCTACAGGTTCCGTCTTATCGATTTCCGGTAAAACAGGATGAAGAGATTGCCAAAAGCGGGAACAGCGGTAGTTCGGGCGGACCACATTTGCATTTCGAGATTCGGGATACCAAAACCGAAGAGCCGCTCAATCCTTTAGATTTCGGCTTTCCGGTGAAAGATAATATTGCCCCAAAAATATTTTCGGTGTTGTTAGTTCCGCTCTCCGACAGTTCGCATGTGGCTTATTCGCACACGCCAAAAAGTTATCCTGTGGTTTTTTACGATGGTAAATACCACTTAAAAAACAATCCAACAATTCCTGCCTGGGGAGAAATTGGCGTTGCCATACAAACCAACGATTATTTTAACGATACTTACAACAAGTGCGGTATAAACCTGCTGCGCATGTCGTTGAATAACGAAGATCAGTTCTCTTTCTCATTGAATCGTCTTTCGTTTAGCAATACGCGTTTTATTAACAGTCATATCGTATACAGTAAGTACAAAACTGATAAACGCCGTTACATAAAAACCTGGATCGATCCGGGAAACAAACTTCCCATATACACACACAATGGCTCAGAAGGACACATTATTCCCAAGAACGGGCAAAACGGAAATATTGGAATAGAACTGCAAGACTCGTATGGAAATACCTCGTTGATCGACTTTGCTATTGTGGGTAAAAATGCAGCTGTAAAAACCGACTCTCCTGGAGGAGAACTATTTGCTTATAACCATTTCAATCGATTTCAAAACGATTCGGTTCAGGTGGAAATTCCTGCAGGAGCTTTATACGCTGATTTTCGTTTTGAATACCACACAGAAAAGGCTTCTTCCGATTTTTACTCCGATTATCATTTATTTCACAACAATACCGTTCCATTGCATACAAATGCAACAATTGCCATTCGCGCCAACCGTCTTCCAAAGCATCTCGAATCGAAAGTTATAATGGCCTACATTCACCCGGTAACTGGGGAATTCAGTGCTGCTGGTGGGCGATATGAAAATGGATGGGTAACAACAGAGACGCGCAATCTTGGCGTTTATGCTGTTACGGTTGACACGATTCCGCCGGAAATAACACCATTGAGCATTGCGGATAACACGCTTACTGAGTCGAGCCGGATACGATTTAAAATTAAGGATGATCTTGCCGGTATAAAAGCCATTGAAGGTTTGCTTGACGGGAAATGGGCACTTTTTGAATACGATGCAAAAACAGCCACAATAACCCATTATTTCGATAAGGAGCGATTTGAACTGGGTAAAGACCATACCTTCAAATTAACAATTACCGACTATCGAAATAACAATGCGGTTTATGAAACTCACTTTTGGAAGTGATTAAAATAATTAGAAAATGAAAAGTTTCCTGAAAAAAAGAACTACGATTAAGGCCATTGGAATGATGTCGGGCACCTCGCTTGACGGATTAGACATTGCGGCTGTTGAGTTTTCAGAAGACAATAATAAATGGACGTTTAACTTACAGGAAGCGGAGACCATTTCGTACACTGCAGAGTGGAAAAAACGCCTGGAAATAGCACATACACTTTCGGGAACAGAACTTACACGGCTAAATGCAGAATACGGAACTTTCCTGGGCGAACAAGTCCATCAATTTATAAAAAAAACAAAGTTCGCAGCTGATTTGATTGCTTCACACGGCCACACGGTTTTTCATCAACCCGAGAATGGATTCACACTACAAATTGGCAGCGGTGCGCACCTTGCAACAAAAAGCAATTGCCTTACAATTTGTGATTTCAGAACCGGCGATGTGGTACTCGGTGGACAGGGAGCGCCGCTTGTCCCCATTGGCGACAGCCTGCTTTTTTCGGAATACGATTACTGTCTCAACCTGGGTGGTTTTGCTAATATTTCGTACGATGAAAAAGGCGTTCGTTTAGCCTTTGACAATTGCCCGGTGAACATTGTTCTAAATCCCCTGGCAGAAGAATTTGGTCTGCCCTATGATAAAAACGGCGACCTGGGACGGAAAGGAAAAATTAGTGAATCGATGCTGAAGAAATTGAATGCACTCTCCTACTATCACCAGCAGCCTCCAAAATCGCTGGGTCGCGAATGGATTGAATCTGATGTTCTCCCCATTCTGAATGAATCAGGATTGAATACACACGATAAGATGCGCACCTTTTACGAGCACATTGCTGTGCAAATAACAAAAGATTTGTCGGGCGAAGGGAAAATGCTGGTAACCGGTGGCGGAGCATTTAACACCTTTTTAATTGAACGGATGCAGGCATTCACTACAACTAAAATCGTACTTCCTGATACGGACCTGATCGATTATAAAGAAGCCATTGTATTTGCATTTATGGGTGTGCTTCGTCTGCAAGAGCAGATAAACTGCCTGGCATCGGTAACCGGAGCGCGAAAAGACAGTTGCGGCGGTGTGATCTTTTTACCTTAGTATCAAGTCAACTTTGTTCCTTCGTCGCATCATGCTGGGTTTATTTCAGCATCTCTTAATCAATAAGGATTCCGAAACAAGTTCGGAATAACGAACCCGAAAGTTCTGGTTTGACTTAACAATAGAACCGGGTTCACTCTAAACAAAAGATATTCTTCAACAGGGAAGATTCAATTGCAGACAAAAATCATTCTCTCGTATTTTCATTCCCTCTAACTTGCCCTCAAACTTAAAAGATTGAACATGAACTCAGATCCTGCAAAAAGAATTTTCGATATTCAGCAATTTGGCGAATTTGGTGGCGTAAATCCATCCATAACCGATTCTTCAACTTATACTTTTATGGAAGGCGAAACCATGGAAGAGACATTCCTGGGGCACATGGAAGGTTGTTTTTTGTACTCGCGCCACTGGAACCCTAGCAATAAATTCCTTGCCGATGCATTGGCTGCTATGGAAGGAACAGAGTCGGCGTGGATTACATCATCAGGAATGGCTGCCATTACCTGCTCCATATTACAACTTTGTCACTCGGGCGACCATATTATAACCAGTGTAACCACTTATGGCGGCACCTATGCCTTTTTAAAAAACTGGCTTCCGAAATACAATATTGAGGTCTCGTTTGTTGATATCACCGATTTGGAACAGGTGAAAAATGCTTTGCGCCCTAATACGAAAATCATTTATACCGAAATGGTTACCAATCCGTTGCTTCAGGTTTCTGATATTCCCGCGTTGGCTCGAATTGCCCACGACCACCAGGCTAAAGTTATGGTTGACAATACTTTTACGCCTATGATATTTTCGCCGGCAGAACTGGGCGCCGATTTTGTGGTGTATAGCATGACTAAATTTATAAACGGTAAAAATGATTGTGTAGCCGGTGCTATTTGCGGATCGAACGAATTTATCGGTCAGCTATCGAATGTAAACGACGGCACGGCAATGTTACTAGGGCCTGTTCTCGATCCCTTACGTTCGTCAAGTATTCTGAAAAACCTGCACACTTTGCACCTACGCATGAAACAGCACAGTAAAAATGCAATGTATGTGGCCGGCAAACTAGAAGAATTAGGCGTTTCAGTAAAATACACCGGCCTGCCAAGCCATCCACAACACGAGCTGCACACCAGGTTAATGAATAAAGAATATGGTTACGGCGGCATGTTATCGATTGACCTGGAAACGGAAAAACGCGCTAACGAAGTGATGTTTAAAATGCAACAGGCTAATATTGGCTACCTGGCTGTTTCGTTGGGTTATTTTCGTACACTGTTTAGTTGCTCGGGGCACAGCACATCATCAGAAATACCTGCTGAAATTCAAAAAGAAATGGGATTATCTGATGGATTGGTACGTTTTTCAGTTGGTTTGGACAACGATATTGAGGATATTTTTAATCGCATAAAAAGCTGTCTGTAATACGAAATAAAAATCATTAGCCAGTTTTGTCATTTCATTATCTTTGCCTCATTGAATGAAACAAAACAGACTTAAAAATGAGGAAGATTAGGGTTGTAGGAATGCTCGTTATGGCATTCATTCTATTAAATCAGCAGAATTCAAATGCTTGTACAAATTTCTTAATTTCAAAAGGCGCTTCTATCGACGGGTCAACAATGATCACGTACGCGGCAGATTCGCACACGCTTTACGGCGAGTTATATCATCAGCCGGCTACTGATCACCCCGTAGGTGCCATGCGCAAAATATACGAATGGGACACCGGCATTTATTTAGGTGAAATTCCACAACCGACACACACCTATAGTGTTATCGGCAATATGAACGAATTTCAGTTGGCCATTGCAGAAACCACTTTTGGCGGACGCAGCGAATTATCGAGCCAGCCGGGTGCAATTATGGACTACGGCAGTTTGATTTATGTGACGCTTCAACGTGCCAAAACTGCTCGTGAAGCCATTGAAGTGATGACCGATCTTGTTGAGGAATATGGTTATTACAGTTCGGGCGAATCGTTTTCAATTGCAGATCCGGAAGAAGTTTGGATTCTGGAAATGATTGGTAAAGGACAAGGCGAAAAAGGTGCTGTTTGGGTGGCCCAACGTATTCCTGATGGCTTTATAAGCGGACATGCCAACCAGGCACGTATTACTACTTTTCCTTTAAACGATTCAAAAAACTGCCTTTATTCCACCGATGTAATTTCGTTTGCCCGCGAAAAAGGCTGGTTTATGGGCACCAATAAAGATTTTAGTTTTTCTGATGTATATGCTCCGGTTGATTTTGGTGCAGCACGTTTTTGCGATGCCCGCGTTTGGGCCGGTTTTAACAAAGTTGCCGGCGGAATGGAAGAATACACCGAATATGCAAAAGGAATTGTAGAGAAAGGTGGCGAAAATGATTATGCAACAAACCGTTTGCCCTTGTGGGTAAAACCCGATAAACAATTGAGTGTTCAGGATGTGATGGGCATGATGCGCGACCATTTTGAAGGAACGGAACTGGATATGACACAGGACCTGGGAGCCGGACCATACGGACTGCCTTACCGCTGGCGAGGCTTGACCTGGGAAGTTGATTCGGTTGAATACTGCAACGAACGTGCAATTTCAACACAACAAACCGGATTCTCATTTGTAGCGCAATGCCGCAACTGGTTGCCCGATCCGATTGGAGGAATTCTGTGGTTTGGCGTTGACGACGCCTACTCTACCTGTTACGCACCCATGTATTGCGGAATTACTGAGATTCCGGAATGTTTTGCAGTGGGTAACGGCGATTTGCTTACTTACAGCGAAACATCTGCCTTTTGGACTTTCAGCCAGGTGGCTAATTACGCCTACCTGCGTTACAACGATATGATTAAAGATGTTAAGATCGTTCAACGTCAACTGGAAGATAAATTTGTGGCTTTTGTTCCCGTGGTGGATAAAGCTGCTGAAACCTTGTACAATAGCACAAACGAAGAACAGGCACGAAAATTTATTACCGAATTCTCGGTTAACGAAGCCGAAAGTATGACTCGCCGGTGGAAAGAACTATATCATTACCTGATCGTAAAATACACCGATGGAAATATAAAACGCGAAAGTAACGGAGAATTTGTGCGTACCGAAACGGGGATGCCTGCTCCACCTATTTTTGCCGGGTATCCGGAATGGTGGTACAAAGCAGTTGTAAACGCTACCGGCGACCATTTTAAAGTAAAAGGAAACAGCCACTAAACGAAAAGTGTGTTTTCAGACTGAAAACCAAGCAAATAATTGAAAAATAAAGTATAAAAGTGTTTGATGAGTTGAAAAAAACACTATTTTTGCAGCCGATTTAATGCAATCTCTTTCCCGATAATCATCGTGATACATTGCCAACTTATTAAAAATAAAGAAAATGGACTTAGTTAAATTAGTAGAGAAAGAATTTGAAGTGGAAGTAAACCACCCAAAATTCGGTGCAGGTGATACCATCACTGTTAGCTATAAAATTAAAGAGGGTAACAAAGAAAGGATTCAGAAATTCCGTGGTGTTGTTATCCAGGTACGTGGAAGAGGAAACACCAGAACTTTTACTATCCGTAAAATGTCAGGCAACATTGGTGTTGAAAGAATCTTCCCAATCAGCTCTCCTTTTATTGATAGTATCGAACTGAACAAACGTGGTAGCGTTCGTCGTAAGCGTATCTTCTACTTACGTAGCTTAACAGGTAAAAAAGCCCGTATCAAAGAAAAAAGATTCTAAAAATTGCATCGCAATAATAGAAAGGTCTCCGTTTTGGAGGCCTTTTTTTTGCTCCCTACTCTGGTTTTTTGTAAAACAACAAATCAACTTTTCTCCAGACTTAACCAAAATAGCTAAACCTATTCATCTCCTCCATCGTTCCCGATTCTCCCCAAAAATTCATAACTTCAAGCTGTAATCTATTGTTGTATTAGCCTACAAATACCATAAGTTACTGAACAATATACGAAGCACATGACTTTCACTTCGTAACAAATGAATCATTTTAACATACAAATACCAGTTCTATGAAATTCTTCACATCCTTGATTTTGCTGATGTTTGTAGTTTTGTCCTTTGCCAGTGCGCAAGGAACACGATTACTACGACAGCCAACTATTTCTGCTGAAAGTATTGTTTTTGTTTATGCCAACGACCTTTGGAAGGTTGACCGAAACGGCGGCGATGCCATTCGCTTAACCACAAACGAAGGGCAGGAATCAAATCCACATTTTTCGAACGATGAAAAATGGATCGCTTTTTCGGCTCAGTACGATGGCAATACCGACGTGTACGTAATTCCTGCCGAAGGAGGATCGCCCAAACGTTTAACCTGGCATCCCGATGCCGACGTTGTTCAGGGCTGGACACCCGACGGCAAAGTAATGTTTCGTTCAGGAAGAGAAGCACGGCCAACACAAACCAGCAAGTTTTACGCGGTATCAATGCAAGGCGGATTGCCAAAAGCACTCGATATCCCACGTGCCGCATTTGGAGAACTCTCCCCCGATGGAAAACAAATCGCCTACATCCCGATTACTTTTTGGGATCCCGAATGGCGTAACTACCGGGGCGGACAAGCAATGCCCGTGTGGATTGTTGACATGAAAACAAAAGAACTCATTCGCACCCCGCAACCGACCAGAGAGCGCCACCTCGATCCGGTGTGGCACAACAACAAGGTATTCTATTTGTCGGAGCGCGATTATGCCAGCAATATCTGGTCGTTCGATCCAAAAACCAAAGAAGAACAGCAACTCACCCATCAGGCACAGTTCGATGTAAAAAGCCTTGATGCCTGTAACGACGCAATCGTTTACGAATGTGGTGGCTACCTTCATTTGCTAAACCCGGAAACCGGCGATGACAAACAACTTGCGATTAACGTAAAAGGCGATATGAATTTTGCCCGCGAACGCTGGGAATCGGTTTCTGCCGGCAATCTTACCAACCCAAATATTTCTCCAAACGGTAAAAGAGCCGTTTTTGAGTATCGTGGCGAAATCTTCACCGTACCAAAAGAAAAAGGTACCTGGAGAAACATTACCAACACATCGGGAGTAGCCGACCGCTACCCCGTTTGGTCGCCGAAAGGCGATAAAATTGCCTGGTTTAACGATGCTGGTGATGAATATAAACTGGTTGTTGCCGATCAGTTTGGTCAGAATCAAAAGACTTATGCACTTGACAATCCAACCTTTTATTTCCGCCCTGAGTGGTCACCCGACGGGGAAAGAATAACCTACACCGATACCGATTACAATATCTGGGTAATCGAGCTTGAATCGGAAGTGGTTACAAAAGTTGGCACCGATATTTTTGCACATCCCAACCGGGAAATGCAACCCGTTTGGTCGCCCGACAGCAAGTGGATTGCTTATGCCCGCCAGCTAAACAGTAGCTTTAAGGCTATTTTTGTTTATAACGTTGAAACGAAAGAAACTCACCAGTTAACCGATGGAATGGCCGATGTGTTGACACCTGCGTGGGATGCGAGCGGCAAATACATGTATATTCTTGCCAGTACAAATTATGGTTTGGCAACCGGCTGGCTCGATATGAGTTCTTACGATCCGGATGTAACACGAAGTCTGTATTGTATCGTTTTGTCGAAAGATGAAGCTTCGCCAATTTTACCAACCAGCGACGACGAGGAACTAAAAAAAGACGACGAGGAAAATGAGAATGACGAGAAAGATTCGGATAAAGAAGATGATGAACTAACAGTAATAATAGATGTGGATGGCATATCAGAACGAATTGTTGCATTGAATATGCCCAACCGAAACTACATGGGTTTGGTTCAAGGACCTGAGAAAACGGTATTTGTAGCAGAGTCGGTACCGAATCAAAGTGGCTTAACCATTCATAAATACGAAGCAAAAGATAATAAGGCCGAAGAATTTATAACGGGAATAAGAAACTTTGTAACATCCTCCGACGGAAAGAATGTTTTGTACCGAAAAGGAAGTTCATGGGCGATTGCAGAATCAGGAAGCAAACCTAAAAACGGCGACGGCAACCTGAAAACTTCTATGAAGGTCAAGATCGATCCATCAGAAGAATACCAGCAGATGTTCGATGATTCATGGCGTTTTATGCGCGATTTTCTTTATGTTGACAATGTACACGGTGCTCCGTGGGATAAAATTTACGATTGGTATTCGCCAATGGTAAAATATGCGCGTCACCGCACCGACATGAACTACATTATCGATATGATTAGCGGAGAGGTTTCCATTGGTCACTCGTATGTGGCAGGTGGCGATATGCCTGATATTGACAGGGTACCAATCGGACTTTTGGGTTGTGACTTTATTGAAGAAAACGGCTACTACAAAATTGCAAAAATATACAATGGTGAAAGCTGGAATCCGGATTTCGAAGCACCTCTTTCGGCACCGGGGCTTGATGTTAACGAAGGAAACTACCTGCTTGCTGTAAATGGTACTGAAGTAAAAGCACCAATTAATCCTTACAGTCTTTTCGAGCAAACTTCGGGGCGCCAAACACGAATTAAAGTAGGCTCCACCACATCGATTGACGATGCCAGGGAAATTACAGTTAAGCCGGTTTCCAGTGAACGCAATCTCCGCTCCATCGACTGGATTGAAGGTAACCGCCGAAAAGTGGATGAACTTTCAGGTGGAAAACTGGCTTACGTTTACCTGCCAAATACCGGAGGTGGTGGTTTTGCATCGTTTAACCGATACTACTTTGCGCAACAGGATAAAAAAGGTGTTGTACTCGACGAGCGAAACAATGGCGGAGGATCGGCTGCCGATTATATGATCGATGTTATGAGCCGTACTTTGCTTGGTTATTTCAACAGTAAGGCCAACGATAACCGCCCCTGGACAACACCAATGGCAGGAATTTGGGGCCCAAAAGTGATGATTATTAACGAACGTGCCGGTTCGGGTGGCGACCTTTTGCCTTATATGTTTAAAGAAAAAGATCTCGGTCCGTTAATTGGTACCAGAACCTGGGGAGGCCTGGTAGGCACATGGGATACACCACCGCTGATTGATGGAGGACGTATTGTTGCGCCTCGTGGCGGTTTCTTTGATGTTAATGGCGAATGGGCCGTTGAAGGCAAAGGAATTGCCCCCGACTTTGAGGTCATTCAGGAACCAAAATTGATTTTGCAGGGTCGCGATCCGCAACTGGAAAAAGCGGTGGAAGTTGCCCTGGAGAAATTAAAAGGAAATGAGTTTCAACTCAAACCGGAACCGGCTGCTCCGGTACGATGGAAACGCCCGAATGGTTTCAAGGCCAACTAAGACGGCATAAAAAAAAGCCCCGTTCCTTATACAAAAGAAACGGGGCTTCTCTTTTGTATCCGGCTGAATTAACCGCCTGATCGTTTTACCTTGTAACCATCAGCTTTTAGCAGCTCAATAATACGGTGACAAAAATCGCCCTGTATAAGGATCTCGCCATCTTTAACGGTGCCGCCTACCCCACATTTCGATTTCAGTTTTTTACCCAGCTCTTTCAGTTCGTCGTCGGAACCAGCAAATCCGGTTACCAGTGTTACCGCTTTTCCTTTTCGTTTTTTACGATCCAGTAGTACACGCAAATCCTGTTGATTGGCAGGCAAAGTGCTCTGCTCTTCCTCTTCATCCTTATTGTAGTTAAAATCAGGATTGGTTGAAAACACCACTCCTAATCGTTCTTTCCAGTCATTATTCGACATATCACCTCCAAATTACTATTAAACTTCCTGTAAAATAAGCCACTACCCAAAACAAATAAGCGGCTTTCGTATAAACAATATGAGTTTTACGGGCTTTGCAGTCGCGACCATATACGAGAAACATTCTCCAGCACCAAACTGCATTAACCAGCATTACTAAAAACGCTGTTGCTCCAAGAAAACCATGCAAGGTAAAGGGAGAACCCTTTGAGCCTAAAGTCATTAAAGAAATGGCAACTATATCCAACACCACTCCTAACGATAAAAAGAAAACTACAATTCGTCCAACAATATTAAATCGTACCAACGAAATGCTTCCAATACCGTAAGCAAGAAACGAGAGGGTTATTACAAATGCTCCTATAATGGCTAATAGATTCATGCTATTTGGTTATTCAAGTTGTAAAGATAATTTTATCTGTGTTACTTTTCAATCGAATATATAAACAGTAAGCAGGTTCAGCATCAATCAAATTCTAACCGGCCATTTGTATCGCGTTTACTCAATAGCAGGTTTTTTATCGTGCCGTTTTTATTCACCTGTATAATGTTGCTTTGGTCGCTAAAAACATCGGTTAGCAAATTACAGTTTACTTCTATATTGTTAAGGTCGGCAATATTATCAACCTCCAAGTAAGACCAAACCACATCCTTCTCCATCTCTTTCCCTACGAATGCCGGTTCAACATCTTTATCGTTTACCTTAAACCTGATACTTTTCTTTAAATAATTGTAAATATACTCATCAGTATGCGCATCTTCACGAGCTTCGCCAATGTAGAGTTTATTGTGCCCCCCTTCCGACAATCCTTCTATCAGATCATCGACAAAAATCTTTACCGAAATTTCAAGCGATTGGCTTTGTTCGTTGTAATTCACCTGGCAAATACTCACATAAAAAGGATGTGCATTGGAAAAAAACACCCCTAAAAAAAGAAACAAAACCGGTAGAATTAATTTTTTACTTATTTTCATGCCCTTCAAATTATTGGGCAAAAGTAAAAATTTTATGAGTTTATTTGAGATGTACCTCAAATTGGGGTTCAAGCACATTATTGACATTCATGGTTACGACCACATTGTTTTTGTTTTGGCATTATGTGCCGGATACAATTTAAACCAGTTTAAAAAGATATTTATACTGATTACGGCTTTCACCATTGGCCATTCGATTACACTTGCGCTATCGACTTTAAAAGTGGTTAATGTTTCTTCCGGGTTAATTGAATTTCTGATACCGGCAACGATTTGTGTAACTGCTATTGCCAATATTCTACCCTTTAAAGCCAAAAACAACCGGATAGTTTATGTGCTTACTTTATTTTTTGGGCTGATACACGGGCTGGGATTTTCAAACTACCTGAAAGAGTTGCTGGGGCGCGAATCAAATATTTTAACGCCGTTGCTGGCCTTTAACATCGGGCTCGAGTTAGGTCAATTATTAATACTTGCCATTTATTTCACACTGCTATTTATTAGTGTTCAACTGTTTAAGCTAAGAAACGATTTCTGGCGCATTTTTGTATCCGGAATGGCCTTTGGTATTTCAGTTATTTTGATGATAGAGACCGCACCTGCCGTTTTTTAAACTTTCTCCTTGTAACAATTTCGAAGCCATTACAAACTTTTGTAAACAATTCGGATTTTTTATAGTAGAATTTACAATAAGTTAAAAGTATTGCTAATTTTGTTCCCCTATCATTTTGACATAGATCATAGACATTTAATTACATAATGAAAAAATTAGCACTTTTTATTACCTTTTTCGTATCCACCTGTGTTGTTTCGTTGGCACAGGAAAACATTAACCTAAATAAGTTCAGGCAGTTAAAGCAAGAATTAGCAACGCCAAATGTATACCGTACCGCATCGGGAGCACCGGGACATGAGTACTGGCAACAAAAGGCCGATTACAAAATGAACATCAGGCTGGACGACGAAACCCAGCGAATTTATGGCGAAGAAACAATTACCTACCACAACCAGTCGCCCGATATTTTGAAATATTTATGGTTACAACTCGACCAGAATATGCGTGCAATAGATTCGGACACTTATAAAACAATGACATCAGGATTAAATCAACGTGTTTCATTTGGTCAGCTGAAACGTATGATGTACGATTTTGATGGTGGTTTTAAACTGGATTACGTGCAGGATGCCGATGGTAACGATTTACCGGCAACCATAAATAAAACCATGATGCGCGTTGATTTACCCGAAACATTAAAACCGGGTGAGTCTTTCACGTTTAAAGTAAAATGGTGGTACAACATTAACGACCGCCTTAGCGATGGTGGCCGTTCGGGTTACGAATATTTTAAAAACGAAGACAACTACATTTATACCATTGCACAGTTCTACCCTCGTATGGCGGTTTACAACGAAGTGGAAGGCTGGCAACACAAACAATTCCTCGGAACCGGAGAATTTACCCTGCCGTTTGGCGATTTTGAAGTGCACCTGACTGTTCCTGCCGACCACGTTCTTGGAGCTACCGGAGTTCTTCAAAATGCTGATGAACTGCTGACACAGAAACAGATGGATCGTTTTGAGAAAGCAAAAGCCGATACCGAAGATCCTGTTTTTATTGTATCTCCTGAAGATGCACTACAAGCTGAGAAAGGAAAAGTTAAAGAAGAAAAAACATGGGTATTTAAAGCTAAAAATGTGCGCGACTTTGCTTTTGCCAGCTCGCGTAAATTTATCTGGGATGCCATGGCTGTAAAATTTGGCGACCGGACCGTAATGGCGATGTCGTATTACCCAAAAGAAGGTAACCCGCTGTGGGAACAATATTCAACACGCGTGGTGGCTCATACCGTAAAAACCTACTCGAAATTTACATTCGATTATCCATACCCCGTAGCTATTTCGGTACATACCGACCGTATTGGAATGGAATACCCAATGATTTGCTTTAACGGTGGCCGCCCCGAAAGCGACGGAACTTACAGCAAACGCACCAAGTACGGAATGATCGGTGTTATCATTCACGAAGTGGGACACAACTTCTTTCCGATGATCGTAAACTCCGACGAACGCCAGTGGACCTGGATGGACGAAGGATTAAATACATTTGTACAGTTATTAACCGAACAGGAATGGGAACCGGGTTACCCATCGTCGCGTGGAGTAGCAGCCAACATTGTTCCATACATGAGCGGCGATAAGAAATTTATTTCGCCGGTAATGACCAACTCCGAGTCGGTTTGGAACCTGGGTAGCAACGCTTACGCCAAGCCCAGTACCGCACTGAATATTTTGCGCGAAACCGTTATGGGCCGCGAACTGTTCGACTATGCTTTTAAAGAATATGCCCAACGCTGGATGTTTAAACACCCTACCCCGGCCGATTTCTTCCGCACCATGGAAGATGCTTCGGGAGTTGATTTGGACTGGTTCTGGCGCGGATGGTTCTTTACTACTGACCACTGCGATATTTCGATGGAGAACGTAAAATGGTACCAGGCGGATACCAAAAATCCGGAAGTGGAAAAACCATTAAAAAAAGCTACTGACGAAGAGGCGGCTACTTCAATTACTACTATACGCAATAAAACACTTGCTGAAGATACGTACCGCGCTAAAAACCCGGAAGCTGCCGACTTCTACACTACTTACGACGAATACAAAGTAACCAAAGAAGATAAAGCAGAATACGACAGGTTTGTAAAAAGCCTGAGCGACGAAGAAAAAGAATTGCTGGGTGCTAACCTGAACTTCTACCAAATCGATTTTAAAAATTTGGGCGGACTGGTAATGCCGGTCATCTTAAAATTTGAATTCACCGATGGAACGGAAGATGTTCAATACATTCCTGCCGAGATTTGGCGGAAAAACAACGAAGAGGTATCGAAAGTGTTTATGTTTAGCAAAGAGGTGGAGCAAATTACCCTCGACCCTTACCGTGAAACGGCCGACACCGATTTGAATAACAACTTCTGGCCTACACGCAAACAACCTACACGTTTCGAATTATATAAATCAAGATATGGTGGTGGTCGTTACACTGGAGGTGCCCAAAACCCTATGCAGAAGGCAAAAAAGAAATAAGCCTAACCGCGATTTTAAATAAATCAAAAAGGAAGCACTCCGAAATGGAGTTTGCTTCCTTTTTTTATGGCGTTTTGTACTATTGCTGCAAATACGCTACCTCTCACCCGTCCCTTACTCCAAATACAATGAAGTAAATTCATGTTCTCCTTTGGTTTACATAGTATTTATTAATACTTTTATTCGGCCTTTTCACCCGGCGACACAGGAAGAAGATTTCGCGAAGCAGAGCCGCCCCAGAAAAAAATAATTATCCGTTTGTAAGCTTGCCTACCGCAGGCAGGCGTTTACAAATACTTATAAGTAATTACAAACGAATATTATATTGAAAATAAACACCTTACGACTAAAATGAAAACTGATAGTATAAGCGATGTATGTGTAATACACTTATACATACGTTGGGCACAATTAGAACAAAAAATAACGAAATATGAGACTTGAAAAATTTGAAGCAAAGAATGTTCATGGTTATTTAAACTATGATATTGATTTTAAAGGACGTTTAACATTCTTAATTGGAATAAATGGCACTGGAAAAACTAGTGTATTAAAATTAATACTTGGATTAATATCACCATCACATGATTATTTAAATAACATTGATTTTGAGTTCATTAAACTAACTTGCTATGATGAAAATCAAAGTAAAATTGAGATTTCTTCAAAACCAAATGATAATGATGGTTTGCTTTTAAGTTTAAAAAAAGGAAATGAAGAGCCAATTGAAGGTATCATTGAAAAAATTCCATCGAGAATATATAATCAATTGAGTTATGATGATAGGAATACAAAAATGCAAAGTATTCTTGAGCATTTTGATAATAAAGATGTTGTTAAAGAAATTAAAGAGCTTACCACCCCACTTTTTCTAGGTTTGGACAGAAGGGTCTATGAAGGTCAAGACATTGACAAAATGAGACAAAACTTTCTTTTTCGAAGAAGGTATAGAGAATTTCCTCAAAATGACCCTTTGAATATTAGCTTAATGGATATTCAAGAGATAATTTATGATTATGTGAGAATAATTGCATCAAAACAGCCTCAGATAAACCAAGATTTTAAGAATAAAATTCTAATCCAATCTTTTGATTTTTTAGAAAGTCAGGATATAAACTTGGTTAAAGATTTTAAGGAACTACGAAAGAAAAAAGACGAGGCTCTAAGTGCGTTTGATAATCTAAATATTGTCGGTTTTACTGAGCAAGTAAATTCATTTTTTGACCAACTTGAAGCGGTTCTAAAAGAAATTAGGAATAGGCAAAAAAATCAAAACCAACCTAATGAAGAAATTAATATTGACAGTATTGAATATTTTCAAAAATGGTTCAATAATCAGCCACAACTAAAAAGAATAGATAAACTTATCGAATTTAATCAAGCTTATCAATCAGAAATTGAAAAGTTATATGAACCATTAGAAAAAGTAAAATCAATAATTAATCAATTTTTTAGCGAAAGTAAAAAGGAAATGTTAATTGACTCTGAAGGAACAATTACTATAAAATTCAAAAATGGTAAAGAAGCCAAATTGTTCGAATTATCTTCAGGGGAAAAACAAATTATAACTATGCTTGGTCACCTTATCTTCTTTGAAGAAAAATTCAAAAAGAAACAAGGAATTTTTATAATAGATGAACCAGAAGTATCCTTGCACCTTGCCTGGCAAGAAATTTTTGTTAAATCAATAATGACAGCAAGTCCAAATACCCAATTCATTCTAGCGACACATTCACCTGCCATAACAAATGATGCTGATGAAGATTTATATCAGGATTTAGCAAAAATGAATTAGCGTTATGAAATTTAGTTTTAATAGTTTAAAGGCAGTGCCACGGTTTTTCGCATATCGAAATGAAATTGATATTTATACCGAGGATAAAAATAGTGATAAAGAATTTTACAGAGCTTTATTTGAAAGATTAACAAATGGAAAGGTTAAAATAAACGATATTACACCAATGGGTTGTAAGGCATCTGTTTTAAAAGCATATGATGAACAGGATGAAAATTCAACTCGAAAAAAATTGTTTATTGTTGATGGTGATTTGGATTTGGTAATAGCAACAAACAGAAAGCCTGAAAGAAATTTAGTTGTTCTTGATTCTTATTGCATTGAAAATTATATAATTGATGAGAAAGCTGGGATTGAGATCATCTATTACTCTGATGGAACAACTGATAAATCAACTATATCCAAAAAACTCAATTTTAAGAAATGGATAGGTTATAATAAAAAAGACCTTATTGACTTGTTTTTTAATTTAGCAATTCTTAAAGCGTTTGGAGGAGGTCCAAAAATTAGAAGTGCATCACACTTTCTGACTAACCAAAACAAACAAGTAATTCTGGACAAAGTTGCTGTTCAGGGATATTCAAATAATGTTAAAACAGAGATAATCAATTTACTGACTGAAAAAGGTTACGAATCTCCACAAGATACATACAATAAGGAATTCAATAAATTAGTTACGAAATGGGATTATTCAGATGAAACATTATTAAAAATTGTATCTGGAAAAGACTACTTAGTTCATCTATTTCAGCACAGAATAAATTTCAATATAGGTAAAGGGAAGATGATGTTTCCAAAATCATCATTTAAGCTTTTCCTTGCAAATAACTGTGATTTAGACAGATTGAATTTTCTAAGAGTTAAAATAATATAACTGTGCCCAACATTTTGTATAAGTAATGGCAGGCAAAGTGCTTAATATCAAGGTTTGTAGCCCGCTCAAACTACATAGCGTTTTGACAGGAAAGTACCACGCAATCTGCCACTACTCATACAATTTACTGTTCTAGCAAATGCACAGAAAGCTTAGCGTATGGATCGATTAATAGAAAATATAAAAGCATATATCCCACTTCATGGACATGAAATTCAGCTGCTTCAGGATGCTGTAGATAAAAAAATCTATCAAAGGCATGAGCTGATTTTCACCGAAGGAAAAATATCGGACGAAATCTATTTTGTTACCAAAGGATGTGTAAGACTGTTTTATAATGTGGATGGCAACGATAAAACAGCCTTTTTTTATACTGAAGGACAATTTATATGTGCCGGTGAAAGCTATACTTTTAACATTCCCGCAATTGAAAATTATCAGGCAATTGAACAAACAGAGCTGTTTGTCTTTGGAAAATCAAAAATTGAAAGCTTATTAAAAGAAATTCCCAAATTTGAAGTGCTTGCCCGAATAGCCACTGAAAATGAATTAATAACTTGCCAAAAGGTTATTGCCTCGTTTGTAACAAAATCAGCCCAACAGCGCTACATCGATTTATTAAATACGAACGGCGAACTATTTCAACGTGTACCACAGCAATATATCGCATCGTTTTTAGGTGTATCTCCTGAAACTTTAAGTAGAATTAAAACCCGCGTATTCAACAAAAAAAGTTCTTGACGATCGTCAAGAGAAAATGGACAGGCAGGCGCTAACTTTGTAAAAAAAAGATGAATACAAAGAAAGTATTAGTAGCGGGAGCAACCGGATATTTAGGACAATATTTGGTAAGAGAACTTAAAAACAGAGGTTATTGGGTGCGGGTTTTAATTCGGAAAGAAGCGCAAAAAAATCGATTTAAAGAGGTTGACGATTTTTTTGTAGGTCAAATCACCGAACCAAACTCGATAAAGGGAATAACAGCTGATATTGATTGGGTTTTTTCCACCGTTGGCATCACCAGGCAAAAAGATGGGATGACGTATATGGATGTTGATTATCAGGGGAATTCAAATTTACTGAAGGAGGCATTGAAGGATAAAATTGAAGCATTCCAATACATTTCAGCAATAAATGGAGACAAGCTAAGACAACTTAAAATATTTGAAGCCAAAGAGCAATTTGTAGATGAATTAAAAAATTCAGGAATTACTTATTGTGTTTTGCGTCCAAATGGATTCTTCTCTGATATGAAGGATTTTCTAACTATGGCAAAAGCCGGCAGGGTGTATTTGTTTGGAGATGGAAAATTCAAATTAAACCCCATTCATGGAGAAGATTTGGCAAAAGTGTGTGTGGAAAAGATGATTGAAGGAGTTAAAGAAGAAACCGTAGGAGGTATTGATATTTTAACTCAGAATGAATTAGCTGAAATTGCTTTAAAAGCATGGCAAAAACCAATAAAAATTAGTCATCTTCCCGATTGGACAAGGCGATTTACCATTTGGATTTTAAGAACATTTACGTCCTCAAAAATATATGGGCCAATTGAGTTCTTTTTAACAGCAATGGCGTTTGATAATATTGCCCATCAATACGGAACAAATCGTCTTGAAGACTTTTTCAAATCAGAGGTAAAAAGAATGAAGCAAAGATAGGCACTGGCTACTAAACGGATCAGTAGTTTAAGGCGTCTTTAACTGCCGCGACTGTTTTTGGCGAATTACCCACAAATAGGTTTCCTTCGATCTCAAAAACCGGGCGTTTCAGAAAGGTGTAGTCCATCAGTAACAGTTTTTTATAATCGGCATCGGTTTTTACCGGGTTGCTTTCAAGAGCAGCTTTTAATTTTCGGGCACGTTTGTTTATCAGTGCTTCGTAGCTTTTTGTATAAGCGTACAGAGTTTCAACCTGCTCCTCAGTGAGGGGTTCGGTTTTAATATCCTGCTTTTGAAAACTATCGTCAACATTCACTTCTTTCATTATTCGTTTGCAGGTATCGCAGGTGGATAGGTAATATACTTTACGGTTCATTTTATTCTTCATTTGTGCCCGAAAGATAATTATTTGAGCTAAAATAAAAATTGGAACTTTTAAGGACAGTATTAAGGCTGTATAAAAAGTTTTTATTCATATGATCAATTCTGTTTGTAAGTAAGCACTTCGATTCCCCCCTTAAATCCCCTGCAGGGGACTTTAAGCCTCCCTCTTTAGGCTACCCTTTTTACACAATTACGCCCAATCTCTGAAAAAAGGTTTCAATATAAGGCGCCTGCCTACCGTCAGGCAGGCGTCAGTCGGGCATCAGTAATTTTTTTAACGCCGTCACTGCTTGTTTTCCGGCTCACCGGACGAGGCCAAGCTCCGATTTAGTAACGTTACATCAGTGGGCGGCCTCTTTTGGTCTTTGCCCGAAGTTGAAATAAAGCCTTAATGAGAGCGGGAAGCTCCGAGGGATCGAGGAGATCACCCGTCCGAATTTAGGTTTTATAAAAACGTAGGGTGAAGATCAAAAGGAGCCTTGACTTTTTTGTATCGTTTTTGTGTCAAGACAAAAATGATAGCCTCCGGCAGGAGATTTATGGTGCGAAAAACTAAAACGACTTAAAAAGCGAAATACTACTTCTCACAACTCACCACCAAAGGCAAATGATCTCCGCCTTTAGGCTCTTGTTTAAAGTTTGCATAAAACTGAATGTTTTGGAAACCGGCTTTTTCGAGCAGCGTTTTTAAAGTCTCACTTTTTAATGCCAGCAACGGCGTTTCGTTCGATACGATGCGGTTTACAGCTTTAATTTCCAGATCGGTTTGAAAACCTATCAGCTCAGAATCGTCAGCAAAATTATAACGTCGGATAAAGCGGATATTTTCTGTATCGATTACAGGCAATGCTTCAACCGGTTCGCTGCAAATGTGGTCGTAGTTTAACAGCTGCAGCAACAATTTTCCGCCGGGTTTTAACACGGTGTAGGCACCTTCCAGCATTTGCAGAACATGTGATTCAGAGTTTAAATGCACCAAAGTATTTCCAAAGCACAACACAGCATCAAACTGCTGCGGGTTAAAATCCTGTTTCAGCTCCAGCATATTTCCCTGCTGAAATGATAGCCCCTTGTGTTTTTTATTGCTTATGGCCTGCTGTAACAAATCTTCGTTCAGGTCGATTCCGGTAACTTCTGCCCCACCCGCTGCCAGCTGAAAAGACAGCTCGCCGGTGGCACAACCGATATCCAGAATATGTTTCCCCGGCAACTCATCAAGCTTGTTTGTTACAAACTTCAGTTGCATGGGATTAAACGGAAAAATCTCGGAATAATACTTTGATATGGAGGTATAGAATATATTTTGCGAATCGTTCATACGCAAAGCTACAAATATTGCTCAACAATACTTTTTACTTCGTCGGCAGGTCGTACCCCCATTCCACTCCATTTTAATTCACCGTCTTTAAACAGCATCAGTGTTGGAATGCTTCGTATCTGGTATTTCGAGGCGATATTCGGGTTACGGTCAACATCCACTTTTATGATCTTGATATTTTCTTTCAGCTCAGCTTTCACCTGCTTCAGAATGGCCGGCATTTGTTTACACGGGCCACACCAATCGGCATAAAAGTCGACCAAAACCGGACGTTTGCAATTGATAATATTTTTGAATTTAGCTATCATTTTGTTCTGCTCTTTTTTTGCGCTTTACAATAAAATCGTTTACGGCATCGCCCAAAAGGTAGCCAACTGCAGCTCCCCACAAGGTACTCCAGTACCACACCGATTTTATAACACAGGTACCGCTTAAACATCCCACATATTTCCAGTAAAGGAAACCTCCAATGGCACCAACTACTAATAAAATCAGTGACAACTGCTTTTGTTTTATAAACTTCATCTTTTTTACTTCTTACTTTGAAACAACAACAATCACTTTTAGTTTTTAAATAAACATTGAAAAAAATGATTGCAAATAGATTTCGCCGAAATCATAACTTTTAGGAAATGTAAAGTTCAATGAAAACGGCTACTTTTGCCCGCTTTATAAAACATTATGTGGGCACTATTTGGATTGGCTTCGGCCTTGTTTCTGGGCATTTACGACATTTTTAAAAAGCAATCGGTTAACAGCAATGCGGTAATGCCCGTTTTGTTTTTTTCTACCGTTGCCAGCTCGTTGCTGTTTACTCCATTTATTGTTTTATCGTTTAAATCGCCCGAGTTATTGGCTAACACCGGTTTATATGTACCACAACTTACCGCTGCCGAACATCTTCAGGTCTTACTAAAATCGGCCATTGTGGTATCGAGTTGGGTGCTTGCCTTTTTTGCGCTAAAACACCTGCCTATTACCATTGTAGCACCTATTCGTGCAACCGGTCCGCTTTGGACGCTTATTGGTGCCCTCATCATTTTTCACGAACGGCTGAATGTTTACCAGTGGATTGGAATTGCCATCACCCTGCTGTTCTTTTACCTCTTTTCAACAGCCGGCAAACTGGAAGGCATAAATTTTAAACGAAATAAATGGGTCTATTTTATTGTTGCCGGAACGCTACTTGGAGCCTGCAGCGGATTATACGATAAGTTTATTTTACAACGCATCGACCGTGTGGCGGTACAAGCCTGGTTTTCGGTGTACCAGGTGGTAATTCTGCTGCCTTTTGTTTTGCTGAACGAGAAAATCAGAAAACGTAAAAACATTCATTTCGAATGGCGCTGGACCATCCCGCTAATCGGGCTGTTTCTGGTCATTGCCGACTACCTGTATTTTTATGCACTCAGCAATGAAGATGCTTTAATCTCGGTTATTTCGGCATTGCGCCGCGGAAGTGTGTTGGTAGCGTTTGTAATTGGAGGTGTGCTGTTTAAAGAACAAAACCTAAAAAAGAAAGGCGCGTACCTGGCGGGTATCCTTACGGGTATTTTGCTGATTACTTTGGGAACGGTGTTGTGAGAGCAGCTATTAGCTTCGAGCTACGAGTCGCGAGTAGAAAGATTGAAGGAGATTGAAAAACTGTTAAATTGTTAAATTGTAACTTCCCTGGAACTACTTCCTCCCCATTTGTGAGACTTTGCGCCTGCTTTGTGTAACTCTGTGGTAAAATATTTTATAAGTACAGTGAGATTTGAAACTTCTTTCTCGCGGCTAGAGGCGCGTAGCTCGTAGCTATAAAAAACAAAAAAGCTTCCTACAAACGCAGAAAGCTTTTCTTTATTTAATATTTTCAATTAAAATTTAAATGTCAATCCTACTCCAAACGATTCCATAAATTGTAAACCAGGTGATGGAGGAAGGTTTTCATCGTCGCCCTGAATTTTTACATCGTTGTCGTAAATCAGCTGTGTAATCAGGTTAGCCGACAGGTAATCATTGACTTTCATAATAATCTTGAATGTCCAGTCGACATCAATGTTTTTGGGTTGATCCAGATAATTTGAAAACAGGTCTACTTTGGTATCCAGGGTAACGTTTTCCCAAATGTCTTTCTTTAATTGTGCTTTAACCGCTGCACCAAGCTCGGCACGCATTGTTTTTCCTTCTTCAACACCAAAAGCACCTTCATCCGACAGATCATCGTCGGTAACAAAAGTAAATTTCCCCGACACAGGAGCCATCATCAACGAAAATCCATCGGTTTTATAATCCATACCTAAACCAATACTCAGGTAACCCGGTGCCATAAATTTAGAAATAGCATTCTCGGTATCGGGATAATTGTACCCCGGAGCAAATTGCGATTTGAAGTTCATAAGTGCCGAATAATTCCATTTGCCCGCTGCTTCTATCCCCAGTTTCGAGCTAATATCAATTTTATCGTCGGATTTACGCCAATCCATATCCTCTTCTTTTAAAAAGCCATATCGGAAATCGAAGGTATTGTCCCAGCTCAACTTGTCCTTTTTGTAATTGGCAGCGTAATTCACCATAAACACTCCCGACATGGAACTTTTTCCACCAGCAGCCCAGTTGTTTAATGAAACCTGCGAGAAATTTAGCGTTGTGCTTCCGCTAGTTGTCCAAAGGGTATCTTTTGTTTCGTCTTGTGCAAACGCAAATGCAGGGAATAAAAATAATAAAATCAGTAATTTCTTCATTTCAATATTTGTTTGGTAATTTATTTGAAACTCAATTTAAAGAAAATAGAACAAAGGTTAAATAAAAAAGTTTGTAAACTTAACAACGACTATAAAAACCGGGCCAGATCAACTTGTTTATTTATTGCATAATTATTGTTTATGATCAATGCTTTTGTTTCTTTCGCAAAATAAGGCGCCAGCATTACTCCTTTTGTTCCCAGCCCGTTAAATACATAAACGTGCTTATGCTGCGGGTGTCTTCCCAAAACCGGCCGCCGGTCGATCACCGTTGGCCGCACTCCTGCCCAATGTTCTTCTATTGTAAAATCAACATGAATAAGCTCTTTTAATCGGTCTAAAATTGAGTTTTTGCCTTCTTCTGTTGGAAAATCTGTAAGATCTTTCCATTCGTATGTTGAGCCAACTTTAAAACGATGATCGCCAATTGGCAACACAAATACACGGCGGTTAATGATGAAGTTTTCTGAAAGGTCGGGCGCATAAATCTGCAGCACCTCCCCTTTTGCCGGTTGTAAGCGAATAAAATCAAACAGCGGATGTGTTTTCAGGTAGTGTCCCTCGCAAAACACGATTTTATCAAACTGAATATTCTGAAAAGTATGATTTTCAAAACTGCTTTGGCTTGCCGGAAAATCAGCTTCAATCAACAATTTATTTTCCTGAAAGAAACGCTTTGCAGCATCCAGAAAAAGACCGGTTTTTAAATAGCCCGATTCTTTTACAATTCCGTAAGCATTTGATTCCGAAATACGATCAACCGGACTCGTTTCACTGATCTTCTCAATAAACGGTGCAAACTTTTCATCGGCTTTTCGTTGTTGCCACAGTTGTGTTTCCTGCTCCGAGAGCGGTTTTATCATGGGCATGTCGAAGTAAAAACGTTCCCCCAGCAGTTCTTCCAGCTTGTGGTAACGTTTTTTCATTACCGGCAGCAAATCATCTACCATCCAGCTTTTGGTCATTCGCTTAAACACCAGCGGATTTACCATTCCGGCTGCTACCCGGGTCGCCGTACTTTTTTGCGGGTTGTTAACGATACACACCTCCACATCGGCAAAATACAATTCAAAAGCCAGTAATGTACCTGCCAGGCCCTGCCCAACAATCAAGACTTCTTTCTGTTTCATTGTATCCGAATCTTTTTGGCAGCTGCTTCCACTTCTTCAACAGGTAATTCACACGTGCCGTTTTTGCATACATAAATCAAATCGGCAGTATGACTAAAACGATCTTTCAACAATGGCACCTCGCTTTCCTTCTCGGTAAATGCCCAAAGTACATGCGGGAAAAAACCTTTTTGTAATTTCTTAAGCTGCAAACGGGAATTGAATCCACAAACGGCCACCTCAAAATAAGGTGCTGTTAATTTTAACAGCAGTGTTCCCCAATTGGCATAAGCCATCGGATAATTGGCAAAATGTGGCGTAATGTATTGTAACATTTTCTTTGCCGTTTCCAGGTATTCGGGTTTACCATGGATTAAATACAAACGGTGCAGGATGTTTGCCATTACCGAATTAGCAGCCGGAATAACGTTATCCTCTTTCTGAAAATGGTTGGTGATCACTGCAGCGGCATTATATCGGTTGAAATAGAATAGCTGCTTTTCTGCGTCGTAAAAATGGGCAAAAACATACTCCGTCATTTTATCCGTTAAGGCCAGCCAGTTTTCATCGCCGGTAACTTCGAACAGCGCCAGAAAAGCATCCATCAACAGTGCGTAATCCTCCAGAAATCCATCGATAGAGGTGATGTCATTTTTCCAACTGTGATAAAGTTGTCCGTTTTCCTTTAACAGCTTTTTTTCGATAAACCCGGCATTTTTAACCGCGAGATTCAAAAACTCTATGTTGCCAAAAGCTTTGTATGCATCTGCCAATCCTTTTAGCATTAGCGCATTCCACGATGTAAGCGTTTTATCATCCAATCCGGGACGCACGCGCTCCTTCCGTGTTTTCATCAGTGCATATTTCCATTTTCCAACTTTTATCTGCAGTTCGTGTAAACTTAACCCGTGCTTTTCTGCAAATTCTTCATTGGAAATATCGCGCAACAAAATGTAATTATTGTGCTCCCAAAATCCTTTGCCATTTACATTATAATAGTCAGCGAACAAATCATATTCCTCACCTAAAACTTCCAGTAGTTCATCTTTTCGCCACACATAAAACTTTCCCTCTTCGCCTTCGCTGTCAGCATCCAGCGACGAATAAAAAGCACCGCTTTCGTCCATCAGCTCCCGCTCAACAAAAGCAATGGTTTCGTAAACCACCGTTTTAAACTCCTCATTTTTAGAATGCTGATAAGCTTTTGAATAGACACTGATGAGCTGCCCGTTATCGTACAACATTTTCTCGAAATGTGGTACTTTCCACTTTTCATCCACCGAGTAACGTGCGAAACCGCCGCCCACCTGATCGTAGATACCTCCGCGAGCCATTTTCAGCAAGGTGGTTTCAACAAATTCGAGTACGGCTTTATCTGAATTCATAAAACCGTAGTAGAGCAAAAAATCGATATTTACCGGCATCGGAAATTTCGGAGCACCGGCTCTTCCGCCTTCCTCATAATCAAAATGTGTTTTCCAGCCATCAACGCCGTGTTGCAACAACTCTTTGCTATATGCTACCTCCGTCTCCACCTCGGGCATTAATGAAACCTGATGAATTCCCTGCTGCAATTGCGTAGCAAATTCTTCCGCTTTATCCTGCTTTCCTTTGTAGAAAGCAGCTATAGTTTTCAGGTTCTCCACCCAGCTTTCTTTTGGGAAATAGGTCCCGCCCCATATAGGCCGTCCATCCGGCAAAGCAATTACATTTAAAGGCCAGCCGCCCTGCTGCCCCAACAACTGAACAGCACTCATATAATAATGATCTACATCGGGGCGTTCCTCTCGGTCGACTTTAATACAAACGAAATTTTCGTTCATCACCCCAGCCACTTTTTCATCCTCAAAACTTTCGTGCTCCATTACATGACACCAGTGGCAGGCAGCATAACCAATGCTTACCAAAATAAGTTTGTTTTCGGTTCTTGCCTGAGCAATCAGCTCTTCACTCCAAACCTGCCAGTTTACAGGATTATGGGCATGTTGCAATAGATATGGCGATGTGGCATTTATGAGCGCATTTGTATGTGGCATAATCAAAATAATTGTTTTTAAACAAGCTGATTTCAGCCTGATTCCGTTCTAAAACCATTGTTTTCAGAAGAACAATAAAACTGGAAATTAGTTTCGGGCGCTATGTTTTTTGACCACCTGCGCATGACAAAGGTCATTTTGACTTTTTAAATGACAGCTACTTTTGTAGTCACAAATCCTCCTAAGAAATTAGGACACAACATCAAACAAAAAATAAAAATCCCGGACTGGACGCCGGGATTTTTTTATGATATAAGTTTTTCTGCTGATTTTAATAGGTTATCTGCGCTATTCTGCGAAATCTGCGTGCAAATGGGTTTGGGTAAAATACAGCGAATCGTAATTTAAATGCAGTTTACCTCACGTTCCAACGTAACCCCAAATTTTTCAGAAACAGATGTACAGATTTCTTCCGAAAGTGCATAAATATCGTTGCCGGTAGCTTTGCCATAATTCACCAGCACCAAAGCCTGTTGTTCATGAACACCGGCATCACCAATACGTTTGCCCTTCCAGCCGGCCTGTTCGATGAGCCAGCCGGCGGCCAGTTTTACTTTTCCTTCTTCTCCCGGGTAAACAGGGATATCCGGACTTGAAACCAGCAGCTGATCTGCCAGCTTTTTATCGACCACCGGGTTTTTAAAGAAACTTCCGGCATTGCCCAACTCTTTAACATCGGGTAGTTTTGAAGAACGAATTTCAATTACTGCTTCACGAATATTGTGAAGATTTGCACCTCCTTTTTCATTTACTTTTTCTTCCAGCTGACCATAACCCAGATTAAATTCGGGAAACTTATCCATTCGCAAAATTACCGAAGTGATAATAAAACGGTTTTTCAAATAGCTTTTAAAAACACTGTTACGGTAGGCAAATCCACATTCGGTAGCCGGAAACTCAACAGCACATCCTTTTTCCAGGTCGAAACCTTTAACTTTTTCAACCAACCGGCAAACTTCCTGTCCGTAAGCGCCAATATTTTGTACCGGTGCAGCCCCCACTTTCCCGGGTATCAAGGATAGATTTTCAGCGCCACCCAATCCCTGATTTACGGCAAACTCAACAAATTCGTCCCAAACTTCGCCGGCTCCAACTTCAAACCATTCATGATTGCGATCTTCCCAAACCGGGTTCATTCCGGGCACATTCGGATGAATTACCAAACCATCAAAATCATTCATAAACAAAATATTGCTGCCCTCTCCCAAAACGATCAACTTCTCCTCTTTCCAGCTTTTGTTGGAATTCAGAAAAACCTGCAGGTCTTCCAGTTCGGTAAATTCGAAATAATATTTTGCTTTGGCGTCGATGCCAAATGTATTGTGTGCCTTTAGCGAATGATTTTCAGAAAAGCGGATCATAGAATAAATTTTGCGCAAAGATAAAAGGTGAAATGATTAATGAGGAAAGAATCGAGATTAATATTTGGACCAAAGATTTAATCCATAATTACCAAAATTGAAGAATTGCTAAACTGATAAATTGTAAAATTGTATGCAAAGAACGCCTCCAACTTATACCCACTTTTGCCAATTGCATTTTGCCAACTGCCTATTAAACCACTTAACATCAGTCCTTCCGTTCTTTGCGAGACTCTGTGTCTTCTCTGTGTAACTCTGTGGTAAAATATATCGAAAGGAGATTGACCCCAACAAGAAGAATCTTCCCTCTTCGCGCTTCGCGCTTCCTACTTTTTCTATCTTTACAACAAATTCATTTCATTCACTTGAAGCGCAAAAAACAAATAATTGTTTCTGTTACCAACGACCTGGTTGCCGATAACCGGGTGCATAAGGTTTGTACCTCGCTGGAAGAAATGGGATTCGGGGTTTTACTTGTTGGTAGAAAATTAAAAAACAGTCAGCCAATTAATCGCAGCTATCTGACTCACCGCATGCGTTTGTGTTTTACAAAAGGTGCCTTTTTTTATACTGAATACAATTTCCGCTTACTCCTGTTTTTACTTTTCCGAAAAGCCGATGTATTGCTGGCTAACGATTTGGATACGCTGACAGCCAATTATCTTGCCGCAAAAATCAAACGAATTCCGGTGGTTTACGATAGCCACGAATATTTTACCGAAGTCCCGGAGTTAATCGATCGTCCGCGTGTAAAACAGATTTGGGAGTGGCTGGAAAAGAAAATGCTGCCAAATTTAAAACATTGTTATACGGTTTGCGATTCTATTGCAGCTGTCTACCATGAAAAATATAACGTGCCGTTTCAGGTAGTCAGAAATATCCCTATTTCAAAAAATACGGTTCAGTCTAACCAAAAAGAAGATCAGCCAAAAATCATTCTTTACCAGGGTGCAGTAAATATTGGGCGTGGGCTGGAGCAAGCTATAAAAGCCATGTATTTTATTGAAGGCGCTCAGCTTGTAATTGCCGGCGATGGCGATATAAAAGGGCAACTGGAAGAATTGGTTCGCACCGAAAAACTGCAAGAAAAAGTACGTTTTCCCGGCCAGCTCTCCATTGAAGAACTGGCAAAGCTAACGCCAACTGCCGATCTGGGATTATCGATTGAAGAAGACCTGGGACTAAATTACCGTTTCGCACTTCCCAATAAATTGTTTGATTACATCCGGGCCGAAGTTCCGGTGCTGATAAGCGACCTGCCAGAAATGAAAGCAATTGTTGAAAAATACAATATTGGATCCATCTGCAATTCGCACGAACCAAAAGATCTGGCCAACTCGATTAATGAAGCCTTGAATAATTCGATTAAACGAAAAACCTGGAAAACGAACCTTGTTCAGGCATCAAAAGAACTTACATGGGAAAATGAAGAGAAAGTTTTGAAAGCTATTTTTGCCGAATTCCTCTGAGTCTAATATGGATATTTCCTGACAAGTTTATGCTAATTTCCTCCAGCGTCATGCTGAACTCGTTTCAGCATCTGTTTTTAAGAATCATCATCTCAAGAGCCACTAAATCAAGTTCAGCGTGACGTCTTATACTCAGGTAAACTAAAAGACAGATTACACATTTTTCTCCAGTAGATTTTCAAACTCTATTTCATCGGTATTTTTTGCCGAATCGTGTAATTTGCCATTGGCACAAACCAACGTTCGCGCAGTTTTCTTGGCTATTGCAGCATAATCGTGCGTAGCCATTAAAATGGTTTTCCCTTCGTTGTTTAACTGGATAAACAAGTCCAAAATATCCTCTGAAGTTTCGGGATCGAGGTTCCCGGTGGGCTCGTCGGCCAAAATAATATCGGCATAATTTAAAATAGCACGCGCAATAACCACACGTTGCTGCTCGCCACCACTTAACTGATGCGGCATTTTTTCCTTTTTATGCAACATTCCAACACGCTCAAGTACTTCATCAACTCGATTTTCAATTTCCAGCTTGTTTTTCCATCCGGTAGCTTTTAACACAAAAGCCAGGTTAGCATATACATTCCGGTCGGTAAGCAATCGAAAATCCTGAAAAACAACACCCAGCCGTCTTCTCAAATGTGGAATATTACGTTTTTTTAGTCCAACCAAGTCAAAATCCAATACACTGCCTGATCCAAATTCCAGGGGTAATTCGGCGTTCAGTGTTTTTATCAGGCTGGTTTTTCCGGTTCCTACTTTTCCAACCACATAAATAAACTCACCTTCCTTTACCTCAACATCAACGCCCGAAAGCACCAGATTATCGTATTGGTAAATGCTGGCATCCAGCAACTTTATGACTGTTTTTTTGTCCATAAAAAATGTGTTGCAACTAAAATAGTTTGAAATTTCTTACCCACATATATAATAAAGGAAAGAAATAAACAGTTTTTTGTTAAGAATTACAAGCATTAACGACAGTTTAGCATATAGGGAATAGCTATTTTAGTTGGTCAATTGTAAAAACTTAGCCAGCTAATGGTTTTGAACAATTAATTCATTTAAAACAAAGCGAATAAAGCATGAGAACAATACAAATTTTGTTATCTCTTATAATCATTATTGGTTCTTTTCAGCAAGTCGGGGCGCAGGAAACGGCTTATTTCGATGATGTGAGAAAGGATATCGACATCGCAAAAGAACTCTACAACAAAGGAAAATACATTTCTACCTACCGGCAATTCGAGAAAATTCAGAAACGTGTTGAGCCCAAATCGGAATTGTATTCTGAAGCTGAATATTTCAAAGCGGTTTCGGCACTTCACTCCGGTTACCGCTCGGGCGACAAATTGATCCGCACGTTTGTTGAAACTTATCCTGATAGTCCATATATGAACAGTGCGCAATTCAACCTGGGTAAAAATCAGTTTGAAAAAAGGCAATATACACTGGCTGTTCGCACCTTTGCAAAAGTAGACCGCAGCGACCTGTCGGAAAACGAACGCATTGAATTACAATATCAAAACGGATTTGCCAACCTGGAACAAGGAAACACCGATGTAGCCTACCGTGAGTTCATGGCCATCCGGAACACCAATAATTTATACAGCAAACCAGCCACATACTACTGTGCGCACATTTTATATTTAAGAGAGGATTATGATGCTGCAATTGAAGGCTTTAGGGCGCTAAACAACGACCCGACTTATTCGCCGGTAATTCCGCTGTATGTCAGCCATATTTACTACAAACAAAAGAAATACAACGAGGTAGTAAACTACACCACAACGATTATCGATGATGTTCAGGAAGAGCACCAAACCGAATTGGCGAAAATTATTGGCGATTCGTATTTTCATTTAGGTCAGTATGAAAATGCCATTCCTTACCTGGAGAAATATTTTAAAACATCGGGAACAAAAACACGTGAAGAAAATTACATCCTTGGATTTTGTTACTACCACACCAATAAATTTACCGAAGCTGCCGAATTACTGCAAAAAGCTGCTACCGGCGAAGATGAAATGACACAAAACGCTTATTATCATCTGGCCGATTGTTTTATCAAACTCGATGAAAAGGAAAAGGCAAAAACGGCCTACAATGCAGCATCTGAATTTGACTTTAACCCGAATATTAAAGAAGATGCGCTGTTTAGTTATGCCAAACTAACTTACGAGCTATCGTACTCTCCGTTTAACGAAACCATAAAAGCTTTCGACCGCTACATTGCTGAATATCCAAACTCGCCAAAAAATGCTGAAGCCTACGAAATCCTCGTCGAAGTGTACATGGTAACCAAAAACTACAAAGACGCTATTGAGTCGATTGAGAAAATACAAAACAAAACACCCGATATTTTGGAAGCCTACCAACGTGTAACATTTTACCGTGGGTTGGAGTTGTTTAATAACCTGATGTACAACGAGGCGATCGAGAATTTTGACCTGTCACTGGCCAACGGAAACTACAGCAAAGAAATAAAAGCACGAGCACTTTACTGGAAATCGGAAGCCCTGTACCGTGTGGGCGATTACAACAATTCAATCGCTTCGTACAACCAGTTCGCACGAAGTTCGTCATCGGCAAACGACGCTGAGGCTTTGAGTGCCGACTACAACATGGGATATGCTTATCTGAAAACCGGTAATAAGGAAGCAGCACAACAACATTTTAGAAGGTATGTGGAAAAAATGCAGGGCAAACGAACTCCAAAAATTGCCGATGCCTACAACCGCATTGGAGATTATTATTTCCTGAATACAAACTACGCGCAGGCCATCGACAATTACGAACATGCATACAACATAAAAATGCTGGAAGCCGATTATGCCCTGTTGCAAATTGCCTTTTGCCAGGGGCTTCAGCGTAAACAGCAAGACAAGATCAACAATCTGAACCTGTTGTTACGCGAATTTCCGGAGTCGGATTATTACGATGACGCTTTATATGAACTGGGGCGCGCGAACGAACGATTGGGCAACAATTTCGAAGCCGTTCGCCAGTATCAGGAGATTGTTGAGAATCATCCGAACAGCAACTATTACCGAAATGCGCTATTGCAACTCGGTTTGGTAAATTACAACAATGGCGACTTTAACAAAGCCTTACGCCAGTACAAAGAAGTGGCCGAAAACTACAAAGGTACACCCGAAGCCAATTCAGCTTTGCAAGGCATAAAAAACTGCTACGTGGAACTTAACAATGTAGATGCTTATTTTGCTTACGTTCGTCAATTGGGAGGCAATGTAAGTATTAGCGCGTCCGAACAGGACCAGTTAACCTATTCAGCTGCAGAACGTGTTTATATGGCAGGAAATGCCGATGCCGATGTTCAGCTGCAACAGTACCTCAACCAATATCCAAACGGAGCTTACGCAACCAATGCGCATTTTTATCTGGCAGAAATGAAATACAAAGAAGGCAATTTCGGGGAAGCCAATTCGCACTACTCGTTTGTGGCCAACCAAGCCGATAATATTTTTACAGAACAGGCGCTTGCACGTGCTTCGGAGCTTACTTACAACTCGGGCGACTACGATACCGCGCTTGACCTGTTTAACCGTCTTGATGAAAAATCAACCGGAAAATGGAATTCGCTTCGTGCCAATACCGGTCAAATGCGCTGCCAGCTTATCAATCAAAATTATCAGGCGGTAATTGTGGCTGCCGAAAAAGTAAATAAATCGGATGTAGCCAACGAAGCACTGAAAAAGGAAACCGATTATGCCATTGGAAAATCGAATTACGAATTGGGAAATTTAAGTTCAGCAATTAGTCCGTTACGCGATGTGGCAAAAGATACCAAACTGGAACAGGGTGCTGAAGCCAAATACCTGCTTGCTGAAATTTATTACCGCGACAACAATAAAGCAAAAGCCGAAGAAGAAATTGTTGACTTCATCGACAAAGGAACGCCATACACTTACTGGCTTGGTAAAGCCTTTTTGTTGCTGGCCAGTATTTACGAAGATGGTGGCGACCAGTTTCAGGCCAAACATACGTTAAAAAGCCTTGCTGAAAACTACAACAACGACAACGACGGAATAAAAGCCGAAGCACAGCAACGTCTTGATGTTATCCTAGCAAAAGAAGCACAGCAGCAGCAAAACGCGGTGGACAGCTCGTTCCAAATGGAAATTAAACAAAACTAAAAATGCACAACATGTTCAAAACAGCACGATATATTTTCACACTACTACTTCTTGGTACTGCCATTTTTGCACAGGCGCAACAAGACACCACGCTTACGAAGGAGGTTGAGGTTACAAAAGCATACAAACCTACCCTGTCGGACGCCAACAAACTCAACAGCATGCCAACCATTGATGAAACAGAGCACCAGAAACCAACGTTTAATTACAACATCAACAGCAAGCCTGTTTTTAGCACCTTTTCGGTGAATCCGTTAAAAGCTGCCATTGTTGAAACATCGAAACCTTCTGATAACGGATATGGATTGGTGCGTGCCGGATTGGGAACAACTTTCCGCCCTTACGGAGAGGTATTCTTTAATAATCAGAATTCAAGAAATTCGTTGTTTGGCATTCATGCCATGCACCTTTCATCGTTTGACGATATTGAACTGGAAGGTGGCAATAAAGTGGATGCGCCGTTTATGAAAAACGAAGTCGACCTGTTTGTAAAATACCTCTTTCAGGACAATGTGCTTTCAGTGAATATGGATTTTAAACACGATGCATTTAACTATTACGGTTATCCGTTAACTGCCGTTCCTGATCCTTTGCTTGAAGACGGCCAGACAATAAATTATTTCGACACCAAACAGTCGTTTGCAAAAGGCGGCATTAACATCGGGCTTAAAAACCCGACTGCCGAATACGATGATGCAACCATAGGATTTGATTTTACTTACCATTATTTCGGCACAAAAACCGACCAGCGCGAGCATTACGCCAACTTTGTACTGGATGTGCAACAACCAATGATTACTGGTGTTGGACTGCTTGAAGGTGGCGTGTTATACACACAGGCCAGCGATATTTACCCGCAGGCCGACTCAACAACCGGCAACCGTTCACAAATTATTATTCACGCAAAACCGGCCTGGTTTGTTGGCGACGAAACTGCAAATATTACATTGGGCGTAAATACCTGGTTTATTATGGTTTCGGACGAAGATACTGAAGCGAAAATTTCACCAAATGTACGTGCTAATTGGGCACCGGTTCCTGAAATGATTAATCTTTATGCCGGAGTTGATGGTGATTACATTAGCAATCATTACTCAAAAATTGCCTATGAAAATCCATTTGTCGATCCGAAACACGATATAATGAATTCGTTCCAAAAGTTTCGTTTTTATGGTGGTTTCGATGGTAAACTCTCGAAAAAAACCAACTTTAAAATTTCGGCAGAATATGCCATGATCGATAACCGACCGTTTTACTACCTGAGTGAATCTTTATATCTTGATCCTGACTATAATCCTGCCCCATCAATTGTGGACAATACTTTTAAGGTTTTATACGACAATATCGACCGCTTAAAATTAAATGCGGAAGTATTTCATGCTTCGTCAGATAAGGTTGATTTAACAGCCTCGGTTAACTACTACAGCTATAAACTCGATGAGCAGGAAGAAGCATGGAACCTCCCGACGTGGGATGCCAATTTGAATATTGGGTACAAAGTAAACGAACAACTCAGCTTGTCGGCCGATATCTTTTTAATGGGAGAAAGAAAAGCACTAATAATTGAAATTCCCGGCTTTCTATCAAGTCAATCAGCTACTTACAAGTCTAATAACCTTGAAACAGCTTTCGATCTAAACTTAAAAGGGAACTACCAGATCACCAACAAGTTTTCGGTGTTTGCACAGCTTAACAATTTTGGTTTTCAAAAATATCAACGCTGGTTCGGATACCCGGTGCAAAGCTTTAATATGCTGGCCGGAATAAGCTATTCGTTCTAAGCAAAACAAACAACTCAATTCAGTTAAAGGGAGGCATTTGCTTCCCTTTTTTAATTGCAAAACAGTAATACATTTTACCGTTTTCTCAGTCCAATTTTCAGCAAAATATAAACCAGCTTCTTCACGCTCATTCTGAGGTTAATATCTTGTTGAAAAATAAGGTCTTTTAACACACGAAAAGCAACTGTTTTTTGCCTATTTTTTATATATTTGTGACGTGATTATCAGATCATTTTCAAAACAAGATAAAAGCTTGAAAATCAACTAGTTTTCTTCGAAGAATTTTAAAGAATTTTTTGCGGGGGAAACTATTTTATTTTAGAGGATTTAATTATAACAAACAGAGATGAGCGAAATTGAAAAAAATGAACTCCAAAACACAGGTAAAGGAAGCTATGGAGCAGATAGTATTCAGGTGCTTGAAGGATTGGAAGCAGTAAGAAAAAGGCCGTCGATGTACATTGGCGACACCAACGAAAAAGGGTTACACCATTTGGTATACGAGGTGGTTGACAACTCGATCGACGAAGCATTGGCCGGTTACTGTAGCAACATTGAAGTTATTATTCATGAAAATAATTCCATTACTGTACAAGATGATGGACGAGGTATTCCCACCGAAAAACATACCAAAGAAAATAGATCGGCGCTGGAAGTTGTAATGACAGTACTACACGCCGGTGGAAAATTCGATAAAGATTCGTACAAAGTATCGGGTGGTTTGCACGGTGTAGGTGTATCGTGTGTTAACGCACTTTCATCCTTTTTAAAAGCAGAAGTACATCGCGATGGAAAAATTTATGTACAGGAATATGCCAAAGGTAAGCCACAAGGCGATGTTCAGGTTGTTGGCGAAACCGACATAACCGGAACGAAGGTAACTTTTGTGCCGGACAACAGCATTTTCCTAACTACCGAATACAAGTATGAAATTCTGGCAGCACGTTTGCGCGAGCTGGCTTTTCTGAATGCAGGAATTAAACTAAGGATTATTGATGAACGTACCGTTGAAGAAGATGGTTCTTTTAAAACGGAAGATTACTTCTCGGAAGAAGGATTAAAGGAATTTGTTAATTTTCTTGACGGAACGCGCGAAAAACTAATTGACGATGTGGTTCACATTACCACCGAGAAAAATGATATTCCGGTAGAAATTGCATTACAGTATAATACATCTTTTTCAGAGAATATTCACTCTTACGTCAATAACATTAACACCATTGAAGGAGGAACGCATTTAACAGGTTTTAGACGAGGTTTAACACGTACCTTGAAAAACTACGCCGACCAAAGCGGAATGCTCGCAAAACTAAAATTTGACATCAGTGGTGACGATTTCCGTGAAGGATTAACTGCAATTATTTCAGTTAAGGTTCAGGAACCACAATTTGAGGGACAAACAAAAACTAAATTAGGTAACTCCGAGGTTAGTTTATCTGTTGATCAGGCTACCAGCGAAGCACTGCAAAATTACCTGGAAGAAAATCCAAAGGCAGCCAAGCAGATTGTGCAAAAAGTAATTCTTGCAGCTCAGGCCCGTCACGCAGCACGTAAAGCCCGCGAAATGGTGCAACGTAAAAACGCACTTTCGGGAGGTGGTTTGCCCGGGAAACTTAGCGACTGCTCTGAAAAAGATCCGGCTCAATGTGAAGTATTCCTTGTCGAGGGAGACTCGGCAGGTGGTACAGCTAAACAAGGCCGCAACCGCAGAACACAAGCTATTCTTCCACTGCGTGGAAAAATCCTGAACGTGGAAAAAGCCATGCAGCACAAAATCTTTGAAAACGAAGAAATTAAAAATATTTTTACCGCTTTAGGAGTTACCATTGGTACCGAAGAAGATTCCAAAGCGTTAAACATGGAAAAATTAAGGTATCACAAGATTGTGATTATGACCGATGCCGACGTTGACGGTAGTCACATTGCAACACTTATTATGACCTTCTTTTTCCGCTATATGAATGATCTGATTAAAAGAGGTCACCTTTATATTGCTGCTCCACCACTTTATTTGATAAAGAAGGGGAAAAGGGAATCTTACGCATGGTCAGACAAACAGCGTCTTCAATTGATTGATGAGTGGGCCGATGGAAATGAAAGTGCTGTTCACACGCAGCGTTACAAAGGTTTGGGAGAGATGAATGCCGAGCAACTTTGGTCTACTACCATGAATCCTGAGCAACGTACGCTACAACAGGTAACTATTGAAAATGCTGCCGAAGCTGACCACATTTTCTCCATGCTTATGGGTGATGATGTACCGCCACGTCGTAAGTTTATTGAGGACCACGCTACCTACGCAAACATTGATGCGTAATAAGTTTGAAGAACAAATAGCGCAGCAAGTCATTCCTTACTGCTGCTAATTTTTATAAAATATTGAGTTAAAATCCGGGATACGATCCCGGATTTTTTCGCTCTGCTAATTACCAAAATATGAATATCTGTGTTTTCTGCTCATCAAGCAATGCCATAAACGAAAAATACTTTGAAGCCGCACAAAACCTGGGCGAGTTAATTGGTAAAGGCGGTCATAGTCTTATAAATGGTGGAGCCAATGTTGGACTGATGGAAACAGCTACCATTGCAGCCAGCAAAGCAGGTGCAAAAACAGTGGGTATTATTCCCGAACGAATGATCGGCAGGTCACTGGCCTCCAACAACTCGCACGAAGTAATAATAACCACCGATATGATGGAACGAAAAGCTCAAATGCGCGACATGTCGGATGCTTTTATTGCATTGGCCGGAGGTTTTGGCACACTCGAGGAAATACTGGAGGTTATTACCCTTCGGCAACTTTCTTACCACCACAAACCAATTGTTTTTGTTAACACAAATAATTTTTTCGACTACCTCTTTAAACAATTTGAGCTTTCGTATGTCGAACTATTTGCAAAAGCTATTTACCGAGAATTATATTTTGTGGCAAAAACTCCGGAAGAAGCGATGAAATACATCGAAAATTACGAGGAAGTAGAGCTCGATTCGAAATGGTTCAAGGTGCCCGAAAAATAATTGGTTGAATTTGTAATTATTGATACGATAAATTGTCGTATTATTTACAAGTTCTGTCAAGCCATACTGACATAGTTACAGTTGAAACCGATTTTATTTTAACTTTTTAACACAACAAGTAACTGCGTGTTAAATTATGCAAAATAGCGGCAATCACTGGCAGGCAAGCAAAACAGTGGCAATAAATTTGCGTTCTTATTTCCCATAGAAAACAAGAACGTTTTAAAAATTTTAAGTTATGAAAAGAGTAGGAAGAATTTCGCTGACATTTTTACTTGTTATAGCAGGTGCATTTGTAGGAGTTTGGGCTTACAGCACTTTTTTTGATAAGCCACAGGTTGTAACAGTGAAAGAAGAGCAAGCAGCACGATTTGTTGATTACCCCGCAGACAGTGAACAACAATTACCCGATTTAACTTTTGCCGCCGAAAAATCAATTTATTCGGTAGTTCATATTGCCACAAAATCAGTTCGAACTGGTCAATGGTCGAGCGGTAATCCGTTTTTAGATGAGTTTTTTGGTTTGCAAAGGCAACAGCCACAAGTGAGACAAGGATTTGGATCCGGTGTAATTATGTCGGAAGACGGATACATTATTACCAATAATCACGTTATTGAAGATGCACAGGATATAAAAGTGATCTTGAATGATAAACGAGAATTTGACGCACGTTTGGTTGGAACCGATCCATCAACCGATATCGCCCTTTTAAAAGTTAACGCTGAAGATTTGCCTTATTTAACTTATGGTAATTCTGATAATCTGAAACTTGGCGAATGGGTTTTGGCCGTAGGTAATCCGTTTAACCTTACATCAACAGTAACTGCAGGTATTATTAGCTCGCAAGGACGAAACCTGGGAATTAACCAGGATCAGTATCGAATCGAATCGTTTATTCAAACCGATGCGGCAGTAAATCCCGGAAACAGCGGAGGTGCATTGGTAAATCAACAAGGTAACCTGATTGGAATTAACACTGCAATTGCCTCGCGTACCGGTTCATATACCGGATATTCTTTTGCCGTGCCTGTTTCAATTGTAAAAAAAGTTGTTGAAGACTTAAAGGAATTTGGAGAGGTACAACGTGCATTGCTCGGCGTAAATATTGGCGATGTTAATGCCGAAATTGCTGAAGAACTGAACCTTGATAAGGTGGAAGGTGTTTATATAGGTGGAGTCGTTGAGAACGGAGCTGCCAACGAAGCCGGCATAAAAGAGGAAGATGTAATCATCAGTGTTGATGGGATTAAAGTAAAAACAGCAGCCGAGCTACAGGAAAAAGTTAGTCAGTACCGTCCGGGCGACAATGTTGATATTGTTGTAATTAGAGACAATGAAAAGAAACAATTTACCGTTACCTTACGTAACAAACACGGCGACACCGAAATAGTGCGCGACAATATAACCGTACTTGGTGCCGAGTTTGAGGCAGTAAGCAACAGTGTTAAAGAGGATTTGGGAATCAGAAATGGTATAATGATAACCAATCTTGAGAAAGGAAAACTTAAAGATGCTGGTCTCGACAAAGGTTTTATTATTACTTCGGTAAACAAAAAACCTATTTACGAGGTATCAGATTTTAAGAGAGAAGTTGGAAATGCGAGAGGAGGAATTCTGGTTGAAGGCGTTTATCCGAATGGAGAATCAGCATATTATGTTTTTGGCGTTGAACGTTAACATTCAAAGAACATAACCTTTAACTTTGTATTAATTACAAAATAGGATGCGCTTTCTCCTTGACCATTAGATATTAATGTTCTATATTTGCACGATTTTTTAAGGATTATATATGAGACAACTAAAGATCACAAAGTCGATCACTAACCGTGAAAGTGCCTCTTTAGATAAGTATTTGCAGGAAATTGGTAAAGAAGAGCTGATTACTGTAGAGGAAGAAGTGGAGTTAGCACAGCGGATTAAAAAGGGCGATCAGGCAGCTTTGGAGAAACTTACAAGAGCAAACCTTCGATTTGTAGTATCGGTGGCTAAGCAGTACCAAAATCAGGGACTAAGCTTACCCGACTTAATAAACGAAGGGAACCTTGGTTTGATTAAAGCGGCTGAGAAGTTCGATGAAACCCGCGGTTTTAAATTCATTTCTTACGCAGTATGGTGGATTCGCCAATCTATTCTTCAAGCGCTCGCTGAGCAGTCGCGTATAGTTCGTTTGCCTCTGAACCAGGTAGGTTCCTTGAATAAGATCAATAAGGCTTATTCAAAATTTGAGCAAGAACACGAACGCAAACCGTCGCCTGAAGAGTTAGCTGAAACATTAGAGCTGCCTGCTGATAAGGTTTCTGATACATTAAGAGTATCGGGAAGACATGTATCGGTTGATGCACCATTTGTTGATGGTGAAGATAACAGTCTTCTTGACGTATTGGTGAACAACGATTCGCCAAATGCCGACAAGAGCCTTATCAACGAATCTTTGGCTAAAGAAATTTTCCGTGCATTAGCAACTTTGACTGAGCGAGAAAGTGACATCATTAAACTGTTTTTTGGCATAGGGTGCCAGGAAATGACATTGGAGGAAATCGGTGAACGATTTGGATTAACCCGAGAACGGGTAAGGCAGATAAAAGAAAAGGCTATCAGACGATTAAGACATACATCGCGTAGCAAATTATTAAAATCATATCTGGGCTAAGAAGAAAAAGAAAAGGTTGTCATTACAAAATGGCAACCTTTTTTATTTCACACAATAATTGAACGATCTCTAGTCAATCGGCAGCTCAATAAAATCAGACGTTTCACCCTCATCACCTCCCTCAACTTCTTCATCTATCCCATCTGTTGTATTCGTACTTTTTGTTGCAATTAAAGCCCATGCCATAATTAAACTGGTTGCGATAATTACAACAAACAATACAGCACCTTCAAATTTTTCGGCCCTTAACGATTCGGGAATAGCAAAAAACAGTAGCACAGTAATTAATCCTTTTGGTGCGATAAAGGTTTGCGGAAGTGTATCTTTTCGTTCGATAACATAGAATAATCCAAATCGTAAAATGAAAGTAACAGCCAGGAAGATAACGCTAATCAGCCATACTTTCCAGTTAAATAACGACGCCAAAGGCAAAGTCATTCCAAAAACTACAAAGAAAAAAGTACGTACTAAAAAGGCTGTTTCTTTGGTAATCATTTTAAACTGATCGAAAACACCATCAATTCGTGAGTCGTTTAACCACTCACGAAGCCTCCCGAAAAGCAAAACTTTATAATTGCGCAGCAGCAAGCCAAACATTAAAATTATAATTAACGACGAGAGATGGAACATTTTTCCAACGGCATACAGTAAAACCAGTACCGCTAAAAACAGGAAAAATTTTGCATCGCCTTTAATGTTTTGGATAATATAAAGTAGACCGTAACACAGCACCACCGAAATAACAAGCGTAAGTACAATATTACTTCCAATCGCAAAACTCAGCTGGCGCATCCCTTCAACATTAAGGTTTTCAACAATCATATAAAACACCATAATGCCCAGGATATCAGAGAAAGTACTTTCGTAAATTAAAAACTCGCGTTTGTATTTTGTAAGATTGGCAACACTAGGGATGATTATTGCACTACTCATTATTGAGAGTGGCAGCGCGTATACCAGTGCCGGCAAGAAATAGATTTCAGGAATAAAAAACTGAATAATAAATGCGATTGAAACAGCTGTTAATCCCAACGATAAAGAAGCGATGGTAAACGATTTCCATATAAGTGGCCAGTTCTCCTTCTTCAACTCAAGATCAAGAGCGGCTTCCAGCACGATCATTATCAACCCAACAATTCCTAATACTTCGAGTGCCCAGAAATAATCGGGCTCCATTTCAAAGTAGGTCATTAATTCCTGTACTCCAACGCCTAGCAATATTAATATTAGCACACTAGGCACATTGGTTTTCCGCGAAAACATATTGGTGAAAAATGAAAATATAATAATGACACAAAGGCCAATTAAAAACAGGTATGCATTCATATATTGATTCTTTTGTTCAGTTTACAAAAAAATATATTAAATTGTAAAAACTAATCAACTTTTCTAACAAAATGGCCGCATCATCCCGAAAACCATCAATTTTTATTTTTATTCTGTTATTTATAGCGTGCAATGAAACAACTCCTGTTAAAACAACTACAACCATCGAATTTCCAAAAGGTTTTACAGAAGAATTCGATGCTATAAATACAATATGTCATCAAACTTTAAACGAGGTAATTATAGACTTAAGTAACGACGAAAATATTCATATAATTTTTTCACTTTCCGGACTTGAAGAAGGCACCTACGCCATAAACTCAGACTATTCATTTTATAGTCTTTTTACCGATTTTTCCAGTAATAAGTTTACTGCAACAGCAGTTTTTGATATTAATGACCGTAAATTTTATGCAACAAGTGGAGATATTGTAATTACAGAAATTACAGCCGAGAGCATGAGTGGGTATTACGAATTGCTGGGCTATTCCAGAGACTCGTATGATATACAGATATATATTAAACACGGAACAATTTCTAATGTACCAATTCATAAAATACAGTACGGAGAAATTTCGGATTACGAGGAGAACCAATACAAAACAGTAAAAATTGGAGAACAAACATGGATGGCTGAAGATCTTCGCTCCACACTGTATCCTGATGGAACTCCAATAACAGATTTCTATCTTTACCCAAATGGAATATTTGAAAACCAAACTAACGTTTATTATACCTGGAATGCAGCGAATAAAATCAATCAGGATGTATGCCCATCCGGTTGGCATGTTCCCACAAACGAAGAATGGCAAACTTTGATTGATTATTCAGATCAACTAAACGAAAGCGGAGATAAAAAACTAAAAACAAAAACAGGTTGGGGATACATTGAACATAATGCACCACCTAAAGTTAATTACAACACAAACAGCAGTGGTTTTACCATATGTCCCAATGGCTATGTAAGAGGAGGCGATAATTACTGGACTGCGAAAAAATATACTGGCGCTTACTGGACAAGTGAAATAGAAATAGCAGAAACAGATACCTTTTATTTATATCGCTCTTTTTATCAACTTGGAGAATACAACTCCTGGCCCAGAACAGACGACGCACTAGAAGGAAGAGCGGTGAGATGCATTAAAGATCAATAAATTGAGGTGCTATAATTTGGTTCTTGTTAATTTCCTAGTTTATAAATTCGTTCCATTAATTGCCATTTTTCATCAGCTGTTGCCGTATCAGAAGTTTGCTGAAATTGCGAGACATAAGCTTCCCATTCAGCCTGCCGTGGTTTTTTAGCCAATTCATTCATTGCTCTTTAATGGTCGAAATCAGGAACGGTATCCATAATCATAAATGCCAAATTCCCCAACAAATAAATCTCCATATCAATAATCCCAACATCGCGCATACTTTGGGTAACTTCAGGCCAGGCAGCACCCGGCGCATGAACTTTTTTATATTGCTCAATCAATTCTGGATTGTCTTCCAATTTCAGGGTTTTACAATAGCGTTTATACTCCATTTCTATCGCGTCTTTTTAAATGCATTATAAGTCCTTTTACCATAAATTGCAATTACAACAAAGCAGATAAAAGGCAAAATAAACGAAAAGTTAACTGCCGGAAGCGGTCCGATAGTCCCCTGATCGATAATAAGGCCCTGCAGTGGCGGCATTAATGCTCCGCCAACTATTGCCATTACCAAACCTGCAGCACCAAGCGTTGCATCATCGCCAACGTCTTCCAGCGCAATTCCGTATATGGTTGGAAACATTAGCGACATAAAGGCCGACGTAGCCACCAGCAAATACAATCCCATCATTCCCTGAATTAAAACTACTCCAGCCGTTGTACACATTCCTCCTATGGCAAAAAGCAATAACATATAACGGGCGTTCAGGTACTTCATTAAAAAGGTACTTATAAATCGGCTGGTGATAAAAATCGCCATGGCAACAATGTTGAAATTCTGAGCCTGAGCTTTTGGAATACCCAGATTATCGGCATACTGAATAATGAAGGTCCAGCACATTATTTGTGCACCCACGTAGAACACCTGTGCAATTACACCTTCCCTGTATATTTTATTCCGGAATAACCGTTTTGCCGAATGCCACGGATGAATTTCATGATCGGCACTTTCGCGCTTAGGCATTTTTGAAACAGCTATAATTATTAGCATTACAATTACAAAAAAACCCAGAATTACATACGGATTGCGTATTACAGACAGGTCGTTTGTGCGAATAGCTGCTTTTTCGGCTGCGTTTAAAGTATCGAAAATCAGGTTTCCGGCAGCATCCCGCTTATCCGATTCTAACGACGACAGAATTAATTTTGAAGCCACAAACATTCCCAAAATCGATCCCATTGGATTAAACGACTGTGCCAGGTTTAAACGACGCGTTGCTGTTGCCGGATCACCCATTGATAGAATATATGGATTGGCCGTGGTTTCCAGGAAAGCCAAACCGAAAGTAAGAATGTAAAGCGACATCAGGAAGAAACCAAAAATTTCGTATTGCGCAGCCGGAAAGAATAACAAGGCACCAATAGCATACAAAGCAAGGCCAATAATAATTCCGGTTTTATAAGAATATCGTTTTATAATTAACGCCGCCGGAATGGCCATAGTAGCATATCCGCCATAAAATGCAAACTGCACCATAGCAGCTTTTGCATTGGAAATTTCCATTACCGTTTGAAATGCGGCCACCATCGGGTTGGTCAAATCATTGGCAAATCCCCAAAGGGCAAATAAACTGGTTATAAGTATAAACGGAACAAGAATTTTCTTGTCCACAACAATTGCTTTAGTTTTATTCATTGGTTTAATAGTTTTACTAAAATATTGGTAGTTAGTACAGTTTTAGCAAACTGCCCGGTAAGATTACAGAAACCGAGCTTTTATAGATACTCTGACTTATTATTAGCTTTTAGTTGTTCAACAATTTTCTTTATATCCTCGGCATTATCGCGTTTGCATACCAGGGTTGTATTTCCGTCGCGTACAACAATTACATCATCGAGACCAACCACTGCAACCAGCCCATCGTCGGTAGACACGTACGAGTTTTTTGAATCTAAAAATATGGCCTCTCCCATTCCTGCATTACCATTTTCATCCTTTTTATCAGTTTGATAAACCGACTCCCAGCTCCCCAGGTCATTCCAATCGAAATTTCCTTCTACCAGGTAAATGTTTTTAGCATGCTCCATAATACCGTAATCAACCGAAATGCTCTCAACAGCGCGGTAAATGGTGTCCAACGTTTCAGGATATGAAGCATTGCCTAAATCAGCCTGAATTTTGCGTAAATCAGCATACAACTCCGGGGCAAATTCTTCAACCGCTTTCAGGAAAACCGATACTTTGAAAACAAACAATCCACTGTTCCAATAGAAACCACCTTGTTTCAGGTAATCGGTTGCAGTAGCCTCATCCGGCTTTTCAACAAAACGTTCCACTTTAAACTGCTTTATTGTTTCGTCGCCGGTAATATCTTCGGCAGTTTGTACGTAACCATAACCCGTTGCCGGATAAGTAGGCGTTATTCCAAGCGTAACAATTCCATCGCGTTCGTTAGCAATTTTAGCAGCAGCCAAAATGGTATCTTTAAACAAGGAATTATTTTGTATTAAATGATCGGAAGGAGAAACAACCATTACACCGTTCGGATTTTCGCGCTCGGCATACATGGCTGCCAAACCAATACATGGCAAGGTATTTCTGCCAATCGGCTCGTAAATCAGGTTATCTTTGGGCAACATCGGAGTTTGTTCCTCCAACACTTTAGCCTGAGTTGCACTTGAAACGATGTAGATATTTTCTTCTTTGGTGAAAGTTGCAAATCGCTCAATGGTATCCTGAAGAAGCGATTTGTCGCCGAAAATATTCAGGTATTGTTTTGGTTTTACCGTTTTACTTCGTGGCCAGAATCGGGTTCCCGATCCTCCTGCCATGATTAGGGTATACAAATCTTTCATATAGTATCAATTGTAGTTTATCACATTGACAGATAAAACGGGCCAAGTCATTTTTACTTGTATTGACGCACTCTTTCGCCCATTTTATGCTGAAATTTATTTTTGATTCGCAATGTAATAAATTGCCCCGACAAGCCACGGCAACATAGAGGTATAAATTTCAGAAAATATTCACGGATTTATGATGAGTAGTTATTCACTGGCCGGATTGTATTCTTTAGCCTCAATTTCGCCACTGGCAACTCGAAGCGCGTTAATGGCCAGTGCTTCCAGCTCATCTTCTCCGGGATAAACAAACACGTCAGAAATAAAACCAGCTTTATTTCGAATGTAGGTCTCCAGATGTTTATTGTAGGCTAAACCACCAGTTAACAATATCCCGTCGACTTTACCTTCAAGTACAACTGCCATTTCTCCTATCATTTTGGAAACCTGGTAAAACAAAGCCTCCTGAACCAACTTTGCTTTTTCGTCACCTTTTTCAACACGTTTCTCCACTTCTAAAGCATCGTTTGTGCCCAGATAAGCCACAAAACCACCTTCGCCGACCACCATTCTGCGGATTTGCTCCTGCGAGATTTTTCCGCTAAAACAAAGATCGATAACCTGACCAACAGGCAGCGTTCCCGATCGCTCCGGGCTAAAAGCCCCTTCCCCGTCAAGCGCATTGTTTACGTCGATGACACGACCGTTCTTATGTGTTCCTACGGAAATACCTCCGCCCAGATGGGCGATTATTAAACGCATCTCATCGTAGTTCTTCCCCACTCTTTTGGCATGCAAACGTGCCGTTGCTTTTTGATTTAAAGCATGAAAAATAGACTGTCGTTTAAACCGCGGATGACCTGCAAAACGCGCCACCTCATCCATTTCGTCGGTTACTACCGGATCCGCTATAAAAGCTTTGGCATTCGGAATTTGCAATGCAATATAATCGGCAAGCATACCTCCCAGATTACTGGCATGATGTCCCATCACTCCCTCACGCAAATGGTCCAGCATTAAGTTATTTACCTTGTACACGCCTGATTCCAAAGGATAGGTCAGTCCGCCCCGGCCGATAATGTTTTTTATGGCATCCACTTCAATACCTTCTTCAACCAAAGCTTCAATGATTAAACCTTTTCGAAAAGCAAACTGATCGATAATATTTTTATAGCGAAGCAGCTGTTCGAGCGGATGCCGAATGGTTTTGGTAAAAACACATTCCTTTTCATTATAAACAGCAAATTTTGTGGAGGTAGAACCCGGATTTATGGCAAGAACCTGATGCATAGAATCAATTAACATATACTTGCGTTGTAACTTACGATAGAAGCAAGCGCAACTGAATTTAATTTTGTTTTTCGGCTATCGCCGCGTGATGATACCACCACAGGAACCTTCGCTCCTGCAATAATTCCCGACATTTCGGCATTAGCCAGTTTTGAGTTTGTTTTGTAAAAAACATTGGCCGCATCAATATTCGGGAAAAGTAAACAATCGGCATCGCCTGCAACCGGAGAAGTAAAACCTTTAACTTCGGCCGACTCGGCATTAATAGCCACATCAAGTGCCATGGGGCCATCAACCAAACCACCTTCTATCTGTCCGTGTTCCGACATTTTTGCAATTGTTGCACCATCCATACAGGATTGAATTGAAATAATTATCTGCTCGGTAGGTGCAATTATCGCAACTTTTGGCGTTTCTACACCCAGCGACTTTGCCGCACAAATAAGGTAATTTGTCATTAATATCTTTTGCTTCAAATCGGGATAAGGCAACACAGCAGCATCGCTAAAAACAAGCAATTTGTGGTAATTCGGATTGTCCATTACCGAAACATGACTTATTGTTCCTTTTGATGGCACGAGGTTGTTTTCCTTTCTAAGCAAAGCCCGCATAAACTGGTCGGTCGAAACCATTCCTTTCATTAACACATCAGCCTTGTCTTCATGAATAAGTTCCACAGCTATGTCGGTAGCTTCGCGAATTGATTTGGCATCATAAATCTGATAATCCGCGCTATCAATACCCAGCTTTTTACACGATTCTTCAATAATCGTCCTGTCGCCGGTTATTATCGGTATTACAAACCCCAATTCAACAGCATCGTGCATGGCTTCCAGCGTGCTTACATCAACACCGTTAACGGCCACAACGCGCTTCGGAGGTTGCTTTTTTACAACTTCAAGAAGTTCTGTAAAATTGTTTATACTCATTGTTTAGTAATTATAGTTCGAAGTTACTACGTATGAAGTTCTCAAGCGATAACTTTTCTCAGTAATTTTTATGTTGTAAACCACCCCTAAAAATTTCAAACTTAGAATTAGTATTCAGTTAATTACGATTTAATAAGAATCTGAAATTTTTTACCCCTTAAAACTTGGTATTTGCCATTTATAACAGAACCTGAAATCTGTGCATATTCCTGTTTTCAATTCAACAAATTATGAACCTTACAAAATATAAATGTGTTTAAATAGAGTGGATTCTTTTAAAATTAGGAAAAATACTTGTCTTAATCAAATGTAAATCAATGTTTTTCAATCATGAGTATGGTGTTTTACAATATATTAAAATCTTTCCATCAAAACATATTTTATACTATTTTCAAACGTTGTAATATTAAGTTGTTTATACATGTTCAACTTGATTTCAAATCGACCATACTTCGCATTTACAATATACTTCGACAAGACATCCGAAGTAAATCTTCCTGCAAAAAGCAAAAACACATTTTTACCGGGAAAATATCGTGCACAAGGCATTTTTTAAGGGCTCCTACAGTTTCTGCGGGGGCACCATCATACTCGATTCATTTTATTAATTAACCAATAGATAGCTACGATGGAAAATAAGATCACAAGTTTAGCCGAGTACTTGCAGAAGTACAAGGAAAGTGTGGCTGACCCCGATAATTTTTGGGGAAAAATAGCCGAAAGCCATTACTGGCAAAAGAAATGGGATAAAGTTCTCGATTACAAATTTGAAGGGGACGGTGCTCCCGATGTGAATTGGTTTGTGAACGGCAAACTAAATATCACAGAGAATATTTTTGAGCGTAACATGTTTATGCGAAAAGATCAGGTTGCGATTATCTGGGAACCCAACGATCCAAAAGAACCGGAGATTAAATTAACTTATGGCGAGTTGTTCGATAAAGTAAAACAATTTGCTAACGGTTTAAAAAAGATTGGCGTTGAAAAAGGCGACCGTGTTGCACTTTACCTGCCCATGGTTCCGGAACTGGCTATTGCTATGCTGGCCTGTGCCCGAATTGGAGCCATTCACTCTATTGTTTTTGCAGGATTCTCTGCAACAGCGCTGGCCGACCGTATTAACGATGCCGAGGCAAAAGTTGTAATTACTTCCGATGGCGGATTCCGGGGAACCAAATCAATTCCACTTAAGGAAATTGCCGACGAGGCAATAGATAAGTGCCCATCAATACAAACGTCAGTAATACTAAAACGTACGGAGGAAGACATAAAATGGGTTGAAGGACGTGACGTTTGGTGGCATGACCTGATTGCCGATGTTGATTGCGAAAATAAGGCTGAAACAATGGACGCCGAGGATGTACTTTTTATTCTTTATACATCTGGCTCAACCGGAAAACCAAAAGGTGTTGTGCACACTACTGCCGGTTATATGGTTTATGCCGAATACACATTTAAAAATGTATTTCAGTACAGCGATGGTGATGTATACTGGTGTACCGCCGATATTGGCTGGGTAACAGGCCACTCATATATCGTTTATGGGCCGTTGTTAACCGGAGCTACTTCGGTGATGTTCGAAGGAGTTCCTACCTGGCCCGATGCTGGTCGTTTCTGGGAAATCGTAGATAAATATAAAATCAACCAGTTTTACACCGCACCTACCGCCATTCGCGCATTAGTGGCACAAGGCGACGAGTGGGTAAACAAACACGATCTGAGCTCGCTAAAAGTTCTGGGAACTGTTGGCGAACCCATCAACGAAGAAGCCTGGCGATGGTACCACGCGATGGTTGGTAAAAGCCGTTGTCCGATTGTGGATACCTGGTGGCAAACCGAAACCGGAGGTATAATGATCACTCCACTGGCAGGAATTACACCAACAAAACCTTCGCTGGCAACCTTACCGCTACCGGGAATTCAGCCGGTACTGCTGGATCACGAAGGAAACGAATTGAAAGGAAACAGTGTTGAGGGAATTCTCTGTATGAAACACCCGTGGCCGGGTATGTTACGCACCACCTGGGGAGATCATCAACGATGCTACCAGACTTACTTTGCATCTTTCCCGGGATATTATCTCACGGGAGATGGTGCCAAGCGCGATGAAGAGGGCTACTACCGCATAATCGGTCGTATTGATGATGTTATCAATGTTTCGGGGCACCGGATTGGTACTGCCGAAGTGGAAGACGCTATAAATCAACACCCAAAAGTTGTTGAATCGGCTGTAGTTGGTTATCCGCACGACATTAAAGGAGCCGGTATTTATGCTTATGTTATTTGCGAAGATATGACCGATGCTGAACTGGATAATATTGAATCAGAAATAAAGGCCACTGTAAATAAATTCATCGGGCCAATTGCCAAGCCCGATAAGATTCAGATTGTAAGCGGTTTGCCAAAAACAAGGTCCGGGAAAATTATGCGACGCATTCTGCGTAAAATCGGAGAAGGCGATGCTACCAACCTTGGCGATACATCAACATTACTCGACCCTGGTGTTGTAGATCAAATTATCGACGGAGCAAAAGTTGAAGTAAAACGATAACCGCAAATAAACAGACATCTTCTTCCGGAGGTGTCTGTTTTCTTTTAAATCAACCTTTAATAAAATGGTAGAATCAACCTGACTCGTAATAAAATGCTCATTCTCAAGCAAAGCATTTTAGTATTTATTGCTTGTTCTCCAAAAATCAAATGATGTAAACCAAAAAAAATGAAAGAACTAAAAATTACTAACCGATGGATAGTAGTGATTGGAGCAATACTTATTCAATTAGCTCTTGGCGCTATTTATGCCTGGTCGGTATTTACTGCATTATTAACCGATCCCAATGGCGATTATGGCTTCTCTGCCACACAAACCGCCTGGGTATTTTCAATTGGGCTGGCTACATTTGCCGTGGTGATGGTATTTGCCGGTAAGTGGCAAGCCAAATCAGGGCCAACAATCGTTGCATTAACCGGCGGTCTGGTTTTAGGTGCCGGATATATTTTAGGTGGAATATTTGGAAGTTCATTTCTTGCACAATTGCTGTTTATAGGTGTTTTGGGCGGTGCAGGAATCGGACTCGCTTATGTTGTTCCTATTGCTGTTGGAGTAAAATGGTTCCCCGATAAAAAAGGATTGATAACCGGGTTGGCCGTAGCTGGATTTGGCTTTGGCGCAACCATTTGGGTAAAGCTGGCAGGCTCGTGGTTTGGCGGCCTGTTAAATACCAGCAGTGCTTTTGGTTTGCCCAGCGTTCAAAGTGTATTTGTAATCTATGGAATCGTGTTCGCTGCAATGGTAGTTTTAGGCTCATTGGTAATGGTTAATCCACCAGAAGGGTACAAACCCGAAGGTTATGAACCACCGGTAAACCACACTGCAAAATCAACGGGTGGCGTTGAATTTGATTCCAGCCACATGCTTCGCACAAAACAATTTTATGCCATTTGGGTGGTGTTTATATTCTCCGCCCTCGCCGGATTAATGGTAATTTATTGTATAAAATTGTTTGGAATCGATGCCCTGAAATATAACGGAGTTACAAACGCCGGAGTAATTACCGGAACTGCCATGGCATGGTATGCCATATTTAACGGATTGGGACGAATTGTTTGGGGAATGGTTTCGGATAAACTGGGACGGAAAAGAGCCATATTTTTTATGACACTTTTTCAAGGTGTTATTATGCTGATGATCTATCATGTTTTTATTCGAATGGGAGTAACTGCCGGATTTATTGCTTGTGCATGTATAATCGGCTTCAACTTTGGAGGAAACTTCGCGCTTTTTCCGGCTATTACTGCCGACTTTTTTGGAAATAACACCGTTGGTAAAAACTATGGATGGATGTTTACCGCATATGGAATTGCAGGAATTGCAGGCCCACAACTTGCCGGTCATTTTAAAGATTCGGCAACCGCATCATCCGGCCCCATCGTTTGGATGGCTCCTTTTATAATTGCCGGGGTTGCCTGTTTAATTGGTAGTATTATCATTTTGCTCACAAAACCACCAAAATAGTGAATCAGAAAAAGCGTCAGAAATGGCGCTTTTTTGTTCACAAACACTGGTTTTAGCCGTTGTATGCTATATAACACGGCATTTTCTTATTGTTTTACAGCATAGTTTATCGCGGCCTTTCACACACAAAAGCTGTAACTAACTAATTCAATTACTATTACACTCTCCTTGTAGCTAAACACCGGTTTCTTAAACATTTTAGAACTTGGTATTTTTTCATGAAATTTATAACCTATTTCAGCCAGCTTTAAGAAACAACCAAATGCTGATGCCCGAAATAAACCAAAAAACTAAAAAACATGGCTATAAAAAAACTCGATAGTATTTTTCGACCAAAACGAATTGCTCTGGTTGGAGTATCAAATAATCCCGACAGTGTTGGAGGAATCACCTTACGAAATTTAGTTGGAGGAGGTTTTAATGGTGTTGTATATCCGGTAAATCCTCGGCGCGAAGCTGTTCTGGGAATTCCTTGCTACCCCGATGTAAAAAGTCTGCCCAAAACTCCCGATCTGGCTGTTATTATGACAGCAGCAGAGACTGTTCCGCAATTGGTACAAGACTGCGGCGAGGCCGGTATTCACGGAGTAATTATCATGTCGGCCGGTTTTAAAGAGGCCGGTGATGTAGGAAAAAAGCTGGAAGAACAGGTAAAAGCTGAAAAAGCAAAATTCCCTGACATGCGAATCGTTGGTCCCAACTGCCTGGGTATTTTAGTACCCGGGTTAAACATGAATGTAAGCTTTGCCTCGGCTATGCCCAAAAAAGGACACGTTGCATTTATTTCACAATCGGGAGCCCTTTGTACTTCTGTTCTCGACTGGGCATACGAGTCCAATATCGGCTTTTCCAACTTCGTTTCAATTGGTAATTCCATGGACGTAAGTTTTGGCGATCTGATCGATTATTTTGGACAGGATCCGAATACCAAATCCATTGTGCTTTACGTGGAATCGATTGTAAACGCCCGCACATTTATGTCGGCAGCCCGGGCATTTTCGCGCGAAAAACCGATTATCGTTTATAAATCAGGTCGCTTTCCGGAATCAGCTGCAGCCGCAGCTTCGCACACCGGAGCAATGGCCTCTGAAGATTCGGTTTACGATGCAGTATTCCGCAGAGCAGGTTTGGCAAGGGTTTTCGAATTTGGAAACATCTTCGATTTTACCGATCTGGTAGGCCGTAAACGTATTCCTAAAGGTAACCGGCTGGCAATTGTTACAAATGCCGGTGGTCCGGGTGTAATGGCTACCGATTCGCTGCTTTCAATGGGTGGAAGCCTGGTAAAACTGTCGGAAGAAACCATGCAGAAATTAAACGATTACCTACCCTCATTTTGGTCGCACGGTAATCCGGTTGATGTTTTGGGAGATGCCACTCCTGAACGATTTGCCAGAGCTGCAGAAATAGTTTTGGAAGATAAAGAAGTTGATGCAGTGTTGGTTCTGCTCACGCCTCAGGCCATGACCAATCCAACAGCCACGGCACAGGCAATTGCCAATATGTCGAAAAATACAACAAAATCAATTATGACATCTTGGTTGGGAGGGGCTGCAATGCACGATGGCATTCAAATCCTGAATCAAAACGGAATATCGAATTACCCGGCACCAGAGCAAGCAATCCGGGCATTTATGACACTCTCTGATTATTCCGAAAATCAGCAAATATTATACGAAACGCCACGCGAAGTTCCGGTTTCGTTCCAGTACGACCGCAACGTACTTCGCCAAAAATACCTTACTCAGGTATTCCCAAAAGCAAAGGTTTTGAACGAGGACGATTCGAAAATGCTGGTGAACGATTACGGTATTGATACTACCCACCCAACTCCGGCGGCTACTGAAGATGAAGCGGTAAAAATTGCCGAAGAAAAAGGTTATCCGGTAGTGCTTAAAATATACTCGCCTGATATCATTCATAAATCGGACGTAGGAGGCGTGGCACTGAATATTGAGAACGAAGAGATGGTGCGGGCCACTTTCCGGAACATGGTAAAAATGGCAGCTGAAAAACGCCCTGAGGCCAAGATCGAAGGTATTACCGTACAAAAAATGGTGGATACGAGAGACGGTATCGAACTGATTGTCGGAACGAAAAAAGACCCGATTTTTGGAACAGTAATGTTAGTTGGAATGGGTGGCACAACCGCCGAATTGTTTAAAGATCAGCGTTTAGAGTTCCCTCCTTTAAACGAGCACCTGGCTCGTCAAATGCTTAAGTCGCTAAAACTTTATCCGCTATTGAAAGGCTGGCGCGGCGACGCACCTAAAAACATCGATAAATTGATTGAGGTACTCATTCGCATGTCGTACCTGGCTGCAGATTATCCAGAAATTGAAGAACTGGATATAAATCCCCTCATTGTTACGCCAAATGATGTAATTGCACTTGATGCCAGGATTGTTGTTGATGAAGAATTGTTGACTAATCCGGTAAAAGAATACTCGCACCTGATAATGCGCCCTTACCCGGAAAGCCTCATTAAGGAAGCGACTTTACGCGATGGAACACCAATTACACTTCGCCCTATCAGGCCCGAAGACGAGCCCATGTGGCTTGAATTACTGGGAAGTTGTTCAAAAGAGTCCATCTACCATCGTTTCCGTTACGACTTTTATTTCGATTCACACGAAGTGGCTTCGCAGTTCTGTTTTATTGATTACGACCGCGAAATTGCCATTGTTGCCGAACATGAAAAAGAAGATGGAAATAAAGAGCTGATTGGTGTAGGACGTTTGATTGCTGACCCCGATGTGGAAGTTATGGAATACGCCGTATTAATTACCGACAAGTGGCAAAAGAAAGAACTTGGATTTACATTGACCAGCTACTGCCTTGAGATTGCCAAAGCGCGCGATATTAAGAAGCTGGCGGCCGAAACCACTCGCGACAATAAACCAATGATCTCTGTTTTCCGGAAATTGAATTTTAAGATCCGCTTTAACGAAGACACCACCGTTTCCGTAAATAAGGACCTTGAACAAGAATAAAAACCTTTTCGTATAAATATTGTTATCTCCCGGTAAACAACAACGTTTCCGGGAGTTTTAACACGGATAATTCATTTGATTATATTTATAGTCATGTTGTCCGGGTTAATCCCGACTTAGTTGAGTCCATTTTTTGAAACTCAAAAAATGGGTACGAAACTTACGTCGTTTAGAAAGAATTGGGTATTTGAATGAATAGTACGGATTAAATTCTATGAGTTCTACTAAACTAACAAAATCACTGGTCGATAAACTATGGCAGGCTTCACACCTTATCCGAAAATCGAGATATGCCGTGGCGTTTACCGGTGCAGGGATTTCTGTTGAAAGTGGAATCCCGCCTTTCCGGGGCGAAAATGGACTTTGGAATACCACTCACCCTATTTTTCTTGAAATTGAATATTTTCAGAAAAAACCACTTCAATCGTGGAAAAAAATAAAGGAGATATTTTACGACAGTTTGGGGGATGCCGAACCGAATATTGCGCATATTATGCTGGCAAAAATGGAAGAGCGCAGTTTTGTTGAAACTGTTATCACACAAAACATCGATCATCTTCATCAAAAAGCCGGCAGTAAGTATGTTTACGAACTTCACGGCACATACAAACAGTTAATTTGTACCGAATGCAGCTCGGAATACGACATGAGTTTTGCCGACCTGAATTACCTCCCTCCCACTTGTTTTGTTTGTAAAGGCATTTTAAAACCCGATATGGTTTTCTTTAACGAACCCATTCCGGCATTTGCAAAAAAACGTTCGTTCGAAGAAGCCGCAAAAGCCGATGTCCTTCTGATAATTGGTACAAACGCCGAAGTTTTACCGGCTGCCGAAATCCCGGTGGTGGCTAAAAAGAATGGCGCAAAAATCATCGAGATTAATATAAAACCATCGCATTTCACCGATACGGTTACTGATATCTTCCTGGAAATGAAGGCCACCGAAGCCATGGGCGAATTGGGTAGGTTGTTATATCTCTAGATAATCTTGTCGTTTTTGAAAACTTTGAACACTGATGACATTGATTTCGCTGAAATTTACCTGCGAGAATCACATTAATCTGCGTCATCAGCGTTCTGTTTAGTTAAAATCCTATATTTGCCCAAGCAAACCGTTTTT